>JAFVRJ010000022.1 GCA_017504305.1 Clostridia bacterium | reverse complement strand
GTTCGCTACGCTCGGCTACACTGTTTACTGCGTAAACAATATCACTTTTAGCCACAAGGCTAAAAATATAACTAAATTATTTAACTATTCTATGGATAAGAAAAGCCCACCATATTTCGCTTTTTACGAAGTATAGTGGACTACACTTTTGTTATTGCTTAAAATCCCTATGTCTATTACAGTTTCACGATGGCGTTTTCCTTTTCAGAATAGCTCTTTCCCGTAGTTGCCCCCATAAACAAAGTGTCTGTACTACCATATGCAACAATAGGTTGCTCATAACTTAGTACACATAAAAAGACTATAATTAATAATAAAGAAATAAAAATTAAAGTATGTTGCAATTTAACTAGCTTTTGCATTTATGTTCTCCTAATGTAATTTCTCCTGCCAGCCTGCATAAAAGGTTACATTGCTCATGTCCTTCTTATAAATAAAAGTTTCTAACTCAACCTTATTTATACACTCTGCTTCGGAATACCAGCCTGTAAATGCATACCCATCTCTTATAGGTTCACTTGGTAACACAACAACTCGCTCTCCCTCTTCCAAATCATCCACAAAATGAACTGATTTGTTTGGTGCATTATCATAATTAAGAACATAACTAATGTTTGCAATATTTACACACAATGGATATTTTTCATCATAAATATCATAAAGGTACTCTGAGGTAGAGCATCTAATCCGGTGCATTTTCGGAGGATCCTCACCCCAAAATATGATTTTTAGTTCTTCCGTGTAATCAATTTTATGATGATAGTCAAATATATGCACATTTGGAGCTACATACAGTTTTTTTAAATAATGCATATACACACCTTGCTCTTCACTCCATTTGTGTGTTGTTAAATAATCGACATAAGTTACAGGCAAACCATCAATCTCATCCGGTATAATTAAATAATCTTGATTAACTCCTACTGCTGTTGTTCCAACAATGCTTACTTCACCAAATAAAGAAGTATATATCAAATACTCTGTTTGCTTTCTATTAGGGTCTTTGTAGCCATCTTTATCGGTTCTTTTGCATGATATACAACAAATTAAAAGTGCTATTAAAGCTATTAAAGCTATTGATATTCTTATTACTTTCTTCATAATACAGCCCTCTCGTTATTAGATTACTTGTGGGTTGATTTGTAATAAAATGTGGTATGGTTTTAGTATGGCATAAAGCCACACTACTTACAAGATCTATGCCAAAGCCTTAAAGAGATTTGGTAAACCAAATAAGTGCTTCCCGTTTTGTTATATTAAAAATGCAACTTAAAAATTCATGGTTTTTAGATAACAAAAAACAGATAACATCTTAGCATATTTTTTGTCATTAATTTTACCTCCCTGATTATTAGCTATTACTTGGTTTCCCAGCCTGCGTAAAAATCAACACACCCCATGTTACTTTCATAAATGAACGTTTTTAAATCAATTTTATTAATGCACTCCGACTCCATAAACCATCCAGTAAATGTATAGTTATCCCGCCTTGGACTTTCTGGCGTGTAAACAAAGGTGTCGTTTTCATTTAAATTATCAACGAAATAAACCCCTTCATTTGGAGCCGCTTCGAAATTATACAAATAATTAATATTTGCAATAGTATACATTGTTAAGCCAGTAGATACGTATTTCTCTTCATGATATTTTGAAATATACATGTCTATATATTTCCTGGAAATAGTTGTAGGCCTTGTTGCGCCAATGAAAATAAAAATGGCATCCCCTGTTATAAACATATTACTTTCATTATAGGTTTTTACATTTTTAGAAACATAAACTTTCTTTATATTATTAAAATGTTGCTTGGACTCGTCGGAATTATAGGCTTCACACCTTAAATTATAAACGCTCCTCACCGGATAACCCTCTATTTCATCTGGAATCACGATATACCCCTGCTCAAAAGTGATTGGTAAATTACCTGTTATTGAGACAAACGCTCCGCCATACAGGTCTGAAATCAGCGTATATGACAAATACTCCGTTTGCTTTTTATTTGGGTCTTTGTAGCCATCTTTATCGGTTCTTTTGCATGATATACAACAAAATAAAAGTGCTGTTAACGCTATTAAAGCTATTGATATTCTTATTACTTTCTTCATAATACTGCCCTCTCGTTATTAGATTACTTGTGGGTTGATTTGTAATAAAATGTGTTATGGTTTTAGTATAGCATAAAGCCACACTACTTACAAGATCTATGCCAAAGCCTTAAAGAGATTTGGTAAACCAAATAAGTGCTTCCCGTTTTGTTATATTAAAAATGCAACTTAAAAATTCATGGTTTTTAGATAACAAAAAAAGAGCAAACTTTGCGTTTGCTCTTTTTTATAGTTTTTTAAGATTAGTCGTTGTACTCGTCAGCGTCGATATCTTTCTTCGATGCGCCTGCCTTCTTAATCTTTTCAGCAGCTTGCTTCTTCTCGAAGTCTGCGGGCATGTTACTATCAACCTTGGTCTTGTGCAACTTCTTCGCAACTTTGTTCTTAAGCTTTCTGTAAAGGAGGATTACGATAACCGCTACGAGGATAGCACCGATTACTACGGAAGATACGATAAGCCATACTTGAGGATTAATCTTCTTTTCTTCCTCTTCTTCCTCGTCCTTATCTTCGTCTTCAACAGGGGTTTCTTCCTTTTCAGGCTCTGCTTCGGTTACGAAGGTGTTGTAGTAAGTCTTGTTGCTATCTGCTTGCTCGGTTGCTGCTTTTTGAGTGTTGTACTCCTCTTCGGTAAGAGTTACGATGCTCAAATCGTCAACGATCAAGATACCTGCCATAAGGTTCTTAACGTCTTCTGCATCGCCTTGTGCATCATAGGAGCCGAGGTAGTAGCAGAGGTATGCGGATAAGCTCTTGGTGGACTCGTTAGCATAGTAGAAGGTGTAATCTACCATGGTTTCGCTTTGTTGGATTTGGATGCTGGTCCAGTATCCGCCGGTCTTGTCGTGCATAAAGCGGAACTCTGCTGTCTTACCTGCTTCAGTAGCCATAAGTTTTGCACTGAAGGTGATCTTATAGTAACTGCTTGCCGCCATGCTGAGGCTGGAGGTCTCAAACGATTGAGTAGAGGGCTTGGTGATGTTAGCCATCATCAAGTAGTTATTGTTGTTAGCATTTGCAGCATCGGTATAAGTGGTGGTAAGGAAGTTCTTAATTTGCTCTTCGGTAAATGCTTCAGCAAGTTCATACTTGGAGCCACTGGGCAAGTAATCTTTTGCGGTCATGTGAGCGATAAGCTCATCGAAGTCACCTTTCTTGTTGTATACGCCGTATACGTGGTTGGGGTAATCGTTATCAGCTACGCTGGACTCACCGGAGTAATCACCGTTATAAACGGAACTTGATGCATAGTGAGTGAAGGAGTTGGATTCGTTACCGATAAGAGCTTCGAGGTTATTATCAACTTTGTCGTCTTTCTTATCGAAGTTATCGAAGGAGTCCTTATTATAAGTTACGAGTTCGAACTTATATGCATTGTCATAGAAGGAACCGGTTGCATCCTTTTCTTCAATGAGCTTGAGGGATGCTGCCTTACGTGCTGCGAGGAGAGCTTCTGCGGTGAATTCAACGCCGTCTGCATTTACGTCAACGCCGTATGCTGCCATCTTCTCTTTGATTTCATCTTCGGTGAGGTCGTCGATATCTGCTACGCCGTAAACGAGCTTGTTGTAAGCGGCAGCGTCTGCAAGTTTAACGAGCATTACGTCGTCAAAGTATACGGTACCTACGCTGGTGCCTGCAGAAACTTTGGTGCCGTCGGTGGAAAGCTCAACGGTATTGTTAGCATATTTGTTACCAAGGTATAGCTCTAAAGTGAGGCTACCGGTGGAGAGGTTGGTTGCGATATAGATATCGTATCTTACCCATGCGCCGTCGGTATTGATGCCGGTGTATCCTACGTAATCGCCTGCGGTTGCATCGGAAGTGGTAACTGCAAGGTAGTTGGAGCTATTCTTGATGGTTACGCTTGCGGTTGCGCCGTCGATGGTCTTAACCCATACGCTTAAGCGATAGTAAGACTCTGCGGAAAGGCTTACGGAACTGCTGTTGTTGAATCCGAAATAAGTGGGATAGCTGGTGGTGAGCATCAAGAGGTTGCTCGACAAGGTGGATGCGTAGCTTAAGCCGTTTGCGCTTTCGGGATAGAAATCTGCGCCGAGGCCGGTACCACCAAACTTATCTGCATTAACGATACCGCCCTTAACGCTGTTGATAGCGTTTTCATAGGTGTTATCGGTAATAACGGTTTCAGCATCGGTACCTACGGGAGTTACATTAATGTTCTTGGATACGCTCAAGGGAGATGCGTAGAGTTTGCCACCTACTGCTGCTATTGCGCGTACATAATAATATTTGGTAGTTGCGGGTGCGTACTTGTAGGTGCGCGTGGTCTTTTCATTTTCGGTTACTTCATTATAGTAATTGCTGTCGTTTACGTCGATAACCTTAATGAGTTCTTTCTTTGCGTTGTAAACAAAGTATTGGGTAATTTCTTTTGCGCCTTCTGCCCAAGTGAGGTCAGTGCCGGAGTACTTAAGTGCAGGAGCGGTCAAGAGATATGCTTCGGTTGCTTGGGTCCAGCTGGAGGGCTTTGCTACGCCAATGATATCACCGTCTGCGTTGAAGATTTCGTCTTTTTCTTCATCGTCATAGTTACCTTTGTCAATAGCGCTGAAGTCGCTGTTGGTGATGCTGGAGCCGGTAGAAGTAGAGCTGGTAAGAGCAAAGCTCTTAACATAAGTTCCTTTAGCCTCGCTGTACTCGGAGTAGTTAACTTCGGTCCAAGTGATAGCACTAATCATGATAGCGCCCTTGGTGTGGCTTGCGGGGGTGTAGATATCGCCCGAACCAAACGCGATATGGATGTACATTTCATCGGATTCGGTTGCGCTTGCTTGCATTAAGAAGCTGATTTCCGTCCACTCTTCCATAGCGAGCTTACTTTGAGTTGCAGAAGAATTGATGGTAGATTTAGATTCTACGTCGTACAAAGAGATGGTAACGCCGTCGCCCTTTAAGCCGATGGTGTTAACCCACATGGAAAGACGATAGAACTTGTTGGGTTTGGTCTTGAGGATATCGCCGGTTGCCTTGTAATCTACGGTAGAAGCGGTGTAACCTGCGTGGTTGAGAAGAACGTAGTCGAAAGTATTGCCGGCAAGAGCAAAGGTCTTTGCGGGAGCATCGATACCGTTCAATGCGGGGATGGAAGCAGTTTGATTTGCCCAATCACCTACTACTGCACCGGAAACGATACCGGCATAGAGGTTGGAGTCTGCCTTGGACATATCAACGTAGGTTTTGTTATCTACTACGCTATAGGACCAACCTTGTTCTGCATCGGTTGCAAAGGGAGCGAATACGTCACTTGCGCCGTTAAGGCCAAATGCTTGATAATCTTCAGCGTCGATGGTTTCCCATGCCTTGATTTCGCCTGCAGGGTATGCAGCGTTGATGTCGTCTGCTTCAGCAAATTGCTCGATGGTAATATTATCGAAGAAGCATCCACCGGGATAGAGGGTGTCGTCTTCCCATTCGCCTTCGCCGTACCAGAGTTCGAGGTTGAGTTTTCTATCTGCAAGCTCGTTACCCTTTACTTTGAGGGTGACTTTTTGCCAAGTGCCCCAGCTACCGTCGGAATAAGCTTCGAGGTTGGTGTCGGTGGTAGCACCGGTAAGACGTAAAGTTGCCTTAACGTCTGCGTTCTTTTCATAATAGGTATTGTATTTTACCCAAGCAGCGTACTTCTCATCGTACTCTGCTTTTGCTGCTTCGTATTTTTCGGTGGTGTCGTAATCTGCTTCTTTGGGTTCGGTACCTGCCCAAGTTTCAGCGCTTACGTAAGGTACCCAAATGTATACCCATACGGATACTGCATAGTACTTGTTATTCTCGATGAGAATATCATAGGAGCTTTGGAAACCTGCTCCGCTTATAGCGTTCTTTTGGTGGTAAACGAGAAGTGCTTTGCTTTCTAACGGATTATCGCTACGAGAGAAGGAGTACTTACCATCGTTGTAAGTTACGCCGAGAGACTCGTGATCGGGAGCGCTAAAGTTAGAGGTTACTTTAGAATATGCATCTGCATAGTTATCGGTAACGTTATCCTTGGTGTAGGAGTAATAGAGCTTGCTCATATCGAAAATACCAACGGGGTCGGTAGTTGCGGTATAGCTGGGGAAGTTGGAGTCGTCCTCGATGTCTTCCTTGCCCTTAATCACGGTATAGTTAGCGGTGGTACCTACTTTTGCAGAGGTGAAGTAAGTGGTCGTGGTCGAAGAAACGCTGTAGCCGTTAGCAACGGTAAAGTTGTTACCGAGATACTCATAGCTTAAGCAAACGCTCTTATCGGACTCTACGCCGTAAACCTTTTGCATATCGTTGGTACGCTCGGTCGCTGTTGCGCCTGCGATAACGTTATATTGATTTACAAGAGCTGCATCGTAAGCGGATTTTTCAATCTTTTCCATTACAACGTTATCGAACATCGCGGTACCCCTTACGGTGTAATCGCTGTCGTAAGCGTTGCTATCTTTAATAACGTTCTTGATTTGAGCGGGACCATAGCCGAGCCAGAGTTGTACGTAGAAGGTACGCTCTTCGAAGTTGGAGCCTTCGATATAGATATCATAGGTTTGCCATTGGGACTCGGTATTGATAGCGATAAATTTGCTTACTATTACGGAAGAGGAACCGGTACCTTGAGAAATAACGATAGCAGCGCCACGTTTGTCGTTAGCTTTGTTCTCGTCAAGGATGAGGTCGGTCCAAACGTCGATAGAAAGTTTGTAATAAGTGCCCTTTGCAACCTTAACTTGGCTGGAAACGTAGAAAATCGAACCGTTGTTTTCGTTACCGGACATGGAGATAACGAGAGCGTTGGTATCGGTATAAACGCCGTCAGTCTTGGGAGTGGAAGGAGCTACACCGGGGTTGTCAACGTCAGCGTTGATAGCGCCCTTGTTAGCGGTATAGGTATCGTTGCTTACGTCTACAATACCAGTGGTAAGACCGGTTGCGGACTTTGCCCAAGAGCCTTGGGTGAGCGTCCAGTTGGAAGCGGTCTTAACGTAGCTCGAGCCGGTTGTGGATGCAAACTTACCGTTTGAAACGATTAGGCTCTCGGAAGATTTTTCTTCTTCAGTCGTTGTTTGTTCGCCGGAGTTATCCGGGTCTTCGGGAGTGTTACAAGCAACAACGCCCATCAAGAGAGCGATAATCAATGCGGCTGCAAGTAACAGAGTTAGCAGTTTTCTGGATTTTTTCATTCTACCACCATTAAGTAATAATATTTATATCGTGCGCGTATAAACGCACAAGTATAGTAATGTTAACATAACGAAAAAATAAATTCAACTATATATAATATCTTTTTTAAAATTTTAAAGCTGAACTTTTTGTGAAGTCCCCCGCTTTCTCGCCTCGCCTTCCTGCATTACCGCCAAAGCTCGAGCATATTTTTTATTATGTCCACCAACAAAATTTTTAAATCGGTATTGACCGTAACGGGATTTTCAGTTATAACCAGAGGGCTCTCCTTTGTGTTTAAGATTTATCTTTCGCGCACCGTTGGCGCTGAAATTATGGGGTTATACCAAATCGCGCTTACCGTGTTTTTCTTGTTTATAGCACTATCAACGGGAGGTATATCCACGGTTCTTTCCCGTAAAATTGCGGAAGAAAGCGCTATAGGCAATGGTAAAAAGAGTTTAACCTTACTTTCAACCGCGTTGATAATGGGTTGTACGGCGGCGGTTGTGTGCCTTGCGGTAGCATACTTAAGCCTCCCCTATCTTGGCTTTATCATCACGGACGAAAGAGCAATCCCTCTGCTTAAAATAATGCTCCCCGCCCTGCTTTCGACGACCTTTTATATAATCATCAGGGGGTGGTTTTGGGGCAATAAATACTTTACCTCCTTCAGCGCATCAGAGACAATTGAAGAAATACTGCGAATACTATTCACCTTACTGCTTGTTTCCGGAGTAGTAAGCGGTATTAACGGCACTACTGGACTTGCCCTTGCCTTTACTTTGAGCGACGTTATCGTGGGCATAATAATCATCGTAATGTTTATAAAAAAAGGTGGAAAATTCACAAAACACGGTGATTTTTTAGAGATTTTACGTCCGGCAACACCACTAACGATTATGAAAATTTTCGGCTCGCTCGCAGGTACTGCAGTAGCGTTAATACTACCGCAAGGACTTATTGCCGGTGGGGCTACGATTGCCGAAGCAACCGCATCCGTAGGCCGTATTTCGGGCATGGCAAATCCCCTTCTTTTTGCTCCAAACGCCATAATCGGCTCGCTTGCAATAGTACTTATTCCGGAGTTAAGCGCCGATAACGCAAAAGGTGATAAATTACGTTTGAAAGAGCACGTTTCTCAAGGCGTTACCTTAGCTACCGCGGTGTCGGGTGCATTTATGGTGGTATATGCATCTTTGGGCAAAGAGCTTACCGCATTTTTATACAACGACTTACCCTCTGGAGAGTATCTCGAAATAGCTTGCATACTGCTTCTTGTCATGCCGATCGGTCAAATGATTGCATCAACAATGAATAGTATCGGTATGGAAAAGGAAAATTTTATAAGCTATTCCGTTGGAACTGCACTGATGATAGTCGCTTGCATGATACTCCCAAAGTATATCGGAGTGAGTGCAATCATTATTGCGGACGGGCTTTTTTTGTTGACCTCCACCCTGCTGAACGTTTACTTTTTAAGGAAAAGCATAAACGGCAGTTTAGGTATACTTAAAACGTTAATTACGGTTGCTATAATTGCAATAACATGCATTATCCTAACCGAAAACGTTTACGGATTAACAGGTCGCTTGAACGATATTTTTGCACTTATTGTAAGTGCCGGTATCGGTGCGATTTGCTACGTAATATTGCTTACTTTAAGCGGTATGCTCGACATCAAAACGATTGTTTTTAAAAAACTCAAAACTCAATAATTTTATCATATTATTGCAATTACTATATAAGCGTGCTATAATGATAAAGCAGAGTAGACGCACTGCGTTAAGTGTCGCAAAATGGGATGTCGTTTGCGAACGAAAGAGCAATCTGCGATAGTGCGTCGCGTCCGTTGCAACTATTATTGTACGGCTGTCCTTCTCTGCACGGAGGACTTTTTTATGCAAAAAGACAAAATACGTACTTACTTTACACCTAAAAGAATAGCGTACCTCGGCATAATGGTTGCTATATCCGTGGTAACCAATGCTTTTACCATTACCATTGCAGCTTTCGGCGCAAATTCCATTTCTTTCAACTACGTTGTTTGCTCGCTTGCAGGCATATTTTTTGGACCGATTTCCGGCGGAATCGTCGGTATACTCGGAGATCTTATCGGATGCTTAATTGCACCTAAAGGGCCGTTCAATCCTTTTATCATGTTAAGCTCGATGCTTATCGGTGTTCTTGCAGGTCTTGCCAACATGATACCTAAAATCCCCGTATACGCAAAAATCATTATCGGTTATTTATTAATATTTATCGTATGTACGTGTGGGCTTAACACGTATGGAATTTGGCTATTTTATATACAGGGCAAAAAGACTTTTTTAGTTTATCTTGCAAGTAGGATCGGAATCCAATCTATAATCGTAGCCGTTAACGTCGTATTAACGTATGCACTATACTTTCCGTTAAACAAATTTGTATTTAATAACAGCTCTTTAAGTCCAAAAAAAGCTGAAAACGTAGCAAATAAGGAAAATATCGAAAAAGAATAGTCCTCCTATCACCAATACCATCCTTGCGCATAGATTGTAATGGAGGTCTATGCGCGATGACCTCCAAAAATTAAGGAGGTTTTTTATGAGTTGTTTTAACAATCGTTGCAATTGTAATCGCACAAACAATTGTCGCAATTCTGATGGAGATTGCGACGTAAGATGTATCGTAGGTCCGCGTGGTCCTCGCGGTCCGCAAGGCCCGCAAGGTCCGCAAGGCGTACAGGGAGCTCAAGGCCCTCGTGGGGCACAAGGACCCCAAGGAGCGCAAGGCGAACCAGGTATTGCCGGCGCAATCGGTCCGCAAGGCCCTATCGGTCCTATCGGCCCTGTCGGCCCCGTCGGTCCTCAAGGTGAAATAGGCTTAACCGGCCCCATCGGCCCCCAAGGCCCAGTTGGTCCTCAAGGTCCTCAAGGTGCACAAGGTCCCCAAGGTGAAGTAGGCCCTCAAGGTCCCGCTGGTCCCACCGGAGCCACAGGAGCCACAGGTGCAACCGGAGCAACGGGCGCTACCGGACCACAAGGCCCTCAAGGTCCCCAAGGTCCTTCCGGTCTTAACGACGGTATATATGGTATCGCCTCTACTGCTACTTCCGCACAAGGAGCAATTATACCTTTAACACTATATGCAAGCACTGCACCTACGGTAATGACAATTGCGGAAAACGCGGTTAACGTACCTGAAGGCACTTATTTGGTATCCTATAGTCTAAATGCAAGTAGTACTACAGGCACAACTATCGGAGTAGGTCTTTACCTTAACGGCGCACTTATCACAACAGAAAATATCACGGAGTCCGTTACCGCCGATGAAACGGTTGCACTTTCAAAAACCGCTATTGTAACAGTAACCGCTCCCTCTACGATATCTATTTACAACACTTCTAATGCAGATGTTACTATAGTCAACGCAGGGCTATCAGTAGTAAAACTGCAATAAAAATAAGGGCTCGAAAGAGCCCTTTTACTTACTTATATTATATTACCCATCCTTATTCCGTACATGTTCTCAAACGACTCGCTTGTTCGTTGGATTCTATTCAAAAGTGCTTGTGCGCTATCGTAGTCCTCTGCCCCTACCGCACCGACGAGTTCGCCGTAGGTAATGGTTATCTCGATAAGTTGAACGTGTGGCAAGAATAATTCGAGGTACTTGACCTTACGCTCCCACCATTTTTGTGTTTCCACTATTGCATCGTAATCGTATTCTTCATCCTCCTCAACTATAAAAGTTTCCAGCCTTTCCGAAAACTCTTTGAAGGTACAATGAATAAATATTTGCTCGAATACTCCAAGTCCTATAATTAACACCAATACAACTATTGCAACCGTCAACTTGTTTTTCATTACGCATTCCCTCCTACCTCTTCGGAAAAGTACTTCTTGCCTTTGGGTTGAACGAATACGCGCCCTTTATCTTTTGTCATCAATAAGACGTTTTTAATGTTAAGCCCACGCTGTTGCAAAAAATCGCTGACAAAGGTTTTATCTACGTTGGCGGCTTCAAAATTCGTCTCCATCATCCGCCCCTCTACCACTAACGTAACAGGGATTCCATTGAGTGCGGGAGCATCGGAGCGCTCCATGAGCGACAAGTTGCCGTTGGTTTCATATACTGCGTATTTTATTTGCTCGATGGAAAAAAATTGTTGACTCCTTATGCTTTCAAGTACGTCGTTAACGTCTACGTTAAGACTTTCAAGTGCTTTGTAATCCAAGCCGTCCTCGTTGATAATAATCACCGGTTTACCGTTAATAAACCTTCTGAATTTTATCGATTTTGCAGTTAATAAAGTAATAAAGTAATGCAACAGAAACATTACGAATAAGGGTACCAATCCATATAATAACGGTACCGAAATATCCTGCATCGGCATACAAACAAGATCTGCAACAGCCAGCGTTATCGTGAACTCGAAAGGTTGCAGTTCACCTATTGTGCGCTTGCCCATCAAGCGCATACCTATTACCAAACAAACGTAAATTATTATTGTGCGTATAAAGACGACTATCATATAGATAGAGTGTGCATTTGATGGTAAATAATTCCGTATTTATAAAAAATAAAAGGTGCTTTTCGCACCTTCAATTTTTAGTTTTCATTGAGTATCCTTTTTAAGAACTCGCCCGTTTTACTTTCAGCAACTTCAGCAACTTCTTCGGGCGTACCAACTGCAATTATTCGTCCGCCTTCGTCACCACCTGAAGGACCAAGGTCTATAATATGGTCGGCAACTTTAATAATATCCAAGTTATGTTCGATAACGATTATAGTGTTACCGTTATCGGTCAAGCGATTGAGTATGCCGATAAGTTTTTCAACGTCATACATATGAAGACCTGTAGTCGGTTCGTCAAGTATATATAAAGTCTTACCTGTGTTGCGTTTGCTTAACTCAGTTGCAAGCTTAACGCGTTGCGCCTCGCCACCGCTTAAGGTAGTTGAAGGTTGACCAAGCTTTATATAACCAAGTCCTACGTCTTGCAAACACTTGACCTTTGGATAGATAGAAGGTATATTCTTGAAGAATTCACAAGCAGTATCTACCGTCATATCCAAAACGTCGAAGATAGATTTACCCTTATATTTTACTTCAAGAGTTTCTTGAGTGTAACGATGACCGTGACATACCTCGCAAGGAACGTAAACGTCGGGCAAGAAGTGCATTTCGATTTTCAAGATACCATCGCCCTTACAGTTTTCGCAACGACCGCCTGCTACGTTGAAGGAAAATCTTGATGCGGTGTACCCTCTTGCCTTTGCATCGGGTGTTTGCGCAAACAGATTTCTTATAGGGGTAAATAAATCGGTATAGGTTGCAGGATTACTGCGAGGCGTGCGACCAATGGGAGATTGGTCTATGCAAATAACTTTATCAAAGTTCTCTATACCTAAAATCTTATCGTATTTACCCTCATATTGTTGGGCGCCGTTTAGTTCGTTTGCAAGACGAGGATAAACTATACCGTTTACAAGCGAACTTTTACCGCTACCGGAAACGCCCGTTACGGCGGTAATCTTACCGGCAGGGAAAGCAACGGTAACGTTTTTAAGATTATTTTGCTTGCCTCCGATAACAAGGAGTTCTCCACCAGTGCCTTTGCGACGTTCGGTAGGTATTTTTATCTTACGTCTACCTGCAAGATAGTCGCCGGTAATCGAGTCTTTACAAGAAATTATGTCCGAAACGGTACCCTCGGCTACCAATTCGCCACCAAATTCGCCCGCACGAGGTCCGATGTCGACTATGTGGTCTGCCGCTCTGATGGTATCTTCATCATGCTCGACAACTATTAGTGTATTACCAAGATTGCGTAAGTTTATCAACGCATCCAAGAGCTTGCGGTTATCCGATTGGTGCAGTCCTATCGAAGGCTCGTCGAGTATATAAAGCACTCCCATAAGTCCACTACCGATTTGTGTTGCAAGCCTTATGCGTTGACTCTCACCCCCTGAAAGAGTTGCCGCTGCACGCGACAAAGTAAGATAACCAAGCCCTACGTTCGATAAGAAGTTTAGTCTTGCTTTGATTTCCTTTAGGATGGGTGCTGCAATTATTTCGTTTCTTTCGGATAGCTCGAGACTTGCAAAAAACTCCTTGAGTGCCTTAACGGGCATATCGCTGATTTCAGCGATGTTTTTACCGCCTACAGTTACTCCGAGTACGTCTTTACGTAGTCTATTGCCACCACATACGTTACAAGGGGTAAAACTCATGTAACGCTCAAGGTCTTTTTTTACTCCTTCCGATTGAGTTTCGCAGTAACGACGGTTTAAGTTATTTATGATACCTTCAAACGGAGCATTGTAGGCAGTTGTAAATTTACGAGTCTGCCACTCCATCTCGATATTCTCGCCACGACTGCCGTAAAAAATTATATCTTTTGCTTCGGGCGATAAATCCTTAAAGGGAACGTCCATACTGAACCCGAACTTTTTAGAGACAGCTTCCAGTTGGCGTGTCATCATTTTGCCCATATCCATAATGTTCCAACCGCCGACTTTGATGGCGCCCTCACGAAGCGTCAAACTTTCATCACGCACAACAAGTTTGGGATCAACTTCATGCTTAACGCCAAGCCCAAAGCACTCGGGACAAGCACCAAAGGGCGAGTTGAACGAGAACATCCTCGGAGTAAGCTCCGGCATCGTTATATTACAATCAGGGCAAGCATAGTTGGTAGAATACAAAGTTTCCACGCCATCAATATCAACTATGACCATACCGTCGGCAAGCTTCAAGGCCGTTTCAACGGAGTCGGTAAGACGACGTTGCATATCGTCCTTTACTACAAGGCGGTCTACGACTATATAAATATCGTGCTTAACGTTTTTGTCGAGAGTTATTTCATCTTCGAGCATATAGTTTTCGCCGTCGATACGCGCACGAACGAATCCTTGCTTCCTATAACCTTCAAGTTGCTTAACGTACTCACCCTTACGACCTCTAACAACGGGCGCCATAATTATAGCGCGAGCACCCTTGGACGACTCCATAATTTTACCGTTGATTTGGTCTACGGTGACTGATTTAATCTCCTTACCACACTTTGGACAATGCGGAACACCAGTACGCGCAAACAATAATCTTAAATAATCGTGTATTTCAGTAACGGTACCAACAGTTGAACGCGGGTTTTTAGAGGTCGTCTTTTGATCAATAGAAATCGCTGGGCTTAATCCGTCGATCGACTCGACGTTGGGCTTTTCCATTTGACCAAGGAACATCCTCGCGTAACTCGAAAGACTTTCCATGTACCTTCTTTGACCTTCGGCGAATATAGTATCAAAAGCAAGAGAGGATTTTCCGCTTCCACTTAAGCCGGTAAATACTACGAGCTTATCACGCGGTATGGTGACGTTTAAGTTTTTAAGGTTATTTTCTTTAGCACCCTTTATGATTATGTCGTTATTACGCATGTTAAATTCCTCTTTCTTTCTTAAGCTCGCTTATCCTGTCGCGAAGAACTATTGCCGTTTCAAAGTCGTAAGTAGAAGTAGCTTGCTTCATAAGTCCTCTTAAGCGCTCAATCTCTTGGGTAATCTCTTTCTTTGATAGCTTACGAGTTGTCTTTTGATCGTCTTTCTTGCTTATGGCTATTGCATTTCCAATCGGTTTTACAATAGTTTGGGGTACTATACCATGTAGTTTATTATGCTCAATCTGCTTTTTACGACGGCGCTCGGTTTCATCTATCGCGGCCTTCATACTGCCTGTAATCGTATCGGCATACATTATTACACGAGCATCCTTATTACGCGCTGCACGGCCAACCGTTTGTATAAGCGAGGTACGTGAACGCAAAAATCCTTCCTTATCCGCATCGAGTATTGCAACCAACAACACCTCGGGAATATCGAGTCCTTCACGCAAAAGATTGATGCCGACTATAATATCGATATCCCCTCGGCGCAATCTTGTGATAATTTCGATCCGCTCAAGCGTATCAATATCAGAGTGCATATACTCAACTTTTAAGCCGTGTTCCAACAGATAATTAGTAAGGCTTTCCGCCATTTTTTTAGTTAGAGTCGTAACAAGAACTCTGCCACCTTGCTCAACCGCAGTGTTTATCTCGCCAATCAAATCATCGATTTGACCTTCGGTTTTACGTACTGTTATCGAAGGATCGACAAGTCCTGTGGGACGCAATAATTGTTCGGCAACAGTTGTAGCAAGACCAAGCTCGTAATCTCCGGGAGTCGCCGAAACGCATACCATTTGCTTTATGCGTGAGTTGAACTCATCAAAGTTTAGCGGACGGTTGTCAAAAGCTGCCGGCAATCTAAAGCCGTAGTCGACAAGGTTAGTTTTACGCATGCGATCGCCGTTATACATACCGCGGACTTGGGGCAAAGTAATATGGCTTTCGTCAACGAATAAAACAAAATCTTCCTTGAAATAATCTATCAAAGTAAACGGTGGTTGATCGGGCTTGCGGCCATCAAAGTAACGTGAGTAATTTTCGATACCGCTACAATACCCCATTTCCTTGATCATTTCGAGATCATAGTTAACCCTTTCACGTATGCGTTGAGCCTCGATCAGCTTGCCCGCATCGGTAAAATCGACAACGCGATCTTCCATGTCGTTATTAATCTGATTAAGTATTCCTTCCAACTTTTCATCGTTGCCGATTACGTAGTGCGTTGCAGGGAAAATCGCTGCGTGCGTTACACGACAAATAGTTTTACCGCTGACCGGATCAAACTCCGACATGCGCTCAATCTCATCGCCGAAAAACTCTACACGTAACGCCACTTCCGATGCGTTTGCGGGGAAGATTTCAAGCGTGTCACCCCTTGCTCTAAAGGTAGCACGTTGGAAGTCGATATCCGAGCGTTTATACTGTATGCGCACAAGTCTATCAATAACTTCGTCGCGCTCGCAAATATCCCCTTCGCGTATGGATACCATATTCCTAAAATAAGCTTCAGGGGCACCCAAACCATAAATACAAGATACCGAAGCAACCACTATTACATCGTTGCGTTCACCAAGGGAAGCCGTTGCGGAGTGGCGCAATTTATCGATTTCGTCATTGGTTTCAATTTCTTTTTCGATATAGGTATCGCTACGCGGTATATATGCTTCGGGCTGGTAATAGTCGTAATATGAAACAAAATACTCCACGCGATTGTTAGGAAAAAGCTCCTTAAACTCATTACAAAGCTGTGCAGCAAGCGTCTTATTGTGCGCCATAACAAGAGCCGGTTTACCCACTTTAGCAATAACGTTAGCCATAGTAAACGTCTTACCGCTACCGGTAACGCCCAACAGGACTTGAGTCCTTTCACCCCTTGTTATTCCGTCCACCAGCTTATCGATTGCTTGTTGTTGGTCTTCACTCGGGGAATATTTTGAAACCAACTCGAACGGGAATTTTTGCTTTTGCATCAGCTTATATTATTGCCTCTAAAACTATTATAATGCGTTTATTCGCTTAACTTATATTATACTACTATTACTGAATATAGTCAATATATGTACATGTGTTCATAAATACAAAAGTGCCTTATGCAGGCACTTTTTCATTGATAAACTTTACTTCGATATTTTAAATTTCAATCACCTGAACGTTAGTAAATTCATCGTTAATCGAGTGGCTTACTACCAAACGATTTGAGATGCTGTATAGGTAATCACCTACTTGTACTGCTCTCTTTACGAAGTAATTGGAGCTGTAGGGCATATCGCTACCTACTACTTCATAGCGACTATCGAGCGTTGCATCATGCATGATATTGGCGCGGAGCTTTAGTTCTCCACTCATAAATCCAAACAAATAATAGCTTTCCGTTTGCGAGTAACCGTTTGCACCGTAATTATAAACGGTTGCTGCAAACCCAAACATATCTCTATCTTTATCGTATAAAATAGCTTGGGGATTGTAGATTGCCTCGGCGTAAGCGGACTCTGAACCTATTATAATGCAGTTAATAATAACGGCATCTGCTCCACTATTGTCAAATAGCGCTACTTCGATACCTTTGGTCGTGCCGTCTACGGTGTCGTATCCAAGACCTATCAAAAGATCTGTACCCTCTACAAAATGTAAATAATACGATACGCCTTCCTTCTTTAGCCCTTTTGAAACGGTGGGGTTGGTGGGATCGGTAAGATCCACTTTGAACAACGGATCAACCGTCCTAAAAGTTACGATAGATGCACTTGTACCGTTAAACCTTGCAGAATAAATTCTTTCACCGGGGGCAATATGGGGAGTTTTACCGATTTCCTCCAGCTTTTCGTTCAATATGGTTACTTGACTGTACTCCATATTACCAATGGTCGTTGCTACGCGCAAGTTGCCATCGTACTCGTCAAGACAGTATCTATCATTGATAACACCCGCAACACCCGCGCCATACTTAAACTCCAACGATTGTAAATCAAATTTTAGAATACGAGTCTTGACGGTCGCCGAACTACTTATAAAGTTACGTAAGCCGTTGGTGTAATAACGCTCGCTACTATCCCTACTCGTGACGTACAAATTGTAATGCGACATGTAAATATCGTTACCTGCGCCAAGGTAGGCTTTATAGTCGTCGTTTTGAGAGTCGTTAAGGTCGATCTTACCGATAATCAAATAGCTTCTTTCGGGGATGCCGTCAAAATAGTATATATTGTCTATGGGCATTTCCTTTTTCCCGTCGTCAAGGTTAGTGCGAACGTAAGGTACGGGGGTATCGTTATTGTAGTACTGATAATCGCGTACAACGTAATAAATAACGCCCTCTTTAAGCCTTGTGGTAATAAAATAACCACTATGTGCAACACTTCTCACAAGGGTGGGGTTTGCCTTATCTTGGGTATCGTAAACAAAGATTTCAGCACCCGAATCTGCCACATATGCGCGTCCAATAGCGACAACGTAATTGTTGTAAATATAGAAGGATTCTGCCTCGACGTCGATGGTCGATACCTTTTGCATCGCTCCACCGTTTACACTGATAATATTGATGCCGGTGGCGCTTAGAACGTACAAATAATTGCCGTCAGTCTTGACTGCATCCGCTTCGTCAATACCGCCTACTTGAGTGTTGGTGGTTGAAAAATCATCCTTGCTTCCGCCCACTCCGTTGTCAGTCGGCGCCGTCACCAAGTCACCGTCAAGCTCTGCAGAATCGTTTTTTGCAACGTTAGAAAACAACGTAAACGGACGGCTTTCGCGTTGGTACAATTTATACCTATTAAAAATTTCGGTTAGCTCCGCCTTGTTTTCGACCTTTTTAACCACGTAAGGATTGACCCCCTCCGTTTGCAACTTTGCAGGCAAACCGTAGTATAACCCGACAAGTATTGCAACCGCCACTGCTAAACACAGCATTAAAATTGCAATTGTCTTTAAAATTCTTCTGTTATTAGCGATTGCTTTCATATTTCACCTCTCGTTGCTTTCTACTTAAACAACACCTGTGTCTCCGATTTGTACGGACTTTTTATAAAATTTTTATATCGCTCAATATTCCGTTGATAACATTACGTTCAGTAGATGTTATTACAAGCTTATAATCTATGCCTGAATAGCTAAACTCTATTAAGGTTTTATCACCGTCTTCCGCTAATATCCCGATTACTCCGAGTGCGGTAATGGTAATTTTTTCGCCGGCTTGTCCGAGAGGGGCTTGTAACGTATATAGTTTTACTTCGACACACTCATTGGTTATATAACATATACCATCATCCGTCGATGCTACTCTGCGATAATCAAAACCTATCGTAGCGGGCACGCCGTCATCCGATGGCGACGAAAAGCCGTTGTTTGCGTCCATTCCCTCTTGCTTATTTTGGTTCATTCCGCTATCCGCCTCGTATTTTGAGAAAAGCCCGCTTTGTGATACTACTATTACTGCAACTATAATTACCAAAATGCTGCAAGCGCAAGCACTCGCCCATTTAATAATCGTACGAGCTGAATGCTTTTTAGACTTTTCGGGCACACCCATCTCTCGGTATGCCTTGGAAAGCACCTCTCTATCGGGTTTATTCCTATTAAGTTCGGTGTAAATTTTATCCTTCATTCTATATATACAACCTTGTTATTGCTCTTCTGTACGGCTAAAACTTCGATTTGAGTTTTTTAAGCACTCTCTTTAACGCATCTTGCGTTGTCATCGTCGGCTTGTTCAGTAAGCTCGCTATTTCTCTAATGGTTAAACCCTCCCAATACTTCAAATACAATAATCGTCGCTCATCTATCGTAAGCTCTTTAACAGCTGTTGCAAGTGTTTCTTTAAGTAAATTATAATCACTCAAAAGATCGAAAACGTCGGCGATATCCAAATTTTTTTCGATGTCGTATGTAAGCTGTTTAGAAGAAGCTATATTGTAGTTCAACGAGGTATTTTTTGTTATCTTAAAAAGCCAATTTAAACCATTTCCCTTGCCGTCAAAGCTCGAAGCGCTCCTAACGACCTTAAGGTAAACCTCGGAAACAACGTCCTCTGCAAGTGATTTGTCTGACAAATAACTCTTTGCCATAGATAAAAGGTAGCCCGAAGTAAGCTCATAGAGCTTTTCAAGAGCTTGCTTATTGCCGTCGCCTATCTTTACAATAGCGCGGTTTATGCTTTTAACCACTTTATCCATAGTTAGATTATACCCTAAAAACATAGGATTTCAAGTAAAAATATCGTTATGAGGTCTGATTTACTTGTAATGAAGGTGCTTTAATGATATAATCATTAAATCATAGGAGAAAAATTGTATGTACCTTATCGATAGATACCTCGAAAGAGTCGATTTTAAAGACTACGAAGATTTTAGCAAGAACCTTAAATACAAGCCCGTAACGAGCTTTAACTTTGGCTACGACGTCGTTGACGAGTATGCACGCCTCGTGCCCGAAAAACGCGCACTCGTGTGGTGCAACGATCGTGGTGAGGAAAAAGTTTTTACTTTTGCAGATATTTCGAGATTATCCAATAAGGTGGCTAATATGCTCCTTTCCAAGGGCGTTAAAAAAGGTGATTTCGTAATGACTATGTTAAACCGTCGTTACGAGTTCTATCTTGTCAGCGTTGCTTGTTGCAAAATCGGTGCTGTCCTTATCCCTGCAACCTACCTTTTGACCGCAAAAGATATCGCTTATCGTATCAATAACGCAGGTGTTAAAGCTTTATTTACCATCAACGAAAGCGGTGTTGCAGAGTATATTGACGAAGCAAAAACTCAATGCCCTACTCTACAATACATATTCACTATCGGTGAGCGTAAAGGCTTTATCGATATGCACAAGGAAATGGAGTCCTATCCCGATACTCTTAACCTTCCCGAGCATAAAAAGCCTAAACTTACCGACAATATGCTCGTATACTTTACCTCCGGCACCACTGGCTATCCCAAAATGGTTGCTCACAACTTCAAGTATCCATTGGGACATATTATGACAGCTTATTATTGGCACGCCGTTGTTGACGATGGTTTGCACTTTACTATGGCTGAATCCGGTTGGGCAAAGTTCAGTTGGGGCAAGATTTACGGTCAATGGCTCGCCGGAACCGCAGTTTTCTGTTACGACTATTACGGCAGATTTACTCCTACCGACGTATTACCGTTAATTAGCAAATACAAGATTACCACCTTCTGCGCACCCCCTACCATTTATCGTTTCTTAATTAGAGAAAATCTCGATAACTACGATTTTAGCTCATTGGTAAGCTGTACTACGGCAGGCGAGGCTTTGAACGCAGAGGTTTTCCGTCTGTTCAAAGAACATACCGGCATCGAAATTAGAGAAGGTTTTGGCCAAACGGAAAGCGCCGTTATCACCGCTAACTTCCGTTTCTCGCACGGCAATCCCGGCTCCTGCGGTAAACCCACACCTATCTACGACCTTGTTCTATTAGACGACTATGATAACGTTGTAGAAGGCTCTAACGTCGAAGGCGAAATGGTAATCCGCTTGAAGGATGATCAATTCGGCTTACTTTGCGGATATTATAAAGATCCCGAGCGTACCGAAGCAGCTCTCGGCACCGGATATTATCACACCGGCGACCTTGCAATGCGCGATGAAGAAGGCACCTATTGGTTTGTAGGACGTAAGGATGATATAATCAAGTCGAGCGGATATCGTATTGGACCTTTCGAAGTAGAAAGCGCCCTTATGGAGCACCCTGCCGTTCTCGAATGTGCTATTACCGGAGCTCCCGATCCTATCCGTGGACAAGTTGTTAAGGCAACGATCATATTAAACAAGGGTTACACCCCTTCCGAATCTCTTACAAAAGATATTCAAAACCACGTAAAACACGCTACTGCACCTTATAAATATCCGCGTATAGTTGAGTACGTTACCGAACTACCCAAAACCATCAGCGGAAAGATAATGCGTAAAGATATCCGCAAAAAGTAAAAGCGATATTTTATAAGAAATAAAATAAAATCCCGCCGTAAACTGCAATAGCCATAGGGATTTAAATTCAAAATAAAATGTAGCCCACTATACTTCGCTTTAGGCGAAATGTAGTGGGCTTTATTTTTACCACAGTAATTAAACAAAATAAGTTGTATTTTTAGCCGTGTGGCTAAAAGTGATATGCAAGTACCTTGCGTTATATTTTGACCTGTGGTCAAAGTTATATTATATTTACCTTAACTTTCACAGTAGTGAAAATATCACTTTGCAAAGCAAAATATCACTGCGAAAGCAATATAACTTGCCGTTAGGCAAATATAGTTGCGGCGTAGCGGTAAATCCCTATCGCTACGCCACTAACAGAGGTGGGATTTTTAATTTTATAAAGTTATTCGCTATAATACCGCAGAATATTATAGACCGCGGAGAATCAAGCAGAACGCGAAAAGGCACCAGACAACCGACCATTGTGGGCATCGGTATGGTGGCTTCCAACTTCTTCCAGAGCATCGGTATGGCGGGCAAGGCCATATTCTTGTCGCTCTCACGTCAGGTGCTGTTCCTCATCCCGTGC
>JAFVRJ010000021.1 GCA_017504305.1 Clostridia bacterium | reverse complement strand
CCCCCTCAATCACGTACGACCAAGTACGCTCATATCGGGGAGTGCGCCGTTTTCTTTGTCTTGCTCGGTTCTCTGGGGTCTAATCCCACGCATAAGCTTCGCAATACTTCATAAATAAACAAAATCCCACTCGGTCATTTACGTAGAGTCGAACTCCCGTCGTGGGGTTTTGTATTTGTTTGTCTTGCTTGGTTCTCTGCGGTTTAATCGCGTCAAAATTTTAGCGATATACTTCATAAAACTCAAAGCTCCCTGCAGGTCACGTACGTATTAGTACGCTCCCATTGGGGGCTTTTTATTTTTGTTTGTCTTGCTCGCTTCTCCGCAGTCTAATCCCACGCATAAGCTTTGCAATACTGCATCAAACAGGCGCACCCCCTCAATCACGTACGACCAAGTACGCTCATATCGGGGAGTGCGCCGTTTTCTTTGTCTTGCTCGATTCTCCGCAGTCTGCGCTAAACCACATATTTTAGCGATATGCTTTAAAAATCGAAGCCTCAAATTTATAAGAATTTAACTTAAATACTGGTCGTTGGCTTATGAATTTATGATAGTTGTCCTTCAAAATTTAAGGCCGTTGCGATAGCAAAAAGAGCGTCCTAATCGGTAAAATAATAGTATTTTACTCAAGGAAAATTTGTAATTTTTTGTAAATATTTTTTGCAGTAAGTGGGGTGGATTTTTGATTGGAGATGAATTCTTTAATATCGTAGTTTAGGCTTCTCAAAATCATAGTAGGGCACCCTAAAGCGTACATAAAATGGCAAAAATGCTCTTTTGGATTAAATGTCATTACGATTGCTTATAAAATTAAGTATAATAATACTCGTGCGTGTGCGCAAAATTTTAGTGTATTGACACGCGCGCAAACTTATGTTAAAATAACCCCACAACAAAAAAATTCCAAATTTGGAGGTAACAAAAATGAAAAAGAAAGGTCTATTAATCCTTTTGGTTGTCTTTTTAGTTGCTATCCTTACCTTTAGCGTCTTCGCTTGTGGCGGGGGCAATAAAGATAAAGGCGATGGCGGTAAAAAGCCCGCGACCGATACGGATGACAAAGACGACGGCAAAAACGATACTGGCTTGTCAGGTCGTGCTGCTCTCAAAGCAATGCTCAACGATATCGTAAAGACTGTTGATGATACCGTTAAAGTAGCAGGCGCTATCGAGAATCAAGCAAGCATCACCGCAACCATCTTCGTTGACGTTGAAGTTTATGATGAAGAAGCTAAAGAAATGGTTCCTTACCACGTTGAGCTTAACATCATGGGAAGCATGGATAAAACCAATGCTGATAAGACTTGGGCACTTGTTCAAGCTGACATCCTTGGCGTTAAAGCAAACATTTTTGCAGTAGATTCTGCAAATGGTGAGACCCTTTACATTGGCCAAAACATCCTTAACGAAGGCGTTAAATGGTCCAAGCTCAGCCAATTCAAGGATGCTAACTTGCTTACTGACTTCGTATGCAAAGAGCTCTTTGGTTTAATCGGCAAGCTCCAACAAGACTCTGGTGACAAGCTCGAGGCTGGTATTCTTAGTGGCGTTGAAGGTCTCACCGGTATCCTTGACATCGCTGGTAACCTTACCGCTCTTATCCAACCCGCTGATAAAGCTGACTACACCACCGCTACTGGTTATGGCGCAAAATTGGACCTCTCCGGTTTAAGTGGCGTTATGGGTATGCTTGGCAGCCTCAATCTCACTGATGATATTAAAGGCATAATCGAAATGGTTGGTGGTATCCTTCTTGGTGGTACCCTCGATCTCGACAATGCAGCAGCTCCCTTCACCCCCGGTGAAGAAAAAGTTGACATCGGCCTCAGCGTTGATAAAAACGCAGACGGCACTTTCGCAGGTCTTGGCCTCAGCTACAAACGTGGCGAAAACCTCAAGGTAGCATTTGGTCTTAAGGACGTAGCTTTCAAAGCAGCATCTCTTGCTACCAGCGATAACGCTATCGTAAAGGCAGCATATGAAGACGTTAAGAGCGCAGGCGAGCTTGCTATCGCTCTCAACCTCGACCTCAACCTTCCTGGCGTAAGCGAAGAAACCCTTAAGGCAACCATCAACGTATTCCCCAACATCAAAGTTGGCTTCGTTGACGGCGCAGTAAAAGCAGATTTCAGCGATATGTATGCATATGCTGATTTAGTAGTTGGTGAAAACACCTACGAAATCGCTCAATACAACGTAAACGAAGAGTATCCTGAAGATCTCATTATCAACCTTGAACCCTTGTTTGCTGAATTTAGCGCAGAATACAAAGCTGGTGGCTATAGCATGAGCGATATGCCTTTTGTTTACAGAGTTCCTGTTGATCTCCAAGCAAAGACCGGCAACTGGACCGCTCCCGCTCCCGCAAATGCTGAAGGCGGTGCATCAACTAACATCATCGACGTTCTCTACACCAAGATCGCTGGTATGTTTGGACCGGAAGGCTTCAAGTTCGACATCGGCGCTATCATGGGCCTTGTAGGCGAACTTGAAAACATCGGCGCAGCCTTCGAGTCTTATAAAGACAACATCACCATGGGTAAAGGTAGCATTACCGTAAACTTCGAGACTCTCATGGCAGAGCTTCTTGCTCCCAACACTGGTCTCATCAGCACCATCCAATCTGATTGGAACAACTTCAGCCTTATTAAGTACGTAGACGAAGTTCCCACTTTGGTTGAAAACCTCAAACTTGCTGATCTTCTTAAGAAAGAAGACGTGCTTGCAAATATTGTTGCTCTTGTAAATAGCTCTGTTTACGATGGTTACGTAAAAGGATATGTTCCCGCCGACGAAGAAGACGTTCCTTATAGTTATGCTGACTTTTACGCCTATGTAGCAGATGAACTTACTGTAGATCAAATTCTTACGACAATTAAAGCATTCACTGGCGCAGATATCAGTGCAACAAATCTCTATGAGAACCTTGCTCTCACTCTTGCTGGACATGCTCAAACTGCTGATGGCATCGGCGCAAGCATCGCTATCTCTGCAGGCGCAGATGATGCAGTAAAGACTGCTTCCATCGGCCTCAGCCTAAAACTCATTGAAAACAAAGCAGTTTACACCGGCGACGTTATCGCATACGAAGGCGACGTCATGCTTCGCGAAATGGTAAGCGCTGGTAGAGGAGAAGCGCCCAACTATGATAAGGCATACTCCAACAACACCGGCAACGATGGCGCAGCCCTTCTTTTAGAGGCTCTCAAAGCTCTTGTATTAGACATCGAAAATGGTAATGGTATCCTTGCAAAATATCTTGAAAAAGCAAAGCTTAAAAAAGAAGGCTCCTACAACATCCCCACAAAAGTAACCGGCAACATCTCTTACGTATCCGACGGTAACGACAGATTCTTCATTTACAAGCTTGATATGGGTGCATCTGTAACCCTTACTTGGACTGGCGACGTTGAAGTTATGGGCTACACGGGCCAACCCTATTCGAGTGGTGCTACCATTATAGAGAATGGTGCAGGTATTCAACTAATCGTTATTGCAGCTAATGGTGTAGAAGTTAATATTACAGCAGAGGTAAAACCCGCACCCGCAGGAACCAAAGATGATCCTATTGTAATTGGATTAATGGATCCTACTATTGTAGCAGATGGCAGATATTTTGCACTTACTGTTGATGCTGAAACCTCTATTGAATGGGGCGTATATGGCGTAGACGTATACGCAGTAGTAGGTGATGTTGAAACCCAAATTGATACTACAACGACCTATACTCTTGCAGAGGGAACAACTCTTCTTAAAATAGTTTTGAATGGAGACGCACCGATAGAAGACTGCGTATTTAGGATAAACGAGATTTGGAACTATTAATTTAAAAACAAAAAAGAGCTCTTCGGAGCTCTTTTTTTATGCAGTAAATTTGGGTGCTCTACGGCACGTAATCGGGAATAGGGGGATTTATACAACAAGCCAAGAAAAGGCAGTGAACGCGTTAAAAGCCGTTTAACGGCGCAAAAAGCACAATCTAATAAAAACCTACTAAAAAAGAAAAACAACGCTTTATAGGCGCTTTAACAGGGCGTGAGCAAAGTGTTCAAAAAGGCGATTAAATCCATTTAGATCGGTAACGTTGAGAACTGATTAAATATGGCAATTACGGTATCCCAAAACTTGGTTTAGGATGCCGTAATTGTATGTTTACAGATGAGAAATGAAGTGTTACGGCGTAACATGAAGTATGCGCTTTGCTCGTAATGAAGTATCGCTTTGCAACAACCAAGTCTTGCCATGCAATAACTGATTCGGTTGCGAGTAGCGCGCGTTTTCGCCGTAGGCACGGCATTGATTTAGTTGCATAATTGGCGAAGCCATCATTGACGGTGTCACTTCAATAGGCATTAGCCCGCCTCTTTTCGGTTTAATTTTAGTAAAAAACGCGCGTTGCGCACGCGCATTTTAAATTTTACCCGTTGACAAGGGCGCGCTTATATATTATATTATATACGTGCGTAATAAAAGGGAGCAGTGTAGACTGCTTCCTCTTGTGCATATTTATGCGCAGGCGCAAGCGTATAGCGCTCAATACACGCCGGCATAATGCGCACTCACGATTATTAAATTTCGCGCGTCCCCGCGCTTTTAGGAGTTTATAAATGTACCGTCAATCCAAAACCCTAAAAACAGTACTTTCACTGTTGGCAATAACCTTGCTTTTGGTTTTTGCCATGTTCGCTTGCGTACCGGTAGAACCCGAGTATAAAAATCCCTACCCGATACAAGACGGCGAACTTAACGAGATGTATAAGGACCACACTGAGAAAGACCAGGCTGTAAACGAGGCTTTCGACTCTTTAGAGAACCTCCTTACCCACCTCGATACCACCACCGTCAGCGATACCGGTTATTATCTTGGCGCAGATATGACCATTAACACCGAAGACGGCTCGGCGTTTATTCTTCGTTTGGATGCTAACCTTTACACCTATCCCTACGAAATCAAGGACGAACTCGGCAACGTAATCTTTGGGGATGACGGTCTCCCCCTCGTTGACGAAGAAGCTCTTGCTCATCACAACGACATAATTCGTTACTCCGACGTTGTTCTCGAGTGGATTGACGCAGCAAGTAACGAGATGCTTATCGGTTTCTATTTTGACGGTATTAACGAAAATGCGGTCGACGACGGTAACGACCTCTACTTGAACCTTGCAGGCGTCAAAAAGATTTTCGAGGACTTTGGTAATAGCGTTTTATATCAACAAATTATTCGCTTAATAACTCACTTGAATTTAGATACCATCTTCGCAGGCGACGGTGAAAACGGCGAGGGCGGTAGATTTGATTATATTCGTTCAGTTTTCAAAGAGGCAATAACGACCAACTACAAGAAAACAATCAATTATCATGAAGATAGAAACGAAGAAGATGCAACCCTATACTTCAACGACGTAGGATTGACTATGGTTGCAGGTGACGTTACCGATTTTATGCAATCTATCTTCAAACCTTTTGAAGACAAGCTCGACCCGTTGACCAACAAGTACTTGGGCTTCCTCTTCAGCACCCTCGGCGTTACCTCTTTCAAGAGAATAGATGCCGACATGGAATTCGTTACCACTCCCGACGAAGGACTTGGTAAAAACGTTTTACGTCAACTCGTTCTTGATACTCGTGGCGATAGCCTTCTTCCCGTCTATAACCCGAGTACCGGTCTTACCGTTGACGAGATGATTCCTTTCCAAGCGCACATCAGCGCAGAGTACGCGCTTCGTACCTCCGATAAGATTGTTTTTGATAAAACCGGCTACAAGCTTTACGAATATGGTCATTACGAGTACACCGGCGATATGTATATCCCGATGCTTGATCTC
Source organism: Clostridia bacterium (assembly GCA_017504305.1). Classification (GTDB taxonomy): domain Bacteria; phylum Bacillota; class Clostridia; order Christensenellales; family DTU072; genus Stercoripulliclostridium_A. The sequence goes on along the minus strand of JAFVRJ010000021.1, from coordinate 78,584 downwards.
GAGCTTGACGTATTACTCCGTACCGATATCAACGAGGACGACAACTCCACCAACAAAGTATTTATGAACTGCCGTGATATTGCAACCGACGACTTGATCATCGGTATGTACTATACCGCTCCGTCACCCTCCGACGGACTTAAGAAAGACGGCGTTCCGCTACCTACCGACGTACCGCTAACCTTCTTGGATATCCAAGGACTACAGGATCTTTACGGCGGTGTTGAAATCGAAGACCTCGGCTTGCCAAAGGCATATAAGGGGGGATTCGACCTTGCCGAAACCATGAAGTGGTTGTTCGACTTTATCGATACTTACATAGTTATTGCGGTCGATAACATTTTGTACGGCAATCGCTCTGAAGCGGAAGACTCCAAGTACGCAGAACTTACCTCTACCATCATGAACAACGTAACGTCGACCATGAAGAGTGAGGATGATCCCAGTTCACGTGCTACCATCAAACTTAAAATCGAAATTGAAATGATACGTAAAATCCTCTCCATTACCTCCGAAACCGGTGTTGAATACACCACGGAGCAGATGATTTTGCTTATCAACCAGCAATTTAACATAGACCTTGAGTCCATTGCGGCGATACTCGGTATCTCGCTTGAGGAACTCATTGATACCACTTACTTCGATATCACCTACGACGTCGACTTGTACTCCATCCGCATCGAAATCTTCAGCTTTGCCGAAATGACTCAAGAACAACTTGAAGCTAACGGCGGTAAGGCCAACTTGATTATGCGTATGGATTTATATCCGCAACACGTTGGTGAATTCGTAAGAATCGTATTCCCCTCCTTCAAGAACTTCAACGAGCTTAAAGACGTTATGACTTACTCGGGCGAAATGGAAGGAAGATTTATTTTCGCTTCTACCGAAGAAGTTGATCTTTCCAAGCTATTGGGCTCATTCATGGGAGACGCAAGCGGATTGAATACTCCGTTTATTCTTCCGGAGGCGGCGGATATTTACTTCAGACTTTACTACGACCAATACATCCGCGAGCAATTCCTTGACGACGGCACCGGCAGGTGGACTCGTGCAACAAGAAGCGCTTTCGATTTGTACTTCTACATGGTATCGGGTAACGTCGCAACGCCGATCATGCGTGTATACGCTAATGACGTAAGCTTCAATACCGCCGATCCCATCGAGGAACTCGGTTACATTTGGCTTGATTACATTTGCGTCGAGAACATGCCCAAGTTCAAGATCAGAGAGGACTTATTCATCCGCTCCTTCTACGAGTATATGGGTTATGACTTTGAGACCGAAGACGAAGATATCGTTATGGGTCTTACCGATATCATCCAAGCTCTTATGGAAGACAGCTGGGCGGTATTCGAGCCGGACGTAATCCGCGTTACCACCTCCAACCAAACCATTAAAGACTTCTTCCGCGTTGACGAGCTCATCGGTAGTGTATCCGTCAAGGTAGGATTTAGACAAAGAGTATTCGGCATTGATCCGTTGGAAGTAGAGTTCGCTATGTATTCGGTAGGCGAGTTTGAAGACCTCCAAGGCGAAAGCCCGTACTCCATCAAACTCCACGATACCATCAAGGTTTACTTCGAAAAGACCGATCCTGCAGGTTATCGTCACGTTGAAGAAAGAGACTTCTTCTTCCTCTACGATCCCAAGTCGATTGCCGTAATTAACGGTGAGTCATACTATATGCCTTGCATTGACAACCTCTTTATGGGCGTTACTCGCGACTATCTCGTATTCATTACGACTGAACTCGGCAGGCAGGCGATAAATAAACTCGAAAAAGACTACTACGAATGGGAGCCGTTGAACCCCATACCCACCACGGTAAGCGCTCACTACGGTGACGATAACTTGACCGCAACCTATCCTGCAGAGTATAACCTACACGCAGTTTACGATCGCAACACCGGTTATTACACCGTTCTTAACGATTTAGGATATGAAATCGTTTACGACTTCGAAAACGACCTATACGTTATCGGTCTCGGTACTCAAGACAAGTACGACAAGGCTCTTACCATCATCAACACCTCGGTACCGTACTACTATTACACCTATGAAAACGATGCAGGCCTCACCCTCACTTACGACCTCGGCTTGCACATGAAGGGCTTCTACGTAGTAGAGCACCCCGAGTATCAAATTCTTTACAACTACGATAACAACTATTACGTTGTTCAAAACGCAACTATACGTTCAGAGCTTCTCGCATCCAACTTCTTTGGCGAAGGTGCAACCGTATTCACTCGCACCTATACCAACAAGATGGGCTATACCTTCAAGTTCAATCTCCAAAACGGTTATTACGTTCTTAAGATTACAAGACCCGGCGAAGAAGCATACCGAGTATTCTATAACGAAACTCAAAACTTCTACTTTGCACCGACCTATGCTCAAGCACTCGAGTTACAAATCATGCTCGGTGAAAATAGAGTAGGCTACACCGATACCGTAAGAATTCCCTCCGCAGACGATGCGACCTTCGACTGGGACGGCGGATTGTTTACCAAAGTCGATTGGAACAGCACCATCTTCCGTACCTTCAAGTGGACGGATATGGATTGGGAAGACCTTACCCTCGAAGGCGGTAAGTTTGTCGTTTACGTTGTAATCGGTGAAGGCATGATGGCCACCTACCGCGAAAACGTCGTAGTTAAGGTTCTCAACCGTACCGTCGATACCGATAAGTACGTAAATATCGAAACTCCCGACGGCACCGTTCGTGCTCCCGTTGCAGATACTATTTCCATCGATCCATACGTCTATCTTATTTACAAAGCGTACTTCGAAAACGCAGGCGAGTACGGCGTTACCGCTGCAGAAAAAGCAAGAGGCTTTGTCGAGTGGTACTTCAAGCACTATTACGTAACTATCAATTTCACCAAGATTTATAACAGCGAAGAAGATACTCCTGCAGCTATGGGTTATTACGCATGGAGCTTCGACGACGATTCAAGAGGAACCGCTATCTACTCCGAGTACGACATCAACAACCGCACCAAGAACCTTGACGGCGGTGTCGAGAAATTTGAAAGTAAGTACACTTACGTTTACACGGTATTCCATCGTCAAGTTATTGCGCTTGCAGTAGAGGTTCTACCTCGCGCTCTTGACAGCGTCTTAATTCCTGGCGAAGAAGATCGTAATACTTATACCGTCGATGCATTAGAAGAACCGACTTACACCTTGCCCATCGATCTCATTTACTATTTCCGTGATGCAGATGGCATAGAGTATGCCTTGAACTTCGGCAATTACAATTATGAAGATGCATCAGCATCAATATTCAGCTCGTTGCCCGATGAGTTCCGCGGAAAACGCCAAACCGAAAGCGGTAAGCCTCTTGAAGTCAATATTGAGACCGACTATCGCGCCAGATTCGACGGTGTAAACTTTGGTCAATTGCTTGCCGGTAGAGATGCTCTTGATATCATCAAGTGGAGTAACCCCGTTGCAACCAACGTAAAACTCGAAGGAAACGTCGTAAACGGTAGCTATCGTCCCTTCGGTGACGCAGTATCCAACGAAAGCACCTCCTTCTTCGACCTTGCCAATTACTTCGATCTCTATCGTGATTGGTACCACCGTGGCGATTATGACGAAGGATGGTTCTTCATCGAGGAAATTAAGATTGAAGTTAACGTTCCCGATAAGGCTATCGGCTCTCGCGATTACACTTTCAAGACGGGAGAATATAACGACGAAGTCACAGAGAAAGTCCAAAACGTCCAAATGGCGGAATACTTCAACGGAGAGTTAACCGTTCAACCCAATTGGGGTGTATACTACGTTGATCCGTACAACCATGCAACGTGGACCATACCGAGCGAAGTTTATGCAATGTTTGATGCTCCTGATGGAAACGGCTACGTCGCATACGTTTATAACGTACAGTGGGAAGACTATGATACAGGAGATTCTGTTACGAAGTTCGATCCCACTCAAGTTGCAAGCTATCGTTGGGTTAAGGCAACTATCGGCTCCGGTCAAGCAACCATCGAAATTAAACTCTTGGTTCAATGCATGTCAGGCTATACCAACACGATGGAGTTCTTGACCGCAAATGGTCAAAGGGTTGACTTGAGTCGTTATGCGGATAGTAACGATAAACAAGATATCGATTACGACGGATTTGTAACGGCATCTGCAAACAGCGATACAAACTATGCATATCAATTAACCACCTATAACTTTGCGGTAGATACTTACGCAAGATTCCAAATCCCCGAAGTTATCAAGATTACCTTCGCGGACGACACCGTACGTACTTACGAAGTAGAGTGGATACACGAAGCACCTTGGAAGCAAGGCACAAGCGTTAAGTCCGTAACCACTATTGGTGGCAACAACGCTTTCGCTACCGATCTCTACGTAACTTACGACGTGGAGGCAAAGATCGTTGCGGATCTTACCGTCCACAACGCAATCGATTATTCTGAACTTCTTGCCGGTATTTCGGTAATCGTTAACACCAGCGTAAGCGATGATAGATATGAAATTGACGTAACCGGTGCAATCTTAAACAGCAAGGGATACATAATTTTACAAAACGGCGCTACGTTGTTGCCCAACGGCGAAGTATCTAATGCTTACAACTTCTTCAATTGGTTGTTTGAAAGCATTACTATAAGCTTCCACGGCGCAGATGCGATTACAGTTGACGATACCGCCTCGAGTGCAAACCTTCCGATTTTCGGTACTTTAGATACTCAAAAGATTATCGAGGCTCTTGGACAAGGAATTGATATCTACGTTGGACAAGACGATGATGCTCACGACTATACGGTAACCGTTAAATTTGCCGCAAACGAAGAAAATGAAATCGAAAGTGTGGACGGCAAAGAGGGTAATATTATCACAACCGTCAATATCCTCAACGTTTATAACGACGATAATACGCCTAAATACTTTGACGGTTACGTACTTAAAAACGAGCTCAGTTTCACCGTTGTTCGTAAAGACGGTACCAGCACCTTGTATAGCGCTATAATCGGCAACGTGCCGGAAGTATGGGCAGTAGTAAGCCCCGAAGGCGAAGAAGACTACTGGGATGATGAGAACAAGACCAACCGAATGTTCGACGTATATCCGTACGAGCAACTTACCTCTATCAGTTGGGACAGGATGGTCAAGGGCGGAGATATTTGGCTTACCGCAATGCTTGAAGATAGTTCTCGTGTATTTGTTAAGATTAGCGTGCCGGTCAGAGAGATAGGAAACAACTTCCATAGCTTGGATAGCGATAAATCAAGATTCAAGATTAACTATGGAACTATAGTCATCGATGATTTCTATGCTCATGCACCGCTCAGCAACTCGTTGATTATCGACAACATACCTTCAACCATCGACGTATTTGAAAAGGACGGCGACATCGTTCAAAGTAACGTACAATGGCAAATTAAATACCCGTTGCGCGAACAAATTGCTCCTAACCAATGGGTGGAAAAGATTACCTACAAAGGAACAAACGGCAAAGTACTATTTGCAGAATCAAACGTTATGGGTCAAGACGTCGAGTTGTATTTGCAAGTATTGCCCGCCACAGTAGTAGGATTTATCTATGATAACCAAAGTGCTGCGGACACATGTCACTTTGCAAGCTATATCGATAGCCAAGGCAATATAGCTATTGACTTCGATGCATATCACAATTACGGCTATTTCGGCAACTTTGAATTGCCGACGAGCATAAAGGTTAAATATGCTGAAGAAGGTCGTTACACCGATCTCAACGGCGATGGTGTAAACGAGTATTATGGAGCATACGACGGTAAATATGCAACTGAAGGCACCGTTTACAACATATATACACTTAACCGCGTAGGCTATCAAAAGACCAACCCCACGGGAGGCGATGCCGTTTCGATCGACGGAGCAATCGAGTACGATTATAACGGATATATCGAAAGCAATAATAGTAGACAAAAGATATATTATGCATGTGCAACGCTACTCGGACAAAACGTTTACTTTAGGATTAACTTCCTTGACAAAACGATTACCGGTATAACCAAAGGCAACGCACCGCTTTCGGAAGAGGCTGTCGATAAATTTGTTTACGAGATCGACCCGTATAGCGAGGACATTTCGGTTAATAAGACGATAACCTTACACTTTGAAGAAGGCAAGTCCTTCCAATTAACCGGAAACTTGGTAGATTGGATTGACGCGTGGGTATTAGATCCGAACGAGAAGAACTTTGAAGTTCAGTACGACACTTGGGATACCATTTTGAGTGCACGTGAAGACAAATACTTCAAGTTTACCAGTACGATTAAAACAAAATATCTTGGCATTGACATGAAAGCGCCCGCGGATTCAACTATAGATCCGAAGCAGATCGAAATCCACGTAGTTATCAAGGATAGACGTCTTGAGACCTACATCTTCGATGACGCAAAAGATGCAGACAAACTGGGTTCGGTTGGCGCGGATAGCGATAGCTATTTTGATTACGATAAGTCCCTTGAGGCAGGCGAAGTAGCGCCCGTACCTAACCAATATTATCACTACGTAGATGTATTTGCAGCAAGACCTTCAGATTTACCGAAGACCTTGAGTGCGCTTGTCGCAGAAGGAATAACTATCGTATGGGACAACTTTGTAATTCCGTCGGAAGGCACCGGCTATGATGATAATACGCCCAAATACGTTGTTGTAAAGGGTCACGTATATAACGCAGACCGCGGACAACCCGTTGCAATAAGAGTTTATGTAGACGGATGGAGATTTGAGGCTATACGTAAACCGAAGATCGGCACCGACGACTATATCATTATGGACAAGACGGCAATAAGCTTCGGTATTTCGGCAGTAACCGACAAATCGTCTTATGACCACTATATGGTTGACTTTGCACTTGTAAAGCTTGATCCGAAGAACGGCACTTATGATGATACTCAAATCGTAAGTAAGAAGTTCATACCGGCAGATTTAGGCGGAGTAACCAACGACTATCGTTTGTATTGGAATTCTCAAGCCGTTGCACGAGCAAAGAACGAGGGAGAGAGCAAAGGAGCCTTCTACTTTGGTAACGATAACGGCCAAATAGCGTTTGAAGGATTGCCACAAGCAACTTACTATTATGAGAGCCTTAACGTTCTTCAAATAGATATGGGTTATGGTATGGGTACGCAAAACAACGCAATTTACGTATTCAATCCGCTCAACCCCAAATTTGATGAAGGAATGGAAGTACGTGCGATGGGCGCTTACGATAACCTATACAACGTTGACTACGCAACGTATGGCTTAAAGGCAACTATAAGCTGGGTTGGCTTGCCGTCCTCGTATACTTCGTTGCTTGCAGGCGGAGTTATCAGAAACCAAACCGTTGTTATTAAGCTTACTAAAGAGAGTGATCCCGAATTCTCTTATACACAAGAGTTTAAAGTATTGCTTGTTGCTCTCGACATGAGCCCGACTTCTTATATTAACAACCAAGTAGGAATGACGCTGACCAATGCACAAGTTAAAACGACTTATAATGCATCTACGTACGTTGGCGCAAAGAATCCCTACAAAGACTTGTACATAGATAGCTTAATTAACTCTTTCGTTGAGAAGGACGGCATGGTAGCAAACGTTCTTGATACGGCGGTACGCACTTACGGCTTGGCCGGCAAGTTCTATACTTACTCGGTATGGGAATGGGAAGATGCTGTTTACGTCAACAATGGTGTATACACGCAATATTCCTATACGGTAATCATCAACCAGATAGAGTACTCGCCCGTATCGCTTGTAATGCGTAGGTGGAACGCTCACTTCAGAATCGACAGCATCAACGCAGGCTATGGCGATAATTTATACGTAATCAATCCTGTTAACCCCGATTTTGGTGAACCCTATGGTACCGATGCATACGTAACAAAACTTGAGGGTAGTGATGTAATAAGCGGTGAGAATGACGGCACCGCACTTAAGGACACTACTTATAAGTATAGCGTAACTTGGTGGAACCGCGCACAAAGCACAGATACCATCACCTTCGCCGACGAGTTGTTTAACGGTGGAATCATCAAAGATTGGAAGGTCATCGTAACCGTTTACGACAACGACACGGTAGTATACGACCAAGTAGTAAACATCACTTTGTTGATCCTTGATATGCGTCCGACGAGCGGAACGACGTTCTATTCCGAAAGTGATATGAATACCACGATTCCGTTGCCGATTATTAGCGATTACGCATCTGATACTTATGCGAATAAGGATAATCCGTATGGCGAAGAATACTTAAACGTTCGCGATGCGCTCAACCTTGGTGTAGCGGCACAAAGCTCAACTTCTGCTACTTATAGAGTAAGCAAGTGGGGAGAGGCTAAAGAAGAAAACGGAAAACAAGTACGTTACTCCGAAGAAGTATCCATCACCTACGGCGGACAAACCGTTGTTGTCAAGAGCAACATGTTCAAGCTCGAAACTAATATCTAATTAAAGACTTTATCGGCGGGGACGTAAGTCCCCCCGGGAGGATAAAATGAAACACAAACTACCGAGATTAATCCTGATATTACTGATAGTAGCGCTATCATTTGCGATGCTTGCTTGCAGTAACGACCAAGCGCCCGACGATACTCCGCCCATCACGGACGGTGGTAACGGTGATGGCACTCAACAGGGTGGCAACCCCATTAATAAGAGTGAAATCTTTGCCGAAATCAAAGATGGCTTGGTTAACGCCGGAACCTCTATTGCAGAGACAAAGACGGGCAGTCGCTACGTTGCTTCGAAGTACACGTTTATAGCCAACAGCGTAAACATGAGCTTGGAGTACGAAGCCAACTATGACCTCGACCGTATCCAAGACTCGGAGATTATGGTGCGCGCGTACAATTATAATATGCAAGCCAATACTGCGTTTGTTTATTACGTAAACAATACGCTTTATTATGCAATCGGCGACACCTATCGTAAAGTGGACGATTTCGGAGGAAGTTCGACCTTCGCGCTTTTCTATGAAATGATCACTCAACTCGATTTTGAGCAAACGTTATTCTCGGTAGACATTGCAGAGAAAATCGAGTCGATGGCAGCACTTGCAGAAACCAACTTGATCTCTAAAATAATCCTCTCGGAAGACCTTTATAACATCACCGTAACCGATATTAACCTTGACGATTTCAAGACCACGGTAAACGACTTTATTAAGGAAAACGGCGCCGCGATAGGCTCTCGTTTCGATGCGCTTACCAACGCTTTCTTCGGATTCAACTTAAGCGATCTCAAGAGTGTACAAATCGGTCGCTTTAACCTCAATGAATTATTGACGGTATTTGAAAAGGACGTAAACGGTGATCCGCGTGTAAGTGATTTACATATCAACTTCGCCGGTAACCAAATGAACAACATAGACTCTTATTACTTTGATATAGAGTACGCTACCAAGTACAACGAGATTGGACCCATCAATCTAACTCGCGACGATGATCCCGACACCAACAACTATATAATCTCCAATACGAGCGAGATTAACATGGTTGGCTCGTTATTCGTACCTTACTTCGATCAAACCTTCTCCGCAGAAGTAAAGGCCGAAGTTTCGATGGAAGATAACCTTGCCAACAAAATCTTTGTAGAGTTTGTAAACCGTACCGAAAACCAAGGCGGTAGCTTCTCGATGGACGAGTTGTTCATGGGAGCGTATTACAAAGACGGCAAACTATACGTAGATGCAGATGGTTTGCTCGACGACTATATCGGTAGTTTCGTAGAATACGAGGCTTTGGGCTTCCCGCGCCTTGAAATCAAGGGGTTCGACCTTACGCACAACTTACAAAAGCTACTTGAAAAGGTTCTTGATTTAGCAAAACAAGACTTCGCTTTTGGTAGCATAGTTGGCGGAACCACCGAGGAGGGTGAGGAAACCACTGCAAACCAAGTATTAAAGACCTTATTTAATAAGGTTTGGAGTAAGGACGGCAAATTCTTCGTTCTTATAGATAAAGAATTTGTTTTGGAAGTCCTTGGAGAAAGCTCCGGATCGGTAGTTGCAATGATAGCAGACACCCTTGGCATGGAAGAAGGTCTTGTCCGCGATATTATTGGGCTCGGATACTTTGATGAACTTGCTTTACAAATCGGCTGGAACACGTTGACCGGTGACTTTGAGATTATCGCTTACAACGGCGAAACTGAATTATTCGTACTTACCCTTAACCGTGAAGAAGTACCGCAGGGCGGATTGGATATCGACTTCCCGGACGAGGATGAAGTAGGGTATTTCGAAACCTTTGAGGAGTTCACTAACCCTGCGGTTATTAACGCACATATCGAAGGAACCTTGCGTACCCAAGGTGCAGAGAACAAAGCGATCGGAGCGTTGATGGGATTGTTTGTCGGCGATATAAGCGGTAAGAACTCTCCTTATACTATGTCGATAAGCGACAAGCTACAACTTTCTCTCGACTTGTGGCAAGCAAATAACGAGTTCTACGTAAGAGCTAACGTTTTATTAAACAGAACGCCCATCGTTGACGTATATTCCGACGTAGCCAACCCCGATACGTTACTTATCAACAATCACGATCTTGGCGTTAAGTATACTATGCCGAGAGCGGAAGTTGTAACGTTACTGACAGCGCTTACCAACAACAAGAACGCATGGACGTTTGAAACTATCGTCGATGCACTCGAGATCTTCGTTTCCGAAGCACATACCACTTTGCGTGATAACGACGTTTTGGTACAAATCAGCCCCTATACCCTAAACGGCGAAAAGCACGATCCTCTCAACGAGATTTTCGGCATCGAAAACTTTATAGCGGAGCTTGCCGTTTCCATTAACTTTGCGGCGCCGGAATTCAGTGTAGACGCTTCCGAATACGTAGTTCCGCACATCAGTATCGTAGACGAAGTTATTGCAGAAAGTATTTATAAGGCTCAATGGGTAGAGTCCGCAATAGTATCTTTCGGTGAAACCCATATCGAGTTTGCACTTACTTTCGAAGGGGATAGCGCAAAGCATCAAACGGGTGTTTACGAGTATCATCCCGAAGCAAAACTGTTTGGACAAACGGTAAAATACACCCTCTACATAACTGACACCGTCAACGGTACCAACGTTGTAGAGTCCCTTTACGATAATCAACTCATAATTGATCCATCTGCTGAAAACGCAGTTCCGGATAAGATGAAGGTCGTATATACAAACGGCGTAGTAGGCGAGCTTGACTACGAAATAGTAGGCTTCCCGTATAATAACTCTAATATTAAGCAATTGATGGCAGGCATGCGTCCCGCTGAATACGAACTTATTATAGGTAAAAACAGCATGGCTGAAAGACGCTTTATCATAAGCGTAGAGGTTTTGGGACGTAACCTTAAAGAGCGTGGATACGGCAGTTACAATAACGTACCGATCGTTGCTCAAGTTGTAATCGATCCTTACCAATACTCCATCGAAAAACGTAAAGAAGCATCTCTTGGCAGAGAGTATTATCCCTTCAAGTATTGGACGGAAGAAGAGGTTGAAAAGAACGAGAATATTGGTATAAATACTTTAGTTCTCGATTTCTATAGGTATCCCGGTACGACAGAAACTCACTCGGTATATCTTGATAAGTTCAATTGGAATTTTGACGAGAGCAAGATTACTTACGCAGGCGGTGAGTATAACGTCATCGGCAAGTATCAAACCATCGATATCGCAATCGAAATTATCATCGAGTGTAAAGAGGTATCTTATATCCAAATTAACGATAACGTAAGAGGCTTCTATACCATCGATTCGTTGGTAAAAGAAACTTATACCATTCCCACCAAGACCGACGTGGCAACGGGAACGGAAATCAGAGTATACTTTACCAACGGCGATTACCGTATTATTGGCCAAGAACCGCAAGGTTACGTTCAAACCGATGCTAAATGCGACGGATATTACGACGTTGAACTTGCTTGGAGTATTCCTTACGCCGATTACGTAACAATCGACCGTTCTATCCACCCCTTGAACAATGGTAGAACCAATATTACCACTACTTCGTTTGGTGATAACATTGCCGGTAGACAAGATATTTCCTTGACCGTTGAGTGCCCCACCCGTGTTATCGGTAAGAGAGACGATAGCGTAGTTTCCTATACCTCCATAGTATATGATGAACAAGGCGCAATAGACGAAGCGTTAAGCACCATTGAGGCAGTTAAAGCTTCTCTTGCAACGTTCTATGCGAACGGCAACGTTAATACCGATTACTTTGAGTACGATCCTTATAGAACGGACGTTGATAACGTATGCTTGCCGACAACCGTATACGTATACGTAAGATACGAAGGCAAAGACGTTCTCCGCGGTTATCCCGTAACTTGGATTCTTGGTGAAGACAATATTATTGATAACGTTACCGATGGTAGCGAAACGCTCAATAATAAAATATTAAATTCCTTTGCAAACGAAACCTATTTGAGAGTTTACGGCGTTATCGGTAACGGCGAATTAACCCAAACCCTTGAAATGGTTATCCATAACAAGTCCGCAAGGTACCAAAACATCGTAATGTTGGATGACATTACCACGGATGGCGATAAAGTAGTAGCCGAAGTGGTAACACCTAACGTAATCGAAAGAGAAAGACTTGGCGAAAAAGAATACTTTATCGAAAACCTCAATCCGTACCTTATCCCGCACCTACCCAAGCACGTAAAACTACAATTCCCCGAAGCAAGCGGTATTGCAGATAAGCTTTATAAAGACGTTAAGTGGTATATCGAAGAAGCTGGCGAACAATTAGATATAGAGGAGTACGTAGTCAACCCTGCCGGAGGTTCTTTGGTTGTATATGCAAATATCGTAGATGAAAACTCCAACGATAACTTGCTCGGACAAAGAGTATCGCTCAATCTTATCTATAGGGCGGTTGAAATTGATCCCGAAATTATATATGGCATAAGCGATTATATCGACGGACACATCATTGATAAAGAAGGAAATACCATACCTTACGTAGAACTTGACATTTACGAAGAGTATAGCCAAGAGCTTTACAATAAGCTTGTCACAGGTATCGACAAGGTTGGCGTAAGCTTTGGTACCGGCGAAAAGAGCGATATCAATATCCCCATTACGTGGTTAAATATCGATGACGTTTTGAAGGCATTACAAAGCCCAGAAGGCGCATCCGCGTATGAAAACAATATTATTTCGCTACGTGGTATTATCCGTGAAGGCACGGAGTACCCGAGGGAAGTAAGTCTTGGCTTCCTCATTAAGCCCATGATTCTTGGTAGCATGAACTTCCGCAACTTCAACGACCACGGTTTAGACGCCGTAATGAAGAAGATCCCGGTTGAATTATCTTTACCGGATTTCGAGCAAAACAACAACGTTGAGTTCAAGGTAAATATGCTCTTTAGATTGGACCGCAGAGAGGGAGATCTTGATGTAAAATGTTTGCCGTCCGAGTACGTTGAACATATGTTTGAAAACGTAGCGTTATCAATCGGCGACTTTGTACGCACCACCTCTTTCGCTTATCCTAAAATTCCCGATTTGGATGCTATCATTTATGGTACTAAAACCGTTCCCAGTCCTTATGAGTACGAAGAAGATGAGTACAAAAAAGCAATAGTTACCACTTCCGACAAGAACGTAAAGGTACAATACGAGCTTCAAAGACTTTCGGTCGGAAGTTGCGTTAACCCTGTAACTATCACCTTCGTATTTACTAAAGACGATCCCTCCAACGGTCTTGAGTTTGCCGTAACCGAATCGGTAGAATTATTCAATGCCGACGGAACGTTAAAGTACGCAGAAGGTTATCCCATTGCCGATACTTATACCGTTACATATTCAAACAGCGGACAAATTGAGTATAAAGGTCTTAAGTGGTTCGCGGAAGAATCAATCTCTACTTCCGGTGCTAACGCAGTATCTATTACTGCAGGCAGTGAAGTAACGGTTATTCCGACGGCGTTCTTCAGCTTCACAAGCACACGTAACATCAAGCTCTACACCACCTTGCAAAACGGTAAGACTTATCGTCGCCACTTGATGTTCCACCCGAAGAACGTTCAACGTATCAATTATTCGACCGCACCAAGTAACGGATTGTATCAAGTAAAGAACGGTATGCTTATCGTTGAAAATATCTACGACGTCTTACCGCTTGAAAATCTTATCGCAAACGTTGGTAACGTTATAGTTCCCGCGTCTACCGCGACCTTTATTTCGGATGAAGCTATGTCGTTTACGCTGGTTAACGGCTGGATTCCTTCCGAAATGTTTGCTAAAGACGATGATGCTACGGCGTTTGATATCGAAAAGCTCAAAGCCAACTTAAATTCAAAGGGTTATAGCGGTATACTCGCTACCGGTACGATTAGGGGCTATAACGACGAAGAACAAACGATCATTTTGAACGTAACCGTTAAGAGCTTGGAAAACGGCAAACTCTCCCACGGAAAGTATGCAATCAATGATAATAAGCTCGTTTACGACCAGTATCTTTATAACGATAGAGATGCAAGTGGTAACGGTGTCTTTAAGTTACCCAAGAACGTAACCGTAACTTTCGGTGACGTGGCACGTTCGTTTACAGTAAACGATGATTTACATTACGAGATAAAGAACAAGGCTACCGGAGAGTATTCCGTAATTACCGAAATCACCTTTGACAGCATGGGTGCGATTAGTGCCAAGAATTACGGCTACGAAGCAAACGACGAGATCACTTTAAAAATTGTTCTTCCAGACGGTAACGACGACGTTGAATTGTTGGTAACCTTCCCGATCAGAAAACTTGAAAGCGTAGAGTATTTGAGCAAGAAGAACGCCACGGAGACCGCCCTTGTCAATGGTATCTACTTCATCGATCCTTACGATAAGAGCACCTATGCTCTCCCGACAAAGGGTTACTTCAATTACACGGTTGATAAAGAGGTCGAACAAAGCGTAAGCTGGATTGCTGCTTCCGACAAAGAAGCGTCAGCGTTTACCGACGGCGTTTATAACGGCGGAGACGTCGGTGGAGCATTATATTTATTCCACTCTGAACTTACGGGATTTGGTGCAAACGATCAAACTCAATACTTCATCTTGCAAGTTTACGTTATCAACAGAACGTTTACAAAGAACAGCGACGTATACAAGAACGAGTACAAGATCGATCGTCCCTTTGACTTCTACGTTAAAGACTCCAATCCCGACGACGCGTCAACCAACGGATTACCGTATGAATTAACAGGCACTAACGCAACGTTTGCCGAACTAAATAAGGTTTTAACCGACGATGAAAAGGCTTCAATCAAAGCGTTAGTCGAGAGTTTTGCTAATGCAACGTATAACAACGTAGGCGATGCTAACGTTTACGGCTTAATCGCAGGCTTAACGCCCGTAACGCCCGACGTTCTATGGACTCTTAACGGAGTAGAGCTTACCAATAACGATATTTGGATACTTGGTGGATTCAACCACTCTCTTGTTGGTAAAGTAGGCTATGGTGAAGGTGAAGATCGTAGCGTTGGCTCCAACATTATGATGCTCATCTATGCTTCGGAGTGGGAGTTCTTGTCGATAGAAGATATTAAAGATAACATTATCGACCTTGATGATTTCGACAACAATAGCGTAAAGACCGAGTTTAGAATCAAGTTTGCGGTCGAAAACGAAACAAACGCTCGCATAATTACCTTCTATGCAACGGAGGAGCCTGCAAACGGCAACCGTATTCTCTTTAACTTCGACGAGCTTAAAGAGGATTTACAATACTCAATCTCGTTGGTCAATATTTATAAAGACGATGCGAAGAACGTATTTACCTCCAATAAGGAGTTTGTATTCGACCCGCAAAAGGTAAGTATTGATCAAATTAACTTCTATGATAGAGAGGATACTTTTGGTATAAGCGGTGAAGTGCTTCTCGTAATCGATCCGTTTAACCCAATTATTCCCGAAACGGCTTCCGCAAAGGGTAGCGTAAGCGTAGGCGCTGTTAGCGGCGGCGGCTCCAACGTAATCAATAAAGAGTTTGATGAAGTTAGCGTTGCTTGGGATGATGGCATTTACTCAATACCTGTTAATGGTGGCGAAAAAGAAGTAATTTGTAGAGTATATGCAAGTGCTGGCAAAGAGTTTGTCTTTAGAGTTAACGTTATTTATCTTGATCGCACTCCGCAAGCATACTATACTCACGATAGAGGCTTTACCAACCTTGCTTCGACAACTCTCCCGAAGGAAGCTCCTGATGCAATCAAGAATATGGGAGACGTTTACGAGCTTATGGTTAGAACTACGGCAAGTGGTGAAGAATTGAGAAACTTCTCGTTCATCATTGATCCCACGCCGACCAACCCCAATCTTTACAAGCTTGACGCAAGCGAAAGTAACGTTACGATAAGCGGTGGATCTAACAAGAGCAAGTACGTCTTGCCGAGTTCGTTAGTAGTTAGATTTGCGCAAACTGAAAACGATAATCTCCTTGCACTCGAGATCATTAAATCCTTCTCTAACTACTTGTACCTCGAAAATATTCAATGGACTATCAGCCGTGATATTACGCTGGTAGGCACCGACGTACAAAGATTGCCCATTGGTGCTATCATAAATTCTTATGATACCGAAGGTGTAGAGAATATACTTTACGGAAGCAGATATCATATAATCGAGCAAAGTAGCGAATTGTCTAAAGAAAACACGTTAGAATTATCACTTGAAACTTATAACCGTCAAGTAGAATATACCTACGTTTTGGATGCAAACGGCAACGAGGTCATAGTATCTTCCGTACCGAGCGACTCGGTTATCAACTACCAACAAGCAGGCGACGATTACTATATCGACCCATATACCGAGTTGTACGACGCGTCCTTGCCCAACCACTTCAACTTGGCATTCCCGAGCGAACTTTATGTTAAGTTTGCTAATAAAGCGACTCCGTATCGTGCGACCAACATCCAATGGGGTGACGGCGAGTATATCAATAGTCGTTTAAGTGCCTCCAAGGTTATTAACGGCCAAGAAGCCCCAGAATTAATGTACTTGATGGCAAGCTTCGCTCTTTACGGAACCGAGCTCGGCATTAACTTCCCGATCAAACCTCGTTATATTGCAACGTCGGTTGAAACGGGCAACGGCGAATTTACAACCGAACCGCTTTCGGGCGGAACGTTATACGTTCTTTCCGGCGAAGGCGCTCCGGCGATAAGAGAACAACTGCCGAGCAGATTGTACTATCGTTTCGATTACGGTGATTCTTACGAAATTGCTTCTGCACCGCTTTCGTTTGAAGATGCAGAAATCAACAAGATCAATACTACCGCAGTAGGTAGAACGTATACCGTTTACGGAAGCTTGGGCTTGGTCGACCGCTCTAATATCGTATTTAAAGTTAAGGTTGTTGCACCGGTACTTCAAACGGTAAACTTTAGTCAAGGAGCAGGTGGCAATGCAGGTGTCTATTATAACGGTGGTTTCGTATATGATCGCATCCCCGTTGGCGTTAACGCTCTTGGCCAATACTTTGTTGGACCCGAGCAACTTGGCGGAAGTGATAAGTTCGACTATCACGTAGACGTAATGCCATATCGCGTTATTGTTGGTGAAGACGGTGAAAGCATGGAAATCACCGAAATCATTTACGACATGAAAGAGATGAAGGCAAGGGTATATTGTAGCTACAACTTCCTCTCTAACGACGATAGTCCGGAAATCAGCAGTGGTAGAGATACAACTAATCCCGCAAGCAGACAGCTTACCATAATGTTTAAAGTTCCGATCGAAACCTACAACTATACGTCCGTTGAAATAGTTTCCGATATCGATTTCGAAGATGTAACTTGTGAGTTTGAATTGGGCGAGCAAATTCTCTCTTCAAAGTTACCGAAGACGGAGTCCGGTATACCGCTACTATGGGACGTTGATGGCATCAACATCAACAGAGCGGGCGATTACGATGCAACAGGATACTTTGTAAACGCATACGGTCAATTAATTAAAGGCACTCTCAAGGTTACCGTAAAGAGAAGGGCTATCCGTTTGAGCAACGTGGTTTGGGTTGTTGACGATCAAGACGATATTGACGGTAGCAATGACATAGACTTCCTTGATAGGGTTTATACCGGCGAAGAGCTCGATCCTCTACACTTCATCAACTTCACAGGGTTCTTGCGCGAAGACGGCACGTACGGCAGGCCCGAAAACGTAACCATACTTTATTCAATAGACGGTGGCTACACTTGGCAAAAGGCGCAACCGGTCAACGTCAAAAAGGCTGATGCTCCCGAATATTGGGTAAGAATCAGCATTAACGATGCTGACGACTACAACTATACCAACTCCGTTTCATACGAGATGAAGATTCGCAAGTGTGAAATTGATTCGGAGGAAATAGGATTCTACGTAGACGAAACAACCGGCGGAACGTACGAGAATATGGATGGCAATTCGTGGCATTACGTATTCGAGTATAACGGCAAAGAGCAAAAGCCCGCAATAAAAGGTATACCGCAAACTGCAACTTACCAAACCGCCTATAAGATTGAGTACGCTCACTATTCAGCAGGCAACACCAATCCCGTATACGCCGATTCAATCAAGCCCGTAAACGCGGGAACTTACCATATGAGACTCAAGTTTGCAGATGAAGACAATAACTTTGTTATTGCGGTTAAGGAATTTACAACGATAGTAACCATTAAGCAAAAGGTAGTCGAATATAGCTTACCGCAATCGGTAGAATATAGAGGCGAAGCATTTGACGTCCCCGTTAACGGTCTACCGGAAGGTCTTGGTGATATCTACGTTGAGTACAATTACTACAGCATAGACGATGGCCAATACGTAAAGACTTTACGCAACGCAGGTAGATATATCGTATACGTAAGGATTGACGGCGGTGAAAACTATCCCGATGCAAACCTTAACGAAACGGTAGGTCAAGGTATCGGCGCAACGGGTACGGCAGCGCTCTGGGGCGTAGAAGTAACCGTTAAGAAGAGAACGGTCGCTATCAACATTAATACCGTTGAGAGTGAATATCTCGATCCGTTGAAGGCGTTGGATTCCGCGATGACGCTTAACTACGTTAAGGTAACCGGGGAAGCGCCCAACCAAACCTTCGAGCAAACGGATGAACCCGGTTTGATAGGCAGAAGCGACTCCATGAAGACGTTCGTTGGATTGATGGAAGTCGTTTGGACGGGCGGAACGCTAACTTATAAGCACTCGATTGGTGATTATGAGCTTGATCTTGTTAATAAGAATATTACTCACCGCAACTACGATTTCGTTATCGTCAACAAGGGAACGTATAAGATTGTTGCAGAGCAAGCAATAGTAATCAATAACGCTCAAGAACTCAACGATCAAATCGCAAACCTCAAGGACGGCATGACGGTAAGATGGTACCTTACGGCAAACCAAAACAGCTACGGCACTATTACCATTAATAAGAACGCTTCAGTTTCTATCGTTGGTGCGTACGACGTAAACGTAGAGGGTGAGAAGATCGCGGTAAAATTCGATCAAATCATAGTTGAAAAGGGTGCGGTAAGACTCGACATCATCGCCTTTGGCGATATCGCAAACAGCGCGGCGGTAGTGGTTGGCGAAAAGGTAAGCTCCATTACGGTCTCTCGCTCCGAGTTCAAGCGCAACGGCACGACCGTCCTTACCAACTCTGCGGCAATCAGCACCGTTTACGGCTTCAACAAGACGGTTTACGTAAGCGAAAGCACCTTCGAAGGCTATCAAACGGCAATATACCTTGCAGGTGGTAGTTTGGAAATGTCCGATTCGAGCGTTGAAAACAACATGAACGGTGTATTCGTACAAAGAGGTAACGTAACGCTCAATAACAATAAGTTCAACCTCAATACGGGCGCATCGGTAAACGTAGCGTACAGCAAGGCGGTAGTAAGCGTTTACGACAACGTATTTACCAACAATAACGTTGCGATAAAGACCTCCGTTGCATTACGTAACGATATCGACGTTCAAAACACCTTTGCACAAAATGGTGTAACGTTCGAGGGCTGGAGCTTGGAAGACTAATCAAAGTCCAATCAAATTAAGTTGCCGGGAGTAAATCTCGGCAACTTTTTTATTACCTTTTGATTAATGCACATACTGATGGTATGAAAAAGCTCATACCGTATCTTATAGTCGGTGCAATTATAATTTTCCTATTGAATTTAGATATTACTCGCGAATTACTCAATAAGTTGCGCGAGGCGTTTACACCGCTGTTTATCGGCGTGTTCGTCGCGCTGTTACTAAAAGCACCGATATCGTTTTTGGAAAGGAATTTGCTGACCTCCTCAAAGATAGCAAGGTTTAAAAGGATCATCTCTTTATCGATAACCGTAATCGTGCTTGTAGGCGCGCTAATTGGCTTAATTTGGCTTATAATACCCGAAGTGAATAAAAGTATAGAGGCGGTAAAAAACAGCTTTTCAGGGCTTAATAAGGAGGGATTTGCGGAAGGTCTTGGAATAAGCGGTGAGGTTGCGGAAATTATTAAAAGAATAATAAACGAAGACACTCTTAAAAAGATAATTCCCGATATTGCGGAGGCTACGGCAAGCCTATTTAAAAACACAATCAACGTACTACTCGGTGTAATGATTGGTATTACGCTACTTGCAAGTGGTGAGAAGTTGAGTCAATGGGCGGGAGCGCTTTCGATAAGTATATTTGGAGAGGAAAGGACCGCCTTTATAAAAGGAGCAACTAACGCAGGGATGGAGAAGTTTTCGCGATTTTTGGGCGGACAAATGGTAGAGGCCGTCATATTTGGAGTAGCGAGTTATCTTACGTTTTTGATATTTAAAGTGCCGTACCCTTTGTTGGTTGCGGTGATTGTTGCCGTATTTAACTTGGTGCCCACTATCGGCGGATATATCGGCGGAGGATTGGGGGCGATAATAGTGCTAACGATATCACCTCAAAAAGCACTTTTGTTTATTTTGTTAACTTTCATACTACAACAGGTAGAGCAGTTCACAACGTATCCGGTGATAGTAGGGAGATACGTTGGGCTATCCTCGTTTTTTGTACTGACGGCGGTAGTAATAGGCGGAGGATTGTTCGGTTTTTGGGGGTTAATATTGAGTGTTCCGGTAGTAGCGTTTGCCTATAACTTGATTACCGTTTTGGTCGGCAAAAAACAAAAAGAAGACAAAATGCAACAAAATCCCAAATAATTCGCAGAATAGATGTTCTATGATAGCGTTGTGGAAATAAAGTTTACGAAAAACGTTAAAAACGATTTTTTAGAATATATAACTCTTAACTTCCCAATGCGTACTATAGGCGTGATTGGCGAAGGGTTTAGTTATACGCGTGAACTTGAGCGCAAGGGCAACGGTGTAGTTTTTATAGATAAAACAATCCCCGACGAAGTCGCGGTGATTGTAACAAACGACAATGCAATAAACATAAATAAAGCCAAAATAAGCAATAAGCCGTACGTTGTACTGACAGACGGCGTGCCGACGTCAGCATTTAGCAAATACGCCGTTAACGGCAACCGTATAGACAAATACGAGTACCCAAAACAAGTTTTTATAGATATGTTATCCAATCCGCATAAGCTTCAAGCAGAAAGCGGATGTTTGGCTTTAGAAGTGCTTGTTGAGTGTATAGGAATAGTAGGAAGCACGCTTATTACTGCTCGTGCAAAGAGGGCGCGGGATAGGGCCTTCGATCTTAAAAAATTGCTTACAGCCTATGATACGCCCGAACAAGTTGTTGCCACTTGCGCTACCGCGATTGAGTACATAGACGGCTTTACTTTTAGGTTATTTATCGACTATGTAATGTCAAAAGAGAGGGTTGGCAATCTCGCACGCACACGCTTCTATAGTGCTTTTTCAGTCTTATTCTTAATTAGACGGTTTACAAATATAGATTTTTGCGTTATACTACCCTATATGGACTCGTTGCGCGCGCGTATGCTTGCGCAAAGTTTGGGTATTCCGCTACCACAAGGAAAGGCAAAGAGTTTTGATAACGCCGATTACCTGCTTTCGATGGTTGAGGAGCTGTTACCCACCGAAAAGGAGTTGTTGGAGCTAAAAAAACGTTTTGATTTTTTGACGCCCAACGAGTCCGTTGAACTTAACGCACTCATTAACGATTATTCATTGGCGACGGAGTGCGTTGACGAAGATAATCTATACACCAATCTCGTTAAGGCAGGATATTTTGACGCACTTATCGAGTGAACCAAAGAAAAGGGGACAATATGAAAGCTACCGTAGACGCCGATTTATTCTTGTTTGACCTTGACGGAACCATTTATCTTGGTGATAAACCCATAGAGGGCGCAATCGATACTTTAAAAAAGTTGACCGCTATGGGCAAAAAGGTATGTTTTTTAACCAACAATAGCTCTAAAGACAAGCGCGAATACGTAAAAAAGATTTCGTCGATGGGATACCCTGTTGATTTATGGCAAATAGTTACCTCGACCATGGCAGCGGTGCAGTTTTTACATACCCGTCGTCCCTCAAAGAGCGTATACCCCATTGGAACTCCTACTTTTGTTCAAACGTTAGAGGAAGAGGGTGTGCCGATTTCCGAGGATGCAGACATCGTTTTATTGGCTTTCGATACCACTTTAACCTACGAAAAGCTTTGGAAGGCTAACATTTTGCTTGAGAAAGGTCGTGAGTTTATTGCTACCCACCCCGATACCGTATGTCCCTCCGATATAGGCGATATGCCCGACGTTGGTGCGATGATGGCGCTTTTCGAGTGTTCGTGCGGTAGAGCGCCCAGCATTATCTGCGGTAAACCTTACTCACCTATGGCGGAAATCATCGGCCACTTGTTCGATATCCCGAAGGAAAGGATCTGCATGATAGGCGATCGTTTGTATACCGATATCCTCTTTGGTATCAATAACGGATATCAATCGGTATTGGTTTTATCTGGCGAAACCACCAAGGAAATGCTTTCTGCAAGCGGAATTAAACCGAGTTTTGTGTTCGATTCCGTCGTTTCTCTCGTCAAAGAGGATTAATTCCAATAAAAAACTGTTGCAAAACGGCTTTATATAATATATAATTAACAAGATATAAAACTTGTTCGGAGTAAATATGAAGAAAAAATTACTAACGACTATAGTCTGCGTAATAATGTGCGCAGTAATGATGGTAGCTCTTGTTGCTTGTAACGAAAACTACAAGCAAGATGCAGTTTCGACCGATTTGAGCGATAAGACCGTTACTTCTAACGGCGGTTTAGCTGTTAAAGTAGGTAAGTATCTCTACTTTATCAACGGTTATGCAGGTATCGACGGCGTTAATGCATTTGGCGAAGCAGTTAAAGGCGCAGTTATGAGAGTTGAACTCGTAAACGGACTCCCCAACCGCGACACCCTTACCACCATCGTTCCCAAGAACGTATACAACACCAATGCAAAATCCGGCCTTGTAGTAGTAGGCGATTACATTTATTACACCTCTCCCTCGGTTGATAAGGACAACACCGGTTCTGCAAAGACCTCCGAGATGTGGATTATGCGCACCAAGCTCGACGGCACCGGCACGCAAGTTATCGCAGAGTTTGAAGATTACACCACCACTTATCGTGTGGCAGGCGACAAGCTCGTTTATCTCGATGCTGAAAAGAGCTTGCACGCAATCGACCTTACCAACAAAAAGTTTAAGGACACCGTTATCGCTGAAGAAGTTACTGCAGTAACCTATG
Organism: Clostridia bacterium; assembly: GCA_017504305.1. Classification (GTDB taxonomy): domain Bacteria; phylum Bacillota; class Clostridia; order Christensenellales; family DTU072; genus Stercoripulliclostridium_A. The sequence continues at coordinate 54,928 of JAFVRJ010000021.1, read as the reverse complement.
CTAACTATGCCGATAACGCAAACGCTCTTCAAAACGTAGTATTCTACACCAAAGCAGCGGAAAACAAAAATGAAACCCATAATGAAATTTGGGCATACAACGGCGAAAACAAAAAGGTTATAGACGGTCGTTATTCTTACAAAGCAGAAAACCTTGCTCACCAAGCAGGCTACACCCTCGCTATTCTCGATATCGTGTTTACCGGTAACGATATAATGCTTCTCTACACCAAGAGCGATAGTGGTTCCAACACCACCTCTAAAGGCGATTACTTTATCACCCTTAACTCCTCTTTAGCATTTGACGAGGCAAAGGAAGTCAGAATGACTGCCGGTCGCAACTATACCGCATATAAGTTCTTCGACGGCCAACACGCTCTTGCAACCGATTCCGACTCCATCGACTACGTATGGAACGAGAACGGTACTTGGGTACGCGAAGAAGTTATTAAGGCATCTTCCGCAACTTTACTTGACGTTGAGGTCGCAAACGGCGTTGTAAGCGTTTATTATATCGCATCTAACGTAACTTATAAGATCAACGTATTGAGCGCGGTAGCAGGCGGATACGACGTTGCTATCAGCAGTGCAAAGACTGTATTCAACGGAAAGTATCACTCCGAGTGGTTGAGTATTGATAAGGTAGGCAGTGTAATCTACTTCTTCAATTCCGACGTTCTTAACAACGTTTACTACCTCGATCTTAACGCAGTTATCGATCGTAGCGCTAACAGCATGATAGCTTCTCAACTTGGCAAATTCAACGCAGAAGACAACTATGCAATGCTCAAAGCAGGTACTACAACCGAAGAAAAATAATCTATAATCCAACTGAAAGGCCATCCGAAAGGGTGGCTTTTTTATTACTTATAATTGCCAATAACTCCATATTTGGTATGCCAAAACCATAAAAAAGGTATGCTAAAATGTGGCAAAAGCACCGAGATATCTATCTCGCAATTTTGCACCATACTCATAAGTAAAAAGCAAAAAATAAAAATTTTTTAAAAAAGGGGTTTACAAACGGACCGTTAGTCAATATAATATAGCCGTCTTAACAAACGAGCCCGATAGGGCACAAGGAGTTAATCAATGGCAAAATATAAAAAATGTCCGCGTTGCGAACTTAATTATATTCCGATCGAAAAGGAATATTGTGCTTTATGCGAACAAGAGCTAAAGGGCCACCTAATTGTTGAAAACGACGAAGAAGACGAGGAAGAAGGTCTTTGTCCCCGTTGTCGGACCAATTACCTAAACGAAGGCGAAAAGTACTGCGAGCAATGTCAAGCGGAAATGGAAGCGGAAAAAGAAAAGAGCTTGCACGATGATTTCTGGGAAGACGAAGCAGAAGAAACCGTAGGTGACGACGATATGTTTATCGACGACATGCTTGACGATGGCGAAATTGCAAGTCTTGGCGCGTTGGAGGACGAGGAGTTCGAAGAAGACTTTGACGAGGAAGAGGAGTCTCAAGATTACTTTGAAGACGACTTTGAAACGGTATCGGTCGACGACTATGATCCCGATGAAGACGATGAAGAAGAGGACCCCGAAGACTTCTAATTACAACTTAATAATTGTTAGCGCGTTGCACTGCAACGCGCTTTTTTTATTGTTTTTGCACGTGTGAGAGTACCTTATGCGCGCGTACGCAAGTTCGAGCGTGCAAGCGCTCGTGTGGGCAACGAGTGTCGCGCGCGTGGCCGTGCGGGTATTATTAAAGTAAAATTTTACGCGCGCGCTTGCGAATATATTAAATAATATGCTATCATCGGTGCGTATACTGCTAAACATGAGAGGTTACGATGGAAAAGACCATTTACTCTAAAAAGCACACGTTAATTAAAGTCACCCTAACGGTAATCTTGATGATGTTTGCGTTCGCGTTCGCACTTACGCAGGCGTTCTCTTTTACTACGCGCGCACACGCTGAGGGTGATGCCGTAAGTCCTTATGCATTTAAGGTAGATACCGGCTCCTTCCAATCGGGTTCGTACGTAAGCATTACGGGTGAAAACTTCCCTGTATTCAAGCTTACTTTCGATGACGTCAGCGATGCCGTTAACAAGGGTTTCTGGTACGGCACGTCCGATATCGACGACGTTAACACCGTTGAGGATTGGAATAGACTGGAGTCTATTAACGATACCGCACACACCGGTTACGTTGCATCGCAAGGATTAGCGACCATTTATCTTGCCGATTTCGTTCCGTCGCTTGCCGTTGAAGGATTCTATCACAAGTTTATGTTCTTCCGTGCAGGTGCCGCCAATTTGGAAATAGGCGACTACGACGACGTTGATCAAAGAGTGGAAGTTGGTATCGACGTAAACTCCGATGCTAATAAGTACAAAATCAGCTCGCTCACCGCAACCTATACCGCTGCCGGTGGCGTAAGCGAGGAGTACAATCTTAACAACGCATCCAAAGTTTGGGTATCGAGCGATATTACCATCCGCGTAAGAACAAGCACTACCAACGTTGATAATACTAACTTCTACTATCAACTTGGCGAAAACGCTCCCGTAGCGTTTAAGGTAGAAAACATCGCCGTTGAGGGTTCGGATATAGCAGTATACGAGGGCGTTGCCGTCGTTACCGAAGGCCTCGACGACTATGAAGGCGAAATCAAAATTTACTCTACGAGTAAAACCGATAAGGACACCAAATATTTTTACGATTCGTCCAACACTCACAACATTTACTACGATAACGTTGCTCCTAAATTTGAGTTAAAGGCAACCACGTTGTTTGAAGGCACTCCTATCGATTATTACAACGAAACTTGGGCATGCAACGCAATCGAATACACCCTTGATACCACTTCGGTTATTTCCGGTGCGGAATACAACTACTCCGTAACTTATCAAGACGCAGACGGCAACTACCAAACCAAAAACGGCTTGGTATCGCGCAAAGGCGATAAGCTCACCTATACCGTTGAATATGCAGGTATGTCGAGCATCACCTTCCACGCTATCAGCAACTCCGGCAAAGAGTATAGCTATAACGTTACTGCTTATATCGACTACGTCAGACCGCAAATTTCCGTCAAGGCTACCGATGCTAACTCCGTAAACGTTCTTACCAAGGGCGCAACGGTTACTTCCGGCTCCAGAGTAGGCTACGCCTCCAATTCTTTAACGTTTAACGTTACTAACGTTAACGAAGCATCACAAAAGATAGGTAACACCGTAAGTTACTTCTACAAAGTAGAAGGCGGTGAGTACGAAGAGATTACAGTTACCAACGACAACCACCTTGTCGAGGTTGCTAATACCACCGCAACTTTAATCGATACCACTTATTACTTTAAGATACAATCTCTTTCCGGCTACGAAAGTGAATACGCATTTACCTTCACCATCCTCGACTCCGATTTCGCTACCAGTATGGAAATCCAAGACTACTACGAGAACGGCGCAGGTTGGATTAAGGAGCCCGTTACCGTAAACTTTACTTTACCGATTATTTTGGGCATCGAAGATGAGTACGCCATCCACGGCTTTATTATCGGCGATACTACTACCGATGAAGTTCTTCCCCAAACTTTGGTTGAAGAAAAGGATGGTTACGGCACTTTTGCAGTTGATATCAATCGCAACCTCAACGGTCAACGCTATGTATTCTACGTAGTAGATAAGGCGGGTAACAAAGTCGAGTATTTTACCGATGCAGAGGGCAACAAAATTAAGGACGAGGATGAAAACGATATTCCTCTCCGCACTCCGCAACTTAAGCTCGACCTTACAACTCCTACCGCAAAGGTCGTTACCACTATCGGCAATAATATCGAAATCAACCCCGGTGATTGGTCGGCAGGCGAAGTAATCATTAAGCTCATACCCGATGCTCTCATTAGTGGCATCAGCTGTTATCCCGTTATCGCAGGCAACCCCTCGCTCACCCCGATGTCCCTCACTAACGGTGCATATTCAACTAAAGTTGACGTCAGCGGTGAATACGTATTCCGTCTTGTAAGCGGATCGGGCATCTATGCAGACTTCGTAGTTCCCGTAAACATCGATAGCACCGATATCGAATTTACGAGTATAATCGCTAACACCGAGGATAAAAACGGCAACTATATCGAAGAAGTTAACGTCGCAGACGAAGACTTAATGATTGCTAACAATTTGCGTGTTCAATTTATGAGCAATCACCAAGGTCACTTTGTTTTCTATTATGCTATTTTCACCGGCGACGCTCCTAACCTTAACGATAGCGCGTACACCCGCGTTGACGACGCTGAAGAGCTTCTTATCAAGCTTCCCGAAGACGGCAACAAAGCAGGTGCTTTGAAGTACGCTTTCTATCTTGAAAGCAAAGCACAAGATACTTCCGGCGCAGTTAGCCGTTCGGCAGTTAAGTACATAGACGTTTCTTATGACGTACGCGACTTCGAAATAATCGTTTATTATCAAGGTGGTGCAGGCAATGCAGACGAGTGGGTTGGCACCGCACCGTCCTTTACCTTGAATCTTAATCAATCCGGATTAGAAGAAACCGTAACCATCAAAAAATATCAATATCGCTTGTCGCTAAACGGTGAGTGGCGTGATATTGAAGGAGCTATTACCGAAAACTCCATAGGCTTTGTTTTGGATGGTAACGTCGATAGTATTAAGAAGTATTATAACGAGGCCGAAAGATCAAGCGATACGCTTAACGACGAAAGCGCTTTCGCAAGCTTCAACGGCACCATATACTTCCGCGCTCTTAACGCAGCAGGCCACGCAAGCCCCGTTAAACCGCAAGCAATCAAGATGGATACTTCTACCCCCAGCCCGTTATACGGCATCAAGCACGTAATAGGTGAGTCGGTAGGAACCGGAACCGCTTATAACTACTACAGCAATCAAAGCATCAGTTACGTTCCGCAAGGATACGTATCCGATGAAACTCCCTCTGATTTCTTTATTAACAAGGCACCCATCACTTATTACTATGCCGCATATACCGACACGACAGATGACAGCAATATCTCTTGGACTCAATTAACCAATGAAGTAGTCCTTAATGGTGGCGGTGGCACCTACGTAATGAAAGCTATCAACAGCTTGGGCGCAAGTAGCAGAGTATATACTATAACCTTTAACGTAGAAGATCCTAAAAATGCGCCCACTGCAGAAATCACTTCCGGCGGTAACCCCGGTGCCATCACTAACGTTTTGGAAACCAACTGGGCGGCATTTGCAAAGATTCAATTTAAAGTCACTTCATTAACTGATTACTACCTATGGTACTCTCTTGACGACGGCCAATGGCTCAACGCTCATAAGAACGGAAGCGCAATTCCGTCCAGCACAGAGTATCCCACCATTACCTTCTCGGCGGAGGATAGCGAAGATTTATTGCACGTAAAGTGCAACATGAAGCAAACGGTAAGATTCAAGATTACCAACCTTGCCGGTAGTGAATACGTAGTAACCAAAGCGGTAATTATACGTATTGACCAAGAGGCGCCTAAATTTGACCTTACCTATAGCACTGCAAACAAAGGTCAATTTATGCTTGATCCCTCCGCATGGTATTCTGAAGCCATCGTAATAGAGGTATCTCCTAAAGTAGAAAATCCCGGTGGCGTTGAGTATACTTACAGAGTAGAGGGCGGCGACTTTAACTTCGAGAAGTTTGCAGGAAACTCCTTCTCTACCGATAACGTTATCGACTTTGCAGGTAACGGTACGCTTACCATTACCATCCGTGCCGTATCGAGCGCAAACCTTAAGACGGAAACCCAGAAAATAACCCTCAATATCGACAAGGTTGTACCGACCTTCGACTTAATCGGCGAAGCTTATGCGGCGGCAGGTGAAGTATCGGTATCCAAGGGTAATATTTCAAGCGGAACTTGGACCAATGCCGATGAAGTATTGATTTCGCGCAAGAACGCTGCAAAGAACGCATCCAAGGTTACTTACACTTATTACTTTGAAGAAAACCCCTCGACCGGCACCGTTTGGAATGGCACCAGTGCAATCCGCGCAACTCAAATTACTACTTTAGTAGTAACGGCAACCAGCGAAGCAGGCTTGTCTTACGAGAACAAGTTCGCGGTTAAGATCGACAACGTAGCTCCTGTAATCGATGCAGGTATCATCCATAACAACGTAGACGATCCCAAGAATCCTTACAGCTACTACATCGATCAAGTTATACACTTCACCGAAGCAAACCTTAAGGAAGCGAAGTATAACAACTTCCCGCTTTCCGACGGCGCGATTATCGCAACCAACTCTGTTGATAACAGTAACGGCGGTTACGTACATATCGTAGTAGAGGACCTTGCCGGTAACAAGGCGGAACTTACCTTCTACATGACGGTATTCCCGCTCACAGTAAACACCATCGAACTTTGCGACGATCACGAAAAACTTCTTAATGATTTCGAACGTGACTATCTAAACGCTAAAGCAACCCTTACCGATTCTCGTAGCCAATACTTTGCTACCACAATCGGCAGATTGAGAGATAGACTTGCAACCCTTGCAAAGGAAATCGACGACTATCAAGGTTACCTCGAAGACGTTAACGAGCAAATCACCTTTAACCTCGTAAGCGACTATCCGGTAATGGAAAAATACTTGAGCTACTTCATTTCGGAAGACGTACTTATCGTATATCCCAAGTGGCAACAAGATAAGATCAGAGAGGGCATTTACGGAAGCTACTACAACAAGCTCGTTGCAGAATATAGCGAACTCAACGCGTTGATGACGGTTGTACGCGATTTACAAAAGAAAGTTATCGCGCTTCCTGCTACCAACATCGTTGAAGAAAGCGATTATCAAGACGTTATCCGTTTATACAACGCATATCAATCGCTCTCAACCGACCAAAAGGCGGTATTCAAATCCAACCTTCTCAACAAGCTCCTCGAGCTCAAGAGAATTTGTGAAGTCTACCTCCTCCAAGACGAAGACACCGGTATTTCGGTTGACGGCGATCACCTCGTAGGTGAAACCACCGGCTTAAAACTCGAAGTATTGAATTACGCAGAATCCACCGAGTTATTTAGCCAAGCACAAAAGACTTTATACGAAACGGTAAGCCCCGGCAAACCGCGTAAGATAATTTCCATCAACAAACTATCTTTCACCGGATACGGCTCTCAATACGACACCGGAGAAATCGTCGTAACCTTACCTATCCCTACCGAAGGTGAAATCGACTACACCGATTACGTATACTTTGCAGTATATCGTTTGTCGGCAGACGGCACTCTTGCTCCCGTTAAAAACGTAATGCGTGCAAGAGACGGTAAGAGCGTATACTTCTCCACCACCTCCGTCGAAACTTACGTACTTGCAACCACCGCAAACGTAGTAGTTAGAGAGGAGGACGAAAAGGTTTACGGCTCGATAGGCGGTATTGAAATCGATGCAACCTTACTTACCTACATTACCTTCTCGGTAGTTGGTATGTTCGTAGTATTCGTTGTAATTATGCTCCTTGTAGCGCTCAGAAGACGCAAGTTCTTACGCGCATACAACCGCGACCACAAGAACGCACTCGTACGTAAGGGCATTACGCGTATACCTAAAGGTAACGCACCGCCTCCCTCCAACCCCGCTCGTCCGGAAGAAAGAGTTGGCAATACCAAGGCCGTATACTTCTACGGCAAGAGAAGGAAGTAGTCCCAAGGGGCTAATTCCTTCTTACTTAAGGAAGCACGCAAGGTTTAAGCCGTTTAGGCGGCACGTGATATATTTTCAAGCTCAAAATTCAATCTCGCTGTGCCTCCTCAAAAGGAGACTTTTATGGCTATAGATAGCAAGACGTTAGCGTTTGTAAACTTTTATGCGGCGATAGGTACTCTCGAAAAATTCGTAGAGTTTGATTTGGAAGCCGCAGAGGTAGCACGTAAACAAAACATAACAGTTCGTTTTAACGTTAAGGGCGGACCGGACGGCCTCGTAATTTTTAAAGACGGCAAAGTAACCGTTATTCCTTACGATGGCAGAAAGGTAGACGTCAACCTCTATTGTAATAACGCCGACAAGTTCAACAAAGTAGTAGACGGCACCGCGATGCCGTTACCGGTTAAGGGCCTAATTAAGACCTTAAACTTTATGGGTAAAAAAGACAGCCCCTTCACCGTGCTTACCGACCGTATGGCGGCGATAATGCGCGCAAAGGAGTTCCAAAACGACGAGGAAAGGAACCTATGCACCAAGTTATCGTTCTACGCGATGGCAGCGGGAATAGCGGAAGTAGGCAACAACGATCCTATTGCTCGTTATGCAATGGAACGAGTTTTGGATGGTAACATAGTCCTTGGCATAAAGGACGTTTGTTACGCTACTTTGGTTAAGAAAGACGGCAAGCTCACGGTTGTTAGAGAAAAGCTTCCCGGTGGTAGAGCGTTTATGACCTTTAACACCATCGAAGTCGCTAAAGGCTTAATCGACGGCGAACTCGACTCTATGGCATGCGTATCGAGCGGACTCCTCGACACCAGAGGACATATGTTAATGCTCGAAAACATTAACAAAATACTCAACATTGTTCCCAAGTATCTTCAATAGGAGGCAAAATGACTTACAAGTACGATAATAACGTAAAAACTATGACTCGCGCAGGTAAGGTCATCCCCTGCGGAGTATACGGACACCTCGGCCCCGCGGAAGGCTGTATGATACCTTCGTCGGCATATCCCTTCTTTGCATCCCGCGCAAAGGGCTCGGAAATGTGGGACGTAGACGGCAATCGTTTTATTGATTATATGTGTGGTTACGGCCCAAACGTTTGCGGATATTGCGATCCCGACGTAGACGGCGCTGCGCTTGAGCAAATTAAAAAAGGCAATTGCACCACGTTACCCGGTCATATCATGGTAGATTTTGCAGAGTTACTTACCGACCTTGTACACAAAGATTGGGCGTTCTTCTGCAAGAACGGCGGAGACGTAACGAGCTTTGCCATTATGATTGCACGTTACCATACCGGTAGAAAGAAAATAATTTTTGTCAACAACTATTATCACGGCGTTGCACCGTGGACGCAAAAGCCCGACACTCCCGGAACTCTTATTGAGGACTGTTGCAACTCGTTGTACGTTGACTTTAACGATATTCCTGCTCTTACAAAACTTATCGAGGAAAACAAAGACGAGATAGCTTGCTTTATTGCAACGCCCTACATGCATGGTAACTTTATAGATAACGAGTTACCGCAAGAGGGCTATTGGCAAAAGGTAAGGGAGCTTTGCACCAAGCACGGTATTATCCTAATTATAGACGATATCCGCGCGGGCTTCCGCCTATCCCTTGAAGGTAGCGACACATATTTTGGATTTGAAGCCGACCTCATCACCTTCTGTAAAGCTCTTGCTAACGGCTATAACGTAAGCGCGCTTTGCGGTAAGGAGTTCCTCAAGAGTGCTGCAAGTACGGTACCTTATACCGGCTCTTATTGGATGAGCTCCGTTCCCTTTGCCGCAGGTATTGCAAACCTAAACAAGCTAAAAGCAAACGATGCTTGCGCTCACTTTAGAGCAATGGGCGAAAGACTTACTAACGGCTTATTAAAAACGGCAAACGAACTCAACGTTCCCCTTAAGGTTTCCGGCCATCCCGCACTTTTCTACTTACGCATAGTGGATAACGACGGCAGTTTCTTATTGCATCAAGAGTGGATAGCAGAGTGTGTTAAGAGGGGTGTATTTATTACCAACCACCATAACCATTTTATTAACCTATCCCTTACCCCCGAACTCGTAGATGAAACCATTGAGATTTGTTCCTATGCAATGAACGAGATGGTTAAGAACAACCCCGAAAGCTTCAGATAATTATTAATAAGATGAATACCGTATTAATAATAACTTTAATATTAGTAGCGCTAACGCTCGTTATGAACGTAGCGCTTATTTATTTGTTAAAAAGGTCCAAAAAGACGGAAGCAGTGGTTGACACCACGGCTCTTGAGCAAAAGATAAACAGCACCCTTGATAACGCCTCGAAGAACATAAAGGAAAGCTTTATGATGACTAACGAAGCGACGACCAAGGCGTTGGCGACAGGCATGAGCGCAACCAACGATCAAGTGGTGTTCAACGTCAAGGAACTTGCTCGTAACAACGAGGTTAGACTAAAGGAAATGAGAGAGGAACTCTCCAAAAACCTTAAGGAAATGAAGGATGAGCTATCGCACTCTCTTAACAAGGTTAGGGAGGACAATAACGCTCAACTCGACCGCATCCGCGGTACCGTTGATGAGAAGTTGACAAAAACTCTTGACGAGCGACTTCAGGTATCCTTTAAGAACGTTTCGGATTCCCTTGATAAGGTTTATAAGAATTTAGGCGAACTTAAAACTTTGGATACCGGACTCAATGAACTTACCAAAATTCTTTCCGGTACCAAGACTCGTGGTAATTGGGGCGAGCTATCGTTACAGTCCATTTTAGAAGATATTTTGATACCTTCCCAATACGAAGCGCAGTCCAAAATGGGTAGGCGCGTAGGCGATGATAAGATAGTAGACTTTGCTATTGTTTTGCCCGGCACCAAGGATAACAAAATTTATCTACCAGTTGATAGCAAGTTCCCCGTAACCGACTATCTCAAAATGAAGGATGCAAGTGCTGAAGGCAACGTTACCGATTATGAAAACGCCAAGCGCGCGCTTGCAATGCGTATTAAGTCGGAAGCAATAAGCATTAAGAACAAATATATTTGTCCGCCGTATACCACTGACTTTGCGGTAATGTTTTTACCCATAGAAAGTCTTTATGCCGAAGTGTTATCCATAGATGGATTGGCAGAGGACGTTCAACGCGACCACAAAGTTATGATTGCAGGCCCCAGCAATATAACTGCTTTCTTAAATAGTTTAAGGCTTGGTTTCCGCACGTTGGAAATACAAAAGGACAGCCGCCAAATCTTTGATTTGCTATCCGCTTTCAAAAAGGATTTCGGCGTATTCGTAGAGGATATTCAAAGGGCAAAGCGCCAAATGGACACCGTCCAAAACACCTTAAACGAGGCAACAAAGCGCACCGAGATTATCCAAAAGAAGTTGGACAAGACCGACAACATGGTAATTGCCGAGCCGGAAGGTCCGCCTACGTTAATCGGTATGAAATAAGAAATAAAAAAGGAGCTCGATCGAGCTCCTTACTTTTTGACATAGGGTTTACCATTTATTGTGAACTTTTTCTGCAAAGCCCATAACTTTATCGAGGGTGATTACGGTGCCGTCGTCGAGGATGCATTTACCGCTAAACCAGCCGAATACTTGGTGGGGGATCATGCAGAACAATTTGAGGTCGATGGGTGCTTCGCGGTCGATAACGGGTACGAAGTCAAGCTCTAATCGACCGTCTGACGAGGTAAAGGTCCAAGGCTCGGTGTAGCGGACGTTATCGGTGCCGTCGCCGGGGATGTTGAAGGTGACGTCCTCAAGCTTATGAGCTTTGCCGTCGTAGAATAACATATTTTCGCTTGCAGCGGAGGTGTCGCCGAAGCCGTAACCGATGTTGAAACCGAACTTTTTGCCGTCTTCGAGAACGGTTTGTAAGCTACCCCAATACCAAGTATTGTCGTAGGTCCAAACGCCTCTGCCCCAGTCGAGGGTGCCGAGAGCATCGTCAAGGTTATAAACCTTATCGCCCAAACGGAAGTAACCCTTTGCGGTTAAGCAGTTGATTTTTGCATTGTAGTAGAAGTGTTTGGGTTTATCAAAGGGGGTTGCGATAAACATACACTCGTCGGGGGTGTCGGTGAGATATAGGTCAAAGGAAAGTTCTTCGCCGTTTTTACCAAACTTGGGGTATTTACCGAAGATGTGGCGGGTGTCGCCGTCGAGAATAAAGCTCATTTCGACGTTGCCGTTTTTATATACTGCATCGCCTTTAAGTGTGGACGTGGGCATATGCATTTTGCCCATGGGGAACAATATTACCGAGCTTTGCGTAACTTGATCGGGAGTAACAAAGTCCATTACGCTTGCGGACAATGCACCGATATAGCCCATATCAGCCATAGTTAGGCAAAGTGCGTAGTCATCGTTGCCGATATAATAGTAATCCCACTCTTTAATGCGAGCTTTTTTAGCTTTTATATCTTCGCGATTATATTCCAATAAATACTCTTTAGCGTATCCTTTAACGGCAAGATTGCCTTCGCTGTTAAGGAGTTTACCCTTTTCGATAATACGGTTTTGCATAATAACCTCCAAAGCTTATTAACGTAATTATAGCACTTAACGACGGCTATTTCAATAGGCATTTAACAAAGATTGCATATAGACAAAGGTTAAATAATGTAGTATAATTAAGTATACGCATTTTTGGAGGAAGACATATGTCTAATTATATAATTACCTACGACGTCGGTACTACCGGAATCAAGACTTGTTTATTTGACGTAGGCTCAACCATCGAGCTCAAGGCTGCAGCTATGGAAGGCTACAAGCTTTACGTACTCGAGAACGGCGGAGTAGAGCAAGACACCGCCGAGTGGTGGCACGCAATGTGTGTAACCACCCAAAAGATTTTTAAGACTTACAACGTAGATCCTAAAGAGATACAAGGTATATCTTTCTGTTCGCAAGGACAAGCACTTGTTCTTGTTGACAAAGACTGCAACCCCGTCCGCAGAGCGATGAGCTACATGGATCAACGCGCAAGGGAAGAAATCAAAAAGGGCATGGCTCACGGCTTGCAAATTGCCGGCGCAAACGTAGTTAAGCTCTTAAAATCCTTATACTATACCGGCGCGGTATCGGCATCGGTAAAGGATCCCGTTTGGAAGTATAAGTGGGTAGAGGCTCACGAGCCCGAAAACTTCAAAAAGGCATACAGATGGCTTGACGTTAAGGAGTTTTTAATTTCACAATGCACCGGTGAGTGCGTAATGACTGAAGATAGTGCGTTTGCAACGCTCATATACGATATTCGCAAGAAGGAGTGGTCCAAGCCGATGTGCAAAATGCTCGGCGTCAACATGGATCATCTTGCACCCATAATGAAATCTACCGATTGCGTAGGTACCGTAACCGCTAAAGCGGCAAGTGAACTTGGCCTTGCAGAAGGTACCAAAGTGTTCGGCGGCGGTATCGATGCTTCTCTTATCGGCGTAGGCGCGGGCGCAACCGAAGTAGGCGACACTCATATCTATAGTGGTACTTCCGGTTGGGTAGGCACGGTAGTTGATAAGTCTATGGTAGATACCTCTGCAATGATTGCTGCAACCGTTGGCGCAGAACAAGGCAAGTACAACTACTTTGCCGAAATGGAAACTTCCGGCAAGTGTCTCGAGTGGGTAAAGAACCACCTTGCTCTTGACGAAATCGGTATATATCTTAAAAAGACCAACGTTACCGAAGCGGAAGATATCGAGAAGAAGTATACCTCTTTGTACGACTATATGACCGAAGTATGTGACTCCATACCGGCAGGATGCGGTGGCGTAGTATTTACTCCGTGGCTACACGGCAACCGTTGCCCCTTTGAAGATCCCAACTCTCGTGGTATGTTCTTCAACATTAGCCTTGAAACGGGCAAAACCGAGCTCATCAGAGCCGTTTTAGAGGGCGTATGTTTCCATCAAAGATGGATGCTCGAAGCAGAAGCAAAGAAGGCAAACGTAAGCGAAGCAATACGTTTTGTAGGTGGCGGAGCGCTATCTAACTTTACCGCACAACTTCTTGCCGACATTACCGGACACGAGGTTGAAGTTGTTAAAGACCCTCAAAACGTAGGTGCGGTAGGTGCTTGTGCTTGCGTTGCTGCAGGACTTGGACTTATCGAAAGCGTATCCAAGGTTAAGGATTATATCGAAGTGGAAAAGAGATTTACCCCCAACAAGGAACTCAAGCCCGTTTACGATAGGAACTTCGAAGTATTCAAACGACTTTACAAAGCCAACAAGGCAAACTTTGCTTTGCTTAACAAGTAATTAAAACGTAAGAGCCCGTCGGGCTCTTACGATTTAATAAGAGAACTATGAAAAAAATAGACGTTAAAGGTATTGTCAATAAGGTAAAAGGGATGTGGGATACCCCTCTCGAGGGCAGACACTTGAACTTTAAAGAGATACTTTCCTTCGGGGGTACGGCGCTCGGCGTTAGCTTTATAGTTAATATAATTTCATCGCTCATCACCGCCACTCAAATATCCGAAGTGTACCAAATCGGCGTTATGCACGGACCGATAATATGCCTTATTGCAAGCGTATTAGGTTTAATAATTCAACCGATTTACGGCAAGTTGCTACAAAACACCAACACAAAGTGGGGTAGATATAAACCCTATCTAATCTTTATTGCGCCGATAATATCGGTGTTTGCAATACTTGCAACGTGGCAACCACAAAACCTTAACGAAACGTCGCGTATGATATATGCTTACTGCATTTGTGTGCCGACGTTAATACTGTGGAATTTATGGAATAATACCTTCAATATGATGCCTGCGGTTATTACGCCCAACCAACAGGAGCGTACCGATATTTGGGCGCCAATAGGATTGGTAATAGGTTTTGCGCCCACCATCATGAACTTTATTAAAGGCTTTATACGTAGCTACTTCCTTTCCATCGGCAAAGAGTATCTTGCGTATAGATGGATGGGCTTTTTGAGTGTAGCGGTAGGCTTACTCCTTGTATCGCTTATCTTCCGCGTTAAGGAAAGAATTATCGTAACGCAAGAGAATAAAGAGAAAGTTGGGCTACTCGAAGGTCTAAAAATGGTTACCCGTAATAAGCCTTTGATGATTTTTAGCCTTGCGCTAATTTTGGGATGTATGCGTACCACCATCGAAGTTGACTCCGAGATGATGGGTAAGTTACGTTACGCAACAACCATCGAAGACGGCTTAAAGGTATTTAGCTCCTTGACGCTCTTAACTGGTTTTGCTGCAACGCCCAACATGATACTCTTACCGCTTTATACCCGTAAGTTCAACAATAAGACGATAGTAATCGGTTGGATGGGCTTAAATGCGTTAGGTTATGCGATATTGGGTATAATAGGCGTACAGAACGTACCGCAAGGCACGATATCCGCAGTGGTAATTACGGCACTTCGTTTTATTGCTTTGTTCAATGCTTTTGGAAGTTTGCAACCATTGATGCTATCGGAAATTTACGACTATCAACAGTACAAGACGGGCAAGAGGCTCGAGGGCTTTATACAAACTTTTGCATACGCCTTGGTGTTGGTATTTACCAACCTTGCAAACGTTATTATGGCTTACGTCAAGCAAGGCATGGGCTACGAGCCTAAAAATTATTTTAACACATCCGTTGTCAGCGCCGACCTAATGGATATTGCCACGAGGTATTTCAATTTGGCACTTATAGTTTCGGCGGTATCTGCAACGTTGATGCTAATCACGATGCTATTCTATAACCTTTCCAAAAAGGACCATAAACTTATAATAGAGGAGCTTAAGGCAAGGGAAGTCGTTGATAGCGCCACAGAGGTCGAGGCGGAGCAAGAAGGGGAAGCGCTTCAAGCTGTTAGAGAATAAAGATAAAGAAAAGGAGAAAATTATGAGAAAATATATTGGATTACACATTTTTTCTATATTGCTAACCATTGCGGCAACGGTGTTTTGTGGAATAATGATCGTTGATTATTATACTGCGGAAGACGGTTTACAAAAGGGAGCCTCTCTTGTATTAGGCATAATATTTGCCGCATACGGAGCAGGTGCTTATTTGATTGCATCGATTCTTGGCGGAATCGGTTGGGGGTTAAGAAAAAAACACGGCAACTCCTACGGCTTATTTGTGGTCGAAACAATACTGCCGATAATACTTGCAATATCGGTATTCGCCACATATTTACTCAATGCGTAGATATATTGGATTACACGTTTTTTCTATATTATTAACGTTAGTGGCAACTATAACGAGTGTTTTTACCCTCCCGTTATTTTTGCCTATAGTGTCTGCCTATAGAGACTCTACTTCCGCTGTCCCGGAGGGCGGTGGAGTTGTTATAGGGCTAATATTTATAAGCTACGTTTTAATAGCGCTTCTTATAGCTATAGCAACGTATGCGGTAGCTGCATTACTTGCAGGTATTGGTTGGGGATTAAGAAAAAGGCAAGGAAGCCCTTACCTATCGTTTGTAATTGAAACGATAATACCCACCGTTCTTTTGATAGTAATATCCCTTATAATATTTGGTTTTAATTAAAACTAAAGCCCCGAATTCGGGGCTTTAAATTTTTGTATTTTATAAGCTATCGCTTAACGCATCAAGTAGCTCAACTTCGTTTAATTCAATCAAACCTTTATCCGCTTGGGAAGCAATATCGGGATTGATGGGAAGTCTTGCGATATTTTTGATGCCGTATTTTTGAGCAATTTCTTCGAGGTTGGATTTACCGAAGGGATAGTGCTTTTCACCACACTTGTCGCATACGAAATAGCTCATGTTTTCAACTATGCCAACTATCGGAATATTCATCATATTAGCCATTTTAACCGCCTTTTCAACGATCATGCCAACAAGCTCTTGAGGGCTGGTTACGATGATGATGCCGTCGAGAGGTAGGCTTTGGAATACGGTGAGCGGTACGTCGCCGGTGCCCGGAGGCATGTCAACGAACATATAATCTACCTCGCCCCATACGACGTCCGACCAGAATTGTTTGACGGTGCCTGCAAGAACGGGGCCACGCCAAATAACGGGGCTGGTAACGTCTTCGAGAAGGAGGTTGATACTCATAACCTTAATGCCCGTTTTGGTTACTACGGGGAAAATATTGTTTTCGTCCATAGCTTCCGCTTGCTGGGTTAATCCAAAAGCACGGGGAATAGAGGGTCCGGTGATATCTGCATCAAGAATAGCAGTTTCATAACCGCGACGTCTTGCGTTTACGGCGAGAGAGGAGGTAACCAAAGATTTGCCTACGCCACCTTTACCACTTACGATACCGTAAACTTTTTTGACTTTCGACAACGCATTTTCGGGCGCTGCGAATTCGTTTACCTTTTGTTGAGACTGTGTTCTCGAAGGGCAATTTGCTCCGCAGGAACTACAATCATGAGTGCACTCTGACATAATTACTCCTTATATAAATAGTGATTTTAGATGATAAATACCTTTGCGGTACGCGCCTTGATTTCGCCACCGAGCATTTCCGCTTTGATGGTAGTGTTACCGTTTATGGCGTCAAGAACCTCACCGTTTGGGTTGTATGCGATATAACTTTCGTTATTAAGGGTTGCTTCATCGAGAGAATATTTCTTTATAGAATCGGTTTTGTTGAAGAAGCAAATTGCGGTTTTGCCGTCGACAAGGGGCTTTACAAGTATATCCACGTCGCCCTTAACAATACGTTTTGCTTGCTTGCCGAGAGCGTCTTGGTCTATTGCGATAAGATTTTTGTTGGTTATTATCTTTAATACGTCGTCAGTCATACTGCGTACATCGTGACCAAGAAGTAGGGGAGATGCCATCATGCACCATAAAGCGAAGTGAGCTTCGTTCTCGTTGTATGAGAAGTTGCCAACGCCTACTTCAAGCATGTCGGGATCGTTCCAATGTCCTACGCTTGCGTATTCGTATAAATTTACGTTATGCTCGTAAAGCTTGAGTATGGATTTCCAGTTATGGTAAATATCTCCGGTGGTGCGCCACAGGTTGCCGGCGGTTGCACCCCAAAGATGAGGTTTACCCGAACCCCACTCACAAATACTAAATACCATTTTGCGCTCTGTTTCACCGCTATCTTTAGCGTAATCGGCGGTTGCTTGCTTGATGCACTCGCCTGCGTATTGGTATTGTAGCATGTCGGAAGTAGACTTGTTATCTATTGGGTTAAATAGCTTAATAACGTTTTTGCCTGCCTTAAGCTGTATGAGCTTTTGGGTAAAATACTCGTTCCAATTCCAAATAGCTTTGGGGATGTGAATAAGATAAAGCTTACCACCGTTAACTTGCGCGCCAAGAAGTTTCTCATACTTTGGGTACATTTCGTGAGTGTATACGGTAAGCAGGTATTCGCCGTCCTCGGGGACAACGATTTCCCACTCTATAGAACCACGATTTTCATCAAGACCGCTAACGTGGTTTTTGAACCTTTGGGTTCTTATCCAACGTTTTTTGGGATACTTTGTCTTGAAAATATGAGCAGAGCCATAGCGAGTGCCTTCCTCTACGGAGTATAGCTTTTCAATAGGCTCGCCCTTCTTGCTTACCGCAATACCGCCAACCAAAGGAGCGTACTTTGTGTATGGTACGTTGTGGCAATAGTCGAGCTTCCAATACTCTACGCCCCACTTTGCAAAGGTATAAGCATCAAGGTACTCGTAGCCTTGGGAAGCAGGGTAGTGTTGGCAGGTAAGTGTGCCGTTAGAAGAATAAATACCAAGCTTTAAGCCAAGAGCATTAACCTTGTCGGTTAAGGCGCGTATACCGCTCGGGAAGGTGGTGTAGTCGCTAACCAATTCACCTTTGACGTTGCGTTCTTTCGCCTCCCAGCAGTCGTCGAGGTTAAAGTAGGTGTAACCGGCATCAATTAATCCGGAGTCCTTCATTGCTTTAGCCATGTCGTAAAGCATGTTCTCGTCGATGTTTTCTTTGAAGACGTTCCATGAGTTCCAACCCATCGGAGGGGTTAGAGCAAGACCGTTATCAAAGGGCTCGGTATTGTACAAGGTGGGCGTTTTGCTTACCTTGGGCGTAACCAAGTGACGTAGGTAACAAACAGGACATGCGCCGTTACGTTTTAATGCCATAAGAAACTCCTTTTTACTGTATATCGTTAATTATTACATAATTATCTAATTATGTAAATAGTTTTTTTATTTTCCAAAACTTTAATTTAGCAATTCTGCACCGATGATTTTGGCGCTTTTATCAACGTGCAAGTTGCGGATTTTTACCCTTTCTCCGCTAACTTTTACGTAGGTGATAAGACCGCGCTCCCACTTAAAATCGATTTTGTTACCGCCGTGCAAGCATAGGCCCTTGATTTCACCCTCACTCCAATCGGAGGGGAGGGCGGGTAGTAGTTCAACGGTATCGCCTTCAATGGAGCAAAGTGCTTCGTTAATACCTGCGACAAAACCAAAGTTGCCGTCTATTTGGAAGAGCCTTGGCGGATGCATATCGAATAGGTTTTTGAATACCGCGTGAGAAAGCACCCTTGATACAACAAGTTTTACGGTATCCGCTTCGCGCAGTCTTGCAGCTATTGAAATAGCCCAAGCACCGCTCCAGCCAAAGTATTGTTTGACGTTCTCGATGCGCTTGTGCATCAACTTACGCACCCACTCGCGCTCGGTAGGATGAGAGTAATAACCGATTGTTCTTGCCGGATGGAAGGCGTAAAGAGGTGAAAAATGTCGATGTCCGGGTTCGGGGGTAGTGTAATATTTATCCCACTCGACAAGACCGTCAGGTCCTTCTTGGAAGGGGTATAATTTTGGGATTATTTTATTGATTTCATCTGTGAGCTCGCCACTTGGGAAGGCGTCGAGGTAGTCCAAAAACGACTGGCGAACGATGCCCATTTCAAAGGCGGATGCAAACGAGATATTAACGCGTTTACCGTTATAGTTAAAGGCGTTTTCGGGGGAGGCGGAAGGGCAGGTTACGTAGTAGCCGTTGTGCTCAACCAAAAAATCCTTTACGAAAAGGGCGTTTTGTTTAACCACTTCTAAAATCTCTTGACGGCGATCGTTCAATGCGCCGTAGCGATAGTGTTCGTAAAGTTCGTTTACAAGCCAAGCACCGCAGAGGGGGGCAAACATATATTGAGGGTTGCCTTGGACGGGAGCGGATTTGCGCCAAAGGTCGGTGTTATGGTTAACGCAAAAACCTTTAGCTCCAAAGTTGGTTTGCGCAGTTGACTTACCGCGGTTGGATAGCTCTACTATCATGTCGACGTAGGGGTGTAAGCACTCCGGAAGATTGACGCTTGAAGTGGGCCAATAGTTCATTTGAGCGTTAATATTTACGGTGTAATTACTTGACCAAGGGGGACGAACGTTATCGTTCCAAATACCTTGTAAGTTGAGGGCTTGACCGCCCTTTCTGCTACCGGCAATCGTAAGGTATTTGCCAAAGTTATAAAATAGATTAACAAGAGCCGTATCGATTTTACCAAGCTTTGCTTTAAGTACCAATTTGTTGGTATAAAGATTGGATTTTTTTCCTATACGCAAAGATTGCCTTGAATAAAGGCTTTGGTAATCGGCGACGTGCGCGCTCATGATTTTATCGTAATCTAAAGTAAGGGAAGCAAGGATTTTTTTGCAAGTTGATAGGGCCACTTCGGTAGAGGTCGAGGGCATCTTATCATAAGAGATAAAGCCGGTCGCTGTTGTTGCGTAGAGTGTTACGCGAGTAGCGTTTTCGATGGATAAGGCATTTTTTGAAGGGACAACTTGACCGTCGGTGACGGGTAAAACGCGTAATGCAAAAGCCATGCCTTTGTCTTCGCGGTACACTACGGGCTCGCTGACCGGACCTAAATATTTAGGAGCTACGTAATCAGGTGCACGACCGATAAGGCTTATGCCATCGTTATATATTACTTCGCTTTTTAGCTCGGAGCAAGCGTTGAGCGTTAGGCTAATAGGGGTGGTTGAAACAATATCGTAAACAAAAACCTTGTCCGGATAGGATATAAAAGACTGGCGTTTTAATGATGAGGTTTTGATATTGAGTATAGCGTTTTCAATATCTAACTCACGCTCGTAACCAGATGTTTTAGCACCCTTAAAATCAATATTTAGTAGCCCAAGCGGAAGATATCCTTCGCTATAGGCTCCGTCTAATTTTTGTTCGGTAAGGCGGTCGGCCTCTTTGAGCTTTCCGCTAAACACAAGACTACGGACTTCTTCAAGGTGCTTAAGGCTTTCGGGATTGTCGTGGTTTTTTGGATAGCCGGACCATAAAGAGGAATCGTTAAAATAAATGCGTTCGGTCTTTTTGCCACCAAGCACCATGGCGCCGATAATACCGTTGCCGAGGGGGAGGGCTTCATGCCAATTTTTTGCAGGGGACTTATAGCGCAGTTTGTTCATAAGTATAACTCCTTAAGCGATAACCTCTTTTTTGGTGTTGAGATCGCGCATTAATTTATCAAAGTCGTCGTGCTTAAGATAGCTCTCGATAGGGGTAGCTATTTCTTCAAAGGTCTTTTGGAAAGTGGCTTTATCTTCCGCTTTAACCTCCGACAAAACGTAGTCGGCGAGATTATAGACGTTTTCTCTGCCGATGCCGATACGTATACGCTTAAATCTATCGGTGCCGAGGCATTGTACTATGCTCTTCATGCCGTTATGAGTGCCGGCACTGCCAAAGGCTCTTGCGCGTACCGTAAAGCGATCGAGATCGATATCGTCGTAAATAACCAAAAGGTCCTCTGCCTTAACGCCGTATTTTGCCATAAGGCTTTTTACCGCTTGACCGGAAAGGTTCATGTAGGTCAAAGGCTTTGCGAAAATAATCTTTTCGTTGTTGCGTGAAAAAGTGCAAGTTAAAGCTTGACACTCCGCCTTTTTAATGGACTTGCCCATTTTGTCCGCGAGGGTATCGAGGGCAAGAAAACCCATGTTGTGGAAGGTGTATTCGTACTCTTTGCCGGGGTTGCCGAGTCCAACGATAAGTTTCATTTTATTTCCTCTTGCGTTTGAAGTAGTCTGTTAGTATTTGTGCGCACTCATCGCGCATTATTCCGCCTTCGACGGTCAGTCTATGATTAAAACGGGTGTCGACGGGTAGATTATAAAGGCTACCGCAACAACCGGCTTTTGGATCGTATGCACCAAAATAAACGGCGCGCAAACGAGAGTTAATTAAAGCTCCCGCGCACATTGCACACGGCTCCAAAGTGACGTACAAGTCGCAGTCTTCGAGCCACCAGTTTTGTACCTTTTTAGTTGCCTTTTCGATAGCTTCGATTTCAGCGTGGCGCGTAGCACAAAGCTTTGCTTCCTTTTTATTATGAGCGCGAGCAATAACTTTACCGTCCTTGACGATAACTGCGCCAACGGGGACTTCGTCTAAAGTCGCCGCCTTTTGCGCTTCCTTAAGAGCTAACTTCATAAAACGTATTTTTGCGTCCATAGTATATCGGCTATCTCCGTCGCTTGGGCTATTACGCCCGAGTGTTGTTTTTTGAGTGATTGAAGCTCCGTAAGTGGATAGGGGTGTAAAAAACTATCTTTACCAACCTCTACGGTTAGTCCCAGTCTACCGGTAGTCAAGGTAAAATAATCCTTGAGTCCACCTGTAGAGTGCGGAGTTCGTTTTAACTTATATCCCAAATGATTTGCAAGCATTTGGGCTTCTTTTTTATAGTATTTGTTATCCCCAAATCCATAATATACTTCTTCACCCTTGCTGTGGTATGCAATCACCAGCGCGTAGTCGCGAGCGTTGATTGCATCCATTACGGCAACTGTTTCCCACTCGCTAAACGGGCAAGGACCTATATAATTTGCGGGCGCGGGATGGGTTATATTATATTTACCCTTACCCCAGTCCGCAGGGAAGTTGACGTTAATATCCACACCGCGAATATTAGCTTTCCATAAGCTAAAATCGGTTGAGCCGTCGTTTAGGCGCAGTACCGTGGTTCGTTCCCTTACCTTGAGAGGAAGCTCGTTTAGACCTTCCTTGGAAAGGATGGCTCCGTCAATATTAAGTATCGGTATGACGTCTACGGGATAGTCGCCGTCGTACTCTTGTATTAGCTCGTAAAGGAGGTAGGCGGTTATATATTCTCTTGCGTGTACCGCACCTACTATAAGCACTCCGCCATCTTTTTTGTTGCCGAGCGATACCATAGGTATCGGTGTCCCGAGCGTTGTGCGACCAACGACACTTACGTTGTTTAGTGAACAGATCTTATCAAGTAATTTATTTATATGCATACTAAACGATATGCATATAGCGTTATTAAATTACTTGTGGTAGGAGCTGTTGTTTATTATGCTCATTGCGCGGTATAGTTGTTCACTTAGTATTACGCGCATAAGTTGGTGGGGATAGGTTGCTTTACCAAAGCTTATTGCTTTATCGGCGCGCTTACGGATTTCTTCCGAAACACCTCTTGAGCCACCGATTATAAAGCTAAACTCCGATATTCCACGAGCGGAAGTCTTATCTATAAAGGAAGCAAGATCTTCGCTTGAAAGTTGCTCGCCGTCTATTGCAAGTAATACGACGTAACCTTTGAGCTTTTTAAGGATGCCACCTTCCTCTGCTTTTTGCAGTTTTTCGGCGTTGCCTTCATCGATTCCTTCGGGGCACTCTATAACGTTTAGCTCGGCGTAACGGCCGATGCGTTTGCGGTACTCGGCTATAGCGTCCACCCAAAATTTTTCTTTTAGCTTGCCTACGGCGACAACGTTTAGTTTTATCATCTTATGAGCCCCCAAACGAAGGTGGATATCGTTACCGCGAGCGCCGAGGCTATTGCGAGAATTAAGAAGATATAATCTTTAAATTTTGCCTTTTTGGTAGGGGTAACCTCTTGTATTACGGGCGCGGTATAGATGGGCGCAGTAGGTACGGGGTTTGGACGAGTGGGGTAGCCGTAGATGGCATAAATTTTTTCCTCCGTCGTCAGCTCGCGAGTGGGATTATATGGACTCGCGATGATGGGAGCGGGCTGACTGCAAGTGTTTTTAAGAACTCTTAAGAGGTAAATAATAGCCCAGGCTGCGACCAAAGCGATGAGGATTACGATAATGGTATTACTATAAATAAATCCGTTTACGAAGTTTATGATTTGAGTTACGAAGTTATCGACTTGATCGGCGTAGTTACCCATCAGTACGAAGAAGTTATTGATAAAGTGTATAATCATGCCGGGCACTATCGATCCGCTCTTGATGGCAACGTAGCTTATGATCATACCGGCTACCATAGTGGGGCCGAACTGTGCAACGTTTTGGTGGCAAGCGCCAAAGAATAGGCCCATAACAAGTACCTTTGCGATATCGCTTTTTACGTCCTCGAGAGCGGCAAGAAGCAGTCCTCTATCGGTAAGCTCTTCGAAGAAAGCGGGTAGCATGGAGCTTGTAATGATTTCGAAAATAAGTACTTCCGGCGAGGTGAATAAAACGCCACCGCCGAGCACGTATCCGTAGCCGGAGAGGGTTAGTATCAAATACCAAACGGTGCTTACGCCGAGGTTTAGAAGGTAAACGCAAATACCTATCGCGACGGCAAGCAGATAGACTTTGGGTTTAAGTTTGGCGTTGAGTTTAACTTCCTTGACAAAGGCACCCTTGTCTTTACTTACCAATCCGCGGTACATGAGATAGGGGAAAAGCCCCAAGAACAGGCATTGCATTATAAAAGAAAAAATCCAACCGGTGATATTATCGCCGAGGTTAACGAAGCCCACAAGTATGCGTGAGATTTGTAACCCCATAACCGAAACAAGAATTATGCCTGAAATCTTAAACGTTTTGCTCATAAATACCTCGCTATACCAATATCAAGGGGGTTAGGGCGGTCAGTATCGAGAGGATGACCATAAAGGAAATCAAGCCGACCAAGTAGTAGTCGACACCTTTTTCTTTTTGAAGGTTGAGGTGCCAATTAGGAGCCTTGTTTTTGATTGGTAATAGGAACAGATTGTGGTTTTTGACTGCCAATTCCTCTTTTATCGCGAACTTTGTGAAGGCGATGAGGGAGGGAATTAAGATAACCGCGCCGGCAACACAAAGCACCAAAAGTATGATTACGTTAGAGGCAGTTAAGGTGCTTAAAGAGTTGTAAGCGGGGATGATTTCGCCGACGAACAACGCGAGAAGGTTATTGATGAAGTGGGTTATTATTGCGTACCAGATATTGCCTGTTGACGCGACTAAATAGGCAAGTATCACACCCAAAATGAATTGGTGCACAAGTTGTGCGGGATTGAAGTGTGATAGGCTGAATATTAAGCCTGAAAGCAAGCATGCCTTGAACAAACCCTTGTTTTTATATGCCGAAAGCATAATTCCGCGGTAGGTGATTTCTTCGCCAAGTGCGGGCATAATCGCGACAACAACGATAGCGAGGATAATATTCAACGCTCCGTCCAAAGAGGGCATAGCAACCGAAGGCGTAAGGCCAAGAGCCTCCATAAGCCAACCGAAAGCTACCGCGAGCAAAGTATTTTGCATAAAGGCGCCGATGGTAATCGGTATGAGCAAAAGTAGCGGAACAACTTTTAATTTGCGTTCGGTGGGAAGGGCGAGGGACAAAGGTATTTTTTTCGCCTTAAGGTAGATGAGCGGAACTGTCAAAAAGGCGATTTGCGCGCAAGCGTAGCTTGCAAGCACTTGTGCGTTGCCCTCGGGTATGGCTGCCGATAGTACGCTCAAAACAAGCATTACGACAAGCGAAAGCCCGTAACTAAAGGTTGCTTCCTTTGAGGTTATTAAGTTTTTGTTTACGGTGTCTTTCATTTTGTGGTAACGGTAGGCTCCAATCCTTTTTGGTTTGCTACGTATAGCTCGTAGTCTTTGTCTTTATGCGCGCCCCACTCCTCAAGGAGGGTTGCGTTGGTGGTTAAAGCAAGGTCTTCAGTATTGTTTTGCTCACTTAAGTGACCGAGAATAAACTTTTTGGTACCACTTTCTAACGATTCGCGTATTACTTCAGCGCAGTTGCGGTTAGATAGGTGTCCGCGTTGACTTAATATGCGCTCTTTAAGGCGTTGCGGATACGGTCCGTGCAGTAGCATATGTACGTCGTGGTTGCTTTCGATAAGCAGTAGGTCGCTACCTTTAATGGCTTCCTTAACACTGGGGCTGAAATAGCCGAGGTCGGTAGCATAAGTGAAGCGACTGTCACCGTCTGCAATAGAGAACCCAACCGGATATACCGCATCGTGCGAAACGCGGAAGGGGCGAATTTCCATGCCGGCAAGAGTAAAGGGAGTAACGTCTTCGAAGTAGTAACCGCCCTTGAGTCCGGTGCGTCTTTTTACGGCGGACATGGTTATAGCATTTGCAAACACCGGTATGCCGTAGGCCTCTGAAACTTGTGCAACCGATGCAACGTGGTCGTTATGCTCGTGGGTGACGAGGATTGCACTTATTGCGCCGTAAGACGAGCCTGCTTGACTCAAGGCTTTGCCAAGGGAACGAACGCTTATTCCGCAATCAATGAGAATCCGCTTCTCGGCGGATTTCACCATAATGCAATTACCTTTACTGCCCGAAGCGAGCACTTTCACTTCAATCATTATATCTTTTTGGCGTTGTAGCGCTCTGCAAACTTAACGGGATTATAGCTTAATTTTGATTTGCGCAAGCCCTCTACGCCCATATCTTCTTGTTTATTAATATATTTTACCACTCCGCCGTCAAAATGCTTTTTGCAAAAGGCATTGTCGAGTAGGGGGTAAATTCCCTTGTAATCGATATCTCCCTTTTCGAAGTAAATGGCACCGATGCCGTTTGGGAGAATTTCACCGGCGGCAAAACCAATGATTTTACCATCGGTAATTAGCACGTCGGCAAATAGGTTAAAGGCGTTTAAATCGTCGAGAACGGCGTCTATAACTTGTTGTTCGCCTTCCTCTGCGATCTTTTGTTTTATTTCATCGTCGGTAAGGTTTTCGGCTCCGTCGACGTGTAGCACGTTCCATTTATAAAACAGCTTATCAAGCTCGGTGCGATCACTTGGCTCATACGAGCGAAACTCGTAAGGATAGTTGACTCCGTTGATGAAGTTGCGCTTTGCGTGGAACTTTTTACCTTTTAGGTAAATGAGGTCGTCCGGGTTATATAGGTACTCGCTATAGTCGCGGTTGAATTTTAGCGAATAACCCATATCTTTAATGATTGCCGATTGCCACTCGTTTAAGCCGTTAATTCGCGTAGCGCCGTATTCTTCACATTTTTTTACTGCAAAAGGAAATAGCTCCTTATTGGCGGTAAGGGGCGCAAAAAACACGGTGGTTTGGTCGAATTTGCATGACATAATAGCATATTCCTCGGTGGTTTCGACGAGGACGCTACGGTTTTTAAACCAACCGACTACCGTCGTTAACGAGTACTGTGTATCTTCAACGAGGCGGTAGCCGAGCAGTTTATAAAGGTTATTTAAGTCTTCTTTGGTGGGGGTGTGCATTAGTCGGTAATAATCGGGATAGTGGCAATATATTTTACGTTATCGCGGTCTTTAGCATCGCCTTCGGCAAGTACGAATAGTCTATCGACGATAATACCGCCTGCTTTTTCTACAAGAGCCTCAAGACCCTTTAAGCTACCGCCGGTGGAAATTACGTCGTCGACGATAGCAACCTTTTTACCTTTGATAAGCTCGGTATCGTGGTTGGATAGGTATAAGGTTTGTTCGCCTCCGGTGGTAATGGACTTAACTGTTACGCTGATGCCGTCTTGCATATAGAGCTTTTTAGATTTGCGGGCAACGGCGTATAGTTTTTGATTGAGTTCGCGAGCTACGCAGTGGGCAAGTTGTAGACCTTTGCTTTCGGCGGTTATGACAACTTCCGTTTCGGGGCAAGCGAGTTTTGCAAGCTCTTTACCGCAATGCTCGGTTAGCTCTTGTGCGCCGTGTAGGTTAAAAAAGCAAATCTTTATATCACCGATAGGCATTATCGGCAAATCGTGAGAGTAGCCGTTTAGATCAACGGTATAGAATTTATCAGCCATAGTATCACCTACCTAAAATTCAAAATCTAAAGCAACGCTACCTTCGCGGACGGCGTGCATATGCGGTTTAACAACCGAACAGTGATAGGGGTCTTTTTGATAACTTTCGAGGGCTTCCTTGCTATCTACGGTAACGATGAGCGCAACGTCGTAAGATCTACCGGAGTGTAAAAAGTCGATGCCTACTTCGATCGAGCGAAGTTCGGGCACGTTGCCTTGCATAGAGAGCAAAACCTCTTTAGCCTTTTCGCAATTTGCGAGAGAGTTATCTTTGAGTTTAAATAAAACGATGTGTTTAACCATAATTATTTTACCTTTCCGTATAATTCTGCAATCATTTGATCGCGTTCAGCGGCTTCTTCTTCGGTGATGGTATCAAGTTGACCTGCGCGGTTCAAATCCATAAAGTAGCGCATGCGGGTAAGCTTTTTGTTGGTAACCTTAAACTTGAAGGAAGCGAACATAGCGATGGAGATAAGTACTGCAATAGCGATACCCATCAACAAGCGGATGGTGAGCAAGGTAGCATCGGTTTGTTGGATGTAAACGGAGTTGTCGCTTTCGACGTAGTCGACCAAAATCCAACCGATCATACCAACGCCTAACGCACCAGCGCACTTACGGATGAGCGTCATCATACCGCTATAAGAGCCAGTGGGACGTTCGCCGGTTGCAAACTCTGCAACGTCAACGGTATCGGGGAAGATAATCCAAGGCATCATTTGAGCGCCACCGAAGCCGAGTCCCATAAAGAAGGCAACAATTGGTATAACAATGGGAGGTGTCCACTCGGGATCGAGTACTGCAAGCAAAATACCGCCCAAAATATAGAAGGGTAGACCGATGCGGAAAGCGAACTGTTTGGTTTTCTTATCCATTACGAATCTAACCAAGGGGAAGGCTACTACTGCAGCGACCATGAGGGGAGCGACGATGAACAAGGATGAGAAGTTCATGCCGAATAATTTAGCGCCGTGCCAAACGTCGGTAGCGTAGTAAACGGCAAGAGCGCTTATCATATCCATGCACATAAATGCGGATGCATACATAACGATGTGCCAACGGAAGGATTTATTGCGGAAGGGGGAGGCGTAATCGCGGAAGAAAGATTTGATGTCGAACTTTACTTTTGGGGTAATGGGTTGAATTCTTTCTTTTACGAATAGCGCGGTAATTACCAAGCCACCGCCGAACAATAAGCCGAACAGTATGGAAATGATTAGCCAGAACTGGGTTGCGGTAATTGCGGGCAAGAAGGCTGCTTCGGGCTCGGTATAAGCTTCGAGAACGAGTAGCGGAACTACGTATGCGATACCTGCGGCGGCGGAGCTGAAAACGAGTTTAACGGTGTTAGCGTTATTGCGTTCTTTGAACGAGGGGGAGATGTCGCTTGCGAGGGAGCAGTACGGAACTTGTGTGAGCGTTGAGAAGGTATTCCAAAGTAGGTACATAACGACCATATAAGCAACCATACCGGGAACGTTCATGCCGTAATCTTTGATGGGCAAGAACAATAAGAGTAAGCAAACGAGAAGCATAATACCGCCGACGAACATATAAGGCTTACGTCTGCCGAAGCGAGAACGGGTGTTGTCGGAGATAAAGCCCATGAGCGGGTCGGTGATAGCATCCCAAAGCTTTGCTAACATCATGATGGTACTTGCTATAGCCATTTCGATGCCGAGCCCGTCGGTCATGTAGTTGAGCATGACGCAGGACATAAGAGCAACACCGCCACCATCCATCAAAGCGCCTACGCCATAGGCGAGTTTTTCCTTTAGAGGGATGTAGTCGGGGTTGGTTTTGTCAACTTGAGGTTTAACTTTTTTAACTTTTGTAGACATAAACGCCTCCTATAGGTTATACGCATATATCATACTATAGTATGATGAGTTTTACAAGCGATAAAAAGAAAAAAGCACCTTTAAGGTGCTTTGATCGTATAAATTAAGGGTAAAGGTTAGATTTTTTCGGCGCAACAATGGGTGTGCGTATTGCCAAGACATCTAAATCCGTCCGCTCTGCCTTTTAGCGTTTTGATACCGAATCTAATCGAGCGGAAGTGGTTATACAGCATAATAAAGTCGCCGTCGCCAAAGCCTTTTTCTTTAAACTCCATTTGAGAAGCGAATAGCTTTAGTGCTTCCTTTTGCTTTTTGAGGTGCTTGGCACCCGTCTTGAAATAGGTGTTGGGGCTATCGGTATAGTAGAACGCAAGCATTTCGGGGGTGGCGGGGTCGAGGCCTGCAAACTCTTTTGCAAAGGGAGCGTTGGCGCATAAGTGATAGGCGTTAGCGCACGCCTTGCCTACGTTAAGATGGTCTATATGGCACTCTGTTTGCAGATTGGGATCGGGTGCAAAAACAGCCTTGGGTTTAATCTCTACAATCTTTTTGGCAATAGCAATGGTAAGCTCTTTTTGGTCGTATAATCCGCCGTCCGAAAAGGGGAGGAAATGTACGTCCTTGACGCCTAAAAGTTCCGCTGCCGCGATTGACTCTTTTTGACGAGTTGCGATCAACTCCTTTTTGTCATAATCGGCAGTTGGGGAACCGTAACAGCCGTCTGTGGCGATCAAATATGTAACTTTCTTGCCCATTTCTACAAGGCGAGATACCGTTGCTCCAGCGCCGACTTCGATGTCGTCGGGGTGGGGGCCAATGAATAGATATTCATCGAAGTTTTTAATCTTCGGGATGGGTACTATAAACTTTTTGAGTAGCCAAGTTATAAGTGACATAACGTCCTCCTTTGCCTATTTAGAGTTTTCGCTGGTCTTGGCTGGAACTACGAACTTGGGACCGGTATAAACCACTTCGAATTTGTAGCTTTCATATTCAAGAGCAAGTATGCCGGTTGCATTGCTATCGCCTGCAGCAGGGTCTTTTTGGTATACGGTTATGGACGCGATGCGGTCGTAGGAAAGTTCGATAACGACGTATTTGCCTTCGAGAACACTATTGGTACCGTTAGCTTCACGGTAGCTTTGGCAATAAGCATCGCTCAATTTGCACTTGATGGTGGTAACGTTAATCTTCTTTTCAACTGCGCCTTCTTCGATGATAAGGTCTTCTCTCTTAAGCGAGCGAAGCTCGGCAAGCTTTACTTCAAGTGAGTAGTTAGAGCTGAAAGCTTGGCTTTGAGTATAGGCTTCAGCGGTAATATCTTGGAAGGTATATTTGTTGTTAGCGTCTTTGAAGTCGGCGCCGAGGGCGGTGGTGGAATCGAGAGAACCGCGTTCAGCAAGCGTAGAGTTACCATCTTCGTTTACGCCACAGAAAAGTTCGTATACGGTTTTGCCGTCGTAGGATTTGGTTACTCTGGCCTTAAGACCTGCGATATTATCGTAGCTGTAATCGAGGTCATTGTTCTTTTTAACAAAATTATAGTCGCGGTCGATATCGCAAAGAACGTTAGCAGTGGTGGTTACAACGAGGTTAGAAGTGCCCTCTCTCGGGGTAGCGAAACTTTCCTTCCAATAGAAGATGTAGGGGTTGTGTCCGGAAAGGGTATGTTCGATAGCTGCTTGGATGGCATCGAATCCTTCATCGGGGGGAAGACGCTTACAACCTACCAGCAAGGAGGTTAAGAGCATTATGGATACAAGAGCAACGATTAATAACAATCTAACAGTTTTTTTCATTATTCGTTACCTCCTTCGTTTGATTGGTCATCGCTTGCAGCCGCTTCCTCTATTTGAGCTTCGGTAGCTTTTGCTTTAGCTGCTTTCTTGGCGGCAGCCTTCTCTTGGCGAGCTAAAATCTTTGCTTGTTTTTCAGGGGAGAAAGACTCAAAACGAGCACGCTTAGCTTCAGCGATTTCTTGTTTTTTACGTTCACGTTCTTCAGCTTCTTTGCGAGTTAATTCCTCTTCCTTGCGTTGAACTTCCAATACGGCTTCTTCGTATTTAGCTTCGATTTCGGAGTAGTATAGTCTATTTTCAGATTCAGCTACAAGGTCAAGCTTGATGTTATAATAGTTGAATACCTTGTTAAATTTAAGGAGTGCTTTTTCGGCAATGTCGATGGCTTTGTCACGAGCTTTGATAGCTTCTTTATCCTTAATGTCTTCAACTACTATAGCGTGAGCAGCTTCGATTTTCTCATAGAGACTTTCGGGGATATCATCGCCGTAAACCTTGTTAATTTCAGCAATCATCTTCTCAAAGCGCTTTGCCTCTTTGTTGTAAAGAGCAAGGAGCTTTTTATCAGTGGGAACTTCGATGCCGAGATCGGCAAATGCAACCTTACGGATTTCCGCAGGAGTATACTCTTTTATTTTTTGAGCTATGCTCAATAAGAAAGCATACTTGGGACGCTCGAATTTGCCTTCTTCAGCGTAGTAGATTTCCTCAAGAGCTTCCTTATTATCCTTGATATGCTTCATTGCTTCGTAGTTTTTGAAAGCAGCCTTGATAGCATCTTTCTTATACTTGCGTTGCTCGGGATTGGATGCTCTTAAAGCAAAAGCGTTTTTGATGCCTTGGTAAGCAGCCTTCATATCGGGAGCTTCTTCATCGATGATAGCGCGGATGGAGCGATGAGCCTCAACGGTCTCAACGATTTGCTCTGCGGTGATGGTATTGTTAGCATAGTCGGCAAAAGCAGCACGTCTTCTTAAAACTTGGACGATCATGGTGTGCTTTTCGCGAGACAAACGATAGAAGAAGAAGGGGATGAGGTTCAATACTGAACCGACGATAGAAAGTGCGCAAAGCATGTTGAACATGTTGTTACGTACTTCGGGATCGTAGAGGATATCGTAGTTGGTGGTAACGCCCATCGACTCGTAGATAAAAGGTATTACCAAGCCGGTAGCGAGGGTGATCGGTACGGTAATGGTACCTGCTGCGCCCAAGATAAAGTCGACGCGCTTGCCGGTAAGGAATTGTTGGTAATCTTTAACTTCTGCATTCAAAACGGGGTCGTAAACAAGTTGTAATTGGTTAAATACCGCGTTCAAATACATGCAGATAAAGAACAAGATGGGAGATTTATAAACAAGGAACATTATTGATAAACAGATAATGTTGCTAATGTTGTGGAAAAGCAAGATACCGCGGTTACCAATCTTGCGCAAGAGGGTGGGCGTAATAAGCATAGCTATAGTCGATGCCGTTCCATACAAGGTGTTAAGCAAGCTATAAGCGGTCATATCTTGAGTGCCGTATATGTACATCCATCCGAAGATAACGCTGAATGATGCCTCAAGGAAGCCGATGATGGAAGCGATGTTTTTAATCCACCAATACTTATTTTTATATATGCCCATCATACCTTCAATCAAGCCTACTTTTTGGGTGTAGGACTTGGAGGTAATAACACGCTCTTTGCATCCGAAGGCGGCAAATAAGTTAAAGCTTACGCCAACTACAGCAATAGGTACGACTATAAAGCAGTAAGTTCTGATATCGGTAAACGACCAGCCGAGACCGCCGATGATAAGAGGAGTTAAGAAGTTATAAACGGTGGGAGCAAAGGATGCAATAAGGATGCTGATTGTTAATAACCTTGCACGTTCGTTAGAGTTAGGGGTAATAACGCTGCCGAGTTCAACGTAGGTATCGGTGAACATGGGTTGGAACATTGCTATTGCCATCGTGAAGAAGAAGGTACATAGCAACTTGCTGTTGTAGGTCATGGTGTCGAACGGCAAGAAGCAATATACGCAAGCAACCGCAACGAGTGGGAAGCCCATAAAGGCTATATAAGGACGGAACTTACCTATACGAGTGCGGGTGTTGTCGATGATCTTACCGCGGAACATTGCAAAGAATATGCCAAGAACCGTTTGGATAATGGACATATATTGTAAGTGCAACGGACGTATACCGATGGTAGATCCGATAAGGGTATTACTTGCCGAGAGACCCATATAGGTTAGCAAGTAAAGAACCATGTGTCTACCAAACCCGCCAATGGAGTAGTTTAATAACTCCTTATACGATACGTAATTGCCTTTAGCAGGACGGTTCCAGTGCAAAACGATTTCGTCGTAGAGACCGGTAACTAAAGATTTGACTTTCTCAATTAATTGCATAAGCAAACACTCCTCATGCTACAATACTTTTATTAGTATAACATAACGCGCGCGCTTATGCAATAGGAAAAATTTAAAAGTACTTGACGTTAACTTCCACCTTTAAAGAGGACTTTTCGAGGTAGTTTTCGCTTAAACCGTACCACTTTTTCCCGGCTTTGCCGTAAAATCCGCCGTATAAATCGAATATGTCCACGCCACGGGCGCGCGATTGTTCGAAGGCGGCGGTAACCGCATCTATTACGTAAGTCTTAACAAGCTCGTTGACTGAAGGCGGGGGCTCGACGTCGGCAATATCAAAATTAACGCAATTCGGATCGACGATTTCCTTTAAGAATAAATCCATATTAAGCTTTGCCGTTGCCTCGTAGTCGTTTGGAGAGTATGATAAATCACACTTGCTTTTTACAATGTAAAAACAGTAGGAAACGTTACCTTCTTTTACAACGACGTCACCCTTATCGAGCGAGGCGGTAACAAAGTTTATACCGCTTATAACCTGCTCGTTACCGCTAAAACAAAACTCGTTTTTACGGATAATCGCGCAAGAATCGAACTCCAAAACGTATACCTTTTCGCTTCCGCCTCCACTGCTTGAAGAGCCTCCGCTTTGACCGCTTCCACCGCTTGACGACGACTCGGTGTTGCCACCGCTTTGCGGACTTTCGGTTTCGCGTTTACGCACTTTAGTTAACCAGTTTGCTCCATTTTCGGTATAATATGACGCCAAATAATCTTTGATGTTACGGCGGACGGCTTCTTTATAGTTGCCGTATACGAGCAGTTCGCGTTGGATATAAAAAGAGCTCATTTCGGAGTAAGCTGTCTTGCACTCCAAAATATCTTTTGCCTTGCCTTCCGCGGTTAAAAGTAGAGCGTTTTCCGATAGGTATGCGTTGCGTATGAGGTAGTCGAGCGCAGAATAGGCGTTACGTGCAATCAAACCTTCGCCGAGTATTACCAAATTACAATGACTCATTGCGATAAGCATGCTTGACTCCGAACTGATTTTTGCAAGGGCCTCACCGATGGTAGAGCCTTTAGCCGAGCTTACGATTATTCCACTCGACTTACTATCGTTTTCAGACGGAAGTAGAATTTGAGCCGACACCGTAAACTCCTCCCCCTCCATATCGAGAGCAAGTCCTGCGACGATTGCTCGCTCCGAAAGAGGGGTGATTTTTACTCCGAGAGCAAACGTCAATGCAAATGCGATAAGAAAGGCAATCCATTTATACTGTCGCTTCATTTTTAGGCACCTCTTTTTTCACGGTTTCCCTTTCGAGAAGGATCAAGACAATCAGCGGTACAAGAAGTTCGATAGCAATTATCGCATATCGGACATAACCGGTTGCAAATTTAACTGCGCGCTCCAAGTTGTAAAACCCGAAGTGGGCGATTGTAGTTATAATTACGCCAACGATTAGTACGGCCACGGGAAACTTGATGCCAATTGAACTTACGACCATACCGCTCCCAAAGATTTTAAGGGCAAGTGAAATTACGGCGATTGAAAGCCACAACGTAATGGAGGGCCAGTCGATAGAGCCGATCTCGGTGTTTACGACGTTGAAGGCACCGAGAGAGGAAA
This sequence comes from Clostridia bacterium, assembly GCA_017504305.1. Classification (GTDB taxonomy): domain Bacteria; phylum Bacillota; class Clostridia; order Christensenellales; family DTU072; genus Stercoripulliclostridium_A. The sequence goes on along the minus strand of JAFVRJ010000021.1, from coordinate 19,694 downwards.
AGGCGGTATCGATAAGGTGAGAGCCTCCCCCGTAGTTCATAACGTATAGCGCGTAAAGGGCGACCATAAGTATTAACGAGCCGATAGCGCAAGCGGGTATCCACGGAAAGCGAGAACGCTTGCGTTCGGGAAGGGCCTTCTCGTTGCGGATTTTTAAAAAGAGCAACGGGGTAAAGTCCAACGTCCAAAATAGACATTTGTCAAGAGATTTTGCAATAGGCGTAACGCCGTTGACGGCAATAGGCAAAATGTAAGACGGCGTAAGTTTTAGCTTGCCGAAAAGTAGCCCGATTATAAGAGCAATCGGTATGAGCCATATGATTTGCTCTACCATGCGCCCAATCCCTTTAGCACCCTTAACCGCAACGTACGACGCAATGATAACAACCACCACACTAACGCCTCGAGTGGATATGTTATAGAATAAATAGGAGTTGGAGTAAGAGGTGGTTTCCGCAAGATAAACCGCTCCTTTGAGTACCATAACAGCGAGTAATGGTACCGTTAATAGGTAGTATACGATTTTACCATATCTCTTTTTCAGTTCTTCAAGACCGCCTATGCTATCAATTTTTACTATAAACGCAAGCTGTGTAAGCTCTATAAGCATTATAATAAGCATCGTTATCCAAATATCGCGGGAGGCGGTTAAGGAAAGTATCGACGGCAGTATCGAAAACTTAAAAACAAATGGTACAAAGAACACAACAAAGGCGAATTGCCTTTTTGTTATAAAGTTAATCATTTTTCAAGCGCACCTTATTTTTGAGTCCCATAGCAGAGGTTCGTATGGGGTGGTCTAACATCGAAAGTTTAAGTATGCTATCCTTCAAGTCTTTTGGAACGATTGGTGCAAGAGGAGCAAGGTAGGGTACGCCGTAAGACTCCAAAGAAGCTACGTAAACGCTAATGGCAACGGTACTTAAAAGTATGCCGTAGGTACCGAGGGAAGCGCCGATAAAAACGTAAATTAGTCTGATTACGCTAAAAGTACCGACTTCGTCGGGTATGGCGTATAAGCCTATACTGGATAGGGCGGTAATAAGTACGGTCAAGGAAGAAAGCACCCCTGCGTTAACAGCTGTTTCGCCAAGGATTATACCGCCGACAACGGACATTGCCATACCCAAAAAGCGTGGCATACGCACGCTGGCTTCCCCTAAAACTTCAAACAGTATCAAGGCGATAAGCATTTCGGTTATTGGCGAAAAGGGTATGCCGGAAGTGCTGTTTATTATAGTAATTAAGAGCTTTAGTGGTAAAATTTGATACTGGTGTGACTGAAATGCTACGAACATCCCCGGTAAGAATATTGCAAAAAACACCCCGAGCAGTCGCATCAGTCTTACGACCGAGGTTCTTACCGGCCTACGATAGTAATCTTCGCTGTCGTAAAAGTCCTCGATAAGCATAAAGGGTAGCGTCAAAACGGTAGGCGAGCCGTCGACGATAATTCCTACGCGACCGTCGAGGAGCTTCGATGCCAAAATATCGGGTTTTTCGGTGGAGCCCGTTTGCTTAAATAATGAATAACGGCGATCCTCAAGCAGTTTTGCGATATAACTACTATCGATGATGCCGTCGATATCGATTTTTTTGATTTTTCGCTCGATTTCTTTGACTAACTTGGGGTTAGCGATGCCTTTGACGTAACATAATTCGACGTGAGTTGCCGAGTATCTACCTACGGTAAGGCTTTTGAAAACCAATTTTCCGCTTGCAAATCTGCGCCTAATCAAGGTGACGTTTGTTTTAAAACTTTCGGTAAAGCCCTCTCTTGGTCCTTTGATGACGGAAGAAACCGGTGGCTCCATAATGGCTCTGCTTTGGAAACCTTGCGCCGAGCAAACGGCATATCCCTCCGCGCCCTCTATGAGGATTAAGCAACCTCCGCTATATACCTTTTGCAAAGCATCGGAGAGGGTAGAGAAGAACTCCACCTTTTCGCTTGTTTCCAAAATGCTTGTAAGGGATTTGACGTCTTCTTGGATTTTATGGCCGTTTTCTATGAGCGGACCGACTATTCCGAGGTCAAGAGTGCGTATTGCGATCATGCCGTCCAAATAGACTAAGGTAATGCGTTTGCCGTGGCTTTCGAGGTCGCGAGTTACTACGTCGGAGGAGTAGTTTAAAGCACGTTTGATTTTTTTAAGCTCTTTGTTAATTGCAATCATACCGATAATGATTGCCAAAAAATATAAAAATAATTCGGAAAATTAAACTTTATCGAGGTAGCGTTTGTTTTTCCATTTTCCTACGAAAAAGTAAATCATACCCGGGATGGCGGTGCCGTAGGCTGCAAGGCCGTAGCCGAGGAAGAATCCAAATAGTCCCATGTTAAGAACAACGCCAAGTAAATAGCTGAGCCCTACGCGTAGCACGAAGCCGTCGAGCAACGAAAAGACCATGCTCAACGTGGAGTTGCCGATACCTTGGACGAAGCCGTTTGTTCCGCGCATGATTATCATGGCGGGGAAACTTATAACGATTGCTTTTACAAAAATCGGAGCAAGGTCCAATACCGCTTGGTCGTTGGTGAAAAGTTTAAATAGTCCCTCTACGTTCAAGAAGTAAACTATACAGAAAATCAAGTATATTAAAAAGCTGTAAATCCAACCCCAATATACCGATTTTTTAGTGCGGTCGAGTTCCTCCGCGGCAAAGTTTTGACCAACGAAGGTGGAAACGGAGTAGTTGACGCCGATGGAAATTTTTCTTACCATGTCGTCGACCTTGAGTCCTACGCCGAATACTGCGCTTGCAGCAAGCCCCAAACCGTTAACGAGCGAAGTGACGAACAGCATCGAAACGTTTACCGCGCCACCGCGCAGAGAAAACGGTATGCCGAGTTTAATTAGCGTTTTTGAAGCGTTCTTTTCGGGGATAAAACTACGAGGTTTAAAGTCAAAGCCAAATTCTTTACGCTTTATGAATAAGTAAACAATCGAGGTGATAAAGGAAACGCCTTGTCCAATTATGGTAGCGAGAGCTGCGCCCGCGACTCCCCACTTAAATACTATAACAAAAAGAAGGTCGAGAACAACGTTAATAACGGCTGCAATTACTATATAAACAAAGGGCTGTATGGCGTTACCCATACCGCGAAGTATGGCGGAAACGCAGTTATAACCAAAGGTAAATATGACCCCGATGCTGGAAATCAATAGATACTTCACCGCATCTTCGTATGCTTCGGGCGGAGTTTGCATAAGGACAAGTATGGGGCGCGCAAAGGCAACGCCGATTGCAGTCATTATCAAAGCAAGTATTGCGGTAAAGGTAAACAGCGTTCCTATTGCGCGGTTTAAATCCTCTTTTTTGTCAGCGCCAATAAGTTGCGCAACGTAAACCTGACCGCCGGTCGAAAATCCAAGACAAAGCATAGTCATAAAGGTTACGATGTGGCTTGCCGTCGATATGCTCGATAGCCCCGAGCTACCCACAACCTTACCTACGACTATCATGTCAACTATTGAAAACAACACCTGTAAAGCGTTAGAAAGCATAAACGGCAACGAAAAAAGGAGAATTTGCTTTGGCAAATTCCCTTTAGTAAAGTCTTTTAAAATAGTGCCGTTTTTCATACTTCTCACGTTACTATTATATACGATTTTAAAATTTTTAGCTAATTATTTTCGTGTTAAAGCCGGCGAGTTCAACGCAAGGTTCAATACGTTTTTAGCGGTGCGTAGTAATTCTCCGCGTGTAATACCGTCGGGTCTATCCAAAGTTTCGAGCAAGGAGCGGTTGGGGATGCGGATGCCGAGTCTTCCTCCACCGGGCATAAGAACGTCGACTTGTGCGCGAACACGATAACCGTTATTACGTACCTTGGGGAACTCTTGACTATAGGAGTTTTGCATCCACCAATCGGTCATAACCATACCTTCATAACCCCACTCACCACGGAGTATGGTGGTGCAAAGGTCGTAATTATAGTGCCCCCAAACGCCGTTGATAAGATTGTAAGAAGTCATTATGGTACGAGGTTTGGCTTCCTTTATGCAAAGCTCAAAACCTTTAAGATATATTTCGCGTAGCGCGCGCTCGGAAAGACGAGAGTCGTTACGGTTGCGGTTGGTCTCTTGGTTGTTGCAAGCATAATGCTTGGGACAAGCGGAAGCTCCGTGAGCCTGTACGCCCTTAACAAACGCAGTAGCCGTAAATCCGGTTAAGACAGGGTCTTCGGAGAAGTACTCGAAGTTACGTCCGCATAGGGGATTGCGGTGGATGTTCATGCCGGGGGCAAGCAGTACGTCGGAGCCCCTTACTATCATTTCCTTACCAATGATAGAATATAACTTTTCGATAAGTTTGGTGTCCCAAGTTGACGAAAGTAGTGTACCAATAGGCGCTAAAGAACATACTGCAGCAAGTCGCATACCGCTGGGGCCATCGGAGGTTATGACGGCGGGGACACCCTTACGGCGTAGTGATTTTAAGACGCCTGCCATGGCGCCTGCGTTACCCTTGGCGCCAAGTTTACTGTGCATAGTGTAGTCACCGCGCGATATAGCTTCCAACTCGCGATTCGATAGTTGTGCGACAAAGGTGTCGAGGTCGATTTTACCGTTTTTAACGTCGATAAGCTTATAGCCTTTATTGCCGGTGTAGGGTACGGCGTCCGGTAGATTTTCGGTGATGCGCTCTTTTAAATTTACCGTGCGCAAGGGAGCGGGTTCGGTGCCTTCAATCATTTTGCCCTCTTCGATAACGGGGCGTAGTCTATCAAAAGCCTCTTGCGGAGCTCCCGCCTCGGTAACGGTGTCTATTACCATAAGTTCATTTAACTCAAAGCTATAAATTTCCTTTATATCACGGCAATCGTTACCAAGGTATAATGTATATTTACCCGCCTCTAAAACGTATGAGGATTTATTGCCGGTTACACCGCTATCGTCGTAAGATGCGATTAGATAGTACGGGACTTTTACGGTAACGGTTTGGCTTTCCCCTGCGTTAAGCGCATCGGTTTTTTGGTAGCCTGCAAGAACGACCGCCGGTTTACCGAGTTTGCCTTGAGGAGCGGAGAGGTAAATTTGTACCGTTTCGCGTGCGGTGCAATCGCCAACGTTTTTAACGTCAACGGTTACCTCATACCCATCATCTACTTTGCTTACGGTTGCACTCTTGTCGAAATTCGAGTAGGAAATACCGTAACCAAAGGGATAGAGGACGGCTTCTTTATTAAAGGTTTCAAAGTAGCGATAACCTACGTAGATGTCTTCGGAGTAGAAGTTGAAGTTTCTGTCGCCGAAGTCGCCACTTGAGGGATAATCTTTATAGGTGTTGGCTATTGCCATCGGAAGCTTGCCATCGGGGGATGCTTTACCGCTTAAAACGTCTGCAACGGCGTTGCCTGTTTCCATACCGCCTTGCCACACGATGAGAAGTCCTTTGATTTTATCGCCGTAACGCTTAAGCCAAGAAAAATCTATTACGTTACCAATGTTCATAAGGACTATAACGTTATCAAAGTGGGCTGTAACGACATCAAGCATATTTAGTTCTTCGTCATGTAAGAAGAAACTTCCCCGTTCCAGCTTATTTTCTCTATCTTCCCCGGCAGCTCTACCCAAAACGACTACCGCTTTGTCTAAGCGAGATCTTGCATCGCTTACCAAGTCGGAAGAAAGAGGCATTTCTGGGTAGCGCCACGGCCAATGTGCCCAAAAACCATGGTCGACGGGATTTTGTTTACACCACTCGGTGTAGACGTCTATGAGCTTTTTGTCGGGATTAAGGTTTTCGTTATTTAAAACACCTTGTAAAATAGATACGCGGTAAGGGGCGCGAACGTCACCGCCCGAGCCGTAACCTACGTAGAAGGTATCGACGTGAGTTCTGCCGAACAACGCAAACGGTTCGTTGCCGAGGGGTAGTACGCCGTCGTTTTTGAGCATAACGGCACCGCTTGCAGCAACCTCGCGTGCAACGGAAGCAATATCCTCGAAAGCTTCGCCAACTATTGCATCGGAACGAAGTTCTTTTTGCGAAAGGGAGTTAGAAAACAATCCTACGACTTTACCAACTACTTTAGATATAACCGACATAAGTCCTCCAAAAACTATAAACTTATAATATTATAGCACGCGCGCGCAAGTAGCGCAATAGGTAATTTTGATTAAGTGATAAATTGAAAGGTGCCAAAACGTTGCGGTTATTGTATCTACAGATACCAAAACGCCAAGAAAATTGCCAAAAACAAAAATAGTGTTGACAAAAGCAATTTATATTTTATAATTAAAATATGGTTAAGATAGGGTTGTGTTATAATTGGAAAAACTACGAAGCGATCAAAGTTGCTAAACAAGCCGGCATTGAGTATCTCGAGGCGGGCTTTGGTTCCTTTTGGGATTGTTCAGATGATGAATTCAAAGGTCTGGTTTCCACGTTAAATGAGATTTCGCTACCCTGCCTAAACTATAATTGTATGTTGCCCGGTGACCGGTTGAGGGTTGTAGGTAATAACGTTTCTATTGAGGCGCTAAAAGATTATTTTTTGTTACTTACCGATAAATTGAGCGTTTTTGACGGACGCAGAGTGGTTTTTGGTTCGGGTGGTGCGCGAGCACCTCGCGGAGAAGTATCCAATGATCAAGCATTTTTACAAATCACTTCCTATCTTAAAGAGGTTGTCGCGCCAATTTTTAAGGATAGGGGTTGGGAGTGTGTTATTGAACCGCTATCAGAGTGCGAGGTTATCAAGACCATTGCGGACGGATTTAGATTGGTGAGAGAAACCTCAGAAAAACAAGTAAGGTTACTTATAGATTTTTACCATGCAATGGCTAATGGTGAAGATGTAGGGAATCTAACAGATTATAAAGGCGTCCTTACTCACGTACACGTAGCCTCTCTTAACGGACGCTATTATCCCAAGCGTGGTGACGGCACCGACTATGAGTTAATTTTTAGGGCGTTAAAAGATATCGACTATCAAGGTAACGTTTCGATTGAGGCAAAGTTAAAAGAAGGGGAGGATTTTAATAAAGCCATAACCGAAGCTGTTATATGCCTTAAGGATGCACGTTTAAAAGTTTACGGTTATTAAAAAAAGGTCCGCCGACGCGGACCTAATTTATTTAAAGTTATTTATTTACGATTTAGCATATGGTCTGCAACGAAAAGGCCGTTAGCACCAGCTTGTGCAAGTCCTCTTGTGATGCCTGCGCCATCGCCAATGGTGTAAATATTTTCAGCGATGCGGAAGTCGTTGTCGGTAAATTTAGGTTTAATGGAGTAGAACTTTGCTTCGACGCCGTATAGGAGGGTGTCGTAGTTAGCCGTACCGGGAGCGATTTTATCAAGCGCGTAAATGGTTTCGATAATGTTGTCGAGTTGGCGCTTGGGGATGCAGAGGGATAGGTCGCCGGCTACAGCGTTAAGGGTGGGGCGAACTCTCGATTGGCTTAAGCGGTGTTCATTTGTGCGCTTGCCGGTGACAAGGTCGCCGAAGCGTTGGACTATAACTCCACCGCCTGCAATCATGTTGGCGAGTTTACAGATGTGCTTTGCATAAGCGATAGGCTCGTTAAAGGGTTGAGTGAAACGAGTGGTTGATAGTATCGAGAAGTTAGAATTTTTGGTTTTGAGTCTTGGGTCGGAGTTGGCGTGGCCGTTTACCGTCAAAAGACCATCGTTGTTTTCGATAACTACTTCACCGCCCGAATTGAAGCAGAAAGTACGAGTACTATCGCCGTGGTTTTTGGTGCGGTAGAAGATTTTAGGCTCGTAAATTTTTTCGGAAATACCCTCCCAAACAATGCGCGGTAACTCTACTCTGACACCGAGGTCAACTTGGTTGTTTATAACCTCAATACCGTTGTTTCGGCACCATTTACCAAACCATTCGGAACCGCTTCTACCGATTGCAAGCACAAGGTTCTTGTATCCTATGACGTCGCCGTTATCGGTAATAACGGTGCTTTGGTCCATCTTAACGTCGACCACAGCGGTCTCGGTAAGCACGGTTACGTGTTGCTCGAGGAAGCTCATGAGGTTGCTCATAACCTTAAGGTTTCCGTCGGTACCGAGGTGCTTTACGGTTGCTTGCAAAAGGTGCAAGTCGTATTTTAGGCACTCGAGCTTGATTTCGTCGGAGGGTGCGTAAGCTTTTTTGGTTGCACCAAACTCGTCCAAAATATCGGATACTTGATTGATATAATCAAGCGTTACTTGCTCGCCAAGATACTCTTGTAGCCAACCGCCGTATTCGGTGGTAATGTTAAACTTACCGTCGCTAAATGCGCCTGCTCCACCGATGCCTTCCATAATTGCGCATTGTTTGCACTTGATGCAAGCTGCGGTTTTATGGGTTGCTACCGGACAGAAGCGTTTGGATAAAGCTCTACCTCTATCGATAACACAAACGGAAAGGGAAGGATCTTTTTTAACAAGGCGATAGGCCGTCATTAATCCGCCGATACCACCGCCAACAATTACAACGTCGTAGTTCATAAGTTACCTCTATAATTTTTTCCGTAAATGATTATAACACTTTTTTTGATATTGTACAATCTTTATCTTTATGTTATTATTTAAAAGTATGGAGGAAGTATGTTTACTTGCAAAGAGGGACGTTTCTTTTTAGATAATAATGAGTTCAAGGTGTATTCCGGAGCCATACACTATTTCCGCGTTATGCCGGAGTATTGGCGCGATAGGTTGTTGAAGCTCAAAGCAATGGGGCTTAACGTAGTAGAAACCTACGTTGCTTGGAACGTTCACGAGCCCAAAGAGGGTGAGTTTACCTTTGAAGGTATTGCGGATATCGAGCGTTTTATACGGATTGCCACCGAGCTTGGGTTGTACGTTATAGTTCGTCCCGGTCCGTATATTTGCGCGGAGTGGGATTTTGGCGGATTCCCTGCGTGGCTTTTGAAATACGAGGGCTTAAAATTACGCGTATACGACGAAAAGTACATGTATTACGTCAAGCGCTACCTTGATAACCTACTACCTAAAATTGCGCCCTACACCGTAGGTAAGGGTGGTAACGTCATAATGATGCAAATCGAAAACGAGTACGGTAGCTACGCTCGTGATAAAAAATACCTCGATGCCATCAGAACCATATATCGTGATAACGGCATAGATTGTTTGCTTTTCACCTCCGACGGCGAAAATAAAACAAACCTTTCGGGCGGTAGCCTTGAAGGCGAACTTATGGTTGCAAACTTTGGATCTAATCCAAATAAGAAGTTTAGGGACCTTAAGATTATGCAACCCGATAAGCCTTTGATGTGCGGAGAGTTTTGGTGCGGATGGTTTACCGCCTACGGCTCACATTATAATCCGGGCTCCACTCCGCAACAAGTAGCGAGCTATCTAAAAGAGTTTATCGATATGGGCGCGCACTTCAACTTTTACATGTTCCATGGCGGAACGAACTTCGGTTATACTGCAGGCGCTAACTGTTATAGGCACTATCAACCGGATATTACATCTTACGATTACGGTGCACCCCTTACCGAGTGGGGCGATTATACCCAAAAATATCACGCCTGTCGCGAGGTGTTATATAAAGCGCGGGGATTGGAGCTTGAGGAGCTTCCCCCACCGCCCGTGACCGCAAGTTACGGCAAGGTAAAACTAAACGAGGTTGCGTCATTAAAAGATAATCTCGATAACGTTTCCGATAAAATCACCTCTACCATACCTTATCCGATGGAGCACTATGGCCAAAATAGCGGATATATACTATATTCCACCGAGGTAAGCGGTAACTACGGTGACACCAAGCTAACCATTTACGACGTGCACGACGTTGCTTACGTTTACGTAAACGGAGGGTATAAAGGGCGCTTTAATAGGCTTGACGTAGACTACTATAACGGCGGAAAGGATAACTATGAAGTACCGCTCAAGGCTTTTGACGGCACCATTAAAATCGACGTTTTGGTCGAGGCGATGGGTAGGGTGAACTACGGTGATAAAATCTACGATAGAAAGGGTATATCGGGCATGAAGATAGCCGATCAATGGATAAGCGGATTTACCGTAAGAACCATTGAGCTTGACGATATTTCCAAGGTGGATTATACAAAGAATAGTAAAGCATGTCCCGCCTTCTTCAAAGGAACTTTTGAGGTAGAGGAAGCAAAGGATACCTTTATCGATCTCAAGGGATTTACAAAGGGAACGGTATTCATTAACGGCTTTAAGCTTGGAAGATATTGGAACGTTGGACCGGAACGCACTTTGTACGTGCCGGCACCCTTATTAAAAGAGCAAAATGAGGTGGTTATTTTCGAGCAAGAGGCAACGTATACCGATACGGTCGAGTTTATCAATAAGCCAATTTACGGTAGCTATTTACCGAGTAGCGGTAGCCTAAACAGAAAGTTTAAGTTATCAAACCTTTTTAAAAAGAAGTAAAAAATCATTTGTGGGAGCAAGTCGGCTTGCTCCCACTTTTTTAAAAACCAAACATTTTTTTAGCACCCACAAGAGGTCTTTATAGGCGATTTTTTAATATAAATTTAATAAAAAACAATAGTGTTTTATTCATACAAAAGTTTGACTTATGCACGCGCGTGCTTTATAATTAATTCAAAAGCGAATAACATTTCGCTTTTTGCTTTTCGGAGGTGCGCATGCAATACCAAAAAGAGGACGTAAGAAAACGTATTGTCGATGCGGCAAAAACAGAGTTTTTGCGTGTTGGGTTCGTTCGTACGAGCATGCTTGCCGTAAGTAATAGGGCGCACGTGCCGATAGGTAATCTCTACCGTTATTTTAGTTCCAAAGCAGCTCTTTTCGACGCGATAGTAGGTACTGCAAAAGACAAGCTCATAGATTCTGTTCAAGAGATATGTGCTTACAGCGGAAACTATGAGGGCAAGGGCAAAAATACTATACTTGTAATCGCGGAAGCCGTATCCTCTGCGCTTACCGAATTCGCCAAAGAGTATGGTAAGGAACTTAAGATTCTTCTTGAAAAAAGTGCCGGATCGGAATATGCCGATTTTACCGACAAAATAATTGTTTACGTCAAGGAACTTTGTAAGGAAAAACTATATGCTGGCAAGCCGGAGTGTAATGATTTCCTTTGTGAACTGATAGCAAACAATATTACGCGAGGGATATTCCGCATATTGATAGAGTGTTCACCGGAAGAACAACACACGCAACTTGTATCATTATTTATATTTTATTTTAATCACTTGGAAGATAGGCTGTAAGGTAGGGAATTATGAAAGGTTTTGCTCGTTTTATCGTTAATAATAAATTATGGATAACGCTTGTCTTTGTCCTGCTACTCATTGGTAGTGTAGTAGGTATGTTTTTTGTTGAAGTCAACTATAACGACAGCTCCTATTTGCCTAAAGATTCCAAGGTTAGCAGAGGTCTTGATGCCATGTACGGCGAGTTCGGCCCCGGCGGTAACGCTACTGTAATGCTTTCCGATACAACCATCGAACAAGCGACTGAATTCAAGGCTTATATGGAGTCTATCGAAGGCGTTGCAAGCGTAATTTGGATTGACGATATATTCCTTTCGGAAGAAATAGGCGTTATTAAGAACGCGCAATACGACGCCAGTGGAGAAAAGGTAATTTCCGATGGTAAAGCCGTTAAGTTTATCATGCATATGGTTGATAAACTCTCATCTTTTACCGAAGATGAAATGGCTGTTATCTCCTCTGGAGATATGATGGCTTTAGCTACCGAAATTTTACCCAAGCTCCTCGATGGTATCGACGATGCGGAGTCCGGCGAGTTTATGCAGTTTATGATGGGACTTGCACCTGCTCTTTCCATGGCGGGTAGCGGTTTTGATATAGGCGCTCTCGACGACTTTGGACCGCAACTCGAAATGTTCTATTCCGATGCAGGCAAGATGGGTAAGTACGCTCTCTTCCAAGTATCGTTTACCGGTAGCGACTATGCCGATAGCACCATGAAGGCTATCGAAACCATAAAGGCAACCGAGAACGTTACCGTATCTATCGTAGGTAACTCTGCAACTACTTATAACAGCATCCAAATGGTCGGAGAAGAAACCACCATTTCCATGATAGTTGCAGGTATTATAGTTATCCTTATCCTTTTACTTACGACCACCTCCTACCTCGAGCCCATTTTATTACTGCTCCCGATAGGTGTTGCAATTTTGATGAATATGGGCACCAACTGGTTGGTTCCTATGGTAACGGGCGCAGACGGTATAAGCTATATTACGCAAGGTGTTTCGAGCGTATTGCAACTTGCGCTTACCATGGATTACTGCATCTCCATTTTGCATAGGTTCAAAGAGGAAAAGAAAAAAGGCCTACAATCCAACGAAGCTATGGTTGAAGCTCTCACGGCAAGCTTCAATCCCATAAGCTCGGCATCATTGACGACGGTTGCATCCTTCGTCGCGCTGATGTTTATGAACTTTAAGCTTGGTGTCGATATGGGCTTCGTACTTATGAAAGGAACGGTGCTTTCGATACTATGCGTATTCTTCCTAATGCCGGCACTCATCCTTTATACTGAAAAGCTTATTGCAAAAACGGAACACAAGACCTTCAACTTAAGCTTCAAAAAGTTCTCTAAAGGCCTTGTTAAATCACGTTTCTACGTACCGTTTATAATTATCGCGCTCATTATCCCTTGCATCTTCTTGCAAGCACAAAACAGCTTTACCTACGGTCCCGAGGCAAGCCTTGGCGGTGAACAAACCGATCTTGCGGTCGATAAAGATAAGCTCGAAAAGATCTTCGGCAAGCAAAACCAAGTTATTTTGCTGTTACCCATAGAATACTACAATAACGGCGTCGAGCTTGATATTACCTACGATTTGATGGAAATCGAAGGTGTATCTCAAGTTCAAAGCATGTCCGTTATAGACGAAACCGGGTTTGGCTCGATGATGCCCGAAAAGTTCAAAAAGCAATTCCTTGCAAAGGGTGACGAGTCCAATTACTCTCGCGTGGTAATCTTCCTTAACGCAGATGAAGAGGGTGATGAAACTACCGCTATCGTCAATAAACTAAACGAAGTTGCCGATAACTATCTCGCTCAATACTCTGATTACGGCGAAGGATACGTACTTGGTATTTCCTCCTCTACGTTGGAAATTAAAGATCTTGTTAACGCCGACTACGACATCATTACCTACGTTTCAATTGCGCTTGTCGCATTGATTATAGCATTTACCTTCAAATCGATACTTATACCGATCATCCTCGTATGCGTAATACAAGGCTCGGTATACGTAAATATGGCGGTACCTTATATTACCGGACTGATTAGCGGAACCGAGCAACCGCTCGTATTTATCGGCTATATGTTGATAAGCTCCATCCTGCTTGGCGCAACCATCGACTACGCAATTCTACTTACCGACCGTTATATGGAGCATCGTAAAACCATGAATAAATACGATGCCGTACGTCAAGCGTTAGCAGATAGCTCCCGTACCTTGATAACCTCCGCAGGCATCTTGGTTGGTGCTGGTGCCGCAGTTCAATTCGTATCATCACTACCGGCAACCGCGGTCTTCGGTGCGGCAATCTTCCGTGGCGGTATCCTCGCTTTCCTTTTCGTAATGGTTCTACTCCCTCAACTCCTTATACTCCTCGATAAGGCTATAATGGTAACCACTTGGAAGGGCAGAAAGAAGATGATAGACAACAAGTCTGTATTCCTTGTTGCTCCCGAAATCGAAGAAGCATCCGTTATGCCATATGTTCCGCAACCTCGCCAAAAGCGCAAGAAATATAAAGACATGTCCTCTATGGAGCGTGAGGATGCTATCCTTGAAAACATTTTAGAGTCCATCGACAACCCCGAGTTCGATCCCTACGAAGAAGAGGGCGATGAAGGAGAGAAGGAGGGGTGGCAGAATATTCTCTTCGAGGATTAAACCGCATATAACTAAACCGCATATTTTAGCGATATACTTCACAAAATAAAATCCCCCTGCAGGTCACGTACGATGTAGTACGCTCCCATTGGGGGATTTTTATTTTTGTTCGTCTATCATCTAAACTATGCGGTTTAATCCATAGCAATAACTTTAGCGTTATACTTCACAAACAAGCAAAACCCACTCGGTCATGTACGCCAAGTACACTCCCGTCGTGGGGTTTTACGTTTGTTTGTCTATCATCTAAACTATGCGGTTTAATCCATAGCAATAACTTTAGCGTTATATTTCACAAATATACAAACCTCACTCGGTCATGTACGTTCAAGTACACTCCCGTCGTGAGGTTTTACGTTTGCTCGTATATCATCTAAACTTTGCGGTTTAGTCGCAATAATTACATTTGTGTTATAGATAATCCCTTTTCTTGTGTAAATCTTTTAATCTTTTAGCCGTTCCATATAATTACTTTATCCCAATTATTATGCCTTTTGAGGGTGTATCTTTTTGGGGCGAGCAAAGCTCTTTGTGGCGTTTGCAACGCTCGTTACGTGGTCGGCTATACGCTCGCAATCCGATGCAAGGGTAAGATAGATTGCGCCGGTTTCGGGGTTGCATACGCCTTGGTTTAGACGCTCTACGTGTTTGTCACCCATGAGCACCTTCATATCGTCGGTAATTTGCTCGTAAGTGTAAAGAGTGGGGATGAGTTCGGGTAGCTCCTCATCGTAAATTTTGTACGCCATATCAAATAGATTATCTAAGGCTTCACGGAGCTTATTGATTTCTTCAAGACTGTCTTCACTAAAACTCAACTTATCCTCTTTGAGCTTTTGTGCGTACTCGAAAATGTTTTCAGCATAATCGCCTATGCGCTCCAAGTGACTGACAGTATGGTGTGCCGAACCAATTAATTTGGCATCCCACTCCGATATATCGGTGTTGGAAACTCTAACCAAGAATTTGGTGATTTCCTTGTTAAGATAGTTTAGTTTTGCTTCAGTTACATTAAAGCTGTCAAGCTTTGAAATATCTAAAGTGGTTATTGCATCGAGTGCCAAATTGAGGTTTTGGCGAGCAAGAGTATACATGTTCAAAATCTCTCTTTTAACGTTGGCAACGGCAAGCGGAGGTGAGGTAAGAACTTGATCGTTGAGGTAGTACAAACGAGGGGTATCGTCGTCCACTTTGCCTTTTTTGTCGGGGATTACCAACGTTGCAAATTTAACCATTAATTTGGTAAATGGCAGTAGTATTATCGTAGTGGCAACGTTAAATATGGTGTGTAGCATAGCTATTTGTATTTGTACGGTATCAAACCATCTCATGAGAAGGTCTGCATAGTGTGCAAATAGATCCGTTAGCATAAAGATAATGCTACCTAAAAGGTTAAAAGTTAAGTGTATAACCGCAACGCGCTTTGCGTTTGTACAAGTGCCTATCGAGCAGATAAAGCTCGTTACGCAAGTACCGATATTGGAACCGATTATTATATACATCGCTTGCGGGAAGCTCATTATACCCGCAGCACTCATAGTTATAACCAAACCGGAAACCGCCGAAGAGCTTTGAATAAGTGCCGTTACTATTGCACCCAAAACTACCAATAGTAGGGGGTGCTTGATGGAAGCGAGGGCGTTGACTATTACGGGAGCTTCTTTGAAAGACTCCATGCTGTCGCCCATAACCGTAAGACCTACGAAGATCATGCCTAAACCGCAAACGATAGTACCGATTTTTTTGAGAAGATCCTTTTTTGCGAAAAGTATCATAAAGGCACCGATGCCTGCAAAAGCTGCAAAAATAACGGTGAGCTGAACGTTTTTAATTCCACCAAAGCCGAGCGCTACGATTTGGGCGGTAATAGTGGTACCGATGTTTGCTCCGTACACAACGCTTGCCGCTTGAGTTAAAGACATAAGACCGGCGTTAACAAAACCGATAAGCATAACGGTAACGGCTGCGGAGCTTTGTATTACTGCGGTAGTGGTTGCGCCGATACCTACGCCAACAAGGCTGTTTTTATCGATAACGGCAAACATCTTTTTAATGCGATCACCTGCAACTGCTTCCAAGTTGTCGCCAAGTATCTTCATACCAAAGATAAAAACTCCGATGCCGGATAATGCGGCCAATATTGTGTAGAAAATCTCCAATCCTGTCATCTTACGTTTCCTTGTGAAGAATATGATATTTGGTATAAACCTTAATCTCCACCACTACCATATTACTACAAAAACTGCTCGTCGTAAAGACATTTTATAAAATGAGCGCGCGAGGATCAATAGAAGATTTAATTAAAATTTTACCTTTTTACGCAGAAGTCGCTCTTTACAAAAGGCGTGGCATATGATAAAATCATATGGTAAACGATTTAATCGAGGGATTTTTATAAATCTTAATACTCACCAAGGAGAAATTTATGGCAGAGCTCAAAGGTATTTTTTACTATGGACAAACCGCAAAAGGACATTTTAACTTCCGTTTGAAAGCCCCCAATAGGGAAACGGTTGGCGTTTGTGAAGGCGCTTATGCAGATTTATCGAGCTGTAAAAAGGGTATCGCATCCGTTCAAAAGTTCGCACCCGTTTGCGTTGAAAAGATAGAAGATCTTACCCTTAAAAAACCCACGGAGCCTTTAAAGTTCCCCAAAGCAGAGGTATATCTTGATAAGCAAGGCAAATATCGCTTCCGCATTTATGCTAACAACGGCAACCTCGTTTGCATCAGCGAAGCGGGATACGCAAGCAAAGAGTCTGCAAAAGCAGGTATTGCATCCGTTGCAAAATGGGCTCCTACCGCCGACGTTATGAGCGAAAAGGAATATAACGAGCTCATTGCAAAAAAGAAATAGTTTATAAACTATGGATATAACCAAAGCAAAAGAGTATCTTAAGTCAGGATACTCCGTTGCTATACTTGGAGAAAATGAATTTTTATCCAAGGAGCGAGGCATAGCTTATATAGCAGGTCTTGCCGAACTTAAATATGATTTAAAGGGGTACGTAGCTGCTGATAAAATAGTAGGTAAGGCGGCAGCGTACCTCTACGTTTTATTGAGGGTAAAAGAGGTATTCGCCGAGGTGATATCGGTGGAAGCTGAGCGTATACTACTTTCAAGCGGAATTGTCGTTAGCTACGGAATTAAAACTAACAAGATCATCAACCGCAAAGGTGACGGGCTCTGTCCCATGGAAGTAGCCGTTCAAGATGCGCGAGTGCCGACCGAAGCCCTATGCGCTATCTTGAAAACCCTCGTCAAATTAAGAGAAAATAAATCTAACCTATAAATAAGGAGCAAAAATGAAAACCGTTAAGTTGATCAATGATAATTGGATCTTTACCAAGCAAGGCGTAAGCGAAACGGTAAACGTACCGCATTGCTGGAACGCGATAGACGGTCAAAACCAACCCAACTACTATCGTGGTAAGTGCTCGTACGCAAAAAAGCTTGAAGGGCTTTCGGGCAAAACCATCGTTCGCATTGAGGGCGCAAACTCGGTAGCAGACGTTTATGCAAACGGCAATTTAGTTAAACACCATCGCGGTGGATACAGCGCTTTTAGTGCAGACCTTACAAAGTATATTGTCGACGGCAAAGTCGAGCTACGTATCGACGTGGACAATAGCGATTTCGACGACGTATATCCGTCGACTGCGGACTTTACCTTCTACGGCGGATTGTATCGTAACGTAACCCTCTTTACCAACGTGCCCGCAGTGAGCTTTGACGTAGTAGATTACGGTGGCTCGGGCATAATGGTTACCCCTGTTATTAAAGATGGCAAGGCAGAGGTTTCTTTGGATGCAATAGTACACGGCGATAAAGCTACAATCGATTACCAAGTAGTGGATAAAGAGGGCAATATCGTCTCAACCGCAGTAGATAATCTCAACAACGAAAAGGTTGTTGCGGAAATCGCAAACCCCATACTTTGGACTCTCGAAAACCCATATTTGTATACCGTAAAAGGATATTTAAAGGTAAATGGCGAAGTAGTTGACCAAGCGGAAACTCGCTTTGGCGTAAGGACTATCGAGTTCGATAGCGAGCGTGGTTGCATCTTGAACGGCAACGCCGTTAAGTTAAAGGGCGTATCGCGCCACCAAGACCGCGAGAACCTCGGCAACGCTCTTACCTACGAGCATATCGCAGAAGATATTGCCCTAATTAAAGAGGTGGGCGCAAACTCCATAAGACTTGCTCACTACCAACAAAACCAAATCATTTACGATCTATGCGACGAGCAAGGTATTTTGGTTTGGGCAGAAGTTCCCGTTATTTCACGCTACTCTCAAAAGAAGCTCAATAACGCTAAAGAGCAACTTTGTGAACTTATTTTACAAAACTACAATCACCCCTCCATTTTCTGCTGGGGAGTTCAAAACGAAATCACCATCGGTGGTGGCGGTAACGGCACCAAAAAGTGCTTGAAGGGCATCACCGAGCTTAACACTCTTGCAAAGGAACTCGATCCCTCTCGTCATACTACTTCGGCACAAGTAATGATGGCAACATCCACCGACCCGTTGAACTACGTAACCGATATATTGGGCTTCAATATTTATTATGGTTGGTACGTCAATCGTTATACCGATATCGATAAGTGGCTCGATGACTTCCATACTCAAAATCCTACCCTCAAACTTTGTCTATCGGAGTACGGTGCAGAAGCAGTATTAAAGTATTACTCCAACAATCCCACCCAAGGCGATTACGGCGAGCAATATCAAGCAATTATGCACGAGCATTACGCTAAAGCGATTACCTCTCGCGATTGGTTGTGGGGTAGTTACGTTTGGAATATGTTCGACTTCGGCTCGGCAATCCGCAACGAGGGTGGCGTAGCAGGTAAGAACAACAAAGGCCTTGTTACTTTTGATCGTAAGACTCGTAAAGACGCCTTCTACGCATACAAAGCATATTGGTCGGATGAGAAGTTTATACAAATCGGCGGACAACGTTTTGTAAACCGTCAAATCGGCAAGAGTAGGGTGGACGTATTCACCAATTGCGATGAAGTAGTCCTTACCGTTAACGGCGTGGACTACGGCGCAAAGAGTGGTAAGATGGTAACCTACGAAGTTGATATCGTAGCCGGTGAAAACGTAATTACCGCAACTTGTGGCGATATAGTAAACTCCATTACCGTTCAAGGCGTTGAACAAGAGCCCGCAGAGTATAAATGCGACACCAAGGGTAACTTGGTACGCAACTGGTTTGCTGCAGATGATGCAACCACTTCGGCAGAGTGCTATTCCATTAACGATAAAGTTGGCGAAGTTCTCAAAAACGACGACGTCAAAGCTATGCTCGGCTCACGCATCCCGTTGTGGCTGACAAAACTTGTATACCACGTCAGAGTCAAGACCTTGCTTAAGATAGCAGGTATAAAGCCGGAGATGGCGGCAATAGCAAACAACTTCCTGCAAACCATCAAAAAATAATATACTGACAGTAAAGTATTTTACCTACCGACGGTAAAAGGACGAGGAACTAATCTGTAATAGACATAGGGATTTTAAGCAATAACAAAAGTGTAGCCCACTATACTTCGCAAAAAGCGAAATATGGTGGGCTTTATCTTTACCACAGAATAGTTAAATAATTTAGTTATATTTTTAGCCTTGTGGCTAAAAGTGATATTGTTTACGCAGTAAACAGTATAGCCGAGCGTAGCGAACGCCAACCGCGTAAGCAGTTATATTTTAACCTACGGTTAAAGTTATATTATATTTGCCACAACTTTCCCGAAAGGGAAAATAAAACTTTGCGTAGCAAAATATCACTGCTTTTAGCAATATAACTTGCCGTTAGGCAAATATAGTTGTG
>JAFVRJ010000020.1 GCA_017504305.1 Clostridia bacterium | reverse complement strand
GTGCGCAGAATACGAAGACCCGCAAGCAGTTCCTTCTCACTTGGTTCCTGCAACACAGTTTATTTTCGTTCGTAAGAGCGACAATAGGCTTGTAGGAATGCTTCAAGTAAGACATCGTTTTAATGACTTTCTTGAAAAGTACGGCGGTCATATTGGATATTCCGTAAGACCGAGCGAAAGGCGTAGAGGTTATGCAAAAGAAATGCTGAGAATGGCACTTCCGTACTGTCAAGAGATTGGGCTTGATAAAGTGTTGATTATTTGTATTGATGGTAACATAGGAAGCGAAAAGACTATCCTCGCCAATGGCGGTGTTTATGAATCTACTGTTCACAAGGTAACTGACGATGTTAATTTGAAAAGATTTTGGATTGCTCTATAAATTCCAATATATCGAACTAAAATAGGTGCAAACCCTTTCACCGAAATGCACCCATAACTCTAAATTTCGCACCCATAATATAATGGTATCAAAATTTTAGATTACTCATAGGAAAGAGCACTGCAAAAGCGGTGCTCTTTTCATTTTCGCAAACTTGATTTAAATAGTATTGATTTATATCTTTTTTTGTTTTAAAATATTGATATGAGAAGTTCAAAACGCAATAAAATTAATATTTCACGTGGTTTTGGAAGTTTGACCGCATTTATAAGTGTAGTATCCGTACTTGTATTCGGTGCGCTTAACGTCGTTTATTATGTTGAATCACTTGGAAACTACGTCGATTTATCATTTTTAGATAGTATTGTTTCTAAAACATTACCTTTAAATCTTTTTTTGATCGGAGCGGTAGTTGTGTCTTTACTAATCTCATTATGTACCTTTAAGCTTTGTCACAATCTAAAAAGAGATAGGGGTGGTTTTGTTATATTTCTTGAATTGGTATTTTCAGTTGCATTGATTGCATCGGGCGTAATAGTATTTGGTAATTATCTCGATACCTTAAACGTTTACGTTAATTATTTGTTCTCGTTTATCGTCTTATGCGGAGCTTTTGGCGTATTATTTGCGATAATTGCCACCCTTCATAGATTTAATGAAAAACGTAAGTTGGAGCGAAAGGCAAGGCAGTTTGAACGTAATTATATGAGAAATCATAAATATAATCGTTAAAAAAAGAGCATCCGAAGATGCTCTTAATTTTTATTAACCTACGTAGCCGTACACGTACTGTTGTAAGGTAATCGGAACATCGAATTCTTTATATGAATAACTATAACTTCCGAATATACCACCGGTAACAGTTACGATTTCTTCAATCATATGGAGGGTAACAACGTCACCTACCTTTGCCATTGCAAGGTAATCGGCAAGTTCAAAGTCCTCACTAAACGTTTTTCTTACAGTAGCTCCATTTGCATCCGTGTAGCTTAACGCTCTAATAAGCATGCCCGGTTCAATAGTCTTATTTTTATCCGAAATAGCTACGCTACCATATTTGTTAAGTTCGTAACTTGTTGAAATAAAATAGTAGAATTCGTTGGTATTGGGTAAATAATCGCCAAAACTATTAAGTTTTGATAGGGCGGTGTAGTCAAGCATAGATACAACGACACCAAGTCTGATTTTACCTTCGATGTATCCTAAACCATTAAATTGAGGGTTGCCTGCGGTCTTAATTAATGAGTTTGAAATGCTGATTACGTCATAAATCGGTATTGCGTAACCCATGCCTTCTACTGAATCACCGGTAGATTTAGCATTGACTATACCAATAAGATAGCCTTCTGCATCAAATAACGCACCACCGGAGTTACCGCTGTTAACCGCTGTGTCAGTTTGAAGTAAAGTCATATTTACGCCGTCCATGTTGATGGTTTTACTGATACCGCTTATATGACCAACGGTTACGCTGATGCCAGCTCCAAGAGGATTGCCTATTGCTATAGCTTGCTCTGCAAGAATAATAGGAGCAGATTCGGTATTGCGCGTTTCTACGTAATTATAATTGCTTCCGCTAATCTTCAAGACGGCTAAATCGCTATCGTCGTCCATGCCGATTAATGAGGCGTTTAATATAACGTCGTTATCAGCATTTATATCTCCATCATTAATGGTGACTTTAATTTCTTTTGCACCGTCGATAACGTGGCAACAAGTAACAACCATACTTGCGTCTTCATTGGTGATTTTGCCGTAAATGACGCCCGATCCAGCACCTACGTCGGTGTTTATAATAACAACGGAAGTTTGGATTGCGGAAACTACGTCTGTTAACGCATTGCTAATAGCGTTAGGTGTGCCGGTTGAAGTTTCAACGGTATACGAAACGTTGGGGGTGGTTGGGAGATCGGTACCGGAATTAATGTTACCATCATTACTTGACGATAGTTGACCTCCGCCGGTAATGGTATCGATTGAATTAAGATCGATACATGCGGATAATGATAAGGCAAACGTGACGATAGCAATAATTAATACGATTGTCAAGATATAGCCTTTATTGTGTTTAGTCATAAATATTCTCCGTTAAGAATTATCTTATTTAATAGTATAACTTATATTTGAACTTTTTGTGATACTTTTATCAACTTTTTTTAAATATTTTATTGTTACATCTACATAATATGATTTTTTTCTTAATATTCTATTAAAAAGCTTTACGTCATCGTTGGTAAAATCATCAAAAAGAGGTTTTTATGATTGATCACGAATATAGCGATGGCAAATTAACGATTTGTTTGAGGGGCGAAATTGATCACGCCTCTGCACCCAAATATCGTATATCGACGGATAACTTAATCAAAAAAGGCGGATACGATAGTTTTGTTTTTGATTTAAGCGGAATTACTTTTATGGATAGCACTGCGGTGGGACTTATTATGGGGCGTTATAAATTACTTAAGGCTTTAGGCGTTCCCGTATATTTTTATAATCCATCAAAGGTTGCAGACAAAGTTCTTAAGGTAAGTGGACTTTATACCATTATTAACAAAATTTGAGGTAGATATGGATATTTTAAAGGTTAAAGTAAATTCAATTAATGCAAACGAGAGCTTTTTAAGAAGCACTATAGGCGCTTATTGTGCGCGTAAAAATCCTTCAATAGAGACGATTTCTGATATTAAAACTGCAATAAGTGAAGCCGTCACTAACGCTATTGTTCACGGGTACTCTAACGACAGTACAGGTGTTATTGAGATTGATGCAAAAATTATAGATGACGTATTATTCGTTAACGTTATCGATTACGGTAAGGGAATTGAAAACGTTGAGGTCGCGATGCAAGACTTTTTCACTACAAAAGGAGATGAAGAACGTAGCGGACTTGGCTTTACGATTATGTCAAGTTTTATGGATTCGATAGAAGTAGTTTCCGACCCCGGCGAAGGAACAAGTGTTATGATGAGCAAAAAGCTAAACTAAAATGTTAAGTTTTGATGAGTCTAACAATTTAATTAAACTTGCCCAACAAGGCAACGAAGAAGCAAAAACAACGCTAATAACGGAGAATATGCCTTTAATTAAAAGCATCGTTAGCCGTTATAAGAATAAGCTTGTGGAGTACGAAGATCTAATTCAACTCGGTACTTTAGGTCTTGTTAAAGCCATTAATAATTTTAAGATGGATTACGGCGTACGGTTTTCTACTTACGCAGTGCCTATGATTGCCGGAGAAATCAAGCGCTTTATAAGAGATGACGGAGCTATTAAAGTAAGCCGTTCTACTAAATCGCAAGCCCTCGAAATAAATAAGTATATCGACGAATATCGCGTAAATAACGAGCGACCACCAACGATAGAGCAACTTTCGGACAAATTTGGCGTAGATGCTACTGAAATAGTATTTATACTCGAAAGTACCAAATATCCCGTTTCCATTTATGCAGAAACAGAAGAAGAGGGTCTTTCTCTTGCAGATAAAATAAGCGACGGCCTTGACTTTGACGATGAGCTTAATAAGTCGCTCTTGAAGGAGTTAATCAGCTCGTTACCCGAGCGTGATAAAAACGTCATAATTCTGCGCTACTTTAGGGATTATACTCAAACCGAAGTTGCAGAGTTATTAGGCGTTAGTCAAGTGCAAGTATCGCGTTTGGAAGCAAAAATTATTGACAAAATGCGAAAATCTTTTAAAGACAACTAAACTTTAAGGCATAAAATATCTCTCTTTGTTAAAAATCCTCAAAGGGGGATTTTTTTATGCGAAAAATCGTTAAAGAAAAAGAAGAGATATATACCGAAATCCTATCAAAAAGCGAGGTAAATTTAGATGAACGAGCCTAATAAAGAGTATATTGAACTTGTAAAAAAGAAAATGCCTAAATCCAAACATCTACTTACTATGTTCAGAGCGTTTTGGGTTGGTGGGTTAATTTGTTGCATAGGTCAAGGGATTACTGATTTATATAAACATTTTTTTAGCGAACTTCCCGAAGAAGAAATCGCAACGCTAACTACTATTACTTTAATTTGTATTACGGTAATTTTAACCGGTTTTGGCATTTATGATAAAATCGGCGCATATGCAGGCGCCGGATCTATAGTACCTATAACCGGCTTTGCAAACTCTGTTGCATCGCCTGCAATTGAACACAAAAGGGAGGGTGTAGTGCTTGGCCTTTGTGCAAATATATTTACCGTTGCCGGACCTGTTATCGTATTTGGAATCAGCTCGTCGATTGCCGTAGGGATAATAGTTTTGATATTCAAGGGGGCTTTTATTTAATGAAAAACCATACTATCTTTTTTAAAAATAAAATTTATATCGAAGATACGGCGACCATCGTAGGACCTAAAGAGCACGAAGGCCCTGTGGGAAAATACTTTGATAAAAATATAGAAGACGATTTATTGGGCCAAAAAAGCCATGAAAAGGCGGAAACGAAGCTTCATATTTCAACTATTAAATATCTTCTTAATAAAACCCATAGAAAGCCTCACGAAATTGATTTATGTTTAAGCGGTGATTTGCTTGATGAGATTTCAGGCGCTAACTTTACAATGCGTGAATTCGATATTCCGTTTATGGGATTATATAACGCTTGCGCTACTTTTGGCGAAGCGCTTATTGCAGCGAGTTGCTTTCTTGATACGGATAATTTCAGCAGGGTAATTTGCTCTACTTCAAGTCATTTTTCAACGGCTGAAAGGCAATATAGATATCCATTGGAACTTGGTAACCAACGTACTCCACTTGCTCAATGGACTGCGACCGGGGTTGGAGCAACTATGCTTAATAACGTTAGTGGTAAAGTAATAATTGATTGCGCTACTATCGGTCGTGTGGTTGATTATGGCTTAACCGATGCAAACGATATGGGCGCAGCGATGGCACCGGCTGCTCGCGAAACCTTACTTGCGCATTTAGAAGGTACCGGTAGAAGCCCCGATTATTATGATTTGATACTTACCGGCGATCTTGGTGAAGCAGGACATAGGCTGTTAATTTTACTCATGGAAGAAAAGGGGGTTAAGCTTGGATCAAACTACTGTGATTGTGGTATTTTGCTCTTTAACCGCATGGCACAAGACGTAGGCCAAGGCGGAAGTGGCGCGGCGTGTTCAAGTACAGTATTTAATGGTTACGTATACAAAAAACTATTAAGTGGGGAACTAAACAAGGTCTTATTGATTCCTACCGGTGCTCTTGTTTCAAAGACCAGTTCACTACAAGGTGAGAGTATCCCCGGCATAGCGCATGCAGTCAGCTTTAAGAGGGTGTAATATGATTTTAGACTATTTACAAGTGTTTTTGGTAGGCGGTATAATCTGCACAATAGGTCAAGTATTTATAAACACAACCAAGATGACTTCAGCAAGAATACTGGTTGGTTTTTTGTTGCTTGGCGTTGTGCTTGAAACAATTGGGGTATTTAAGTACGTAAAGGAATTCGGCATGGCAGGTGCGACCGTTCCGATAACAGGATTTGGTAGTAATCTTGCCAAAGGTGCAATCAAAGGTGCTCTTGAAAACGGCATATTAGGCGCGATTACCGGTGGCATTGAAGCGGTTGCCGGAGGTATTGCCGTAGTTATTTTTATTAGCTTTATCGTAGGGTTAATTTCTTCGTCAAAAACAAAATAACTGATATTGACATTGCTCGCTCGCGCGTATATAATAAAGCTATGAAAAGTATTTATAAAGGCATTGATGCAATAGTAGTTTTATCACCGTCCAACTTGTTCTATTTTACTCGCTACTCCAATGCGGATGCAGCGGTTCTTCTTACTGCAGATAAAAAATACTATATTTGCGATAAGCGTGTTTCCGAAGAAGCGGGCGAACTTTTGAAAGACTTTGAGATAGTTGACGTTAAAGGTTTATCATACGTCAAGGCGGCTCGTAATCTTGCTAAAAAGCTCGGCGTTAAAAATCTTGGTTATGAAGATAAGCAAATAAGGCACGCCGAGTATTTGGAACTTACCGGTAGGGGCCTTGTTAGTAGCATTAACCTAAAACCGGCTCAAAAATACATATCCGAACTTCGTCAAGTCAAATCTCACGAGGAACTACAGTTAATTCGCAAGGCTCAATCAATTACAGACAAGGTTTTCAGTGAAATTCTTAAAAAAGTTACACCCGGTATTACCGAAATTGAACTTGCATCATTTATGAATTCACGCATTTATGCCTATGGTGGTGAACTCGCTTTTGAGCCCATAGTTGCTTTTGGTAAAAATACCAGCAAACCTCACGCTCATCCATCTGATAACAAATTACAAGAAAACGACGTCATCACAGTCGATTTTGGCGCAAAATATAAAGGTTATTGTTCGGATATGACACGTTCTTTTTGTATAGGAACACCACCTGAAGGCTACAAAGAACTTTATGCCGCGGTACTTGACGCGCAAAACTATGCAATCAATACTCTTAAAGCAGGCATCGTAGGTAAAGATGGCGATAAACTTGCTCGCGATCGCTTGAAAGCAAAAGGGTACGACCAATACTTTACTCACTCACTTGGACACTCACTCGGCGTAGATATTCACGAGTCGCCCAACTTGAGCCCTTATTATGAGGGTATAATCCCTGAAGGCGCTGTTTTAAGCGTTGAGCCCGGGGCATATATTGAGGGTAAATACGGCGTAAGAATAGAAGATATTGTAGTTTTTCAAAAATGTAGGGTGGATAACTTGACAAAGTCTATAAAAAATTTAATAATAATAGAGTAATTCTACGGAGGTAAAATTAGTTATGGCAAATAAATTAGCAGGCGATTTAAGAAAAGGTGATACTTTTGAAATGGACAACACTGTTCAAGTAGTTGTTGACTTCCAACACGTTAAACCCGGTAAGGGCGCAGCATTCGTTCGCGTTAAGATGCGTAACGTTATGACCGGTAGTGTTCTTGAAAAGACTTTCAACCCTTCTGAAAAATTTGAGCTTGCATATATCGAACGTAAAAAGATGTCTTACAGCTATTCCGACGGCGACGGTCTTTACTACTTCATGGATAACGAAACTTATGATATGATCCCCATGAACGAAAACCTCGTTGAAGATGCTCTTCACTTCATTAAAGAAGGTAGCTTGGTTGACGTAGCTTTCTATAAGGATGCTCCGTTCTCGGTTGAACCTGAAAACTTTGTTGTTTTACAAATCACTCAATGTGATCCCGGCATCCCCGGTGCAACCGCACAACCTGGTAGCAAGGGCGCAACCCTCGAAACCGGTTATGAAATTCAAGTTCCTCTATTCATCGAAGAAGGTGAATACGTACGTATCGATACCCGTACCGGCGAATACATGTCCAGAGCTAACTAATTAATACATAAAACTTATTTAAGCGGAAGCAAGTGCTTCCGCTTTTTTTCGACTTTAAATTGATATTTGACCAAATTTTTTACCCATTTATATGCGATCGTCAACATATTATGGATTATGTTGCGATCACTTCTTCCAAGCGGTATTTTAAAAGCTTCTATCGATAGGGTTCCGCTAAATAAGATAACTGAAATTCGTTTGAGAGTAGGACGTCAGCTTTGTGTTAAGGACGCTTCTAATAAACATCTATTGAACGTAACGGTTACTGAAGAAGACGTAAAGCACGTTATTCGCGTAGCAACCAAGAACTCTCTTTATGCTTATCAAGATGAAATTAAATGCGGTTTCATATCCTATAACGGAATACGAATTGGTTTAGTAGGGACGGTTGTAACTGATGGTAATAAGATTATAACAATCAAAGATTATAGCTCATTGGTTATTCGCGTTCCTCACGAGATAATCGGTATTGCAAATAGGTTCAATAACGTTTTAAACAATTTACAAAACACTTTAATAATAGCACCACCATACGGAGGTAAAACTACACTTATACGCGATATTGCTCGCGTGTTGAGTGGTAAATACGACGTTTTAATAATAGATGAACGCCAAGAAATATATAATGATACTTTTACTTTTGGCCCTAATGTCGACGTAATTTCAGGCGCGCCAAAGGAGCTTGTTACCGAGGGCATTATAAGGGCTATTTCTGCTGAAGTTGTTATTCTCGATGAACTAATCCCTTCGAGTGATAATTCAGTTATAGAGCGTCTAATTGGTGCAGGCATAAAGGTTTACGCTACGCTACATGGAAACGGTACTGATTTTACTAATGAATCATATAATCGTCTTATTAACTTGTTCGACGTAGCAATTATACTTGGTAATAAGCCGACTGTTGGTAGCATAAAATCGGTTGTAAGGCTTAAATGATAAAAATAATATTATCTATTTTAATACTGTGTTGTATTGCGTACCTTGGGTATGGTATCGAGCGGTATTATAAGATTCGACTTGCCATTATTAATGAATACGTTGATTTTTTAAGATACGCAAGTCGTGAGATCGAATTTTTAAAAACCAATATCATAGACCTCATAAACAAGTATCCTTCTAAAGTAAAACAATTTGATTTGAATATTGGTGATGAAAGCTCGATTAATATTGACTCAAAGTATCTTACTAAAGAGGTAAATCAATCGATATCTTCATTTTTCGACAAGCTGACAACCACAGATTATAACTCAAGGAGTAATTTATTAAATCACTCGATTGAGGTTGCCGAACAATATAGAGTAGTTGCCGAAAAGGAAAAAATTCAAAAAGGGGAGTTGTCCAGAAAACTGTGCATTTTGGCAGGAATCGGACTATTAATTTTATCGTTATGACAGGAATTGAAACTATTATTAAAATTGCGGGGGTTGGCCTTCTTGCCGCAATAATTAACAGCATATTAGACAAAAGTGATAAACGTGAATTATCAACCTTTGTAACACTTACAGCATTAGTCATTGTTCTTGTAATGGTTATAACCATGGTCGCAGATTTGCTTGGAACGGTTAAGTCATTATTTAATTTGTTCTGATGGAAATTATAAAGGTTATCGGTATCGCCGTTCTGGGTATGGTATGCGCCGGCATACTAAAAGACGTCAAGCCTTCCCTTGCCGCGTTTGCCGGTATTGTAACGGGCATAGTAATTTTAGTATCTATCGTAGATGAGTTGCGGTATATTGTCGATCAGTTCGTAAAAATTGCAAGTATTGCAAACGTTCAAGACACTATGTTGCTTTCTATCTTAAAAATTATTGGAATAGGGTACTGTGCAGAGTTTACAGCAAATCTTACCGATGACTACGGCGTACCGAGTATTGGTAAAAAGGTGTTGCTTGCAGGCAAAATATTGATACTTATGCTTGCTTTGCCTATCGTATCAAGTATTATCATTTCAATTAGTGAAATTATTAAATGAAAAGAATCAATATTGTTTTTATATTAATAGTTGTTTTTCTTTCATCGTTTAGCATATGCGATTCTACTGCTTATGCAAATGAGGAGGGCTTGAAAGAAGATCTCGAGAATCAGGTAGAAGATCACATAAATTCAATAATCTCGCCCGAACTGGAGGATTACTTTAATCGTCTTAAAACCAACCTTGGGGTAGATTTTACCTTTAAGGAATTTTTAAAATCAATTATTAGTGGTGATACGCCGTTAACCATAGAAAGTATTGGTGGGTTTTTTAACAACGCTTTTCGTAAAGAGCTAAAGTATACCTTTCTTTCTTTACTTAACGTAATCGTATTATCTATAATATCATCTTTATCGGGACATCTGTCTTCCGGATTTAAAAAAGACAGCACAAGACAAATCGTTTCTTGGGTTATATACGGCACAATTATTGCAACGCTTGCAATAAGCATTGGTAGTTTCGTTGTAACCACTAAATCTATTATTGATGACCTATCTACCTTTTTAGATTTATTTACACCAATTATCGTTACTTTGATTACTGCTTTAGGCGGTAAAGCAGGATTAACTATTTTACCGCCGATTGCACTTTTAATATCGAATTTTGCTCTTAAACTTATCATAAACATGATAATTCCCATATTTTTTGCAATAACTATTTTTACCTTTGTCGGTAATTTAACAGACACGGTCAAACTCGATACCTTGTCAAAATCATTTAAGTCAATTGCGAGCTGGGCTCTTGGTATCGTGTTTAGCGGTTTGATGATTTTTGTCAGCGTTCAAGGTCTTGTCGGTGCCAGCATAGATACAATAGGGGTAAAATTTTCTAAATTCGCAATATCAAGTTACGTGCCGATTCTTGGGGGATATCTATCGGATGGATTTGATATCGTTATGGCAAGTTGTGTGTTGATTAAAAATGCTCTTGGATTAACAGGTGTATTGGTATTAATAACAATAGCACTTATTCCATTAATAAAAATCGTTGTCTATTCATTAGTATTAAAGCTTGTTGCCGGTATAATTGAACCAATAGGCGAAGTAAAAATCGCCTCTTTATTATATACGACTTCAAGTAATCTAAATTTGTTAATAGCTGCAGTTGGCGGGGCTTTTTTTCTCGTTTTAACGGTGCTTTTGATCGTCATCGGATCGTTTAATTCAGGTGTAGTATGATGAATTTGTATAGCTGGATTATGGGTATAGTGGGTGCTATATGCCTAACCGTTTTAATCGACGTCATGATGCAGGATGGCGAAACAAAAAAATACGTAAAAGGAATAACTGCGCTTATTGTTTTAGCGGTTATAATTGCACCTTTACCCAAACTTTTAAATGAAGGTTTTGAGTTTGATCAAACAATACAAGAGTACGCTAACACAGCCAACGAATATAGCTTAAATAACGACTTCATTTACGCTGTAAATCAAGAAAAAGCCGATGAACTATCCATTAACTCACAGTATTATCTTAAGCAAAATGGTTTTGAAAACGTAAAAATCTCATGCTACGTAGACTATTGTAGCGACTTTAAATTGCGTTTGGTGAACGTTGATTTAAGTCAATTAGTAATAAACAAAAACGTTGAGAATATAAATATTAACGATGAGATAATCCAGCTGGTACTTAAGGCTACCGGCGCGAATAAAGATCAAATAGTCATCTTAAATTGATATGGAAAAGCTTAAAGAAATATGGAAAAAAATCAAATCTATAAAAAATTACGAAATCATACTTTGTGCAATCATAATCGCGGTAGTCCTATTAATATACTTTAGTGTTTCGGAAAGTCGCGATTCAATCAAAGAAAAAAGCGAAGCGAGTAATGAAACGAGTGCTTCTGTGACGCTAACAGAAGGATTGGAGGAAAGGCTTTCGAACATACTGGAACAAATTGACGGAGTAGGTGAAGTTAGCGTTTTAATTACTTATGCATCGACCGAAGTGCCGGTAATAGCAGACACAGTAAACTCACATTCAACTACTACAAGCGGAGATAAATCACAAACAACTACGACTACTAATACGTCAACCCCGTTAATTTCAAATCAAGACGTTATAGTAATTCAAGAAAAAATGCCCGAAATTCTTGGTGTAATCGTAGTCGCTTCGGGTGCAGAAGAGGTAAAAATCAAACTTAAAATTCTTACTGCCGTATCTACGGCATTGGGAATAAACGGAAATTCAATTCAAATTTATACAAGGAGAGATTCATGAAACTAAATAATAAGTTATCAAAATTTGGCCAAACTTTAAAAGCAAATAGAAAAAAGATCATCGTAGTTTGTTCGATGGTTGCATTGCTCGTAGCTACAGGATGTTTAAATTACTTCCTAAATGCTAAAACCGATAATTCAACACCAGTAGGCGATACTAACCAACAACCGGAAGCAACGACTACCTTCTTTGCAACCTATAGGACCGATAGAGAGTCTACAAGAGCTCAAGAGATTGCCTATCTTGACGAAATTATAGCATCTGCAACATCTACTGAAAGCGCAATCGCTGATGCTGAAAGCCAAAAACTAAATATTACTTCTTCAATGGAAAAGGAACTTGTGGTTGAAGGCTTAATTAAAGCAAAAGGGTTTAAAGATTGCATCGTTACCATGAGCACCGAGAACGTAAATATAGTAGTAATGGATGAAGATCTAACCCTTGAGGATGCAGCTCAAATTTTAAACATTGTTGAAACTGAAACGACTTTTACAGCTCCTCAAGTAGTAATTATCCCATACGTATAAAAATCAACTCTTAATAATCGCGCTCACGCATACGTGGGCGCTTTTTTATACGCTTACGCGCACAATATTTTAATATTTCTTGCAAATAAGTTAATAATATGATATTATGTCGATATGGAAGAAATTAAACCTCAAGCAATAAGCAGATATACTTCGATCATAGCGGCTATCGCAAACGAAGCCATTAAAAAGATTCCCAACGTAAGTAAAGAAGACGGCGTTGTTAAAAACCGCCTCGGAATCAGCTTCTTAAAAAACACTAATTGTCACGTTTATATTGACGATAGTGGTTTGGTTAGCATTGATATTTGCGTAAACGTCGATTTCGGCGCAAGTATTCCTGAAGTAGTTTGCGACTTGCAAGATACCATCAAAAACGACGTTGAGTCTGCAACTAAATTCACTGTAAAAAGAATTAACGTAAACGTAGCTAACGTAAACATTTAACTAACGATGACGACCATGCAATTAAGAAAAAAATCACGCGATAGCGTTTATAAACTTATTTACGAATACTTATTCTCCGGTGAAGTCAATGAAAAGACTCTTTCACTTATGCTCGCAGGCGATATGCCTATGTCTGAAATTGATTATATCAATACCGTTTATCACGGCGTTATAGATAACATCGATTCTTTGAAAGCCACAGTAAAAGAGTACGCAAGAGCCTTTGATATCGATAGAATTTATAAGCTTGATTTAGCGGCGCTTTTACTTGCTATATATGAAATGAAGTACATGGACGATATTCCTATGGGAACTTCTATTTGTGAAGCTGTAGAACTCGTTAAATTGTATTCCACCGAAAAAAGTAACGTTTTTGTTAACGGTGTTTTAAGTTCCGTCTATAAAGAATTGACGGCTAACAATGACAGATAGAAATTATATTACAGTTTCCGAGTTAAACTATTATTTGAACCGTATCCTTGATGCGGAAGAATTGTTGCACAATATTTACGTACTCGGAGAGGTTAGCGGGATTTCATACCATAAGGGTAATCTTTATTGCACCATAAAAGACGATGATTCACAGTTATCAGTCGTCTGTTTTGCTGCGGATAAAACCTATATGCCTGAAGTCGGCGAAGAAGTTTTAATGTACGGAACTCCAACTTATTATACTAAAACCGGAAAACTTTCCTTTGTTGTCAGAAGAATTGAGCCATTTGGTAAGGGGAAGCTACATTTAGAACTCGAAGCGTTGAAAAAACGACTTTTGGAAGAGGGGATTTTCAACGACGCACATAAGACCGAAGCGCCTAAATATACTAAAAACGTATGTTTGGTTACAAGTATCAACGGTGCCGTTGTTCACGATATATATTCAACCATAAGAAAGTATAATAATCTTATCAACGTTTGCATCGTTAACGTTTCAGTACAAGGCAAAACTGCAGTTGAAGAAATTGTTAAGGGTTTGCGTCTTGCCGATAAAGGTGGCTTTGATACCGTTATTTTAGCTCGAGGCGGTGGCTCTTTTGAAGACCTTATGCCCTTTAACTCCGAAGCCGTAGTCCGAGCGTTATACAATATGGATACCTACGTAATTTCAGCAGTAGGGCATGAAACAGACGTAACTTTATCAGATTTGGCGGCCGATGCGCGCGCTTTAACGCCGACCGCAGCTGCGGAAATGATTGCATTTGATACCGATAGATTGATTGAGGACGTTATCTCGGAAATTAAAATTGCCGGTCGTAAAATCGAAGCTCAAATACTTAAATATAGCAACAAAGCTACCGAATTAACTCGTGCTTGTACTTATAAAATCGGCAATAAGCTTAACGTTATAGAGCAAAAAATCACTACAAATCTAACCAATATAAAGCAATCGGTTGTCAAACTTTGTAATGATAAGGAAAATCAACTTATATCCTCTTTAAACAAGTTAGAAATATTGAACCCTTTAAATATCTTGAAATCCGGTTATCTTAAAGGTGTTTCAAACGATAGAATTGTTAGCTCTGTTTCAGACGTAAAAGAGGGTGATACTATCACTTTATACGCAAAAGACGGCAAAATTATTACCGAAGTAATAGATATTCAATAATGAGGTGTACCAATGGGGTTTGAAAAGGATATTGAACAACTCGAAAAAATAGTTCTTAAGCTTGAAAGCGAAAATCTTTCCATCGACGATGGCTTAACTTTGTATGGAGAAGCCATTAAGCTCGGTAAAAAGCTTGTTGACGAAATCAAAGAAAGCAAAGGCAAACTCGAACTACTTAACCAAGATTTATCACGCATAAATCTTGACGGTGAATTGGATTAATAGTTTGCATTAAAAGTTAACCATTTGCATATTTTATAACAATATGCTATAATATTAACAACTTAATAATGGTGGTGCAGTATTCTAGTCAGGTGCGATATAATTGAAGGCGGGGTTAAAATACCGTCAAAGAGCATATCGATGAAGTTTCTTGTGTTCGCTTGAGTTGCCCAAACTTGGGTGGATGCTGGGAGTTAAGGTTCCAGGGCGTCTGATAATGGCATATCGGAGCCGACCCTGCTACCGTGGAGACCTATTTCGGTGGAGTAAAACCATTGGTTCAGCTTTACTGAGTAGGGTTAAACCTGCAATGCGGTAATAAATAGCTGTGTGCAGAGTAGCTTGCCTTGAGTGGGTGCGTGTGAATTAGGGTGTCAAAGTAACGTGGTACGCGAACCGCTTTACTCGTTGCCTATGAAACCGTAGCTGCAAAAGAGGATAGGTTATATCAAATCTGTTAAAGAAATTTTCTAGACTGTTTTAAACCGAGGATTATAGTGTGTACTAAGTGGCGATTCGGTTATACCGCGAGTAATCCGGTATTGCGGAGTTCAAAAGGAAACTGCCCGGTCGGCGACGACGGGTACCCCGTAGGGAAATCCTACCGAACCTAATGGCGCAAGGTTTACTCGGTTTATTACCACCATTAATAAGCGCAACTCGTTTGCGCTTTATATTTGGATACTATGAAATATCATCAACACGGTAATATTAATAACGACGATCAATCCGCTATCGAAACAGTTAGCGAACATCCTGATGACTGTAAAAACGTCAAAAAAGGCGAAAAAAGTAAAGATAAGACTCAAAACCATACCAAAGGGATGTCAAAAGCAACTATATGGACCATAAAGATTACAATTGTAACTTTAGTCCTTGCTTTCTTCTTTTCATTTATTTCAGAAATTACCTCTACTTACGCTCACGTAAGCATTACTATATTTTTGCTTATTCTTCTTATTGCTATTAGTATTGTTTGTGACACCATTGGTGTTGCTGCAACTTCTTGTGATCTTGCACCTTTACTCGCCATGGCAAGTCGTAAGGTAAAAGGGAGTAAAAAGGCAATCGCTCTTGTTAAAAACGCTGAAAAAGTATCAAATATTTGCTGTGACGTTATCGGCGATATTTGCGGTATTATAAGCGGTGCTTGTACCGTTGCCATCGTTATAAAACTCGCTCAAGACAACGAAACGTTAAATTACTGGTTAAGCATTTTGATGTCCAGCATCGTTAGTGCGGTTATCGTTGGTGGTAAATCTTTCTTTAAAACGGTTGCTATGAATAATAGTAGAGAAATCCTATTATTCGTTTCAAGAATCCTTGGCGTTTTCTCAAGGAAGGAAAAATAATGAGGATCGACGTTTTTCTAACTGAAACCGGCTTAAGTAGATCGCGTTCTCATGCGCAGAACTTGATTAAATTGGGTAAGGTTTTAGTCAATGGTAAAATCGTTACCAAAGCATCTCTCGAAGTAGACGATGCAATGGAAATCTTTGTTGACGACAAGGATGATTTTGCTTCTCTCGGTGGCTTAAAACTACAAAGAGCAATAGATAGCTTTAAAATAGACGTTAATGATAAGGTATGTATTGATATAGGCGCTTCTAACGGAGGGTTTACTGACGTACTGTTACGTAGTGGAGCAAGCAAGGTTTACGCAGTCGATATTGGCGAGTGTGCTTTACCGTTAGAGATGGCGGAAGACGATAGGGTTGTCGTTAAAGATAGACTCAACGCAAGATATCTTTCTTTTGAAGACATTGGTGTAAAAGCCGACCTTATTACTATAGACGTATCCTTTATTTCTCTTACCTTAATTATTCCTGCAATGCTTCAGTTTCTTAAAGAAGATTCTGTAATTATAGCTCTTCTTAAACCACAATTTGAGGTCGGCAAAGCTCAATTAACTAAAAACGGGATAGTCAAAAATGCTAAAGCAACAGCAATGGCAATAAGCAAGATTACCGAGTTCGCAACATCACTTGGGCTTAGTTGTTCAATGCCGTTAGAGGCTCCTCATCCATTTGAATACAAAAACAGAGAATATCTTCTACTTTTGCATAAATAGTTGATAAAATTCTCGTAATATTTTATTTTTTGCATAATAGTTTAAATCCCTTGAATAAAACGTATGATTGTTGTAATATATACCTATGAGAATAGGTATATATACAAATTTAACCCGCGATATTGGCGGTAAAGTAACTTTAGCCGTTTATAAACAGCTCAAAGGACACGGCTTTGAGGTGTACGTTTCCGATGAATTAAAATCAATAGGACTACCTGACGACTGCATTTATTTAAACAATGCAGAGCTTGCTACCGTCAGCGAAATACTTTTGGTATTCGGCGGAGACGGTACGATTTTGCGCATTGCAAAAGAATGTGCTGTTGCTAAAACTCCCGTCTTTGCGGTCAATATCGGCAATAAAGGATTCTTGACCGAACTTGATAGGGATGAGGTTGACCAAATTATTACCGAAATTCTAAACGGCCAATATAAGCTTGACAATCGTCAATTATTACAAGTTTCCGTCGAAGGTAAAGAGGAAGTCTATTACGCTCTTAACGAGGTCGTAATTGCCCGTGAAAGTTGCACCAAGGTTGTAAGAACGGAAATTTCTGTTAACAATGCCCGCGTAGATAATTACACTTCCGACGGCGTTATAGTATGTACGCCTACCGGATCAACCGCTTATAGTTTATCTGCGGGCGGTCCCATTGTTTCGCCAGACGTTGAAGCCTTGGTTATTACCCCAATTTGTGCGCACTCGTTGCACTCGCGTCCGTTGGTAGTTAACAACCATAACGAAGTAACTATCAAGATTAATCATGCCGAGCCTAACGCTTATTTGAACGTAGACGGTACGCTACTTACTTCTCTTAAGAATAACGAAGTGGTAAAAGTAACCAAATCGGATGTATATTTAACGTTTATTAGGCGTAATTACTATAATTTCCACAAAAAACTACTCTCTAAAATGCGCTACTGGAGCTCCTTTGAGGACTAATTATGAATAGACAAAACAGACAAACACGTTTACTTGAAATTATTGAAGAAATTAACGTTGAAACTCAACAAGAATTAACTTCTTTGCTTTTAAAAGAGGGATATAAGGTCACTCAAGCCACTGTTTCAAGAGATATCCAAGAACTTGGATTACTTAAGGTTGCCGGTAATGGATCGCGCTCACGCTACGTCAAGCCCCTTGATCCCAAACTTCAACGTTTAAGAACGTTATTCCATCAATCTGTTTTAAGTATCGACTCTACCGAAAATTTTATCGTTCTCAAGACCTTGAGTGGATCCGCAAACTCCGCTGCGATGCTTATTGATAACCTCGAAAACAAAGAGATTATGGGCACTATCGCAGGTGACGACACCGTTTTAATTATAGTCAAAACTAAAGAGGGCGTTAATAAAATAGTCAAAACTTTGAACGACTTTTTGAATTAATATGATTTGTAATCTTTATATACAAAATATTGCCCTCATACGCGAGCACTCCATAGAGTTTAAGGAGGGATTAAACGTATTATCTGGTGAAACGGGTGCCGGTAAGTCTATTATAATAGATAGCCTTAACTTTGTTTTAGGGGATCGTGCAGATAAGTCCTTAATTCGTCACAGGCAAAAAAACGCCGTTGTCGAAGCGGTTTTTGATGATAACAACAATCTTAACGTTAAAAAAGTGCTTGATGAATACGGTATTCCTAATGAGGAAGCCTTAATTGTAAGGCGCTCGATGAGTGAAAACGGTAGAAGTGACTGTAGGATCAACGGTCGTGCCGTTACCCTTGCACAACTCCGCAAACTTGTGGCTTGTTTGGTTGATATACACTCTCAACACGAAAATCAAGCTCTTTTAAACGAAGCCAATCATATCACTATATTAGATAGCTATGGTAAACGAATTCCCGCACTATTAGCTGAATTTAACGATAACTTTAATACTTATTTACAAGCACAACGGGAAATCGATTCATTTGAAAACGAGGCGGCTCGCATGCGTAAAATTGATGCGCTGGAGTATCAAATACAAGAAATAGAGCGTGTTAGCCCTCAAATCGGTGAGGAAGAAACTCTTATATCCGAACGCACTAAATTCCAAAATTCCGAGCGTATTGCCAATTCATTAAGCGCGGCTTCCTCTGTTTTGGATAGCGATGAACAATTTGGTGCAATCAATCTTACCCAAAACGCTATACGAGAATTAAATTCCGTTATTCGTTTTGATAGTAAATATGAAGACTTTGTCTCGCGTCTTGATAGTGTAAAAATTGAGCTTCGCGATATTGCAGACGAATTATACTCCGAAATTGAAAATATGAACTATGATCCTCGAGAGCTTGAAAAAATCGAGGAACGCATTAATGATATACGTAAGATCAAAAAGAGATACGGCCCAATTGAGGAACTTGATGATTTTATCAAAAAATCATATGAAGAACTTGATATCCTTAAAAATGCCGAAGTTCGCCTTGCTGAACTTGAAGTAATTAAATCAAAGTCCGGATCTTTAGCAGTCAAAATTGCAAAGCAACTGAATAAAGAACGCATCGCTGTCGGTGAAAAGTTTAGTTTGGCTATTATTAAAAATTTAAAAGAACTCGGCATGAAAAATATGACCTTCAAAGTTGACGTAACTTTCCCCGAAAATGATGATGACATCTTAAGTTGCGCAAACGAGCAAGGTGCGGATTCTGTAAGATTTTTGATTTCACCTAACCTTGGTGAACCTTTGAAGCCTCTTGCCAAAATTGCCTCCGGCGGTGAAATGAGCAGATTTATGTTGGGGCTCAAAAATATTACGGCGGAACTTGAAGGCATAGATACTTTAGTTTTTGACGAAATAGATACCGGCATCAGTGGCGTAATAGCTAAAGTTGTAGCACAAAAATTGAGTGACGTTTCTCACTCGCGACAGGTGCTTGCTGTAACGCATTTGCCCCAACTTGCAGCGATGGCAGACGTTCATTATTTGATATCAAAATACGAACGTGACGGCGGAACGATTACCGAATTAGAGCTATTAAATGAAGAGGGATCAATAAAAGAAGTTATGCGTTTGGCCGGATCTGCTCCTTCAAGCGTTAGCGGTAGGGAAAACGCCATTGAGCTTAAGAATTGGGCTAAATCTTATAAAAACGCTTAATTTCTTTACTTTTTTGATTTTAGTATTATATAATTTGACATAATTTAGAATACTCGACGATGAATAAATACCTCTTGGTGAAGCAAAATATCCAAGAGGTATTTGCATGTTAAAAAGAAATCTACTCTTTAAGATATTATTATCCGTACCGATTATCCTATTACTTATATCAATCAACTTTTATGCCACAGGGATAGGCTTTGCCTTTGCTAAAGAAGAATCCGATTACGTATATCTCGGCGGAACCCCAGTGGGGATTGAAGTAAAATCACAAGGATTAATCGTAGTAGGTTTTAATGATATCGTTTTAACTGATACCTCGGTAAACCCTGCAAGATCAGCAGGAGTACAAGAGGGCGATTATATTAAGCGAACCAATAACACTTTAGTAAACTCTCCCAATGAATTTTCACAAATTGTAAACTCTAACGAAATCATAAATTTAACAATTTTACGAAACGACGTTGAATTCTCAATTGATATTAAGCCTGTATTTTGCCCAATTTCAGGACAGAAAAAGGTTGGCTTAATCCTCAAAAATTCAATTTGCGGAATCGGTACTTTAACTTATGTTAAAGAAGATGGAAGTTTTTGCACTTTAGGACATCACATAGCAGACGCAAACACAAATAATTTCAGTTACTACCAAAACGGATCAATATTTAACGCGAAAATTATCGGAACTTTAAAGGCAACAAATGAAGAAGCCGGTGCGCTCAAAGGCACTTTCGACAAAAACTCACGCTCTATTGGTACAATCAATAGAAATAATTTGCTTGGTGTATATGGTGACGAATTTAATGGTTTTTTATCAAAAAACAGGCAAAAAATCGAAGTTGCGAGTCGAAATGAGATAACGCCAGGTAAAGCGTTCGTATATTCTACAATTTCCGGCGACACTCCCGACACTTTTGAAATCGAAATAATTAAAACAGAAAATCAAGATACTCCATCTGTAAAAAGCATGATTATTAGAGTCACCGATAAACGCTTAATAGAAAAATGTGGCGGTATAGTCCAAGGCATGAGCGGGTCGCCCATAATACAAAACGGTAAACTCGTAGGAGCGGTTACACACGTACTGTTAAGCGACCCAACCATTGGATACGGTATTTATGCGGATTGGTTAATTTAACATAATTTCGACTTAATTCGCGTAAAATATGGCATGATACACAAATTATCCTGTTTTATAAAAGTTAGCTTGTGCGACCTAAAAAGGTCTTTTAGCGATTGTAAAATACATTTGCTTATATGTACAGTTGCGTTGATAATAGGTCTATTGATTGCACTTGGAAAAGACTATTCAAACGTAAACAATTGCAACAATTTTATTATCGTCATAATAGGCGGAAACACTTCACCGGTACCACAATTTTTGCGATTGATAATTTGGTTCGTGGTCGTGTTTTTGCTTATTTTTGCCACTTCTTTCCATTTTTTCGCATACTTACTCCTTGGATATGGCGGTATTTGTTTGGCTTCATACATAGTCTTTTCAAACGCCTTCAAAGCTATCGCAGTCAATACGTTACTCGGTATAATGCATCTTGTGTTTTATACTTTACCTACGGTAATAGTTGTTTTTTGCGGAGCAATCTTAGCATTAAAAAAGATTTATCACATTGTTAATTATAACTGCTATCGCAAATGTATGATTAACGTTCCTTGTCACTTTAACTCCATCAAAAGCGCTATTACACCGATTTTGTTATTGTCATTTGCAATAGCACTCGTATATTGGTTGATTTTTTACTTAATTTTGTTACTTTTCGTTTAAATTCGATTACTTTGCATACTTTTAGGTAAATACAAGATACTACCAACGAGGAGATTTTATAATGAAAAAATTGATAATATTATTTTCTTGTATTTTAGCTGTTACGTTAGCTATGTTTACACCATGGGTGGGCAGCATTTTAGCAAAAGAAGACGTGGCATTTGCTACTAACTCACAACCAAACGACAAAAACGGGGTAAAACTCGGTCAATTTAGCTCGCGTAGCGCATACCTTGTAGACTACGACACGGGAACGGTTCTTTATGAACGTAATGCAGAATCGAAGCACCCTATAGCAAGCATGGTCAAAATTATGACTTTAAACATCGTTTTTGATGAAATTCAAAAAGGAAATCTTGCTTTTGACGAAAAAATCGTTATATCTGAAGTCGCATCCGGCATGGGT
>JAFVRJ010000019.1 GCA_017504305.1 Clostridia bacterium | reverse complement strand
TACGATATAAAAAATCCATACAATAATTAGGAGAAATTCATAATGAAATTAATTAAAAATATAAAATCAACTACTTTGCCGGTCTCAAGAATTAAATCAATGTACGATAACGATATTATCTTCATAGATAATTCTTTTCAACGTAGATATGTATGGGAAGAAAAACACAAGGTAGGATTAATAGAAACTATTTTATTAGGATTCGATATCCCTGCTATATATTTATGGCAACAAGACCCGGATGTTAAAACCGGTGAAATAAGATATAGTGTTGTAGATGGACAACAACGTATTGGTGCTGTAATTAGTTTTATAAATAATGAGTTCCCTTTATCAAAAAAATATTTAATTTCTAAGCAACCAGCGGATTGGGA
This sequence comes from Clostridia bacterium, assembly GCA_017504305.1. Taxonomy (GTDB): domain Bacteria; phylum Bacillota; class Clostridia; order Christensenellales; family DTU072; genus Stercoripulliclostridium_A. The sequence goes on along the minus strand of JAFVRJ010000019.1, from coordinate 5,265 downwards.
AAATAAATATTTTGAAGATTTGTCGGATGACTACAAAAAAGATGTTTGGGCTTACACTTTTAATGTCAATGAAATTAGTAAGGATATTTCTGCTGAAGAAATAAAAACAATGTTTTTAAGATTAAATATTACCAACAAAGCGTTAAATCCACAAGAGTTACGTAATGCACAATTTAATGGTAAGTTTATTCGTTTGGCAATAGAGCTTTCGGAACTTGATTTTTGGGCTAAATACAAGGTTTTCTCTAATAACGATATCCGCAGGATGAAAGATGTTGAATTTGTTAGTCACTTGCTTATTTTTTTAAGAAAAGGAATGAAGATTGCAATAAGTCAATCAACTATAAATAAAATGTATGATTTATACAATGAACAATATAGCGAAACAAACAAAGATAAAGATATTTTTATATCCATAATAACTATTATTGAAACAGTTATTGAAATGATGGGGACATCGTATAAAAACAAAATAAACAAGATTACTCACTTATATACTCTTTTTGTGGTAGTTTATGCTTTAATGGCTGAAAATTATTATAATAATGAGCAGTCAGCAATACTTGAAAAAGTATGCGAATTTTATAAAATGTATTTTAACAATAAATACGAAAATAAATATGTTAATAATTATATGTTCTATTCGCAAGACGCAGTAGCAAGCGTTAATAGTAGATTAGAAAGATACAATAGTATTATTAATTTTATTAAAGAGAGCATTTCTGAAACAAATTAAAAGAGAAATTATTACCAATGGTTTGCCTGTTGCATAATGTTTGGGCGGGAATTATAAACTTTAATATCAAACCTTTTAGGGTGGGGCTTTGTGTCCTGCCCTAATTTTTTTGCAAAGAAAAAGAACGCAAATCTATGTTCGATTTACGTTCTTAATGGTACACCATCAGGGACCACTCGATTGACATTAGTATAACAATTATATAAATACTGCTACTTGCGTAAGTTAGTTTTTCATACTTATATAATCTCGTCAGGTTGCTACGCAACTTGCGCACCCTTTTTGCTAATGCAAACATTGTGCTTGCTCCTGCTGGGTAAAAAAATAACCTAACTCGCGTTGAGTTAGGTTATTTTGGTACACCATCAGGGACTCGAACCCTGGACACCCTGATTAAGAGTCAGGTGCTCTACCAACTGAGCTAATGGTGCTCATCTTCGATAGCTTTACTATAATAGCACTTTTTATTTTTCAAAGCAACTGTTTTAACAAACAAATTAAATAAAATTTGGTTTTGTGAATTATAAAAATTTTTTAAAAAAGTATGCAAAAAGAGTTTACAAAAAAAATCTGATGTAGTATAATCCATATCGTTGCAAATGAGTGCGGGAGTGACTCAGTGGTAGAGTGTCACCTTGCCAAGGTGAAAGTCGCGAGTTCGAATCTCGTCTCCCGCTCCAAAAAAAGAAGAACGTCGAAAGGCGTTCTTTTTTTGCCGTGGCGACGGAGCGTACTGTATTGCTTTAGCAATAAGAGTGCGCAAGTTGCGAAGCACCTGACGAGCAAAAGAAAAAAGTTTAACCAACGTACTTAGGCTTAGCCACTTTGTATGCTTTTCTTGTTTTATTAGTTTTGGCTTGTTGTTTTTTATTATATATTATATAATGTTTATATGGTTGAAGTAGTTGCTGCATTAATTTGGGATAATAATAAGTTTATGATTTGCCAACGACCTGCAAATAAAGCTCGTGCTTTATTGTGGGAATTTGTTGGTGGCAAGGTCGAAGAGGGCGAGAGTAAAGAGCAAGCCCTTATTCGTGAGTGCCGTGAGGAGTTGGCAATTACTATAGACGTTTCTGACGTTTTTATGGAAGTCACTCATACATACCCAGATATTACCGTTCATCTTACTTTGTTTAACGCTACTATTAAAGAGGGCACTCCTCAAATGCTTGAGCATAACGATATTAAATGGATAGCTCCTAATGATATACCGAGCTATGATTTCTGCCCCGCAGATGAAGAAATTTTGCAAAGAATACGCGAGATATAAGAAAATATAACATTGATTTATTTTGCCGAATATGGTAAATTATTGTTAGTACGTTTAAGGAAGTATATTTATGAAATCAGTTCGTAGTGTTTTTAAAACCGGCGTTGGACCTTCAAGCTCTCATACGATGGGACCGAACTTTGCTGCAAAGCGTTTTTATGATGAAAATAAAGATGCCGAATCTTTTAAAGTCGATTTATATGGATCTTTGGCAAAGACCGGCAAAGGTCACGGAACCGATAGGGCGATTATTGATGCTCTTGCAGGTGTACCTACCGAGGTTTTGTTTCACTATGAGGATGTAGAGCTCGAGCACCCCAACACTATGGTGTTCACCGCATATAAAGGTGGTAAGGCAATCGCAACTGATACATACCTTTCTATCGGCGGTGGAGAGATTCGCAAAAAAGGCGAAGCAGGCACTATAGAACCCGACGTTTATGCTGAAAAACATTTTACTGAAATTGCCGAGTTATGCAAAGCGCGCAACATAAGACTATCCGATTACGTATTTGAACACGAAGGCGAAGGATTTAAAGAGTTCCTCAACGAGTGTTGGAAGACTATGTGTAATGCAATATCTCAAGGATTAACAAAAACCGGAGTTCTCCCCGGAGGATTGGAGCTTCAACGTAAAGCACAAAAGTTATACAGCAAGCGCCATATTGACGAAAGTCCTCAAACGAGAGAAAACCGTATCGTCTGTTCATATGCATTTGCAGTTAGCGAGCAAAACGCCGACTGTGGCGTAATTGTAACCGCACCTACTTGTGGTTCATGTGGCGTTGTACCGGCAGTACTTAAGTACATGCAAGATAAAAACGGCTTTTCCGATGCGGACGTAATAAGAGCACTTGCCGTAGCAGGCCTTATTGGTAACATCGTACGCACCAACGCTTCTATAAGCGGTGCGGAAGCAGGGTGTCAAGCAGAAGTAGGCACCGCTTGCTCTATGGCGGCAGCTGCTCTTGCAGAGCTTTTTGAAATGGGTATCGACCAAATCGAATACGCTGCAGAAATTTCACTTGAACACCACTTGGGACTTACTTGCGACCCTGTATGCGGGCTTGTACAAATCCCTTGTATCGAGCGTAACGCTGTTTCTGCAATGCGTGCTATCAATGCATTATCCCTTGCGAACTTCCTTTCCGATAGCCGTAAAATTAGCTTTGATATTGTTGTAGAAACCATGTATCGTACTGGCAGGGATCTTTCCCACGTTTACCGCGAAACTTCAGAAGGCGGACTCGCAAAGCTATATAAAGTAGATAATTAACGTGTTAAAAACAAAAAATTAAAAGCCGATTTAAATCGGCTTTTTTTATGCGGTCAGTAGACCTAATCCTTTTTATTCATATTTTTCTTTTTGCGTTTTTTCTTAACGACAACCACTATCGTTACAATAATTGCAACCAAAACAACAAGTATGCTAATGGGTATAATTATTATCAAATAGTATCCCCAATTAACCTCTTTTTTCGGTTTTTCATCTTCACAAAGAGTAAATGAAAGATCTTCGTTTGGTAAACCGTTTCTCACAAGCCTGTAACCCGTATCAACCTTTTCGAAGCCGTCTATACTACTATTGAGCATATAGGCAGTGGTGTTTACGTTTATGGTTAACTCACCAAAACTTGCCCAAGATTTAGCCGGGGTTAGATAGTAGTTATAGTCGTACTTCGGCGGTTCGTAACTATTATTAATATTGGGGTATAAGGGTGCGGTCACGGTATTGATAACTTTACCGCCGGCGGTTACGTTAAGCTCGTATTGATACCATCCCATGAGATAGTCGTTCATGTTGATGCCCAAATCACGACCGCTGTTGAGCATATCGACAACGGCGTTATAGTAATCGACTTCAAGTACGTCAGAGTCTTCGTCATGGTTTAGTAGTGCAAGCTCTTTGAAGGTAAGAGTTTCCTTGTTCTTTAAGGTAAAAGTTCCGCTACAACGAGTTGCATCATGTGAGTAGTTTTCATAAAAAGCATAATCTGATACTTCAACGTCCTTGCCGATTACGTATAACACGACGGTATCGTTAGGCTTTACCCAAGTGCCGTAGCCTATGGCTTTGCTACCATCGGGCCCAACTTCCTTCGAGCTACCGCCAACCAAATAGTAGCGGACGTCAATTGCGTTAGGTAAGGTGAAAGTTGCAACGCAATTGCCAAGTGAAAGATCCCTTACCTCGTAAGTATGTTTATAGACGGGTAGCTCGGGCGAGTAGAAGGTATCGTCGACGTAATCATCTAAAATTTTAGGTACCGCTTCGGTATAGTCAAAATCGTAATAAGAGTAATGATCGTGGTAGGTGTGGCGGATTTTGGAGTTTATCGTTTCACCGTTTATTTTTATACCGTATTTGTCATCGCTTGGTTTAACGTAACCATACATGGGAGTATTGCCGTACGGAAAAACAAGAGTCGCACTAACGTCATATTCACTTGGGTTGTAAAAATTATATTCTGCAGTTACGTTGCTGGCATAGTTATGAAAGGCTTCTTCACTATGATTGACGGAAGGGAATTCGTTAATATTAAAAGTAATGGTCTCTTTTTCGACAATAATAGGGACGTTTTCATCGCTTACTAAAGCTCCCGATCCGGTAACGCCTTCCCAATATTTTAAAGCAGAGTTTGCATACGCAACGCTGTTTTGTGATGGTAAAACTCCGATGGCGATACATAATGCTAACAGAACTATAATCAAAAACGATTTGTTTTTCATAATAAACCTCCGTAGTATTCCCTTATCACGATTAAATTGTAGCATATAAAATGAGAGATAGAATATAATTCAATAAAAATTCACTAATTATTTAGAAAGGTTAAAGAAATAAATTCGTTTATACACTTCCTGTTCACTAAATATGTAAAAATAGCTATAGCGCGCCATTAAGTTTCTACGTTACGCAAAAATAAAAACACGCTAAATGCGTGCTTTTGTTTTGTGTGCAAATACCTATTTTGATACAATTTGCGTACACCCCTTTAAAAGTGCGTACACCTTATCAAAAATGCGTACAGTTAAGCTGACCGATAAATTGGAATTTGACGGTATTACAATAGCTTTATCTCATTGGCAATCATAGCCACGGTTTTGGCGTTGGTATCAATTTTAATGGTATTGAGTGCTTGATACATCGGTATTCTTGCTATGCTTCGCTCAATTATATCTTCTGAACGGATACCTCTTTCTACATCCATTGCCAATCTTTCACACAGAGTCTTTTCATCCGCTACAAGCGAGACGC
>JAFVRJ010000018.1 GCA_017504305.1 Clostridia bacterium | reverse complement strand
CCTCGTCCGCCTTGTTACCATAAATATAGGCGATAGTCATATCTCCGGTGAAATCCAATAAGAAGGTTTCTTTCGCTTGGAATTGAATGTAAAGCTCGTAAACTTTGCCCTCTTCGTACGTATCGCCCTCAATCATCGTTACTTCGGTTTCTTTATCTGTCCAGAATACACCTATCGTTTCTACACCCGCGGCTTTTATGCTTGCTTTTGTTATCATTTCTACGCCGTGCTTCGGTATTGGCATTTCAACGATTAGTACGGTAATAACGTTGGTGATTTCATATTGATTACCCATACTGAACTTGCCGTCGACAAGGGTTACTTTACAATGTATATAACTATCTCTATCTGTGGTTTTTACGGTGTAAGAGATATCGGTTGCACCATTGATAGCCTCACCGTTCTTATACCACTGATAGAAAACGGTTTGATAAGTAGGATTTGCCGCCTCATACGCGTTCTCAAACGTGCCGCTTTCGTTGCACATTTTCTCTACGTCAACGGTAAGCGTTACGCCGATGCCTATTTCACCGTTGGCAGTGTAATATACGGGGAAATCTGCCTCGGGAATAGAGAATTTGTAGAAGAATTGCCTTAAAGCGTCAACCTTATCCTCCATCAAGGTATCATTTACGTAGACGTTTGCCTCGTATGGAATATTCGCATCTCCCGTCTGCACGAGAGTACCGATAACAAAATAGGTCTTTCCGGGAATCAAAACCGTTTTTTGAATATCAAGCTTGGGCTGATCCTTGCCCTCACAAATAAAGAGGCTTTCGGGATCAATGGATACACCGGGAGTTGCCGAGGAAATTTGAGGCGCCTTGCCCCCTACTACAACGTCACTTGCGTTCAAGTAAATTTGGTACAAATGATTATAACAGGCATGGGTATCTCCAAAAGCAGTCTTGTCACCTACTGTAACGGTCACGAAGAATTTGCAACCAACGTCATCTGCCGTAAAATTATACACAGCGTCAGTTGCTCCTTCAATAATCTCGCCGTCCTTATACCATTGGTAAGTAACGGTGCCTGCATCAAAGGCCGTCTTGAATTCATTGCTTTGGGACGACATAAGCGCCGTGTCAAGCTCAAGTAAACCACCTATACCGAGTTTGGCGGTAGAGGTGTTATATATCACGGGGAACGGATTTCCCGCAAGGGCATCAAATGTATAATTTATAACTGCATAACCGGCGTCTGCATTAACGGTAGCTTGCTTTCCGTTGACGGTCGCAGTCACGGTGTCTCCAAATTTATGTTCATCGGGGGGATAAACGAGTATCTTAAATTCATAGGCTTTGCCCGGCTTAAAAATATCGTTCTCTTCCATCTTAATCAAATTTTCGTACCATTCGACCTTTTCAAGCTTTACACCGCCGTCCAAAGTAATCTCGGTATCGTATGATTTCTCGCCAACAATAATATTGCCCACGGTAACGCTTACGGATTTTACACTTTCCTTACCATAGTAAGCCGCAATATATACGGGTGCGGCAGGCATAGTGAAAGTGGTTGTGGTGCTGTAATAGTTCGCAAGCGCAACTCCGCTCGTATCCCAACGAACGAATTCCATACCCTCTGCGGGGTCGTTTGCCGTAATGGTAACTACTTGCCCGTATTTTGCCTCGGTTACGGCTACTCCACCGATGGTAGCTGTTCCGCTATTCACGTCTATAGCGTACGTCTTTTCTAAAGAAATAACGCTCACAGCGTTTGCAAACAGAGGATTTTCGATCTTATAAAGAGCGCGCGAATTTCCGTTTTTATACCAATAATAATTCTTGCCTGCGGTTATTGCCGAAAATTGGTTACCTGCATCGGAAAAATATATATCCTCTACCTGCTTTATTCCGTTAATCACAAGCTCGTGGGTGGCGATAGAAAAAGCACCGACCTGCGACTGGTGTACCTGTATGCCGGTATTGAAGTAAGCGTGATTTACGACCATTTCCCCCGTGCTTTCGGAATAAAGTGCACCGTAGCCGTCAAGATATACGGTAGCCGTACTGTCACCCATCTTGGTGCCGATCCATACACCTCCGTCAAGAGTAAGAGAGGCCTGTTTTTCAAGATATACGGCAAAGCCACTCATTGCGGTATAATCACCACCGTCAAGCGTAACCTTTGCAGTATCCGTAGCGTAGACCACCGTGCCGGTGTAACCGTTATACATATCTACGTCTGTTGCCGTAAGGGTAGAGTCATCCGTTACGAAAGCCACACCCTTGGCGGTGCGATAATCGGTATACCAATTTTCAAAAACTATGCTACCGTTTTTGATCTCAAGGTTAGAACTATTTGATACGGCGATCATAGAAAAATTGTCTGTATAGAACTCGTTTGCATAGTTGCCTACCATCAGCTGATTGCCGTTAAGGTCAAGTATGTAATCCTTACCGCCGTCAAACACAAGACGGTGCTTTGTGGGAAGCTCATCATCTGGAACGATATCCTTTATATCGTTCATAAGTTTAATATGCGTCTTGTCCGAGTTGACTGCATTAAGAAGCTGTGAAAAAGTGGTGACTTCAGTGACCGCCTGTTGCGGTTCGTCTGCGTACGCAAGCGTAGCTTTCGAAGCGAACGGGATAATCATTACGATTGCCAATATGAAAGGCAAACACCACAATAACAATTTGTTAGTTTTTGTTTTCATTGTTCGTTCTCCCTGTGATTATAATGACTTTACGCCATTATAGGATGGTACTATTTTACAATTAAGTCGCGTGCGCGTATTCACCCAAGCGGGGTGAAATGTCAAAAACTACGGGTGAGACGCGGGTGATTTTGGGTGAGGGTGATTAAAAACTAAAAAATAACCCCTACGGGCTACTTGCAATAAATTATGGTTTTACAACCGAAGTCACTCTATCGTACTTAAAAAAAGCACTCCCTTTCGGAGTGCTTTGCTTTTACGTTGAGCTTTTACATTTTTGCTATCAAAGTGTTCAACTCGTCTTTGCTGGAGATGCCAAGTTTATCATAGACGTGAGCCACGTGGGTCTTTACGGTGTTTTCCGAAATGTTCAATTCATCCGCCATTTCCTTTCTCTTTTTGCCGGCAATAAGTGCGTATAGAATTTCCGTTTCTCTTGCAGTCAAACTTTCGCCGTCGGGTATACGCGTTAGCAATATTGCCAACTTATCTTCGTTGGTAATATTTTGACCAAGAGCCATCTTTTTGCGTAGAATATCGCGCTCGGCGTCTTGCATCATCCAATATATACCAAGCAATAAAAGCTCACTCAATAGATACGATACCGCCAAAAACTCAAAGTTTACCTTGATTAATTGCTCCATACCCCAAACGGCTATATTGCCAAACACCACTATCGCCATAAGCACCGCTTGCTTGATGGGTACGTTTTTTCTTTTGATAAATACGTAAATAATTACGCCGATCATCGTGCCAAAATATAACAATAGATACAGCAAATACACCACGTGTGCCGGTCCGTAATCCTTAACGAGCTTGCTTGCGCCATCCTCAAACACCAAGCTTACGCTCTCGTAATACCACGGTAAATAGCCGGTAGTAAATACAAGCGCAAATATCAATAGCGCTATTACGGCAAGCGAAATAGGCAAAACCTTGTTGTATTTCAAATGACTTAGGTTGAAAATGGTAAGCAGTATCGCCATCGGCAAAAATACTTGCCCCAAGTAAGCAACCTTATTAGCGACCAAAGCAAAGGCAACCGTCGGTGCAAGCGCTAACATAAAGTAGCCCAAATTGACTATCGCTACCGATACGAACATCAATACCAGCCACTTCTCTTTTTTACGTATCAACGATAGGTACCCTATGAGCATCATTATCGATAAAGCCATCGTTACTCCGTATGCTATTCTCATACGCACCTCCTCGTTTTTTTAGATTGTAGCACAGTAATTTTTTAAATTCAAGAGGTTTTAGCCCGCCTCGTACGCGCGTATCTTAATAAAAAAATTTTTTGTTTTTACAAAAAAAAAGAGCGCCTCGCGCCCTTTTTTATGCTTTTGTGGTCTTAATACTTCAATTTATCGTTTAGGCCCTTAATGCGGTCGATATCTACCTTAATTACCTTGCGGTCGTAAGTAATAAGACCGTTAATCTCATCCTCAACGTCTGTCAATTGAGTATATACCGTTGCCGAAAGACCTTTATCGATAATGGGTATAATTTGGTTTTCGAACAGCTTGTGATATGCGTTTTCGAAGCTCTCAAGGGTGTTGTATGCACGGTAGCCGAAACTCTTGGTTTTGTTGAATACGTGACCTTCGCATCTTACCGAATATCCGCCGAACTCCGATAGAATTACCGTACGACCGTACTTGTCGCTCGAGGGGATGGTTACCGGACGGAAATAGATGTGTAAGGAGTTGAAATCACCACCGCCTTGATCGTGCCAACCGCTTGCGTGGTCGATGGGGCGAGTGGTATCGAACGATTTAATAAAGTCAACTGCCTTGCAAGCATCGAATTGTCCCCAACTCTCATTAAAGGGTACCCAAAGTGCCAAAGATACGACACTATACAAGCCAAGTATGGTGCGCTCTGCATCTACGTAATACTCGTCGCGACCTTCCTTATCTTTACGTCCGTAAATGCCGTAACGGCTATCGTCGTGCTTTAAGCCAAGGAAGCCGATCAGGCCGTTCAATGGCTTATTTGCGCCCATACCGCCGTTGATCATATCTTGCCATACCAAAACACCGAGGCGGTCGCAATGATAGTACCAACGCATAGGCTCTATCTTGATGTGCTTGCGGAGCATATTAAAGCCCATTTCCTTGGTGGTCTTGATATCAAAAATGATAGCTTCTTCCGAGGGAGGAGTATATAAGCCGTCCGACCAGTATCCTTGGTCCAAAAGTCCGTTGTGGAAGTACGGCTCGTTGTTTAGCATAATACGCGGTTTGCCGTTTGCATCCTTGCCTACCGAGTACTTACGCATACCAAAGTATGATGCAACTTCATCGTCACCCATGGTAATCTTAAGGTCGTAAAGGTACGGGTTTTCCGGACTCCAAAGCTTATAATCTTCAAGCGCTATAACGCACTCACCGTCTTTAAGCTCACCGCTTGCTATTACCGCGCCGTTATCTATAACCTCTACCTTACCATCTTTTGTTGCACCCTCGATAGATGCTTTTACGGTCAAAGTGTTTTGGTCGATATCCGGGGTAAGATATAATGCGGAAATATAATCGGCAGGAACTGCTTCCATCCATACCGTTTGCCAAATACCCGATTGAGGAGTATAGAATATGCCACCGCGCTTAATCTTTTGCTTGCCGTGAGATTGCCAGTGGGTGTCGGAGGGGTCGGTTACAACTACGGTAAGTTCGTTTTCGCCTGCAACCAATGCATCGGTGATATCAACGTTAAAGGGGAAGTATCCGCCAACGTGGGTGGTAAGCTCTTTGCCGTTAACTGCAACGGTTGCGATATAATCGACTGCGCCGAAATGCAATAGAACACGTTCGCCATCTTTATAGAATCCTTCGGGAAGCTCGAAGCTACGCTTGTAATACAAAACGTCGTCGGGCATAACGATTTTTTCGACGCCACTCAAAATTGCTTCGGGCGAGAACGGTACTACTATCTTGCCTTGATACTCTTTAAGGGTTTGCTTTTTATTCAAAATAGCGTAGTCCCACTTGCCGTTTAAGCAAATATAGCTATCACGCACCATTTGCGGACGGGGATATTCGGGGAGCGGACAATCTGCATTGAGCTTTTCGCCAAAGGGCGTTAATAATTTATCGAAAACTTCGTTAGCCATTTTTATCCTCCAAAAATAAATTATACCAATATTTATAATATCAAATATATATAGATTTTGCAATACCGAAATTTATTATGCGCGCACGAGCGCTTTAACCTTGACACTCACCCTCAAAACGAATAAAATAAAAATATGAACGCGCAACTGGAGCTTGAAAAACTTATTTGTAAGTTGAAAGAGGACGGCAACACCCCCTCTCTACTTTTGCACGCCTGTTGTGCGCCCTGCGCAAGTTATTGCATCGAGTATCTCGCGCCCCACTTTGACCTTACTCTGTTTTACTATAATCCCAACATTACCGAGCGCAACGAGTACGACAAACGTCTTAAGGAACTTGAGCGTTTTGCCCACGAGTTCGGCGTTAACGTTATCGACGGCGGATTTGACCAAAACACCTTTTTTGAGCACACTAAAGGGCTGGAACAGGAGCCCGAACGCGGTAAAAGATGTGCGGTCTGTTTTGACCTACGTTTAAGAAAAACCGCTGAAACAGCATCCGGTAAATTCGATTATTTTGCAACCACTTTGACCTTAAGTCCCCTTAAAAACGCAACCCTTATTAACGCTATCGGTAAAGGTATACCTGCAGAAGGAACGCTATATTTACCAACCGATTTTAAAAAGCGCGAGGGCTATAAGCGCTCGATAGAACTCTCTAACAAATATGGACTTTACCGCCAAAACTATTGCGGTTGTATCTATTCCAAACGAAAAGATTGACTTTACATAAAGTCATATATATAATGTAACCAATCAAAGGAAGGTTATTTATGACTAAATTCGATATTGAACTCGTTGGTAAAGTTGGCTCGATGGCACTCATCGACAAGCAAAACAACGACATCGATTACAACGTTTTAGCCCGTATCAGTCGCGAACTCAAGCCCGGATATCTTTGGGTTACTTCGGGTGCGACCGAAATCGGTCGTCTTGATTACATCCACCGTAACGGCAAGGAATTGAAAGGTGATTATAACGACATCAAAACAGACTATGCCGCGCAGGGACAATCGATACTGCTCGAAACTTACAGAAGATTTATCAATAGCAATTATTCGGTAAGGCAGTTCCTCGTTGAGCATCAACACTTCAACGAGCCCATGAAGTGCGAGCATTTGAAGGCCGCCCTACTCCGTTGCCCCGAACAACGTGCTATACCTATTATTAACTATAACGACCCCGTTTGCTCGGAAGAAAACCGTAAGATGGAAATCCAATCCTTACGCAGTAAGAGCGACAAGGTTGTAGAGTGCATCGATAACGACGAGACTGCCTCTCAAATCGCGTGCCTCGTAAAGCCCAAAAATCTTCTCATACTTTCCGGTTTAGACGGCATCTTTACCGACGTTAAAGATAGCTCCACCCTCGTAAGGACCATTAGCGGAGCTAATGCAGAAGAAGTTTTGGCCCACATCGACTATTACCAAAACTATTGCGACGGAGCTTCACGCAAAGGTGCGAACGGCGCCCGCGCCAAGCTCGAGTACGTAAAAGAGCCCGTCAAACTCGGCACAACCGTCTATATTGCAAGCAGTAAGTACAAAATCAGCGATATTTTAAACGACAAAGTCCCTTGCACTAAAATCGGCATTGACTTGAAATAAGGTTTAACCTAAAAAGCAACAGGCGCGAGTAACTCGCGCCTGTTTTGATGTTTAACAATGTTGCGTTATTAATATAATACTTTCGACAAGAATTCTTGCAGTCTTTCGCACTTGGGTGTGTTAAATATTTCCTCCGGAGTACCTTCTTCAGCAATAACACCTTCGTCAATAAAGAGAACACGTGTGGCAACTTCCTTGGCAAAGCCCATTTCGTGGGTAACTATTACCATGGTCATACCCTCTTCGGCGAGCTCTTTAATAAGGTCGAGTACTTCACCAACCATTTCGGGATCGAGTGCGGAAGTAGGCTCGTCAAAGAGCATTACTATCGGGTGCATAGCAAGGGCTCTTATAATAGCAACTCTTTGCTTTTGACCACCTGAAAGAGTGGAGGGATATACGTCTGCTTTATCTTCAAGACCAATACGCTTTAAGAGTTTATATGCTTCTTCGGTAGCATTTGCCTTAATTTCTTTAGCGGAAGTGGTAATTTCGATAAGTTCCTTTTTATTTTTGGTAAAGAGGTTTTGGAACTTAATCCAAGCGTTTTTGGCAAGTTGTTTGCGCAATTTCTTAAGCCCCAATACGATAGGAACCAACGTAATGTTTTGTAAAACCGTCTTGTTATTAAAGAGGTTAAATTGTTGGAAAACCATACCGATGTTTTCGCGGTGCTTATTGATATCAACCTTTAAGTCCACAAGATCTTCCCCTTGGAAGATAATGGAGCCACCGGTGGGATCTTCCATACAGTTAAGGCATCTCAAGAAGGTTGATTTACCGCTACCGGAAGGTCCTAAAACAACAACCTTTTCGCCAACGGAAATATCGGTGGTAATGGACTTCAAAACCTCAACGTCACCAAACTTTTTATTTAAATCGGTTACTTTTAATAATACTTCGCTCATGCCTTACCTCCCCCTATCTTCAAACCGAAAAACGTTCTTTTTTTAACAAAGGAAGTCGTTCTTCTATCGCTCTTGCCAAGTGATTTTTCTAAAAGCTTAACAAGCGCAGTTATTAATAAAACAAGTATTATGTAAACCAAAGCTAAGAACAAATAAGGCATTACTTGATCATAAAGCGGAGTCGAGAGTTCTTTAAGTACTGTATATAGATCGCGTACCGTTATCATGTGCAATACGGATGTTTCTTTGATCAAAGTGACAAACTCATTGCCTAACGTAGGTAAAATATTCTTGATGGCTTGCGGTATGACTATACGCATCATCGTTTGACCATAGGTCATACCAAGGCTTCTGCCTGCTTCCATTTGCCCAGGATCAACCGAATTTAATCCGCCACGCATAATTTCCGATACGTATGCACCACTATTCAAGCCAAAAACTATTGTTCCAACCAATACCGAATCTATTCCGCCAGAAATCCCAAAAAGTGGGCATAGAACGTAATATGCGATAAGAAGCTGTGCAACCATCGGCGTACCACGGAAAATTGCTACATAAATGCTACATAGCTTTTCCAAAATTTTTAACGGCGCCTTGTTTTTCGGCATTACAACTATGGTTGCTACAATGGTACCAATTACAATACCTATTATTAAACCAAATACGGAAATTCGAATAGTATTCCATAAACCCTGTAACAAAGCCGTTTGCCAACGAGGTTGTGTTAACAATACGTTTATAAATTGATTAAATTTTGTACTCCAATCCATTTTATCCTCTTTACACAAAATCACCCCACGCTTGTGCGTGGGGGACTTCGGATTTATAATATAACCTTATTTGGGGTTGACAGCGGTTACGATTGCGTTTGCGGGAGCTTCGTCTACTACTACTGCGTAGATGTTGCCGTTGATGAGGTCGTTAACTGCATCAAGTGCGGTTGCATAGCTCTTGCCTTCGATGTTAGCAAAGCCATCGTATCCCCAATCTTCGTTACCATCAATGTACATACCGCCGGTGGTGCCGAGTTGGTAACCGATCTTCTTGCCTTGGAGGGAAGAAAGAACTGCTTCTACTTCTTCAACGGTGGTGCATCCGTCGAAATCGGTGTTGCCAGCTGCAACGATAATCTTTTGAGATGCATTATAGTAAGTGGAAGAGAAGTTATAAACTGCTTCACGGTCTGCACTTACGGTGATACCTGCCATACCGATATCTGCATAACCTACGTCTACTTGGGTGAAGATATCGTCGAAACCAATGTTCTTAATAACAAGGGTGAGTCCCTTTTCTGCTGCGTATGCTGCTGCGATTTCGATATCCAAGCCGTAGATTTTGCCATCAAGACCTAAATATTCGAAGGGCTCAAAGGGGCAGTTAGTAACAACGATGAAGTTTTCAGCAGTGTTGGTAACGTCGGTGGTGGTTATGGTATAGCCAACCTTTTCGCCAACGCCCTTGAAGTATTTGTCAACTAAAGTTTGGAAGGTGCCGTTATCCTTAATCTTTTGAAGGAAATCGTTCATATCGCTTTGGAGTGCGGTGTTTTCCTTATCCATAACGAAAGCGTATTCTTCCTCGGTGAGTTGAACGTTAACGATTTTTACGAGAGGATCGGTGTTCTTGTTGCAAGCAACAAGAGCAAAGGTTCCTACTACCATAACTAAAATCAATAAAACTGATATAGCAACTTTTTTCATTTCATAATCTCCTTTAAAAAAGTGTCGTTTTTGACGTGATATGCACTATATTAACCAATGCAAATGTATAAATCAAGCATTTTTATGCATAAAATACAATTTTTTTGCAATTCCTATAATTTACAGTTCGAGCGATTGAATTTTAAGTGAATATTATTGTAAACGCGCGCTATATATGTTATAATGCACTCGATGAAAAACCGTAAATCGTTAATTTGCATAATTACTATATTTTTAATCCTTTTGGTTGCGACGCTTTCCGCTTGCGGTTCCAATACTCGTAGCCTTTATTTCAACGCATCCACATACCACGTATATATGGATGGCGTAAAGTCGGTAACTCCTGAAGTTACCTCTCGCCCACGCAATAACGAATATACTTTGAGCGTATCTAACCCCACTATTGCACAAGTTAGCGAAGACGGCAAAACGGTTACGGGTCTTAAAGAAGGTATCGTAACCCTTACTGCAAGTAGCGGAGATATTACCGCTACCGCAACACTTATGGTTCACTTGAGAACCCCCGTTACCAACAATACCGGCAACGAAAACGCCGGAAAACATGCGGTTTACTTTGTTACCGAATACGCATCGGTACCCGCTCAATACGTTGCCGATGGCGAGTGCGCAACAAAGCCCTCCTCCCCCGATCGAACCGGCTACTACCTATACGGTTGGTATACCGATCCCGATTTTACCACTCAATACGACTTTAATACCCCCGTTAACGGCAACGTAACTTTATACGCTCTTTGGAGCTTTGCCGATCCGCAATTCAAGTTTACTACTATCAATGATAGCGTGTACGTAAGCGGTTTCAAATACTCGTATATACCTTATGAAAATGCAACCTTACCTGCAATCGATAATCTCGGAAATGAGGTAATCGGGGTATCCAAAGCTGCTTTTGCGGAGTGCGAAAGTTTAATTTCCGTAACAATACCAGATACTTACGTCGAAATTCAACAAAGCGCTTTCCACCAAAACTCCAAGCTCGAAACGGTAACTTTCGAAGGTGCGGGCATACGCACCATAGGCGACCTTGCGTTTGCCTATTGCGAAAAGCTCAAGACCGTTACCTTTGGCGGAACGGGACTACAAACCATAGGCGTTAGCGCATTTACCGATTGTACTGCTTTAGATACTATCGACATCCCCGATACAGTCAATAGAATAGGTACGGGCGCCTTCTATAAATGTACGTCTTTTAAGATTACCAAGCTCCCTCGAAACCTACGCACTATCGAGATGGACGTATTCTCGTACACTGCCATCGAATCCCTCGACCTTACCGGCATCGAAGCGATAAACAATACTGCGTTCTGGGGTACGACTTCGCTCACCACCCTCACCAACGCCGATAGCTTAACACGCGTTGGCAGTTATGCTTTCGGCTCGTTGATTTCATCAAAATACAACGAGGCAACGGCTTGGCTCAAAAACACCTACGTTACCACCACTTGGAGCGATAAAACCGGCTCTAAAGCAACTTATCTTGGCAACGTTCTCGTTTACGTTAGCCCTGTCGGAATAGGCACCAAGCCCCTACCCACTTACGTCAACAGCAGAACGGTTAGCATCGCAGGACAAGCTTTTGCCGATATCAGCGGAGCATGCGTATATTTTACAAGCACCACTCCTCCTACCTACGGCACCAACGCTTTCGGCGGATCTACGGCCCCCACCGTTGATATCGTAGTTCCCGCCGGCGCGACCGAGGCTTTTGCTAAAGCATGGCTGGTAACATCTACCGATGAGGACGGTTACTACGTTCCCACTGCCTACTCAATCAACTTACTACAAAGAATTTACGAATTCTCCATTTATCCCTACGTAGCTACCGGCTTGATAAGCTACTCTCGTTATCCCCTTTACGAGTATAGCGCCGGCGTTTACTACTCCAAACTCAACGCTCAAACTGCAGGAGACCCCTTCGGCGGTATACAATACTCCACCGCTTATAAGTACTTTGTCGTACATAGCTACACCGGCGACGCAACCAGTCTCGACCTCAAAACTATGTATGAAAACGACGCTCAAGCAGACGGCGATAGAGATGCTTATATCGAAAAGATTTGCTCCTACGCCTTCTCGAATAATACAACCTTGCAATCGTTAACCCTTACCAACCGCATCTACGGCATCGATACCTTTGCCTTTATGGAGTGTAGCGCCCTCAAAACCATTTATATCTTCGGCGACGAGAATTTCTACCCCAGCAAAACCACGGTGTTCTCATCCAGCTTCAACACCACCATGATGCCTAAAAACTTGGTAATTTACGTTCCGCTTTCCCTACTCGATCGATTCAAATCCTCTTGGAACTTTAGCGGAATTAAAACCGCATTTACTCCCATCGAATAATGATTGCTATATACCTTTTAATACCAATCTCCGTAATCTTGGGCGTTTTGAGCGGTACTTTTAACCTAAAAATAAAACCTGTTTATCGCATACTCTTTAAAGGGCTCGCCTCGCTGTCCTTTATTGCCATCGCCTTAATAGCAACCTCCCTCAAAGGAACTTTTAACCTCTACTCCGTATTGGTGATAGGCGCACTCATCCTCGGTACAGTGGGTGACTTGTATCTTTGCATGAACAAAGACCTTGCTCAACCCAATCACGCACCATACCTATTTTTGATAGGTGGCGCTTGCTTCTTCGGCGGTCATATTCTGTTTGCTATTTCCTACGCGGTGCAAGCTCCTCTTAAGCTCTACCTTTTACCTTGCATCTTGATTCTTCCCGCACTTCTCGGCGTTGCACTACTTGTAGGCAGAAAAAAGATTAACCTCGGCAAGTTCACACCCTTCGCCTTTATCTACGGCGTAATACTTAACTTGATGTTGGTCGTTACGGTTAACGCTTTTGTCGCCAACCAAAACCTATTCGGCATATTGAGCCTTGTCGCGGGTATCTTGTTCGTGACGTCCGACGGATCACTATTCTTCAAAGAGTTCAGCCACCTAAAAGGCAATCCTGTTTTAATCTATACCGTTTTGCTAACTTACTACGTAGCTCAATGCCTATTTGCTTACACCATCTTACTGATTTAATAAGCCCTTGTAAAAACATTGGTTTTATAGTATAATCTATAAAAAGACGTGAGGAGTCATTATGAAAAAGCTTACAAAACTTCAACTCGGTTTACTTATCGGTGCCGTAGCTATCATTTGCTTGGGCCTCGTTTTCTTGGTTTCGGCAATGCAAATTCTACCCCTATTCAACGCCATCACCAACGCTCTCGGCCGTTACCTTATAGTAATAGGTACAATGAGCGCAGGCATTATGCTATTTAGCAACGTCGCCCTTACCATTGAAGATCAACGCCTCCGCAACGGCTTGACCATAGGCATAACCGCTTTTGCGTTTGTGCTTACCCTCCCCCTCGTTTACGTATTTATTGCAATATTCCCCGCAAACGTAGGTATTATGGGATTTGTAGGCAGAGAGATTATGATGCTCGATACAATAGTCGCAGGCTTCCACGGCTGGTTCGGCTCGGGCGCTTTCGTATACGTAGTTTACGCCTTTATGCTTATCGTTTCGATAGTATTTTTACTTGAGCCCTTGGCAGTAGGTTTACTTGCATTAAAAGGTAAGACTTTAGTACTTTTCGGCAAAGGTAAAAAACCGATTTCCATAGACGTTTTACCCGTCCTAAAAAAGATTGAAGCCAGGAAACAGGCATCCGAAAACAAAGATTAAGGAGCCTTATGAGCGGTATTTTGGAAAGAACCCGTATCTTAATCGGCGACACCGCCATCGAAAATCTCAGTAACGCTCGCGTTGCTATCTTCGGCGTAGGCGGGGTAGGCGGTTACGTAGCCGAAGCCCTTGCTCGTAGCGGTGTGGGTGCTATCGATCTTTATGATAACGATACGGTAAGCCTAACCAATATTAACCGCCAAATAATAGCGCTCCACTCCACCATCGGTCGCTATAAAACCGAGGTCATGCGTGAGCGTATATTGGACATAAATCCCTATTGCAAGGTAAACGCAATCAACCTCTTTTACGATAAGAATAGTGCCGTTACCATCAACCTTGCAATCTATGATTACGTTATAGATGCTATAGATACCGTCGCAAGTAAGTTGGAGCTTATCAAACGCGCTAAAGATTTAGGAACGCCTATCATCTCTGCCATGGGGGCGGGCAACAAGCTTGATGCAACCGCGTTTGAAATCAGCGACATCCAAAAAACTTCCGTTTGTCCCCTCGCTCGCGTAATGCGCAGAGAACTCAAAAACCTTGGCATCAACCACCTTAAAGTGTGCTATTCCAAGGAAATCCCCCTAACTCCTCTTGCTTCAGACGAACAAACTTCTAAACGGGTAACACCCGGCTCAACCGCCTTCTGCCCGAGCGTTATGGGCCTAATTATTGCAAGCGAAGTTGTTAAAGACATTGTCAATACCAATAACTAAAAATTCACTTAACGTTCATTATACGTTACACATAACCTTCAAATTGAGTTGTTAAAATATAGACAACGAAAGAGATTCCGATATAGAGATTTTTCTCCGCTTGCCGGAATCGTTACGTTCAATTATTTTAAAATTTCTCAATCCCTCCTCCACAAATATAAAAGAGCCAGCAAGCGGGCTCTTTTAATTTTTATTGCATATAAAAATTAAATTTAAGTGTTTTTTATTATCTTTTATTGCGCGCACGCCTTTTAAATGGTATGATATCGTTAGTAACTATCGGAGGCTATTATGTCAAAGATCAAATGCGTACTATTCGATATGGACGGAACTCTTTCCGACACACTCGACGATTTAACCGTTGCGCTTAACGTCATGCTTAAGTTTTATAACCTCCCCACTCGTACTCGCGACGAAGTACGCGGTATGGTTGGTAACGGTATCGACGCTTTGATTTTAAGAGGTCTACCCGATACGCATAAACACCTTTTCGACGAGGGTTGCGGTAATATATTCCGCGCCTATTATAAAGCTCACTTAACCGATTACACTCGTCCCTACGACGGAGTAAACGAAGTAATAGACACCCTCAAAGCGAAGGGTATTAAAATCGGCATCGTATCCAACAAATTGCAGTCGCCTCTTGAAGATATAGTCTTTAGCTTCTGGGGCAATAAGATCGATGCTGTCGTCGGCATTACCGATGCCCTCCCCTCAAAGCCCTATCCCGACATGGTTTACGCCTGTCTTAAAAAGATGGATACCTCTTTATCAGATGCCATTTACATTGGCGATAGCCTTGTCGATTTACAAACGGCTACCAATGCGGGCGCTAAATTTATTGCTTGCTCATGGGGATTTGCCACCCGTGAAGCTCTACTTAACGCAGGGGCTACCGAGATTATCGACCACCCCTCCGAAGTGCTAAAATACCTCGATTAACCATGAAGCTATTACCCGACAATCTATTAAAAAAAGATACTCTTACTTTTGCCACTATCGAGGCGAACGCTTTCGAGCGCACGTTAAAAGATTGTCGTAACGATTACTCTTGTGAATCTCTTATCAACGTTTACCGCGATATGCTTTACATAAGAGCGTTTGAGGAAACTCTTATAAAGGCTCGCGCCGGCTTGAACGGCTATAAATATAATCATCCCGCCCACCTGTCGATTGGACAAGAGGCTGTTGCCGTAGGTCAAGCGCTTGCTTATGATAAAGATGATATAACCTTTGGCACTCATCGCTCTCACGGCGAGTTTATTGCAACCGCGCTTAACCATATAAGACTCTCAACGGATGATGAGCTACTTAACGTAATGCGCTCCTACCCCGTTGATACCTACTCTGCCATAAGCGAAACCCTTAAAGGTAAGGTAAAAGACAACGCTGTCGACTATCTGCTCTACGGAGCCTTTGCAGAGCTGTTTGCACGCAAAACGGGGTTCCAAAGAGGGCTTGGCGGTAGCATGCACTTGCACTTTTTGCCATTTGGTATATATCCATCAAACGCTATAGTCGGAGGTTCGGCCCCACTTGCCGTAGGCGGTGCGCTATATAATCTTATCAACGATAAAAAGGGTATTGTGGTTGCCAATCTCGGCGATGGTGCCATCTCTTGCGGAGCCGTTTACGAAGCGTTATGCTTTTCGAACATGAATCAATTCCGCACCCTTTGGGAAAAGGGCAAAGGACTACCAATACTCTTTGCAGTATCCGATAACCTTTACGCACGCGGTAGCAATACCAAGCTGGAAACAAGCGGTACAACAAATATAGCCAAGCTTGGCGCCGGCGTTGCCGATAACGCTATGAACGCAGAGTCGGTCAACGGTTTGAACCCTCTTGCCGTTGCCGATGCTGTTAAGCGTAAAAAGGCTAAAATACTATCCGGCGAAGGCGCTACCTTGTTGACCTTTACCACCTACCGTCACGGCGAGCATAGCATTGGCGATAACGTAGGATTACGCCCGTCAAGCGAGGTTGACGCTTGGAAGGCTTTGGACCCCATCGTTACCTATGGCAACGAATTGGTATCTGAAGGCATTATTACTTTAAGCGATCGGCAAGCTATAATAGACGAGGTTTACGCTCGCGTTGAAAAGGCGTACAACCTTGCCGTCGATCCTACCGTTTCACCTAAACACAGCCTCAAAGAGGACCCTGATTTTTCATCGAAATATTTATTTAACAACAAGGCTTACAAAGAAGAAAAAACTGCTTACGATTTAAGTGGCGTTTGCTCTTTGGGCACAAGCTATCGTGATGCGATTGCAAGTGCTGTGAGCGAAGCCTTTGGCACCAACCCAACCTTAATAGCATACGGCGAGGACGTACGCGGATGGAACTCCAAAAATGCAGTATATAAAGATTTTGAAAAGGTCTTGCCCTACTCGAAACTCTTTAACACGTCTATAAGTGAATCTGCCATAGTAGGCTCTGCCGTTGGCTATGCGATGCGCGGTGGAAGCGCGGTAACGGAGCTACTCTATGCAGACTTTATGACCAGAGCTTCAGATGAAATAATTAATCAACTCGCTAAATGGCAATCACTTTCCGGTGGCACTATCAATCTTCCCGTAACGTTGCGACTACCCGTAGGAAGAAGCTACGGCGGACAACACTCCCAAGATTTTAGCGGTATAATTGCTCGTGTAAACGGACTTAAGGTCTTCTATCCAGTAACGCCGAGCGACGTTTACCACACCCTTAAATACGCGCTTTCTTCTTTGGACCCGTGTGTGGTATTCGAGCCCAAAGAATTCTATGACGTCCAAGAGATTTTTGAAGACAGCAAGTCTTTTAAAGCAACCTCTCTAAAGGCAAGTGGCAACCACGCGACGGTCGTTACCATAGGCGCCTGTTTATACGACGTTTACGAAGCGTATAAAGAGGTTAAATCACTCGGTAAGGCGTTTGACTTATTCAGCCTTGTTGGTTTAAATCCGCTCGATTTAGAGCCCGTTATAGCATCGGTTAAAAAGAGTGGTAAGCTTATCATTGTAAACGATGCCCCTACGCGTGGCGGATATGCATCTGATATTGCTTCAAGACTGCAAAAAGAGTGTTTTGGCATCCTGAAATCGCCAATCGAGATTATCGGAACTGATGATAGCGTTATTCCCCCGGATGCAACGGAGTGCGGTTATTACGACTTTAAAACAACCCTTAAAAATCTTTTATAGACAAAAAAAAGAGAGGCTTGCGCCTCTCTTAATTTTATCGATTAATTAGTCCATGAGTTGACAGTATTCAGCCATGTTCTCGTAGTTTTCGATGTTGGTCCAGTACTCTTCGAAATAGTACTTGGTATCGAACTCAAGGTCTGCTGCCAAAGTACCTTGGTACTTATCCTTTGCAAGGAAGCTACGCGGATAACCGTTATCCCAAATGGTTATCTCTTGGATAAGTTGGGTATAAACAGCATTGTCACCTGCACCGCTTGCACGGAGGTTGGGGAGGGTGATTGCTGCAGGAGCAAGATCACAATCAAGCACAAGGTTCAAGGTATAGTAGCCTTCTTCAGCATTGTATGCAACCTCTGCAGTCTTAATGGTTTCAGCAGTAATGTCGTGGTCGGTAAGACGATAGCCGTAATTGTGCTTTTCGAGAGTACCTTTCTTACCTGCTTCCCAGTTTACTTCGTAGGTGTATCCGCCCTCTTCTTTTTCTATTCTCTTGGGAGCATCTTCGTCGGAAGTGCCTACAAATTTATAAGATTGTATATAATCCATGCTTGCATCGGTGTAACGAGCCTCTGCAAAACGAGTGCTATCGCCTGCGATTGCGCCCATCAAGCCAATGAGGAATTGCAAGGTGCCGTCGTTAGGATCTTTGTTGTCGATAAAGGCGTATTCCAAATAACGCTCTTGATCGCCGTTGCGTACTTGATATCTATTGCCTCTTACGTCGATGCCCATCATGGTATTGCGGTACTCGATCATATAAGCAGCATTGGGAGCGGTGCACCATTTTTCCGATGCGATTGCATATAGATCCGCAGCGAACTTAATAACTGCTTCCTCGTCAGCGGGATCGGGCATGGTGAGAGCCAATGCTTCACCTTCCGGTCTTTCACCGCACTCAAAGGGGGTGAGGCTTTCGCCTACGGTATCGTTCTTTCCGAAGAACATATTAAGTACGTACGAGAAAAGTATTGATATCGTAAGGATGATACTAATAACTACTATAGTTCTTGATACTGTCTTTTTCATAAACTATCTCCATTAAATTCTATGCATCTTCGCCGAGCATTTCGAGTTTGCTCTTGGGAAGGGGTTTGCTGTCACCGTGTTTTACAAAGAACATTAGAGCAATCGAAATAATTACGCAGATAACCGAGTATAGGAACAAGTACTTGGTGCCCCACTCGTCCATGATAAGACCTGCGATGAAGGGTGTAATTGCTTGAGCGCTCATGGTTGCGGTGTAATATAATCCGGTATACTTACCGATAGTTGCGTTGGAAGAAAGCTCAACAACCATCGGGAAGGTATTAACGTTACCGATAATAAGACCGAAGCCTGCGATTAGATAGAATATTGCGTAGAGATATACCGCGTAATCGCTTGGGGTTGCAGCAAATAAGAATATCAAAATGTAGCTTATAACTGCAAGACCGAAGCCGAGCATAATGGATTTACGTCTGCCGATCTTAACTGCGAGCCAACCTACGGGGATAAACGCTACTGCGCTAACGCCCATCGAAACACCGCTTATAACGCCACCGATACCGGCTGATTGGCCAAGAGTCTTGGTGATGTAAATGGAGAGGTTGGAGCTAATGGCATTGTAGCCCATAAACCACATAAAGATGGATGCGAGGATAAGGAAGAAAGATATCATTCTTGCTTTTTTAGCTTTGCCGGTTTCAAGAGCAATGGTTGCTTCGTCGGCGCCGGCTTGAACATCGTCTTCTTCGTCGTTACTAATGCCGTATTCGGCGCAAATATCTTGACACTCTTGGAAGAGTTTAGGTTCGTTGACGAGCCATAGATAGAGAGCAAGAAGAATCATCATAGCACAAGCTACTGCAATAAAGATTGCCATATAGCCGTGCGGATTAATCATAAAGGTTACGGTATAAATCAAAAATGCTACCGCACCGCCTGCGCCACCTGCGAGGTTAATCATAGCGTTTGCTTGCGAACGTAAGGGCTTGGGCGTTACGTCGGGCATCAATGCAACAGCGGGTGAACGGAAGGTTGCCATAGAGATAAGAACGAGAAGCAATACTACCATGTAAAGAATTAAGGGAGTGAGGTTGCCCTTGGTGATCTTTTCGAATACTTGGTCGGTAGCATAGCTTGCGATACCGGTCTTAACGAATCTGTTGTAATCTGCGTTGTAGGTGCCTTCTTTAGCAACTTCAACTTTGTTGTCTGCGCCGATGGAGTAATCATAGGTAGCAGATAACTTGGTTTTATTGTTGTCTACTACGGTAAAGGTTCCGTTAGCAAACTCAATTTCATAACCCTTGCCTTCTTTTACGGTAGCAGTGAGCTTGCCTGCAAGCACGCTTGCGGGATTGCCACTTGCATCTTTAAGAAGATATGCGTTTTCGGCATCGCCTTTAATAATAAGGCTCCATTGTGCGTTTTCATATTTGAACGCGATATCGGTAAATCTATAAGGATGCAATGCGATATCGATGTAATCATTCAACGTATCGCCACCGAAGTTTTTAAAGTAGGTGCGGTCGCAGTAGTCGGAGTTGTGTGCGCCCTCGTTATAAAGCATGGTATAAAGCTCTTCCGCATTGTAAACCTTGCCCGTGTGATCGGTGTAGGTATAATCCTCAACCGCGGTGTTGGTAATTTGTTCGCGAAGGTTTAAGGAAGACTTTAATTGAGCATTGGAAGTAATCGGTACGAATATCATAATGATAACGCTCGCGACCGTGCCCAATACGATAAAGGGTGTACGTCTACCCCAACGAGTGCTGGTCTTATCGCTTATCTTACCGAAAATCGGGAGTAGGAATAAGCTCAAAAGGTTATCGGCACCCATGATGAGTCCGCGTAAGCTGTTAGAAAGACCGAAGGTGTTTTCGAGTAGTAGCGGCACAACGTAGTCGTACGCAGTCCAGAAAACTTGGATGACGGCAAATGCAAGGCCGACTTTAAGAGTTCTCCAATAATTGAGTTTCATTTCTCACCTCGTTTAAAATGTATCCGCATACATTATACTCCAATAAACTTTTCTTTTCAATACCTAATCTTATTGAAATTAATATTTATTTAATATATAATTAAAAGTAATTAAAAGGAGGCTCATTATGGCACGTAAAAAAACCATTAAATTCAACTCCACTACTTTGTATATTTGCATCGCGATTGCAGTAATACTCGCCCTTCTCGTTGCTCTTGCATTTAGTCCCGTAGGTCAAGGTATATTGGCAGGACTCGGCGATGAGGGTTCCGGTAACGGTGGTTCGGGTTCCTCAAGCTTTAAAACCGTGGTTTCGCTTGGCTCCAACCTAACGGTTAATCAAGAGATAGTACTTGATAACGTAACATGCCAAATCCACTTCATAAACGTATCGCAAGGCGATGGTATTTTGGTCAGATTTAGCGACGGAACCGACGTACTTATCGACGGTGGTTCAACGACTTCCGGCCTTGAAACTATCAGAGAAAACTTCGTACAATATCTTTTCAATGCCGGCATTACAAGCAGTATAGACTATCTTATCGTAACGCACCCCGACACCGACCACTACAACGTACTTACCTCCGTAATGGATAGCTTTGTGGTTGAAAACGTAATATATAACAACGTTAACAAAAACCAAACCTATACCAAGTTTATCGAGCGTATCGGCGAGGAAGTAAGCGGTACTCACAACAAGCCCATTGATGCGGACGGACAAAACTATAACATTAGCGGAAGCGGTTATTCTATTGACGTATACGCACCCGGATACGATACCTTTAATAACGGCGATACCACTTACGATGCCGAAGAATCAAACGGCATGAGCCCCATGATTATATTGACCGCAGGCGATACCAAAGTTCTTTTGACCGGTGATGCAACGGTAGAAACCGAGGAGTGGTTTATGAACACCTATGGCGCTCAATTGGACGTAGACGTCTTAAAGGTTGGTCATCACGGCTCCGACACTTCTACGGGCGAAGCCTTCCTTAACTATATTGATGCGGAATATGCAATCATAAGCTGTGATGACGGCGACGCTTACGAGCATCCCCATGCAACCACCATGAATAGATTATTTAATAGTGGCGTTGTCACCTATCGCACCAATCGTCACGGCACTATAGTTTTATCAATCGATGCTGACGGAGACTTTGCATTTGAGGTTGAAAACGAAGTCCCCACCGAGAACAACTCTAAAGGCATAAACGATAAAATGGTAATTACCAAAACTTTAAATCCGTAATATTTTGAAAAAATAAAACCCTCGACTTTGGCCGAGGGTTTTTTTGTTTTATAAACCTAATTATTTGCACTCGATAGCTGCAAGTTTATAGGTAACGTTGTTTTCCTTGATGCGTAGCGGAATATGAGTTGAGGAATTGCCGGTAGAGCCTTCGCCGAGTACGCTTAAGCCGTCGGTGCCTTCAACGGAGTAGCTAACGAATATCGGAGAACCGATGGGGCTCTTTGCCTTTGCTATTTGAAGCTCTACGCACTTAACGTTCGTTACATAGCTAACGGTGCCGTCGCCGGTAACAACCCTGATTTGATTTACCGTATTGCCCTCTACTTGGTAAGGCGTGCCGTTATAACGAGTATCTGCGTTAGCGGTGGAAATAGCAAGTTCTTCTTTGGTGCCGGCTACTGCGTCTACTACGGTGTAGGTGCCGGTATAAGAATCCTCTATTGCGTAGCAACGGAGTACGGTATAAAGGAGCTCGTTATCAACAAAGCCTGCCTTTATTCTCATTTTATTTTCCTCTCCGCCGTTTACGCTGTAACGATAGCGTTTGCCGTCGAAACGTGCCTTAACGGTATACTCGGTGCCATTGTACTTAACTTGCTTATAGCTTGCAAGAGTTGTAAATCCATCGAGTATGCTTTCGGATGCCATTATAACGTTGCCGTTCAAGTCGCTTGCCGCCATGGTTACGCGAGTGCCCTTTACGGAGCTTGCAGATACAACGTGTTTTTCGCCGGTGGCGTTAAGCGTTTGCTCGCCACTACCAATTCTTTCGGTGGTGATTACAAGAGCACCCACTTTGGTTTCGCCCTCGTACATTTCGTAAGAAAGAACTTCCTTGTTGGTCCATTTGCGACCAGGTAGATCAACGTCGCCACCGCCACAAGCAACAAGTACCAATGCACTGCTTACGGCAAGTACGATTACGAGCATAGCTACTAATAATTTACGCATATATTACCTTCTTTTATCGTAATACAGCTATTATATATTAATCGCTTGCGTCCGTCAACCCTTTTCTATACTATCAATTCCCCTTGATTTTCGTCCTTAATTACTCGCATTACCTTGATTTCTTCAAGAGTTTTGGCGTCGTAATAGATATAATATCTGCTGTCGTTATAACTACCCGCTACTTCGTATGCAAGTATCTCGGTGTTCCACTCTGTAGGTATGACCGTCAATCGTTTGGAGCTTACCTCAAACCCCTCTTTTACCGTAATTTCATCGATAGATTTAACGTCACTTTCAAGCGTTCTCTCGGTATGATTGTATAAATAATTTTGCGCTTCAAGTCCGACGATTTTACTTTCGGTAAGAGATATCTTTACCTTGATAAGATCGGGGTAGTATATTACGTCCTCTTTAACGTAAGCAAAGTTTATATATACCAATCCATCGTTTTCAGATGCCCAAACAGCTTGCATATCGTTATAGCCGATATAGCTTAAGAATACGGTTGCCGTGTTGATAACTTGCTCGACGGTTGCAGTATACTCGCCCTCTACGTGTGGGGTGGAGTACTCCACGATATATCCGCCCACCTTGCTTACTTCGACGCTTCCTTCCCCTATGCTAAATAGATATGACGGTATTGCTCCTTCCGTTTCACCTTGTTCACCTACTTCGCCAAGAACGCTTGTAAGCCTTTCCCTAACGGTATCGGCGCTCACCTCCTCCTTACCTTTAAGGAATTTTGCCTCTCTATCCAAAAGCCCCTCGCTGAACGGACCGTCGTAAATCATCTCCGGATAATCAACCGTCGTTTGGTCGAAAGCATCGTATACCCCTTGGAGGGTTTTTATGCCTTCGCCCAGCTCGTCGTACAAGCTACCGCCAACGGCAACCTGTTCACCGGCTTCCGCAAACGCCTTTTCCAGCGCCGTAACGACCTCGGTAAGTTTTATGAGTTTTTGATTTTCCTCCGTAGTTATCGGTTCGTCGGGAAGTTTTTGCGAAAGATAGTAGCTGAATCCGCCAAGTTGGTTTATGAATTTAAGTAGCTTACCGCTATCAAGATTTTTGTCTGATAATCGCGCAAGGCTTACCCCTATCACTTCGCAATCGGTATAGGCTTCTTGCAAAAGATTCTTTTGAGTTTTGGGGTAACGAGTCACTTGCAATTTACTTAACTTGTTTTCAAGGTCGCCCAACCCGTCCAAGCAAGCATAGTATGCTTCATCGTAAACAGCCCCCATTTGTACGCGGTGCTTTTGCTCCTTGTTAACAAGGATGCCGAGCGTAGTCGCAAGACCTGCAACCAATAACATAATCAATATTATCGCAAGAATTTTATATATTTTAGGATCGATTTTCATAACTCCTCCTTATAGGCAAAATACGTGCGAGCCAATAGCCAGATGCACCTTCTTTTGGCGTATCCATGAGTTGGTTGCCGTCTTGGGGTTATAGTAGTACAAGCATCCATAGGTAGGATCCCACCCGTTAAGCGCATCTCGCGCCGCTTGCCAAGCTCGATCGTTGGGCGTCAAATTTATTTGCCCGTCGTTGACCGCAGTAAACGCCCACGGTTGATAAACTACGCCGGATATGGTGTTGGGGAAGCTGGAGCTTTTTACTCTGTTTAATACAACCGCCGCCACCGCTACCTGACCGGTATACGGCTCCCCTCTTGCTTCTGAATAAACCACCCTTGCAAGTAGGCTTAAGTCGGCGGAGGAATACGAGCCTCCTCCCGAACTACCGCTACTCAAGCTCATCCCAAGCGCTTGAGCCGTTTTTTGCCCGACCACTCCGTCCACCGTTAGACCGTTACTGCGTTGGAAATACTTTACCGCCGTTACCGTTCTCGAGCCGTATATGCCGTCCACCGAGCCGGTATAATAACCCCATCGCTTTAGCTTTGTCTGCAAGGTTTTGACAAGACTTCCGGAGGAGCCTTTTTTAAGAACGCTTGCAGCTTCCGCTTCCACCTCTTTGAACTCAAAGGCGTTCAATGCTAAAAGCACACCCGCCACCAACGCAACAAGTAGTATCGGAGCTACTACGTATCGCATTATTTTTTGATTGGTACTCATTTCTCACCTCGTTTTTATTAAGTATTTGCCTTTAAGGATTTTTTAGACACTCCTTTTAATTAACGGTAAAGTTCGTTGACGGTGTCCCATAAAATGGAGTATAATGATTACCAAAGAACAAGCGAGGGTATTATGAAATTACTTGAAGATATGATTTTAGAGCGCGGTAAGGTTTTACCGGGACACGTACTAAAGGTTGATAGCTTTTTGAATCATCAAATCGACGTGAAGCTTCTTAGAGCTATGGCTGACGAGCTTTATAGCGTTTTTGCAAACGACGGAGTAACCAAAATACTTACCGTAGAAGCATCGGGTATCGCCATTGCAACGATGGTAGCAGATAGATTTAACGTCCCGATGGTTTTTGCCAAAAAGCATAAAACCTCTAACGTAGTCGGTGACGTCTATAGCGTACCCGTACACTCCTATACCCACAATCGCGACTATACTATAATCGTATCTAAAAGCTATTTGAACTCTAACGACGTAGTGCTTCTTATCGACGACTTTTTGGCAAACGGATGTGCATTACGCGGACTCATCAAGCTTGTTGAAGATGCCGGTGCAAAGGTTGCCGGCGCAGGTATTGCTATCGAAAAGGGCTTCCAAGAAGGTGGAAAATCCTTGCGTGCCGACGGCTATAAAATTGCATCGATGGCAATAGTAGAAAGCATGAGCGATACTTCCTTGACCTTCCGTAAAAATGACTGATTTTGCGCTGATATTAAACGCTCCTACTCTTGACGTAGAGATTATAGAAGAAAAAATAATAGCTGCCGACGGTGGCTATCGTTTATTGGGTGATAAAAAGCCCCTTGCCGTAATAGGCGATCTTGACACTTTAGGCTATAAACCGGACGAGGTTACCGTAATTACCCACCCCGTCGAAAAGGATGCTACCGACGGCGAACTATCCCTTGAGTATATAAAGTCAATCGGAGGAAGTTCCGTTACTATCTACGGAGCGCTTGGCGGTAAGATCGAACACGTTTTAGGTAATCTCAACCTACTTGCTTGCGCCGATAAAATCGGCCTCAAAGCCAAAATAGTAAGCAAGGATTACGTTATTTATTACCTAAACGGAAGTGGCGAATACAGCGTAAACAAAAACTCCACCGTGTCCCTTTTACCACACGGCGGAGCTTGCAGTTTTAATAGTTCATTTGGGCTATACTACCCTCTTAAAGATATAACCATCGAGCCTTACTCCTCACTCGGCATAAGCAACGTCGCAACCGATGACGTTATAAAAATCGAGGTGGCTAAAGGCGCGTGTATGGTTATTTTACGTTCTCTATAAGGCGAACGAAGGTTTTTGAAGCAAACAACGCACAACCGGCAACGAGCGCTACCGCAAGATCGGCAAAGGTGAAGGCGTTATAGAGGAAGCTCCAAGCAACGGCGCCGTAACTCGGATCGCCGGAGCCGAATACAAAGATACCGCTAACAACGTGAGATAGATATCTTATAACGACCGCGACTATTGCGCCGAGCGCAAATTGGAGCGGTTTTTTGTTTTCAAAAACACCCTTTTCTTTTAATAATCCGGTGACGCCAATTGCTGCAAAGGCAATGGGATAGTCGAGCAAAAATTGTATTGGGTGATAAAACCACGGTGCTTGTATGAATTGCAAAAAGCCGTATATGACACCCGCAACAACGCCTTTACGTATCCCAAACATATAGGAATATACCATAAGCGGAACAAGGGATGCAAAGGTTATGGAGCCACCTTGCGGTAACTCTAAAAAGCGGATATAGGATAGTGCAAAGCTCATTGCGATAGATACCGATGCATAGACTATCGAACGTGTATGGTTAACCTCGCGTTTCTTACCAACGACTAAAGCTATAACTGCAAGGGCGGCTATAAGCACTGCGGTAAACAGATATAAAAGCACCTCGTTCGTAACGTTGATATCGGGTTGATCTACATAGGTCTTTACCATATACGCAACGAGCAAAGCGAGTAATCCCACCCCTACTATGCAAAAGGAAATCTTTGTAAATAGAGGTAGCTTTTCCTTTTTGGTAAAGCCCAAAACGGCGCCGATTGCAGATAGTATTATAACTATGCCAACAAGCGCAACAACGGGTATAAAGGTAAGGTAATCGATATATCCATCGGCAATATATTCATCGAGCTTTAGATATAAAAGTATTGCAAGCAAAGCGACCCCATACCCTATTACGAAGCCGGTTGCCGCAATCGCATAGGTCTTAAGGTTTTCGGGCTTTAACTTCTTAACTAACAGAGTAAACAACGCGACTAAAAGCAGTACTGCTATCGTAAGATATAGCGCTATGGTCGCTGTTTTATCAAAAATAGATAAAGTTGCAAAAGGTTCGGTAAACATTTTTTCTCCTTCGCTAGGAGCCTTTTGAAATAAAAATACCTCAAGAGAGATTACTTGAGGTAAGCTTATTCCTAAAATACAGGCTTTCTTACGCGAGTATAAACTCGGTCAAGTTCAAAGGGTGTAATCTCAGATAGCCGACTCGCTATCACCCCTAGCTCTAAATTGTTAATTAAATATTAGCACTACGCTTTTGCGTTGTCAAGAACAAAATGCTCATCTTTTTTTGCAATAAAAAAAGGCTAACGATTATCGTTAGCCTTAATTTTTTAATTACTATTGATCGAGTTTTGCACGACGGAGATTTAGTTCGTTCAAAATTCTTTCGTGCTCTTTATCGTCGAGGCAATACTTCCACGTGGGGATGACGCTCAAGATACAACCGATCGCCGGAGGTATGGATACGATAACGAATAGCACGCGCATATAAGGATCGAACTCGTTGATTTCGCGGGGGATAAGGCCTGCGGAAATATAGTTATTTACCTTATCAACTGCGGCATCACTAAATCCATAAATGGCGTAGAAGATACCGCTCAAAATGGTTGCAATACCTGCGGTAAGCTTGGCGATAAAGGTTTGACCGGCAAAGAAAGCACCGTCCGGCCGTATACCGTTATGGTACTCCTCGTAGTCGATACAGTCGGCTATCATGTACGACTGTAAAACGCCGGTGATACCGGTTGCCGCTCCCGCGAAAAGGAATAGTACGAAGAATATTGCTATCCAGTACCAAGCGATTAAGCCACGCGGATCGATCAAATATGCAAAGTAAATAAGCAAGAAAGGTATTACACTTATTAAATTGGAGTAGTTATACAAATCCTTTTTGCTAAACTTGGTAAGTAGTTTGGGACAAAGAGCCATCGCGACGAACATACCTACGAACATACCTCCGCCAAGTAGCGCCATATATACAAGCGCCATAAATGCATCTTTGGATGCAAAGTAGTAGGTAATAAGAGGCATCGCGGCAAGAGATAAAAGTTGCTTGGGGCTACCGAGTATGCCGGAAAGTAGAATTTGGCGGAAGGGCTTATTCTTCCACATGAGTTGGAAGTTTTCTTTGAGGGAGTGCTTTTCCTCGCTGGGAGCAACTCTCTCTTTAATGGAGGGTCCGCAAAGTTGGAATAACGCACCGCCGATAACCGAGAAGATTACCGCGGCAATCAAAAATCCCCATCTTTCGCCTTGGCGAGTTGCCTCTGCAAGGGTGGGATCAACTTCAAGGTACTTGGTTAATTGATCGTACGGAACGCCTTGTGCCAGTTGCGTTGCAAAGATCTCGCTATTCATTACGCTACTTTGCTTAAGCGCTTCCCACGCTTCCAAGGATCCAGCCAAATTGACGCCGATTTTTTCGGTAATCATACCGCCTATAGCAAGAGCTAACGGTTGTACTGCAAGCATGGTGATACCTGCCCCTATACCACCTGCTATACGAGCAAGGGAAAGTAGCTTATTGCGGTCCTTTTCATCTTCAGTCATAAGCGCCGTTACGCCCCAAAGCGGTATGTCGCCTACAGTGTAGGTCATACCCCAGAGGATATAAGTAAACGCAGCCCATGCTACGATTATTACGTTAAGAGCAACGTTAGCCCCCTCGCTTGCATCGTAGAATCCGAAGTTTACAAAGCACAAAATGGTTATAATCATGATGGGCATCGGTACGTAAAGAAGATATGGACGGCACTTACCCCATTTGGTACGCGTTCTATCTACGATAGTACCCATCATCGGGTCGTTCAACGCATCCCATACCCTCGCTACCGCCATGATTGCACTAACTGCAATCGCGGGTATAAGTAGCGTAAACTGCAAATAGTATGCAAGAGCAGCACCTATAACGTTGTAAATTATATTTTGTCCGACCATGCCGAGCAAATATAAATTACGCTCTTTGATGGTATAGGTTTTAAGCGCTCTACCCTCTTGCAAAACTTCGCTTGTTGCGACGGTTTCGTTTTCCATCTTAACCTCCTTTACTTTGTTTAGGCTTCCTTAAGGCTAATTAAGGCTACCTAATACCTTTTATAATAAAAACGGACCGCGTTTTACCACAGTCCGTTCTCATACTATACTTCTCCGCGCAATCTCTTCATCCAAATGGGATTGCCGTCTTCGTCTGCAGCGGTGTCGTACTTCTCATCGGGCATCGTATTGAACTCTTCGTTATCCGAGTAGTTCATAAGTAGCCTTATGTCGTAAGTTGCAAATAGCGCAACTATTCCGCCAAGATCACTTACGTCCGTATAGCTATCGCGCCACAACGTGTTATCGTATTCAATCGGTACGGTTTCTGCATCAAACCAAAGTCCAAGTACGCATATCGAAAGGTTGATGTAGTCCTCGTTACGAGCGGAACCGGTTTCACGGTTCTTGACCTTCATGTCGTCGAATTCCTCCCTTTCGAGGACCTTTTTGAACATTGCGTTAATGTCCTTATTAACTGCATCTGCCATACCGCCGGGTAAGGTGGAGGGCTCTAAAATAGCAAGGTTAATATCCTTAATTTTCTTCCAGTTATAGATGTAGTTTTGACCGGTGATCTTTAGTCCCATGAGCGCGGGGTTTTGTACGTTACCCGTCAAGAAGGGAGGCGTAAACATAATTGCCGGAGCAAGGGAGTTTGCAAAGATACAGTTATTAACGGTCAAAGTACAGGGATTATTGAACTTTTGTGCCGGAGCATCGTTTGTAATGTTGGCAAGCTCGGTGTTGGTGTATTGCGGATTGTACATGATTGCAGCAGATACCGTATTACGGAATATGCATCCGTCAACGGTAACGTTACCGCGTTTTACTACTATAGAGTTAAAGGTGTTTTGTATTTGGCAATATTTGAAAAGTACGTTGGTATCACGAATCTTGGTGTTGCCTTCGGCATCAAGCTCATAGTCTTTTTCCCAAGTTCTGTCGATCCAATTGGGGCACGCCGCCCAATCGGTACAAGCGTTACCGCATCCGCAGTAACCAAAGTAATCGTACTCCATATCTTCCCAGAAGTGGTTGCCGATACCTGCGATATAACCGCCCTTCTCTTGTAAGCCTGCCCAGTCGCTACCATCACTCGGAGGGGTTGCGCTGTTGAGGATTACGTTTTGGAATACTATATCCCCACCTAAAGTACGGTTCATCTTCAGTATGAACGATTCGTTATCGACAACTTTAAATCTGCCGTCAATCTTGAATCCGTTGCCATAAATAGAGGTCAATGCATAGGGTTCCCAATGGTCGGGGTGGTAATAAATATCGTTTTGTAGGATAATGTTTTCCTTCTTGAGTTGCTTACCGTCAACACAGTTTTCCGGTCTGTCGTACTGCCAATACCAGCCTTCCATAAAGTATGCGAACTCCATAGCAAGCTCAAAGTTGATAAGGGAGTGGTCTGCGGTAATCTTTTCGAGGTTTACCGAGTCGTCGTCCTCTGCTACGTTCCAACCAAGGTTGATACCGTCTACTACGTTAAATACGTATCCGTCGCGAGCTGCGCCTGCACCAAAGCCGTAACGAGCGACCATATAAACGCCTACTTGATTGCCTATTGCTGCCTCGTGGAAGGTTATAACACCGTTTTCATCAACGGTTGCGTACTCCTCGTTGGTTGTGTAGTAATCAAAGGTAAGGTCTGCGTTAGAGGGCGAGTAACTTGCAATGCTAAATTGATAGGTGTTGACGTAACCGTATGCAAAATCTACCGTAGGACGAACTACCTTGGAAATATCATATTCTGCGGGAAGGTTTTCCATCTTAACCGCAAACTTATTACCCCAAACGCGAGTTCCTTCTACACCGCGGTTATCCTCGTCGTTGTCGATAGTAATATTGACGCGCTCAAGGGGAGTTTTAACCTCAACTTCTATTACTGCAGGAGCAAATCCTTCTGCCGTTGCAGTAATGGTTACCGTTGAGGAGTTGCCGTTTTGTCCAAACAATAAACCGGTTTCGTTATCACGGACAAGGCTTGATGCGTCGCTTATGACGTAGTTTACGTTTACCAACGGATCGCCTACGTAGTCGTCGTTAGCAATTACAGCTACCAATGAGTATTCGTATACGCCCTTGTTGACGAAAGCTCCCTGTTCCCATACGGTGTTTTGTAATACGTCAAGGTTTTGATAGGTAAGTTCGTAAGCACCTTTTGTGAAACGAACGGTAAGATTTTCCGTCCTATTTCCCTTGGTTGCCCTTAAAGTTACCTCGCCTGCTTCGGTGCCGGTATAGGTAAGGTTGGTGCCGTCGACCGTTGCCTCGCCAACTACGTCGATGAGAGTAAAGTCCGAAGTAAGCGCGTAGTTTTGGAGGTTTACCGTATCGGTAGTTATTACCAAACGACTTTTTTTAAGTATATTATTACCAACGTTAACTGTTAAATCGACTTCCGATGAAATGTATTCGTCGTTTGCCGGCTCGTAAACGGTGGCCTTTATCTTGGTAGTTCCTGCCGAAATCGCTCTTACGATACCGGTTGCATCGATGGTTGCAACCGAGGGGTTGGATGATTCCCAAATGGTCTTCTTCTCGCGGATAGCGGGTGCCGGTTGAACGATTTTGTTGAGATACAAAGTATCGCCAAGATTCATGTTCAAATTGCTACGATACTCGCTTTCGCCGTTAATTACGATTTGGAGAGAATAAACTTCGCTACCGCTTACGTAGAATTCAGCAACCGCTCTGATGGTATTATTATTGACCGATTCGCAGAAGATTTTTACTTCGCCGAACGCTTTGCCGGTAAAGGTTACGTCGCCCGTCGTCTTATCGACGTTTGCTATACCCATATCGCTTGAATACCATTTAAGTTCCTTTTTGGCTATAGCCGGATAGGTTACAGCTTCGATACGATAGGCTCTATCGCGATAGTCGTTAATATCGATGTCGATAGTATCGAGTATGGGATTTCCCTCATGGTATAGCTCGATGCTTTCAATGGTTATATCGGCGTTATCGGCAATAATATCGCCCGATACGTTGATGGCAAAAACTATAATAAGAGGTATGCAAATCAATAATCCGATTAATATCTTTTTCATATATTCTACCTCCTATCTTGCCGGTGAAATCTTGGCGTAAGCTTTCTTTAGGCCTATGAAGCACCATAAGCAACTGCCCAAGCAGTACACAAAAGCTACGGCAAGGAGTATCAAGAAGGCAAATTCCGCGCCGAAAATATATCCGCCCGCTATTGCCCAAATACCGCCTACTACTGCTAAAATCAATCCGATAAGCAGGCTCGCGAATACGTTGACGGAGCCACCGGTCATTTCCTTGCCCTCGCCTACGGGGAAGCGCGGTTTGGTAAGATCGATCTTTATTGCCATACAAGTTTCGCCTACTGCAAACATCAAGCAGATAGCAAGCACGATAAAGAAGGTCTTTACGTCTACGAATCCGCCCAAGAATATTGCAAGGCAACTCAAAATTACTATGCTACCCGAAACAATCATATATAACGTGAACTTTGCAAGTATCTGTAGGTTATACGGTACGGGCGAGAGCTTTGTCATATAGAAGGTATCGCCTTCGCGCGAAACGGTGGTTGCCGCAAATGATACGAGTATCGATACGAACAACAATATAACCATTATTGCAAGTGCGGGAGCTACAACTGCACCGATTTTATCTTGACCGATAGTTACTGCAAGATCGGTACTGAAATAAGCCATAATCGGTGCGGAAAGACTCATAGCAAGGTATTGGAAGGAGTAGTTGAAGGAACGGAAGATTTCCAAGAAATCTTTCTTCAAAAGGCTACCGAAGTGGGGACGAACGACGTCGTTGCTTACCTTTGAGAAAGAGGATCCTTCGATTTCCAAATTGCGGAGCATTATCTTAAGGTAATATTTTTTAACCATTAAGAAGTCGATAACGGCAATCAAAACGGGCACGCATATAGCGATGGGTGCGGAAAGAATTAGGTTATCGAACTCCATAAGCTCGGATATTTGTGCAAAGGGATAGAAGTATTTACTTGCAGTAAATATACCGCCCATCATACCGTCGGAGAAGAAGGAAACGCCCTTGGTTTGCATAAACTTCATTAGCTCTTTGACCACTATCATATAGATGGCAAAAAGCGCCGCAATTACTACGGTAGAGAAGATAAGTGTTAAGATATATTTATCTTTCACCAAGGTCTTGATGCGCATAAAGGGTATTGCAAAGAGTATCGATACCCCGAATACGGTAAGCCACGTAAGTATAATTCCAACAGGAATCATGCCGTAAAAGCTAACGGGAGCTTTGGTTACTCTGCCGTAAACTATCATAAGCGGTAAAAGTATTGCGGTAATATATACAAAAGTGAATACGCCCTGTACCAATACTTTGGAAGTAAATACGTCCATAACCTTGACGGGGAAGCGAACGAGTAACTCGTTATCGCCCGAGAAGAACAAACTCTTTACTATACTGCTTATACCGGCTATAGCAAAAACGTAGCCGATTATGCTCATGGCGAGCTTTAGAAATAAACTTTCGCGGTTATAAACGTAGAAGCTCAAAATGATACTCTCGGCAATAGTAACGTACAAATAGTAGATAGCCGCTATCGCAATCAGCCCGAACAAGGCTTTGAGTACCCCTCCTACGGTGTTAAGTCTTACGTCGGCAAAGCGGGAGTTTAGCTCCAACTTAACCAAGGCTTTTACCGCGTGGTTGGAGTGAACGTCCCTCATTATTTACCCTCCCTTAACATATGGAATCTCGGCGGATTGGGCACTTTGTTTGCCTTACGGCGAGAAACTATTCTGATTTCATCCTTTTTAGGTGCAGGGCTTTCTTGTATAGGAGCGACTACCGCTTCGGTTACGGGAGCGGATTTAGCTGCTTTTTGAGCCTTTTTAGCTTCTTTTCTTGCCTTGCGACCTTTCTTGACTGCTACCGCTTGAACGTTTTCGGCGGTGTAAGCAAGGAATTTTTCTTCCAATGTAGCTTTATTTTCCTCTACGTGAAGATCGATAACTTCACAGAGTTGACCTTTGCGGAGTATTGCTACTCTATCGCAAAGCTTTGCAACCATATCTATATTGTGGGAGGAGAAGAATACGGTATTGCCTTGAGCGCAGTGAGCTTTCATTTCCAAGATAATATCGTTTATAGATTGGGGATCGAGGCCCATGAGAGGCTCGTCCAAAATCCAAAGCTTGGGTTTATGTATGAGCGCTGCAATAATACAAATCTTTTGCTTCATACCGTGGGAATAACCCTTGATTTGACGGTCGAGAGCAAAACTTAAACGGAATTTTTCGGCAAACTCCTCGATGCGAGCTTGACGGTCCGCCTTGTCTACGTAGTAAAGGTCTGCTACGTGGTTGACGTACTCACGGCCGGTGAGTTTTTCATATACCGAGTGGTTATCCGGTACATATCCCATGCTCAACTTTGCATTAAGGCTATCCTTTTTGATGTCGTGTCCGTCGATCTCAATTGTACCGCTGTCGTAAGGATAAATGCCGGTAATGCACTTGATGGTGGTGGATTTACCAGCACCGTTTAGTCCAAGGAAGCCGAACATTTCGCCCGGTTTAACTTCTAAAGTTAAATCTTTGACGGCGTAAACGTCGCTATTGATGTACTTTTTACATAAATGGTCTATCTTTAACATATCTCCTCCAAATGGATTGATTTTTCGGGTAGCAGAACGTTCAAAATAGCGATTCCCCCTCGCGCACATACAAACGCGCGCTATTTTAAATATATCATACATACGCGCGCGTGTCAACCTATATTGATTTTAGCTATTTGCCTTTACTTTTTATTTAAAATCGTACTAATCGCTTCTTTTACCGCTTCCGCCGTGTCGGTTGCGATCATACTTATAGCGTTATTGTTATTGTTGGCAAGGGCTGTTTCCCCTGCAAGACCGTTAACGTAAGCCCCGGCAATACCTATTTCTAAAAGATTGTCGATATAGCCTGCAAGCCCTACTAAAATTCCACTCAATACGTCACCGCTACCGGCAGTTGCCATACCTACCGTACCACGGACGTTAACGTAAACTTTGTTGCCGTCGGTTATGACGGTATCGGCCCCCTTTAGTAAAACCACTACTCCGTAACGATTGGCAAAGTCAACCGCGTTAGCAATCGGGTTAGCTAAAACCTCATCAACGGTAAGCCCCGATAAACGAGCAAATTCCTTGACGTGAGGGGTTATTAAAACACCTGCCTTTTTATCACTTAAAAGCTCGAGGTTCTGCGCGAGCGTATTCAACCCGTCTGCATCAATTATTAAAGTTATGGGCTCCTGAAGCAAGGATTTAAGGTACTCTAAATTATCGCCACCCAAGCCTAAACCCATACCGAAAGCAACCGCTTTTAAACCGCCTATCGCCTCGCGATAGGCATCTTTGTTATATGCTATATAGCCCTCTTTATCCGGTAGAGGAAATACCGTTTGCACAACCGTCAAAGCACTTACTGCACCTACTATAGATTGAGGTACTATAACTCGTGCAACGCCTGCACCGGAGCGCATTGCACATAAAGAAAGACTCGCAAGCTTAACAGCGCCCGAATATCGAACACATCCGCCTACGAGCCCTACGTATCCAAAGTTCCCCTTATGTGAGGAGCGTTCTCTTTCCCCGAGGATGCGCTTAACGTCGCGCATCTCGGGAATAATTGCGTTATACATTTTTACCTCTAACAGCTTATATATGTTTTTTATTGTTTTTGTGACTCTTTTTTAAAGACATCAAACCTAAAAGTAGTATGATGGGGCATATTACCATTGCTATATATGCTGCAATAACCATTATAGATTGTATATGGTACAGCATTTGTGTTAAAACTTCATATGGCAAAAACCATATAAATACGCCGATTTCAACCGTTCGTACGCTCTCTCCTATTGCTAACAGTGCTATATATAATACAAGCGGAATTATAATTGTCACTGCTTTAGATTTGATAAAAAAGTAAAGCGCAAAGGCTAAACAACCACTTGTTGCGATTACAAAAATCGTAGCAATTATAACCGAGTAAACCATCTCCCACGATATATAAACATCTACGTTTTTAAAAACTACAGTTAAAGTAATGCATGATACGTAGCTCAATAGAATATATAATGTGCACAACACAAAATATTTTATTAACTCATGATATATCGTTTTTGAGCTTTTTCCATTTTCATTTGCTGAAACGCAAATTAACACAATTATCAGGAGTGGATTACTCGCTTTGAAGACGACGTATTGTTCTGCTGAAGGTACGCCTCCAACTATGTTTATACTCGCCCACGCATAATCTACTGCTCCTATAATTAAGCTTGCCACGATCATCAAGCCCAAAGAAACAACTTTTTCATAATCCCAACGTTGCTTTACCATATTGACCACCATTTATCACGTCTCTTCAAAAGTAAACATACTTCCAAATACACCATTGTTGCCACTATTAGTGTTAAAAGTCACGTTGGCATAGCCATCCCATGCCTAAACCCATACCGAAAGCAACCGCTTTCATAAAGAAAGACTCGCAAGCTTAACAGCGCCCGAATATCGATCACATCCGCCTACGAGTCCTACGTATCCAAAGTTCCCCTTATGTGAGGAGCGTTCTCTTTCCCCGAGGATGCGCTTAACGTCGCGCATCTCGGGGATAACTACGTTATACATTATTTCTTTTTACCCTTGCCAAGCTTTGCAAGCACGATACAAAGGGTTGCGGTAACTACTGCGATTCCGCCTGCGATTGCTACTTGTTGCCAGAGATCCATGCCACCACGAATTTCAACGATCTTACCGGTTTCAAGGTCGTACTCGTAACCGATATAGTATAGTTTTTCGCCGTCGTAAACAAGCTTACCGAAGGTGGGGTTAGCAAGCATGGGATCGTGCAAATCTTCGCCGTACTCAAGAGGTACGTCCTCGTTGCCAACGAAGTTATAGAACTTGTCACCAAAGGTTCCGAGGGTGATGTAAAGAACGCCTTCACCATTGCCGATTTCCGATTTGCCGGTGAGTTCGTTTTCAACTACGTTGCCTTCTGCATCGATGTAGTAGCTTTCGCTATAGGTGTGATCGTGACCTGCAAGTACCAAGGAAACGCCGTTTTCAGCAAAGAGCTTGGTGAGTTGCTTTCTCATTGCTACTACGTCGGTATCAACGGTGTGAGAACCTGCGGAGTAGATGCTCTTGTGCATCATAACTACTTTAAACGCTTTGTCTGTGGAGTTAAGGTCGTTGATCAACCACTCTACTTGTGCATCGCTCAATTCGCCGTCAGCATTGAGGTTGTTGGTGTTGAGTACTGTAAAGTGTACGCCGGAGTAATCGAAGCTATAGTAAGCACCGGTTCTATCGTCTTGCTCGGGATAGCTCAATGCAAAGTGCATGAGAAGGTAGTTATAGTCGCTTGCGATAGCGTCTTTATCTAACCACTCGTATTCGTATGCGAGGTCCTCTTCATCAGGGAGTTCATAAGAATAGATATCGTGGTTACCTACCGCAATAACGTTAGTGGTATTTGCCCAATAATCTTGGAGACCGCCTGCAAGGTAATACTCCCATTGTACCCAGTTACGGGTGTTGTCGGTAACGTCACCACAGTTGATTACGAAGTCGTATCCGTTAGCGAATACGCTTTCGACGTTAGCCATAATAGCTTCTGCGGTTACGTAAGGCTTGGAGGAAGATCCTTGAATATCGCTGATAAGCAAAATTTCAAAGGGTTGGTTATCATCGGGAGCGGTAGTAAAGGTGTAAACGTCACTCCAATAGTTGTCTTCAAGACTACCTACTCTATAAGAATAAGTGGTGCCGGGCTCTAAATCGGTGAGGTTTACACTGTGTCTGCCAACAACAATGTGCATCAAGGTTGCAAAAATACCAAGGTCGATATTTGCAGTGGTGGTTACGTATTTATTAAAGTCGCCTTTTACCGTTTTAGCTGAAGCTAAATCAAAGCTTTCGCCTACGGAATATTGGATTTCGGTGCCGGTAATAGCTTTGTCGGTAAACCAAACAAAGTTCTTGTCGGTGGTGGGATCTTCGCCGAAGGTGACGGTTAATTGTCCCGGGAGCATACCGCGTTCTTTGGTCGGGGTATTGTCGATTTGTCCTTCAACGTAGCTTGCGGCTAAACGTGCATCAGACTTATAGAGGGTGTATCCGCTAAAGCTGTTTTCGAGAGCTGCGGTCTCGTCAACTACAAAGCTATGTACGATGCCTGCAGCGATTTCGCCAAGGCTGGTGTATAAGCTTTCGGTAATGTAACTTTCGATTAAGTTATCGATAAATCCGCCAAGACCTTTACCGCCTAAATCCAATTCGAATCCAAGTAGCGGACCTACGAGTCCGAGTACAGGCTCTACGACGTCGTCAAGCTTAAAGTTGTGTAAATCAACTTCGCCTACGAACAAGCTCAATAGCGTAGCAAGAGAATTAACGTCGGCATCAGGCATACCATATGCTAAATCCATAGGCTCGAGGATGCCTCTTACGATACGGAGTAAACCGGTTTGTTCATCAAGTAAAATGTTGAGGAGCTTCTTAACGTTGGTGCCGTCTTGGAAGAGCTTTAAGGCTTCCTTCTTGCCCTCGCTCAAATCAGCGTAAGCAACGTCTCTACCACCGATGTGGTCGAGATATCCTTCGATTACAAAGTCGAATAATCCAAGACCTTCGCTGTTAACTTCCATATTGAGAACTCTGTTTACAAGATCGTCGGCGTATCCGCAAAGTTTTGCACCACGAGCGTTGGTCTTGAATTCCGCCTTATCGCCGGTGTAAACGTAATCGTCCAAAACAACTTCTTCGATGTGACGGATCAAGTTGTTTGCAACGGGAGAAATATAGGTAGCAAAGCCACTCATGCTGTCAGGGAGGATGCCTGCAAGCATGTCGCCGAGACCGCCGATAAACTCTACGTTAACGTATTGCCCTACCAAGCTGTCTACAATAAAAGTGAAGAGTTTATTAACTGCATAATCTGCAGGATTGGTGATATAAGTTCTACCGCCTTCAACCTTAATGAATTGCTTAAGGTCGTACATTGCATAGTATTCATCGTCAACAAAACCAAGTTCTACGATGTTGGTAATGTCAACCTTTTCCGTCTTCATGATATGAGTTACGTAGTTCTCTGCATACTTGTCACCTACCATACCGCTTTCGATACGAGCATATCTAATACCACCGTTATAACCAGATGAAGATGCCGTTTGAGTATCGGTGATAAGGTTGCCGTTCAACGATACGCGCGACTCGATATCGTTAGCGTGCATGTGTCCGCTAAAATGATATCTGGAACCAAGGTCTGCAAGGAAGTCCGCAGTCGTAAAGGTGTTATAGAAGGTAAAGTCTTTCAAAAGACTATCTTGTCCATCAAAGTGGGGCAAAATGTTGTGGTGCGAAAGAGAAACTATCTTTTTGCC
The DNA here is from genome assembly GCA_017504305.1 of Clostridia bacterium. Classification (GTDB taxonomy): domain Bacteria; phylum Bacillota; class Clostridia; order Christensenellales; family DTU072; genus Stercoripulliclostridium_A. Next base: position 54,968 of record JAFVRJ010000018.1, on the reverse strand, counting down.
ATTAAAGTCACCTTCTGCCTTTTTGGCAAGTAGCCAATCCATGGTTGCTTGATATAAGATTCCGCCAAGATGGTGTTGAGTTTCAGTAGTGGAAACTTCGTCGTCAAGACCGATAACTACGTAGTTTTTCAAAACGTTAGCAACGTAGGTGATATCACCTTGATCGTAATCGGCGATAGTGCCGTTTTCCAATTTAGCACGTTGTCCGTTTGCATCAAATGCATACTCGATAGTTGTGCTTGAGGAGGTAGTACTATTAACGTATTTAACACCTTTTGAAGTGGTGCCAGTTACTTCGGACTCATCGTAAGGACAGTCGTCTGCGATTATATATTGTTTGCTGTTATAATATTCTTCGATTTCGGCATCGGTTAAATCGGGATAACCCAAGGATGAATAAATCTTAACGATATCAGCACGAGTAGTGTTGGGCGTGAGGAATTCGGAGCCGTCGACGTTATAACAGAATGCTTCTTCGTTATACATATCGTGGTTGCCCATTACAACAAAGATTTGGAAATCGGGCTTACCTTTAGCGCGAATCTTGTTTTGCGTTTGACGTAAAAGGTTACTTAATTCTACGTGTCCTTGAATTTCACCATCGGTAGTTTGGTCACCAGTGATAACCAAGTAATCGGGCATTTGCTCAACGACTTGATCCAACGTTGCCATGTTGTAGGAAGCGCTTTCAACGGTAAGTTTTAAGCTGGTCCTAACTCTATCGGAAAATTCGTTTTCGCCTGCCCCGTCATACGCATAACTTATGGGGAAATAGTGCATATCGGTAAGGTGAGCAAAAACGATTTCATCGCTTTTTACAAATTGCTCTGCTGCCGCAACGGAGGGTTTACCTGCGTTAAAGGATAGCGCGCCCATGGTAAATGCAAGTACCAAGAGCACTACGGCAACACAAATAAAAGATTTTCTCTTTGCCATACTCCACTCCTTTAGGCTATAGCCTAAAATAAATAATATTTATTTTACTATGGTAGACAACGGTTGTCAATACCCACGTTTGCGCGCACGCTCGCACAAAATATATAGTTTATCATGGTTAATAATAAGACTTTAGGTGCCCCTTATACCAAATGCGGATACCGAATTTTACATATTTACTGATTTTTTGCCTGCAAAGCCAAAATGGATGGAATATAATTTTGTGTAGTTTTTTATTAATGCGGAATACTATATATCGTATGAACAACAAGTGTCTTATCGTAGTAAATAAACTTTCTGGAGGGTTTAAGGGTTTGGACGTACAAGCTCTTAAAGACAAGTTTGGTGCAAGCTATAAAGAAACGGTGGTTAGATATATTCCGGACGACTTGGAAGCCATGAACGTAATGGGCTTTGACGGTGTTGCGGTTTGTGGTGGCGACGGTACTTTGCACCACGTAATAAATGCAAATATACCATCCCCTACCACACTGTACTACGTCCCCTGCGGAACGCTCAACGAAGTTTATCACTTTAACAAAAAGGGGGAGTCCACCTTAAAAAAGGTGGGGAGCGTAGGCGATGCTCTATTCAGCTACGTTTTAGCAACCGGCACCTTTACTCCGCTCGGGTATTCGGTAGACGTAAGTAAAAAACAAAAATTCAAAGCTTTCGCCTATCTATTTAACGTACTTAAAGAATACAAGGTGAAAGACGTTAAGGCGGTAATTAACGTCGACGGCAAAATCAAATCGGGCTCTTTTACGTTGATAATGCTAATAAATTCTCCAAGGTGTTTTGGGTTCAATTTTAATAAGATTTACGGCGACGGCAAAATGCACTTGTTGCTGATAAAATCCCCGGGCGCAGATAGTCTATTAAATAGGATTAAGATATTCTTCCCCTTCTTCCGTGCCTTCTTTGTGGGCTTCAAAAAGCCGTGCGAAAGTAAAAATATAACCTTTACTCCGTTTGATAAGGTGGAGGTAGATCTTGACGAGAGTGTTAAGTTTTGCGCCGACGGCGAAAGCTACACCCCAAATAAACGCTTTACGGTAAGCGTCAAAAGCTTAAATAATCCTATACTGATTTTAAACAATAAAAATTGATATCAAAAATCATTTGAAGTGAGGTTTGTATATTTGTGAAATATAACGCTAAAGTTATTGCTATGGATTAAACCGCATAGTTTAGATGATAGGCGAACAAACGTAAAACCCCACGACGGGAGTGTACTTGGCGTACATGACCGAGTGGGGCTTTGCTTGTTTGTGAAGTATAACGCTAAAATTGTTAAACTGCTTAAACCGCATAGTTTAGATGATAGACAAGCAAACGTAAAACCCCACGATGGGAGCGTACTTGAACGTACGTGACCAAGTGGGGTTTTGCTTGTTTGTGAAGTATATCGCTAAAATCATTGCTATGGATTAAACCGCATAGTTTAGATGATAGACAAGCAAACGTAAAACCCCACGATGGGAGTGTACTTGAACGTACATGACCGAGTGGGGTTTTGCTTGTTTGTGAAGTATATCGCTAAAATATGCGGTTTAGTTATATGCGGTCTATATAGGAGCACGCTGCAATCGCAGCATTAGCGCCATCCGCAACCGCAGTGGTAAGTTGACGTACCTTTTTGACTCGGCAATCACCGGCGGCATAAACACCGTCGGTAATGGTGGCGGTGGTTTCGTCTGCGATGATAAAGCCTTGCTTATCGAGAGAAACTATGCCTTCAAAGCAATGGTTATCGGGAACTTGACCGATTGCTACAAATACTGCTTTAGTGCGAACTTCAAGCGACTTGGTGCCGTTGGTTTCGCGGAAAAGGATTCCTTCAAACTTATCTTCGCCGATAAAGCTCTCGGCAAGATAGCCTTGTATAATCTCTACGTTATCGCGTGCCTTAAGGCGCTCTACTAATGTGGGCTCACCAAAGAATTTATCGAACATGGTAATTACGGTAACCTTACTGCAAATATTGGATAACAATAATGCGTATTGCAGTGCAGTGTTACCATCCCCTATCAACGATACTTCTTCGCCTCTATAAAAGTCTCCGTCGCAAAGTGCACAGTAGTAAACACCCTTGCCCAAAAACTCTTCTTCACGCGGTAAGCCGAGGTGTCTGTGCTTTACGCCTGCAGCTATTACAACTGCTTTTGAAGTATAACTACGATAGTCGGTTGTTACAATAAAACCGACTCCGTCTTTAACAACGCTTTGTACGGTTTCAAGCTCTACTTGTGCGCCGTGGTGAGTTACTTGCTCAAAAAGGTTATCGGCAAACTCGCTACCGGCAATTTCCTTGATGGAAGGGAAGTTCTCTACTCGCGGGGAAAAGGATATTTGCCCACCAAAGGTTTCCTTTTCGAGAAGAAGAACGGTTTTGCCACCGCGGAGTGCGTATAGAGCGGCAGTCATACCTGCGGTACCGGCGCCTACTACTATGATATCATAATCGTACTTTTCAATCATCTTTGCCTCTTATTCGTATAAAAAGCCCACTTGACCTAACAAAGTGGGCTTTTAGGTTGTTTGGTATTTATTAGCGGTTGCTATCTTCGATATACTTTTTGATGTTGGAAGCGTTTTCGTATTTAGCTCCGTTTGCAATAAGAGTGGGAGCGGTTACGATTCCGTTTGCCTTAAACAAATCTTTGGTGCTATCGTCTGCAACAACGGTCTTGTAGCTGATGTGAGCTTTATCAAGGAGCATCTTAACCATCTTGCAGTTGGGGCAGGTTGCGGTGGTGTAAAGGGTGATACCCTCTTCTACTGCTACGGGAGCTTCGCATACGGCTGCATCTGCAATCATGTTATGAGGAGTGTTATAACGCTCTGCATTGTAAACCTTACGATCTTTGAACTCTTGGCTCTTACCATCGTTCCAGTTTCTTACAGGACGATAGTAACCGGTAATACGGGAGTAAACCTCGGTGGGGTTACCGCAAACGGGACACTCGTAAACTTCACCGGAGATGTAGCCGTGGTCTTTACAAATGGAGTAAGTGGGGCTCATCGAGTAGTAAGGTAAGCGATAGTTTTCAGCAATCTTACGTACCAAATTCATAGCTGATTGCCAGTTGGGAAGTCTTTCGCCAAGGAAGGTGTGGAATACGGTACCGGAAGTGTATAAGGTGTGGAGCTCGTCTTGTAAATCGAGGGCGGTAAATACGTCTTCGGTGTATCCTACGGGGAGGTGGGACGAGTTGGTATAGTACGGGGTATCGTCCTTTGCTTTAGCAGCGGTAATGATGTTGGGGTAACGTTGTACGTCGTGCTTTGCAAGACGATAGCTGGTGGACTCTGCAGGAGTTGCTTCGAGGTTATAAAGGTCGCCGTACATCTCTTGGTAATCGGAAAGTCTTTCGCGCATGTGCTTAAGAACGTTTACTGCAAATTGACGTGCTTTTTCCTCGGTGAGGTTGCATCTAATCCAGTTAGCGTTCAAGCAAGCTTCGTTCATACCAACCAAGCCAATGGTCGAGAAGTGATTATCGAGGTTATCAAGATAACGCTTGGTGTAAGGATAGAGACCGTTCTCGAGAAGGTTAGAGATGATTTCTCTCTTCATCTTTAAGGAACGTGCGGAAATATCCATCATCTTATCAAGGCGTGCGTAGAAATCTCTTTCATCCTTTGCAAGATATGCAAGACGAGGCATATTGATGGTTACAACGCCGATAGAACCGGTAGATTCGCCCGAACCGAAGAAGCCACCGCTCTTTTTGCGAAGCTCACGAAGGTCAAGACGTAGACGGCAACACATACTTCTTACGTCGCTGGGCTCCATGTCGGAGTTGATGTAGTTGCTGAAGTAAGGAGTGCCGTATTTTGCAGTCATCTCGAATAAGAGTTTGTTGTTTTCGGTTTCCGACCAGTCGAAATCACGGGTAATGGAATACGTGGGGATGGGATATTGGAAGCCACGACCGTTAGCATCACCTTGAATCATGGTTTCGATAAACGCCTTGTTTATCATATCCATTTCCTTCTTACAATCCTTATATTTGAAGTCCATTTCAACGCCACCGACGATAGCATTGAGCTCTGCAAGGTCATTAGGAACAACCCAGTCGAGAGTGATGTTGCTAAACGGTGCTTGAGTACCCCAACGAGAGGGAATATTTACGCCGTAAACGAAGCTTTGAATGCACTTCTTTACTTCGTAATAGCTCAAATTATCGGCCTTAACAAAGGGAGCGAGATAGGTGTCGAAAGAGGAGAAAGCTTGTGCGCCTGCCCACTCGTTTTGCATGATACCAAGGAAGTTAACCATTTGGTTGCAAAGGGTGGAAAGGTGTTTTGCGGGGCTGGAGGTTATCTTGCCGGTAACGCCACCAAGACCCTCTTTGATAAGTTGACGGAGAGACCATCCTGCACAGTAACCGGTAAGCATGGACATGTCGTGGATGTGGATGTCTGCTTTACGGTGTGCGTTGGCGATTTCTTCATCATAAACTTCGCTGAGCCAATAGTTAGCAGTGATAGCACCGGAGTTGGAAAGGATAAGTCCGCCTACCGAATAGGTAACGGTGCTGTTTTCCTTAACACGCCAGTCGCTAACGCTCAAATAATCGTCGATAACCTTTTTGTAATCGAGGAGCGTTCCTTGGATGTTACGTGCTTTTTCGCGTTGCTTACGATAAAGAATATATGCTTTTGCTACGTCTGCATAACCGGCTTGAATAAGTACGGTTTCAACGCTGTCTTGGATATCCTCAACAGCAATAACACCGTCTTTAATCTTATTATTAAAGTCGGCCGTTACGCGTAACGCGAGTAGCTCGAGCGTGCTCCTATTATATAATTTATCAAGAGAATCGAAAGCCTTTGATATAGCTCCGATAATCTTACCGTTGTCAAACTCTACAACTTTACCAGATCTGTTTACGACTTTGTACATGGCAAAATCCTCCTATCATTTTTTCGTGCATTATCATTGTAGTGTACGACGAGAGGTTTTGTCAATGCTTTTTTTACAATATATTGTGGTCATTTTTGCCAACTGACACCTGTTGACCACAATATCTTGTTGTATCCAGAGCTACCTAATTTCAGTTTTGGGTATGTTTTTAGTCAAAATCTTAAGAAAATGCTCCATTTTCTCACCACTACACGGGGTGTAAGTTCCACCCAATATGTCGCCGGAGTCTTTGAAGCTTTGTAAATAGTATTTTTTAGCGTTTTTGAGCCACTCCGAGATGGCTAAAAAGTCATTTTCATCATGTAATTCTTCCACTACCGTGGTGCGGAATTCGTAGTCCACGTTACCTTGCATCAAGAAGTCAACGGACTCCTCGATTTTGCTTATATCAATATTCTGTAGCCCCGCGGTACGAGCATATCCCTCTTTGGAGCTTTTGATATCCATGGCTACGTAGTCAATCAAACTGGAGTTAACAAGGTCCTTTAACACCTCCGGTTTGTAGCCGTTTGTGTCCAGTTTGACGCTATATCCAAGTGCCTTTACCTTAATAATAAAGTCCTTTAGGTCGGGCTGTAAGGTGGGCTCACCGCCGGTAATGCATACCGCGTCTAAAATTCCTTGACGGAGTTTAAGGTATTTTAAAATCTCTTCCTCGCTTAAAATAGGACCGTCGTCACCCTTTACCAACGAAGCGTTGTGACAAAAAGGGCAACGGAAGTTGCACCCCGCCGTAAACAAAGTGCAAGCTACCTTTTGCGGATAGTCTAAAAGCGTTAGTTTTTGTATGCCTTTTATAATCATAAATTTATTTAATATAAATTTTTCTTAAATGCTCCATGCTCTCGCGAGTCGTCTTATGAGGATCGGATGTTAAATCATGCTCGATGTATGCAAACTCCGTTCCGCTCTTTTCCGCTACCGATAAAATAGCTTCAAAATCAAGCTTGCCCTTGCCAACGTCTTGAAAACGCGGGAACTTTATAATAGACGGCTTCCAATCTTTAAGATGGATATCCCTTACCCTGCCGTTTAGTTTTTCAATCCAAGCAACGGGATCTTGCTTTGCATAACGACACCAGAAGGTATCGAATATGAATTGGAGATCGGGATTGCCTTCCATGAGCCTCTCGATTGCAAGCTTTCCATCCATCTTTTTAAACTCCATATTATGGTTGTGGTAAGCAAAGGTAAGGCCATAAGGCTTAAGCGTTTGAGATACCTTATTGCTGATTTCTATAAACTCGTTAAGTGCCGATAGGTTTTTAATATACTTTTGGGGCATCATGCCAAGCCCAACCGAGTGTGCACCAAGCTCAAGATGCTCTTCCGCCACTCTTTCAGTATCGTTAACTATACGATCGAAAGAGGTGTGCGTTATCGGTATAACTATGCCGTTATCTTCACCTATCTTTTTGAGTTCGCTATATGGGACTTTAAGATTAACGCCCGATAGTTGAGCGCAAGTGCAACCATAGGTTGAACAAGCGGCGAGGACTTCAGAGAAGTCCTCGACCGATTTGATTTTGTTTCTAAAGGTATAAAGCTGTGTGCCACACTTTATTTTCATATTTACCTCTATTAGTTAATGTACTTCTTGCGGAACAAGAACATGAAGAACAAGATTACCGCTACAACACCGATTACGCTCAATATGATTATGATCGGTACTGCACTTGCGCGTTCAGTTACGAGTAGTACGTGGCTACCGCCGATTGCGTTGAGCTCGATATAGCCGTCTTCATCGAGAGTGTTGGAGGTGTTCAATGCGTTTACGTTTTGGTCGGTAAGCCATGCGCCTGCGCCTTGCTCAACAAGCTCGTTGGTCAACTTAACCTTAACCTTTGACTCCTTACCGTCGAGATATTGCTCTACGGGGGTTTCTACGCCGTCAACAACAATGTACATAACGTATGCCGTGTTGATTTGGCTGGTGTAAGCATCGTTGGAAAGCACAAGGTCTTCCGTCTTAACTACTCTGAACTCGTCCAATGCTCCAAAGCCTTCGGGCGTGGAGATTATGAAGTGCATGCCGTCAACTTCAGTCGACAAGGTTTGCGGACGAATCTCAATAGTGATTCTCAAAGGCGTGGGTGCCGCGTAATCTCCGTGTACGGGAGCGGTAAGAAGTACTTCGTAAAGACCTACTTCGGTAAAGCTGTTTTCTACGTCAATACCGTTTAATCTATAAGTGATAGGTGCGCCGGATGTTGCTACCGCATCAAGTACGTAAGGAGTACCGTCGTAAAGCTTTTGTAAGCTTGCATTGTTTACGTTGATTTGTGCAAGGAGTCTTAAGATAAAGCTTCCTTCTTGGATGTTTACGTTGTAGTTCTTATTCTCAACGTCGTAAGTTGCCGTCAATACGTAAGTGCCGGGTTCGCTACCTACTTCGCCACTTACCTTAATCTTAAGGTCGTCGCCTCTTACCATACCGCCTACTACTTTGTATGCACCGGGATTTACGTCACTTGCAGATACGCCCTCTTGATCGTAAACTACAATGGTGATGTTCTTCGGAATAATCTTGTATACACCGTCTTGAATCTCAATGTTGTAATTGCTGTTGGTAAACTCACCGGTTATAGCGTATTCGCCTACGGTCGTACCGGGAACACGATCAAGTCTTCCGTTTAGTTTATCCTCGCCGATCAAACCGGCAACTTCTTGAGTCTTTTCAGCACCGTGTCCATAGTAGATGCTGTAGGTAAGCGGTACGTTCAAACCATACTCAACTTCCTTGTTGTCCGCCACTATGGTGATGTTACGTTCAACGATGGTGTAAGTTCCGCTGATAACTGTAAGTTTGTAGTTGTCGTTTGCAGTAGCCTTTGCGGTAACTTGATAGGTACCTACAGGGTAAACGTCGCGCTCTTCAAGCTCGATGGTTACGTCAAGTTCATCATCATATTCCGTTTTACCATAAATGGTAACGTCGTCTTCTACTTTATAATGCGGTCTATCGCCATAGTATCCGCTCTTGCTAACAACCGTTACAGATATATCTACCTTATTGATTACAATAGTAATCGAACTTACAAGCTCGTTGGGTAAGTAGTAGTTGTTTCTGCTGAAGTTGTAGATTGCTTCAACTACGTAAGTTCCTGCGTTCTTGAATTTCAACTCATTTTCAGGATCTTGAACGTCTACTCCATTAAGCTTATAGGCAACTTCCATGCCATCCGGAATTCCTTTTGCGCTTCCGTTAATTATCTTCTCTCCGTATCTAATAACGTCTCCTGAGAAGCTATACTCAGACATGTCAAAAGTTGCTTTATTGATAGTGATATTCATGGTCAACGAAGCTGCATGATAGTTCGCTGTTTCTTTAAGGGTTGCCGTTACCGGTAAAAGTCCATTAGCGGGAACGTCTTGGAAGGTGTTGCCTGTAACTTCAAAGATGTCACCACCATCTGTGTTGTTATGTTCGATACCTATAATTTCTTGAACGGTACCATCATAGGTATATACTCTTGCAAGTGCTTTACTGAAGTCAATGGTCGGAGTGGCTTTATGAATGAAAATATCAACTGTTTGCTCTCCCTCGGTATAGTTGCCACTTGCCGCAACTTTGACAGAAAGTTTATATGCGCCTGCGTTAACTATTATCGCAGTGGTTCCATCAGTATATTCGCCGGGTTGCTCGCCGTCTACGTATATACTATAGGTAATTGCGCCTGCGCTATTGCTTGTTGCTTTCTTTTTGGGCGTGCTGATGACTACGCCGAGAGCGCTATATACATAAGTACCATAGCTATCGTCGGTCAATCTATTAACTTGTAATACGGGCGCAATCCTATTAACCTTATAGATATTGTCTTCAACCGTTACTTCGTAGTTTGCGGTAGTATTACCGATGCCATTTGACACTGAATAACTTGCTGTAAGAATATAATCGCCGGCGTCTCTTATTGAAATTTCTGCGCCGTTGACATCAACCATTTTAATGCTTACGGTTAAAGTCTCGCCGTCAGCCAATCCTTCTTGGGTATACTTATCGCCATTGGGCTTTACGATATTACCATCATAATCAGAAGATTGTGCTTCAAGCGTAATAGTTAAACTACGCTTGGTGATGGTCAATCCATTAGTTACAAACTCGGTAACAACGTAGTTATTATTATCTACTGCAACGCTTACCGCGTAATCGCCAACGTTGATAGCCTCGCCGTCTACAGCATAGGTAAGGTTTACGTTAGAGCCTAACGCATCGCCAGACTTAATGCCGGTTACGGTTTCATCGTTTAGTACAATTTCTACAGCCGTTCCAATATAGGTTTGAGATGCGATTTCTGCTTCGACCTTAAGAGGTGCTGCTGTGATTTCTATTACGTTATAGGATGCAATAGTCAACGCATAGTTTCCGTTAAGGGCTACCGCTACTAAATCATAACTGCCTACTTCGTAAAGTGCTACTTGATCTTCCGGAGCGATGCTGATAACGATATCTGCACTTTCATCGGGAAGGATCTTGAAGGCGCCTACGTCTTGGAAGCTTGCGCTATCAATAACGGGAGCAACGCTTCCATTGTAAACTTGAGTTTGGTATCCCAAAGATATTTCAATAGGTCTCGGATTTACAACGTAGTATTGGTTTTCATCAACGCCGTCTTCGACTGCGTCATAGAGGTTAATAAGATCGCCGTTGGCATCTTTTATCTTAAATGTTACAGCATAGTTGGTGTTGGTATAAAGTGCGGTAATTGCATAGTTACCAAGAGGACGATATACTTTGTCGTTTGTCGGGATTGTAATGCTTACGCCAAGCTCTTGACCTAAAATCAATCCGCTTTCTTCTTCGCCTTCTACCGCTTCAGCTTTACCATGCAAGTGCTTATCTGCCTCACCATAGATTTGCTCTAACAAACCGCCATCAATCACGTAATTAACGGGACGTGCAGTAATTACGATGGTCGCTTCAAGCGTAATGGTTACGTTCTTATAAGCAGGATCTTCGTTTTGGAAATAGCCGGTTACTGCATATGTTCCTGCATCGGATATGCTTACAACCGGTACAGAACCTATTACAGCGTTTCCGTTTGCATCTATGGTCTTTGTGTAAACAAATCTTAACGACAACTTACCTCCGTCTCCGTTTTCTCTAATCTTTTCGGGAGCAAGAAGGTCTTCCAAGTCACCAATTACCAAATCGGAAGTTTCCATGGTCCTCATGTTTCCATTGTAAACAAAGCTTCCGCTTGTAATTAAGCTACCGACATCCTTAAGTCCTTGCAAATATGTTAAGTTGTACTTGGACTTGGTCGGTACGATTATGATGCTACCATCGGTTACCTTAAACTCATAGTTGCCATCTTCTGTTTCAACCTCGACGTCAACAAGCGGAGGTACTGCCGGTCTTTGGACAATATTCTTATAATCGTCGATCAATTGTTGAATATTGGTTACGTATAATTTTCCGATTAGGTTAGTTTCATCCTCGCCTATTGCGAAATCGCTTTCCGTATAAATATACGTGAAATCTGATTGCGTTAGTTGTTCAAGGTGAACGTCATCACATGGATCATCAGTACATCTTGCTTCAACGCCGATTTGCTCTACCGTTACGCGAAGTGCTTTTTTGGCTATTACCAAATTGCCGGCTACGCATTGTTCTGCGCTAAATACGTAGTTGGTTGAAAGGAGTTCGATATTAGCAATATCCGGAGTGATCGTATAAGTGCCTGCGTTTACGTAGTTCCTATCATTTGCGAGAGGTGCATTAAGTACTGCACCTACGCCAATAGGTTCTTCGCCTGCGACCAAGTTATCATAAACAAGGTTTTGAGTATGGTCGTAATCTTTAGTGATATCTCCATAAGTTGCGTTTACATCTTTATAGCTAACTTTTATCGTGCGCGGATTAATATATAGGTAATAATCAGAGTCTGCCTCGTTAACTACCAAATTATAGTTGGTTATAAGCGCATAGTTAGCATCGCCGTCAAGACGAGCAACAATCTTGTAGCTACCTGCATTAATAGCGTCTTCAACTCCATCAGGCAATACGAGTGATAGGATCGCAGTAATGTTGTTCTTATCCGCAGGTTTACGGAAATCTTCTTCATTAAAGCGGAACTCAACGTTCTTGTTACTTAACGGCAATTGTGCCGTTGCATCATACGTGCGATCTTGTCTATAAATCGTAATGCTCAAATCCTTAGGCGTAATGGTAAACTCACCTGCTACGAAAGTTATAGCGTAGTTGTTTATGCTTACATCATTCGGCAAGGTGGGCTTTACCAAGTAAGGAATAACGTTTCCATTTTCGTCAACTCTTACGTCACCGATAGGATCAAGTGTTGTTTCGTTTACAGGAGTAGCAATGCTAATTTGTTTAAACGCTTCATAAGTGGCAAACGATTCTTCTCCGACTATGCCGTTTACAAATCCGGAAACGTCGAGTTTTCCCCAAACTTCATTGTAATCGGTTATGCCGTCAACCGGGGATTGCGCCACTCCATTATAAACAGTCGTATCTCCGCCTTTGTAAGCAATGGTCAAAGGTTTAGGAGCGATTTTGAAATCTTGTATAACCGCGGCAATGTTATAATTTGAGGAATAGTCAGACCAGTTAGATAGGCCTTTGGTAACTAATGCTTCATAATCTCCCGCATCAAGATAGCGTCTATCGCCGGTTGAAGTTACGTCCTCTGAATCACCCTTTACGCTTCTTACATGAACGCCAAGTGTATCGTAGCTGGTCAAACTATTGATGCCCTCGCCATATACAAAACCGTCGCCTATTAGGCTAAATTCAAAGTCGCCTTCTTGCCTTGGATCTTCACCTGCAACAACAATTTCCCCGTAATATTTCGGAGCGTGTTCGCCATTTTCGAGCTCTTCACCTTGCGGAATACTAATCGAGAGCTTTAAGCTTGCAGGCAAAACAGTTAATTCACCAGAAATATAATTTACTTCATAGTTAACAAAATTAAACTCGAAGTAGTCTTTTGTAATTTTATGCACACCAACTTGATAATTATCGCCAGCCTTATCGTAAGGATGGGCCTTAAAATATCCAGCCTCTATACTACCAAATACGTTAGCATAACCATCGGGTAGGTTTTCGTATTCATCGGTAAGAGTAGAAGGAACAAATCCATCTACGACATAACCGGTGATTGTGAAGTAATCTTGTGCATTATCAGCCGTAATACGGTATTGATTACTGCTGGTTGCCAACCCTTCAACGTAAATATCACCGTAAGTTAAGCTTAAATCGTTATATTTTACGTTAAGCGGTGCCTTTGTTACGGTCAAATTGCCGGGTATATACTTAAAGTTATAGTTTGCAGCTTCACCGCCGGACGCAACAAACGACCAGGTACCCACATTAATATAACCATTATAATTATTGATGTGTTCATAATTAGCTAGTCTATCGGGATTAGGTATGTAAGATTCCTCGTTGTTTGGGTCTTTAACTGCAAGTCTATGATACTTAACGGTAGGTTGCTTGGTAAGAACAGCTTCCGTTTCTCCGGGTGCAAAGCCCTCATATATAAGTGTCCCTTCGGGAGTTTTACCATATTGAACGGTTTCACTCTCGTAAGTTACGGTAACGGTAAGCTTTTTCTTATTGATAGTTAAGCTATCGGGGTCGCCGGGTTGGATGGTATAGTTGTTTAGAATCTCATTGGGATTCTCAACTTCATTTACTTGAACGCCTACCGTGTAGTTACCTGCGTTAGGCCAAATAATGCCAAGTTCGTTGGTTTTAGTAAAGGATACTTCTACGTTAGCATAAACGACAGCTTCATGGTCTTCAATGTAATTTTTGATTATATAATACAACGTAGGCTCGGTTCCGCTATAATCCATATCCTTTTTGCGATCCTTATCAAAGCCAAGAACTTCTACCGTTAACATTCTTTTCGTTATGCTGAACTGGTCGTTAGAAACGTTCAAAGTATAGTTATTGTTTAAAAGGTCATTGGTAAGTATCGCCGTAATATCATACGTACCATAAGCAGACGGTCCATTGGCGTTTAGCTCATCGGAAACGTATATAACCTTTACTGCCGATTGCAAAGCATCGTTATCGCCTACGGCGATATCACCTTGGTTTAACTCGAATGTATCTGCATTAGTAGTAGGATAGATAGATGCACCCGTATATTCTTTTGAATGCGGCTTAACGTTTAAACCGAGCGTCTTTTTCTCGATAGTAAAGTCACTTATCTTCGTAGTATCAGTATCCAACTCAAAGATAAAGTTCTTATGCGTTACGTTCTCAATCGTAATAGCTCTATCGCTACCGCCATAACTATACGTGCCTGCTATATAATGGCTCCAATCCGTATTGTCTTCTAAACCAAGTTTGGGAACGTTCGTTTCCTCGTACGTAATCTTATAATTATTACCTATCGACGGTATATAAGTATACGTCATGCAATCAAAATCGTTTATTAAGTCAATAATAGCTTCATTACCGTAACCATAAGTAACGGTTTGGCTTGTTATGTTAAATCCAAACTTAACGGCGGTCTTATTAATGGTAAAGGTGCCATTAGTTACTTCAATATTATAGTTGCTAATAAACGCATCTTTATTTAGCGTTAACGATATAGGATATTGTATTTGATTGCCTTCGCCGTTATAGGCGTCTTCACCGTTTGCCCTATTAACCGCAGCCACAATAGCTTCAACTGTATGTACGGGGGCATACAAGCCAGCGGACTCATTTGCCTCGACCGCCGATACTAATCCATATAAATTAGGCTCCTCTGTACCATAATCTTTGGATGCATTGCCAATCGTGAGCGCAATATTACGTTTTTCGATCTCGCCTGTTTCGGTAAAGGTTGCCGTAAATCCTTCTGTGCCAGGATCAAGAACGGCACCATGCTCCCAATAATAATTTTTAAAATCATTATATTGGAGGGTTATTTTTATGGTTATTTTTGCTTTATCACTAACAATAACATCATCATAAGCTACTACAACGCTAAACGCACCCTCGTATCCTGTATCAAACGTATCATTTGTGATTGCGCTGTTGACCGGTGCATAAGTATACGTGACTTCACCAAAGAAATCATCGGTATTATCGTAGACTTTGGAAACGCCGGTAATCTCATACTCTACTCTCATCTTAGCTCGACTTACGTTAATCAAAAATTGTTCCTTATATTGATCAGTAACGTCGTTGCCCGCAGCGTTAAAGTATTTAAAATTTTTACTATTAACGTTATAGTTGGTTACAGGGTTGGTTGTATCAGTCGTAGTTAATTTATTGACAGTAATAGTTATAGGCAAATTATTACCAGCATCTTTTGAGTCAGTCGTGGCAGTAAAGTCTACGCCGATACATGACTCTATAGCATTACCCGATAAATCGGTGATGCTTACCGCGACAAACGACTTAACGTTTTGGGTTCCATCATAAACTTTATCTCCGTTTTCGGTTACTCTTCTAAACGTAATTAAAGTTTCACATGGTATTATTGCCCCTGTCGGATGATCTTTATCTAGATAAAATGTAAGAGTGTTTTCTTGATAATAAGCATTCACATCATACGTAATATTATAAGATGTAAAAACAGCACTGGTCGTACTGCCGCCGGCTGTCGCAATAAGATAGTTCGATATGGGGTTGGTTCCAATATCTGCAGCAATAAACAATGCATCTGAACAATCTTTTTGGGGGTTTGAAAGATCTATTTTCTGATTAGTCGTATCATATATATAGTATCTGTAAACCAGATTTTTATCTGCTTTGATTTCTAAATCATAGTTTGTTCCTTTAACCGCTTGCCAAACTGGCGTGGCATTGACCGTATCGTAAGAATCATATGTCTTTGTTACTTTCGTTTTTGAACCAAACACCGGTGCTATCGTTATTTCTAAAGGTGTTATGGAGAAATTTATCTGTTTAGAACCCAAAAATACATCTCCATAATGTATAGCACCATTTCCTATAAAAGTGCCGGCATATTGGACAGACGTCGTTTCATCTGGAACAGGATCTCCATTGGCATAGGTACCGCTTATTGTTATTATCGGCTTCGTCTGCACGAATTGCCCCTCCGCTTGGAGGGCAATCGTGTGCTTTGCTCTATCTATAGTGGGAGCTCTTTCCGCGTTATTACTACTTGTTCCTTGGTGGTAAACAAACTTTTGACCTTCTGTTATAGTTGAAAAATTAATCTTACCAAACTCTGCATAAATGGTAATTTTGCCATCTGCTGGATATTTGGCAAGGGCACTACCATTTATCGTAAATTCTAGCCCATAGACGCCATTTTTATCAGTTGTGCCACCGCTTGCCTTAAGATAAGCGTTTTTGTATTGATAAGTTGCAATATTGCTAATATCAATGGACAAGCTTCCATCGTGACTAAAGCCTCTAAAGTAATATCCATCCGCTATTCTTGCCCATACGTTAGTTTTTCCTGCAAAACCTATGCCTGATTTTGAGGCACTCGTAGTAGTCCAGTTCCCATTAGTATAAGCGTCAATTGTAACATATCCGCCAGTTTCATTGACAACTTGCCCATTCGAGGTTGTACGTATAACAAGATTGATTGTAGGATTAAAATAATATAATCTTTTCTTCGTTGGATTCCCCTCGATATCATACACAGTTAACTCATATTCACCATAACCTTTATTAAAAGCTAAAGGACAACTATCTTCTTTTACGGCTGAAGGCTGGTTGGAAGATGGTGTTTTACTGCTTGCCCAACTATAGCCATCGGCATATTCAGGCGTAGCTAACGTGCCTGTCGGCCCTGCAACTCTATATAAAGTACTATCTCTTAATGCAGACGTCGAATCTTTGAACGATGGTGTAATGTTCTTGCTTGTAAAATGATCTCCTACCGTAATTGTAGGACCAGCCGCTGGATCTTCACTTACGTGATCCATTTTGACGGTTCCTGTTATACTATTTATCGTTATTTGCGCTTTATTTCCCCACTCTCCAGATTGCCCAAAGAGATGCATTCCTACCGCCACTCTTAAAACCTTTGTTGATTGATTCGTTGTATCTCTTGCGCCCGTTCCGTTGGATATTTGATTTAACGTCGTATCGGTTGCAAATGTATACGTGGCTGGTAAAGAATAGTTATTCTTTGATGTTGCCAATGCTGATTTTGTGCCAGGGGCATTTATATTGCACCAAAGTTCTTCGTATAAATGATAGTAGCTGTTATCATTATTTTTAGCACCACTATAGTAACCAATTCCTATATAAGACCACGGAGTAATATCACCAAACGGATAGTTCCAATAAGCGCCATTATCCAAGGTCCACCCAATCTGGACACCAGTTAATTTGGGTATGTATCGACCTGACAATATAGCGCGATACATGTCGTTTGATAAATAATAGTCGTAAATGCATATGATTTTAGCATTTCCTTGTGTGTACGCGGTGTCACCAAGCTTTCCTTGCCAAATCGGATTCGTACCACTACCACGGCTTACTCCAGAGCAATTCCCGATATGTTGCTCTACAATTGTAAACTGCGATGCTCCCGAAAAGGATGAATTAATTGAATAATTGTTTTGAGCAATCGCTCCGCTTAATGTACTAATCGATGACTGATCCAGAGTCCTTGAGAAATTATCAAACTTCCATTCATGTTTATTACTATCAGAAACATGGGACAAAGTCATTTTATATGTTGTTGTTGCCTCCGCTTGCTTTACGTCGGTGGCGACGTCGGCGAGGGGAGTGTCTTCGAGGTCTAATGCCGTGAAGACGTCTTCCGCTATCGGATTGATAGAGGTTGAGTACAATGCGAAAAGTATCGTAAGCAATACGAAAATCGCTACGATTACTATCGGTCTAACTGCTTTAATAGAGGAATACTTTTTCATAAGCACCTTCCTTTGAGATTAACTCTCTTAAAAACAAATAAATTTGCGCGTTGCTATATAATAATATATTTGCGCGTGCGTGTATTACATACACATTATACGTACGCTTTGCGCGCTTCTTCAAGCGCGCGCGGGCGTTATTTACTAAAATATATCTAACAAGTCGTGTTCTGCACCCTACATCTCGTGGGGTTTTGATAAGCCGAACACAAGTATAGGGTTTGATGAGACTCCACGGCACCTACTACATTTTGCAATTTTACCTTTCACTTATATATACGATACTCGCCACCATTTCACCTTAATTATCGCTCTTTTGGCGCCACTATCAAGCCTCTTTTTTCGCCCCTACTCCTCGCACAAAAAAAACGCTTAATGCCGTCAACTTTGCAAACAAATATGCGGTGTTTGGGGTACAAAAAAGCGCACTACGGATTACGATAGTGCGCTTTTTTGATAATGTTTTAAATTTTCCTACTCGTACTTTTTGTTGCGTTTTACGAGGAAGAATACGGTCGAGAGAACGAACAGTACTATAAGCACTCCACCGACTATATAGAGCCACTCAAGGTTGCTTTCAGCCTCAATCGTGAGGGTGGTCGTATAGGTTGTGGGAGCATAGAACTCGTCGCCCGCGTAAGTTACTATGACGGTGTACTTACCAACAGCCGTGGGCATTGTTGCATACTTATTGCCGTTGGCGTCGACGTACTCGATGGTAACGTTATCGCTCTCGTTGTGTGTGACGCCGTTAGCGATACCTAAAATCGCCGAAGGATCGTTCTTGGACTGAGTTAGGTTACCACTAACTTCGACCTTTGCTTGTGCCTTATTTACCGTCAATTCGACTGTACCCTTAATCAAGCCACCATCCTCGGGTTTTCCTTCGTAATAGGCGTAGAAATCTTCGCTATTGGGCGTGAAAGTCCAAGTATAGGTAGTTACGCTCGGCAATAAGATTTGACCTGCGTCGAGGGTAATATAACCTAAATCAGAGTTACAGGTGAGCGCGGGCAACGGATCGCCGTAGGTGAGCGTGCCGGGCACTTCGTTAGCCTTAACGGTGTAAATTGCTTTACCGATAGTAAGAGTCAACTCAACCTCTTGCGATACGTAGTTGGGGAGTTTGGAAACTATCGCCGTTACAGCGTAGCTACCAGGAGCAACGAAATACGGAGCCGTTTCATAACCAACGTACGAAACCTCTGCTCCCTGCTCTACGTCGTTAAGAGCAAGGTAGTGCTTTTCGCCGTCGTAAATGATGCCGGTTACAGGAGTGAATACGATCTTATCCATTTCTATCGGCTTGATGTAGTACCACTCGCTTACTCCGCCGTCGAGATAATAGTTGTCGGAATCAATGGTAACCTTTAGGCGATAGCCACCATCGGTTACGTTGAGGTTGTCGCCTTCGTAGCGAGCGTCTACGGTAACTTCGTCGCCATACATTAAGCCGATTACTTCGTAAGGAATAACCTTAAAGTTGCCTTCGTACAAATCGTTGTTAGGATCGGTAAACTCGATAGTCAAGCGAGCCTTTTCAATATAATAGGTAATTCCGCCCACGTACGTAATAGAGTAGTTGGAGCCAATGGTTAAGCTACCGGCGCCGATCTCGTAGTTGCCGGCGTTTTGTGCATCGAGGCTTAAGAAGCCCTTCCAAGAGTTGCCACTTATAAGCTCGGGGTTAATGGACTCGAACTCAACGTCATATAGTGCCGTAGTGGAATAGAGATCGCCATTGCGGTATATATTGTAGCTCAAGCTACCAATTTCGACCTCAATGCTTACCGTCGAGCCGTTTTGTTCTTTGCTTATTACACCAATAACGTTGCGCTCGTATTGCGCGTAATCACCGGCGGTAAGGGCGGTGAAGGTGTATAGATTGCTTACTTCACGAGCAATCATCTTGTCAAGATATAGGTAGTAAACCTTGTTGCGACCTACGTCTTGATATACCTTAACGTTTGCCCACTCGGTATCGATAAGCTCCTCATTTACAAGATAGGAGGTAAGCTCTGTTTCAAAGGCGTAGTAGCTGTCTACCTTACTGATGGTGTAGAAAGTTCTTACACTTGCTATCATCGCCTTAAGGTCCACTCTTACGCCGTAAGCGCCGTTAACGTCGTAATCGTATACGAAGGGATTTGCGCCGTATACACTCTTCATGTCGTCCATATCGACTTCGTACTCGGTGGGAGTGCCGTTTACGTCAATACTGAAGGCTACTTTATCAATTTGTAGGTCTGCAACCTTTTGTACGGAAGTGTCTGCTTCGTTGATAATGAAGGTAAGGCCGTTTGCGCTCTTCAAGAGAACTGCGCCGTTCTTAAGCTTTGCAAATCCGTTGTTGAGATCAACCATGGTCTCGATTACAGAGGTGCCTTCGACATACTCAACGATAGCGACTTCGGTATACATATCGTAAACGTAACCGCCAAGGCTTGCTTGCATGGTCGTGAAGTTTACGTTGTAGGTAGCGCCCGTGTTATTAGAATCGGTATACATACCTCTGGTCTTTGCTTCGTCAATAAACTTAACGTTTTCTTTGATAACGTTAACAACGTTGACTCTGCCTTTGCCATCCACGATACTGAAATAGTAACCACTTGCGGACTTAAGGGTATATTCGGTTGCGTCGTTGACGTAAGCAATACCTAAGTCAAGGTCGAGAAGATAGGTTACGTCCCCTACCGTATATTCAACGGTTCCGCTCGTCTTGCCGAGGCTTGCGAAATCGACCGCTATCGCGCTTACGCCGTCGTTAAAGCTTCCGCTTACGTAACGGAGTTCGGTTTGATAGTAGTCACGCCATGCATCGGAGGTAAGTGATGTGTTGGTAACGATGGTATAGACGTTACCGTTTGCATCTGTGAAGGTGGAGGACGAGAGGTCTATAATCTCGTTCTTGCCGAGGTTTCCGATGGTCGCGTACTTGAGGTAGGTGTAGCCGTTTTCTTGGTAGGAGTAAACGAAGGTGGTATCACTTGTATCCATTGATTCGCCATCGTATAAATGACCTAAACCGTAAACGGGCATTATTGTAATATTGAGTTTTTCAATTACGAGTGCCTTTGCAAACTCTTGTGAGTACGGTGCGAAGACGTCTTTGTTGGCGTTTGCATTATAGGTTACCTTAACGTCGTAAACACCTACTTCCGTGGGCGCGACGCCGGTCCAAGGCGAGTTGCCTCTGCGGTACTCGTAGCTCAAGTTGCCACGGTACGCGTGCTCTTCGTCGTCGATACCTTCGAAGTATTTATTATAAGGAATACCGTACTTGCTTACTTCCGCGGCGTTTGCAGAGTGTTGCTTGCCGTTGTAGTAAACGGTCTTGTTTTCTAAACTCAAGTCGGGAGTTTCGTTAAGAATCACCAAGCAATCGGTAGCAAAGTTAGAGTGCGATAGGAAGTTGGAGCCGTCCGCAGCTATAAACGATACGCGTACCGAATATTTGCCGGATAAAGTCGGAGCTTCCGACAACCAGTCGTATCCGGCAGTGCCGTCGGCCGTGGTGTAGCGCGTACCATATTGTACTACGATTTGAGATCCGATTCCGCTCGTTCCCGTCTCGTTGAACGGTCCGTTAGTATCGCTTGGCGGTCCGCTTACAACGTAGCCTGCGCCTTGAGTATAGTATACAGGCTCGCCAAACGCATACGTCTTATTGGTAATACTGATGCTCGGTAGAGCCGGCTCGATAACGATAACGTTCTCAAGAACAACCGGTTCGCCTGCTTTATAGTTATCATCAGATGCAGGTAAGTACGTTACTTCCACGTCGTATCTACCAACGTTTTTGGGTAGTACTTCGGTGAACGCACCGGTTACGCCGTTTAAGCGATACTTATATTTTAGGGTTCCCTTCGGGCGTTCAAAGGCACCCGAATCAAGCAATACGCCGATTATAGCAACACTACCGTAAGCCCTACCATTACCATTGTAAACGTAAACTACTTGCGATTGAGCGTTATCTATTTGAGCAACCGCTTTGCTTATGCTAATTGCAGAGGCAAACGTAATGGTGTTATTGGTACTTGCTTTAATTGCGCAGTAGTTATCGTTCTTACCCTCTACGTAAGATACCACTACGTCATAGGTGCCGACGTCGATGGGCGCGTCATATACGATACCATCTTTAACGTAGCTTATGAGTAAGCTTCCCTTGGGACCATCCTCATTGCCTTCACGACCTTTAACTACGATACTACCATCGGGGAGTTTGTGTGTTTTCGAATCGTAAACACCGCCGTCGTAAGTGCCGGTGTAATCCTTATAGATGTGTCCGTTTTGAGAGAGCAAGTTAAACTTCTCGATAACGATACAATTGGGGAAGCGGATTTCGGAATAAGAAACAAGGTTGTTTGCAATTTCATTATCCGACGGCGTGTACTTAAGCATTACGGAGTAAGTTCCTGCGTTCAAAGGAGCGTTTTTGTCCCACGCTACCTCTCTGCCGGTTTCCGCTCTAAAGAAGATTTCCGGTTCGTTATCGAGGACGCACGGTAGTCCGTCAAGCTTATAGTAAACGTACTCGAAATCGGACATAGTAATCGCAAACGGTTTGTTGTCAAACGCTTTTACGTACTGGTCAGACTTTAACTTCGCTTCAACCGCACCGGTTATGATGCACAAGCATCCTTCGAACAACATGGTTACGCTCTTGTAGTTATCTGCCTCTTTTGCAACATATTCAACAACAACGTCGTATCTTCCAACTTTAACCGGAAGCGTAGTATCAAATCCAAGCGGAATACCATCCGTCAATACCGTTCCGTTTACGTTAGGAACGTACGAAGGATCAGTAGTGTCGTCAGATACATGCTTAACTGCGTATTTTTCGATCTTGACGTTAAGCGGAACGTCGGCTCTATCGTTTATAGCTCTTACAAAGGCAGGATAGCTGGTACTTTCAATACCCTTACCGGTATAGCTTACCGTGTTATAATACTCGTAATCGATTAGCGGAGCTACCTTATTAATGGTGATCGCTCCTGATTTAGTTACGGTAGTGGTAGCATAGTTATCTTCCGCCAAAGCATTAAAGGTAATCTCAACGTCATAAGTACCAGCTCTAACCGGTACGCCGGGGCCCCAAGTAGAGCCACTTCTAAAGCGATAGGTAAGTCTTGATGCGTCCGTTGCATCTATCGGCTCGGCGCAACCGTTGCCAACGCCGGTAATTTGCGGTGCCAATTTAACAAGATCTACGTTGTCACCTGAATAGTCCTCTGTAAAGTTAGTCGTTGCTATTTTAACCTTCGCTTTTTCGACAATGACGATTATGTCAACTTCGGGGAAACTATAGTTTTTGGCTTTTCCGCCGGACAACTTAACAGTATACGTTTGAGTGGTGGGAGAGGTCAAAGTAACGATCGTACCGTACTTAACTGTAGGAGCCTCGTAACCTTCTTCTTTTTCAACAACCACTTGCAAATCGCTATATGCCAAGCCCGCCATGGTGATTGTATAATCGGTGGGGTTGGGGGTACCATACGTTTTTATGATTTGATTAGATCTACTGCTGGTAAGACCATTAACGTTTTGGAACAAAGCAATATTCAAAAGCTTTTTAACCACGTGCAAGCGTCCCGGTTCGTACGTTATGTTGTAGTTATTATAAAGTTTACCCGGTTTAGCATCAACGCTTCTAAATCCAATTTCATAAGGAACCGATACTCCGTTGTCACCGATTGTGGAGTTGATGTGAGCATCGGTATACGCAACGCTATAATCCGTTACTATATCGTCGATGCTAACGTCAGCGCCAATTAGCCCAGTATTAGTATCTTCCGTGCCATATTTGTTGCCATTGGTTATATGGGTATATTCAAACAATCCCAGTTCAAGCGGGTTGGTACCATATTCAATGGTCAATTCATTGAAGCTAATAATCAAATCGCGCGGTTCAACCTTAACGGTAAAACTCTTATTAAATGCGATAAAGGCTTGTTCGGGGTTGTTAGCATTTACGTAACCCTCGTGAGAAACAGTAATAATAGCTTCGCCGGCATTACCTAAAGTAATCGCCGTATATCTTAAAGAGCCTTCGTTATTTTGCCAATTAATACCCGCTATTTCGGAGTCAGAAGAACTTACGGAATACTCGAAGCGATAGCTGGTATACGAAAGTAGTTTTGCATCGAAAACAAAAGTTGGGTTGCCATAAACTTTATTTATGGTTTGGCCCTCGTTGAGGATGGTGCTTTCCGATTTATCAACCATTTTAACGTACAGATGATAAGCTTGTTCACTTTCCTTTTCGTCGTAGTTAACGTCGTTAAAGATTGCACTAACGTAAACGATGCCACTTTGACTTGAGACAGGAACAATGGTCGCATAGCAATAGCTCTTTCCGTTTGCGGTAAGATTATTGTCGCCTGCAACCAAATTCTTATACTCTACGATAAAGCCCGTCGAAACGTCTTTTCCGTCATGGTCTCTAAATACAAATCTCAAGTTTGCCGCAGTGTTTACACCGTCTACGCAAACGCCCAAAGCTTCGCTCTCTGCGTAGAGGGAAATACCATTTGCTAAACCCGCTTGAGTAAATTCATAATCGGCGTAGAACGTATATTTGCCTGCTGCATACGCGTCTTTCGTAGCAATAGACTCCGTTACCAACAAGCCTTGATTTGAGGCGTCCTCACCGGGATTTCTAAGCGTTACGCTATATTGATCAATCGGTCTCGGAACAATTTTAAATGTATAAGTTTTTTCGCCAATAAAATTGCCGGATTTCGTTGCTTTTAGCGTTACGGTACCGCCCTTGGTAGAGCTATAGTTCAATTCGGTATCGTTTTCAGCGCCCCATACCAAATCGTAAGCAACACCACTATCAAACGGAACGGAATAATCTGCGTCAACGTAATAGATACACTCTGATAAGATGGGCTCTATTTTATTACCGGTGAAGTAATAATAGTAAACGTCCACGAGCTCCCCATCAACTTCTTCCTCTACAACGTATCCACCTTCCGTACTTAATTTAACGGAGAAGAAATCCCTGTCTTGACCAAGCTCACGCTTATAGATATCAAAGGGCAGTTCTATTATCGAACCAGCAAAGTTGCCAAGCCCCTCTACTCTTATAATACCTATACCGGCATTAATATTTTCGCCGTAAGTGTTAGTCGAGGCAAGTTGATAGTCGGTACCATATTTGAGGGTAACCGTCTTCTCTTGGCCTTGCTCGATAAAGCTATCCCTTATAACTATAGTTTGGTTATCCGTTTCCAATACGCCAGGTTGCCCAAACGCGATAATATTCAAACTCTCTGTTTTGGGTTTGCCATCATAGGTTACGTGATCGGGGTATTGTGCCCAAGAAGCTTGTGCAAAAGAAACGTTTTCCAAATGCTTTGGCTCGATCACAAACGCTACGGAAAGCGAGCCAAAGAATCTATTGCCGGGATATACGTTACCATAGTCGTCCACTATAGTATTAGCACTCTTACCGGCATTAGCTCCATTGGGATCAGCACCGAGAAAATCAATGCCAATGTAGCTGTCATCGGCAACGTTACGGTTTAAACCCGTTCTTGCATCATCCGTATTGAAGACAAAGTCTACGCCCTCGATAATCTCTATAACAATGGGATCGGCACCAAAGTGCGAAGTGCCTGTAATAGTTAAAGTAAGCACTGCATAATTGACTGCCGAACCATCCCTTACTATCGTTTCGACTAACCCCATCGATTCTAACGTTATGGGCAAAAGTTTTGCTCCGGTATAGGTTTGATTCTTAATTCCGGTAACAATAGCGTTTGCTTTTGATATATCAAATGCAACGATCGCGAATCTCGGTATATTCTTTTGATCACCACTATCAACAAACGTTCCGGTATAGTTGCCCTTACCCGTTATGATTATCTTCGCTTCGGTCGTTACGTTAACGTTATTCTCAAATGAACGCGTGTAATCTTTATCTAAAATTAACTTCAGATACGAATTATTTACGTTGCTGGTAAATTCAATATTCGGGCTTGCGTATACGTTGAAGTCCGGCTCAATCGGCATGCCGGTATATACTTGGTTAGGGATAGATTTATTACCCTTTGAATCAGTTACGTATGCAACCGGTGCTCCACGGAAAGACTTGCTTATATCTCTCGGATAAATCTTAAACGTGCTTATGACTTTTCTGCCGTTAGAAGCAATTATACTACCGGATTTAAAGGTAATAGCCACACCTGCTTTAGCCATTACTTGATTAGCATCGTCGTACGCAACGTCGGTATTGTCGCTATAAGTAAATTCATTATTAAATACACCGCAATAGCCTTCATTTTGATCGGGAGTAAAACCGTCACGATATACTTTGAAAGATAACGGGACGTTCCTATTGCTTGTTAATCTAATATAGCCACTGCTTTGACGTACCCAATAAGTGACTCCGTAAACTTCGATTGTAACACTATCCGGAACAGGAACTATTTCGTTTCCGGTATAAGTGGTTATATT
Organism: Clostridia bacterium; assembly: GCA_017504305.1. GTDB lineage: Bacteria > Bacillota > Clostridia > Christensenellales > DTU072 > Stercoripulliclostridium_A. Next base: position 28,810 of record JAFVRJ010000018.1, on the reverse strand, counting down.
TTCATTAAACGTTTGCTCTTTGGCTATAAAGTCTTTTCCGTCTAACTCAAGCTGTGCAATATTAAAGTATACTTTGGTCTCGATTTCTTTCGTTCCGCCGTTACCATCGTCAACTTCACTTACGATATTACCGGTAAGTCCACGTATAACAAAATATGCACAACTACACTTATGCTCTGTGTCGGTCGTGTGCGTGCACACGTCTATATTGTTATAATACTTCTCGCCTAAATTATCAGTTTCAATAAAATAGGTTGTGTGTAACGTATTTACTTGCGGTCTTAAAGATGGATAGTAGGTGTTGATTTTATTCGAATCTATCGTGCCTGCACCATCTTTCTTATAGATTACAATCTGCTTAAACTCACCGTTTGGTTGCGGTGTTAAGCCTACTTCTTCACCGTTTATACCATTATCGTATTGAGGTACAAGAACTTTTAAGAGTACTACGTCCGGACGTTGCTCTGCGCTTGTATACTCAAGGCCGTATACTTGCTTAATTTCTTCCGCCATGACGGGGTCTATTTGAAGCCCTTCTGCCGATATGGGCGTAATATTAAATGATACCGCTTGCTTACACTCCGCTTCAAAGTTAAACGTACCCGCTGCTTTAATAGAAAGATTTGCTTTACCTACAGTAACGTTATTTAGGTATCCTGCTACCACAAAATCTTTACCATACTCTAACCTATATTCTTTGGTTATAACGCCAATATCACCATATACGTCTACGTTTGCTTTTATTTTAACGTATTGGGGTGCAGGTTGATAGGCAGATCCTGTATATGGACGCGACGGTATGCTTTCGCTAAATGCCCAGTCATCGATTCCGGAACCATCCGAATAATACTTAACAAGGTCTTTGTTCGCTAAAGAGACGGGATCGATTCTAAAAGTTTCACGGCGATATCCAAGCAAACCGTTTCTTACATTACCGGTATCCCCTTGTTGATAAACGCATACTATGTATTCATACCCTTCGCCTGCATCACAAGGTGCGGTTTCGCCCTTATAAGTGTCACCGCCTCTGGTTATTCCGCTATAATATTCATCACCACCGGGGTTAATTGTTCCGTTGTAATAGGTCCCCGCAATGGTAGCAAATGCATTGGGGGAAGTTCCCGTCGCATCAACAAAGTTACCTTTAATTTTCGGTCCTTGAGGAACACCTATATATTCTCCACCCACTACTTCTTCTTGTTGGTAGGTGTATACGGTTGCGGAACCCTCTGCAAGCTCGATTCTCTTATAGTTGGCGTACAATATGACTTCGCCTTTTAAGAAGGCTCCGCCCTTTAACGTAATATCTCTATTTCGATAATTACGCGTTCCTCCGCTTATTGCACCTCCGTTATTTACAAGGGTCCAGCCTGCAAAATAATAGTTGGGGATAACGGTTGCCGTTATCGATCCCACACTGGTGCCACCGAAGGTATAATCATTGCTATATCCTGCAGTATATTTTTTACCTAAAGTAATCTTGCCATTGTCATACCACTCGTTTTTATACGTTCCAGTCACCTCTACAAGACTTGTTGAAAGTGCCTCTACGTCGATATCGTCTTCTACAAAGCTATTACGACTATCCTCACTCAACATAACCTTGATAGAGGGATTTGCATATGTATCAGTCTTGAAAGCTTGCGTGATATCAGGGATGGGTACCTTTATTGTTTTTTCGCCAGATGATGCCCAATAATCTTGATATTTAATATATGCAGCTGCACCAAATCTAATTTTAGTAGGGACCCTGCCATCCGAGGTTTCTTTTAAAGCAATCGTTAGTTGTTCTGCGCTTGCACCAACGTTCTTTTTGACGCCATTTATATATTCTTCATATACGGCTTTCTCATAGAACGTATTGCTCATGTCGTCAAGTTCAGCATCTTTTTTGTTTAGCCCATCATGCAAATCATCCCCTGAACAAATAAAGAAGGTAACATAACAATCTTTCGTTTCTTCTGGACCGGTCCCGCCTTCTGTTCCAACTTGAGACATGTTTAATGCAACTGAACACTTTGTAATCAAACCATTTCTTATTGCATTTTGCGCAAATTCATCAATGGTAATATCAACATAGAAAAGCACTGTCGCCGTAAGGCTCGCTGTCGCTGGGCCCGTTGTTTGATACAATGCACTTATCGACCCGTCCGCAGAAATAGCATTTTGATCTGTGGTTTTATGCCCTGCAACCCAGTTGCTATAATCAATAGAATTACCGGAGCCGCTCGGAACAAGAGTCATGGACGTCGGGGTAGTCGTACTTAACACTACGTCTTTAGACGTATAGGCTCCGTTATTTACGTAAGGATTGGTCCAAGACGGAGTTGCCGCTTCTGCCGTAAGTCCTTCTGACGGAGTGCCCGCAAATTGGGTCGTAACGGAATCAACCGCGGGACGGATAAACGTTGCTCCCGCAGTAAAAACCATTGTTAACGCAATGAAGATGATTATCCCCATAAAAGCTTTGCTTACCACTTTTTTGGTGGTTTTTGACGCTCTTTGATTGCCGTTTGTAGGGATTAACACAGCTTGCTGTTTCATATACTACCTCTCTATAATGATGCAATTGTTTGCCATTGTTTTTATATTGTTAACGAAGTTACGATTAATTAGATTATGTTATTTTACTCTGTATCCTTCGTTGTGAGTTAATTGTTCGCCGTTTATTGTTAGCGTTGCCGTTGCGCCTTCATACGCCGGTTGATAGGTTGATCCAATGCTTACGCTACCAACGAAAACGCCTGCTATCACGTTACCGCCGCCAACGTCTATGGTGGAGTAAACGTGGTTTGTTGCAATTTGCGAAAGTGCTTTATCGTTAGCCTTAATTTCTCCAACGACACCGCCAATTTTGGTGCTTGATGCGCGTGCGATAATCGTTGCGCTAACTTGCGAAGCAATGATTTCGCCACCTACGTCAATACCGACCAATCCGCCGAGTATTACTCTACTTCTTCCGTTTGTACGTACGCTTACGTTACCGGTTACGCTTGCGCGGATTATTCTACCGCCCTCACGATTTATAACCGCTATTGCCCCAAATACGCTTTCTTGGTTAGCTTCCGCTACCTTTGCCGAAGTATAGTACTCGCTCGATCCTGCGACTGTAATCTTTTCGGATGCGGGAATATCTTTTTCGGATGCGTAAACTCTATAGTTCATATTAAGCGTGATGTCGCGTATCGTTCCTGCATTAATTGCAAACAGCGAATCACTTAATCCAAGAATAGAATACTTATTACCGTCGAGTGTTCCGGTAAATACCGATCCGTTACCGATGACGTGATAGTCGTACTTGTAACCATCGTTTACGTCGAGTTTGCCGTCGTCGTTTAAGTCGCCGATAACGATATTATCGGTTAAACGGAAGTTGGCGTACATATAGTTACCGATAAGCATTAAGTCTTTGTAGCTATCTACCAAGAAGGGATTTTGAGCGGAACCATCACCTGCGCCGTCGAAGGGATACAAACCGTTTAAGTGCTCTATAACGGCTTTGCCACCGATTACCAACGCGGTTAGATCGCTATAAGTCATCCAACTACCCTTTTTCTCTACCGTTTCATCTCCGTAATAGCCGATTTCGGTCAACAAAGACGCACCGTTTGCATATGCGGACGAGAACAAATAGTGGACGTTGGTTAAGGTGGACTTCTCGTCCAAGTTTGCGCGCGTTGCACCGATTATGGTGCCCACGTCCGCCCTATTGGAATAATAAGCGTTTAGCGATGCAAGTGAAGCAACGTTAGTTAAGGTATTTGCGCCTTGAACTTGACCTACTGCGGCGCCTACTACAGCGTTCTTGCCGTTTACGTTAACGCTGGCAAGAGTAATTACGTCTTGAAGCGTTGCCTTAATCGCTACACCAACTACGCTACCTACGTAAACAACGTCTGAAGTAGCATTAACGCTTATCGTTCCGGTAATCGTTACGTTTTCGAGCCTTGCATCAGCTCCTTCAAGCAAGCCGGCTACGCCGCCTACGTAAACAACGTCACTTGCGTCTACGTTTACTTCAATGCTCTTGATAACCAAATTCTTGATGGTGCCTTTAACAACGCCAAATAGGCCGATATGGCCGTGCGAAACGCTTTGTATGGTCGCACCCTCGATCACGTAGCCATTGCCGTCGTATTCGCCTATAAACGGCTTATTATAGGCATATCCTTCGATTGCACCAAGGGTTATGTCTTGGGTTTGCTTGAAGTATGCCCACGGGAAAGTATCGATCAACGCGAGTTGCTCGTCGCTCGAAACAAGGAAGGGATTGGACTGGGTACCGTTACCGATGACGTCGAGATCTTGTGTTGCATCTTCGATGCGCTTCAAGGCAAGTTCCTCAACCGTGACTGATTTAATAGTGGTTTCACCATCTAAAGTGGTGACGTTGATGATCTTTTCGTCACACTCGCCAAACCTGCTGAATTTGCTTGCTACGTAATATAGTTGATCTACGGGCGCATCGTTACCGCAAGCAAGTGCCTCTTCTGCACTGCCGTCGTACGAAACGCTGCCGTCAAGATAATACGTCGAAGGGATTATGGTGGGAAGGCTAAACCCTTCGCTTACCCATTGTCCGGCTACCGAACCTGCATAAGCTAATTCCACGCCGGCTTCAAGTGTTCCGTCATCATCTGCAGGGTTAACGCAATCGGTAAGAACTATACTGCTTACTACGTATACACCGAAGGCAACTGCGTTTTTCATATAACCGGCAACTCCGCCGAAGTTTCCGTTCGAAGCATTTACGTTTATTGCTACGTCGGCAAAACAACTGGAAATAAAGCTATTGTAAGCATAGCCTATCAAACCGCCTACGTTAATCTTTTGTCCGCTTGTAGTGATATTACCAAGCGCGTAAGAATTATATAAGCTGCCATTGATAAGTTTTGCTACGATAAGAGCGACGTTAGAACCTTCAGCTAAATTCTCTGCGCGAACGTGCTTAAGATTTACGCCAAGGTTTCTTATCGTTCCGCCGTCAATCTCTTTGAAGACCGCAAAGCTTTCTTTGGTGGTATAAGTATCGTCGTAATAAAGCTCAAATCCATTGCCGTTATATACGCCTGCAAAGCTTTCTTTTAACGCCGTAAACGATTTACCTAAATCAACGTTAGCAAGTTGAATAAAGTGTGCTTTTCTTCTATTGGCGCCAAGATAATCGTTTTGAGTACCTTCTGCCATATAAGCATCAACGTAACTTAAGTCTTTTGCGTTACTAATTTCAAACGGATCGGCCTCCGTACCACTTGTTGCATAATATACAAGGGTAAGTGAGGTCGTGGGGTTGATTATAACGTAGTCTTCATAGCCTGCTTTTGTTTCGAATAAAACGTTATAGAAGCCGATATCCATGCTTTGAGGACGTTTTTCGGTGAAAGTATCGTTTGCATCCGTTGCGTTCTTATATTTTGCAATCAATTGGATGGCTTCTTCGCCTTCTGCGCCGTACAACGCTTGGAATCCGGGTTCCTCAATGGTTGCGGATACGTTAATCGCCGTACCCGATTGTAAAGCTTGTCTTTCATTGTCGTAAACCAACGCAACCTCTTTATACATGGTTACGTTTACGACGTAATTTGACCCGTCTATGGTAATGGATTTGCTGATATTTGCTATCTTTTGATCGTAATTCCACTCGCCGTTTCCTACGTTAACGTCTCCATTGAGGTAATTTACCGACTTAATGTAGTAATTTCTCGTAATGATATCTTCACCTACTTGGTAAGTTACGTAAGAAGCTCTAATATCTATAACGGTGGAATCTCCACGATGCAATTGACTGTTTTCGCCCGTTACGGTCGCATAAACACGTTCTTCGCTTGCTAAAACGCCGTTAACGGTTAGTTTTGCCGTTGCGCTATAAGTATTGGTATCGATGGGCAAATACTTCTCGTCGGTAACCTTTTCGAGACCGCTACCGCTTACAACCTTAAACTTATATTTGTAGTCGCTTCCGCCTATAATAGAATTATCTTCTAAAACAAACTTCGTATCGTTAACGAGCACCCACTCGGACCAATTTTCAGTGTTGTTTATTGCGTATTGATAGTAAACGGAATATTTGGATACTATGTTTTGAGCGTTCGTTACGTTGATATTAACGTCTACGTTGCTTACATACCAACCGGCAGAGGGAGATCCCTCGGGAATCTTATCGCCGGTGATAGCGGGAGTATCAAATTCAGGGGTTATAGAATCGATACCAATAACAAACTCTTCGCTCTCCGTTACCATACCGGATACCGAAGTAACTTTATATACGTAGGAACGAAGTTTTTGAGTGTCTTCGTCCAAGATCGTTGCGTACTTATCGGTTACGACGTCCTCGTAAGCAGACCAAACGCCGTCAATTAATACTTTGCGTTGAACGCTTGCAATTCCGCTTTCACCTACTTTGATTGTAGGAATAACGTTAACGTAATTTGCTCCGTCGATATAAGCCCAATTGCCGTTTTCTATAACGCTATCACCGCGTTTTGCTTCCACGTCAACTGTAATCGGATCTTTATCAAGTTTTACCTCAAAGCCTACGTCAGTTTTAGCTTCAGCATAAATGGCTTGGGTTCCAGATAGTGCATAACGGTTGGAAACCAATCTGAAGAAGTACTTTGCATTTGTGGATTTTTCTACGTTTAATACGTACTCTACCGCTTGATTATTATTGGCTGCGAGATCGCTCCAATCAGGTGCGATAATCCAATCTTCTTGGGCGATAGAATCGATATCCGTTCCGGTAGCATAGTAAAGTTTTCCGCCTGCAGCCACGATAGTCGCTCCAATGGTAAACGTAAGGTCTTGGTTAGTCCAAACGCCTTGGGTATACGTGCTATTGTCTGCGTGATTAAGCTCTACGTCTAAAATGGGGCTTTCCTTTTCGATGCGGACCAAGTATTCCCCGTCTGCTTCAACTGCCGTTCCTGCGCCGGTAACGCCACGTAGCTTATAGCTATAGGATTGGCTGACGTCTGCATTAAGTACGTAATCCAAACCGGTTGCACCGAATCCGCGTACGTTTTGATCAACGCCGTTTACGTTGGCTGAAGAGTGCCAAGTCAAACCACCGTCGATACTAAACTCCATACCGATACCGCTGGGACCGACTTCAACGCCTTGCATGTCAATCGTGCCGATAAATTGTACGTATTGCTTATTGCTCAACCAACCGTAAGTGCTATTGAAGGCATCAAGTTCTACGCTAAATCCGCCGTTGTTGGTATCCAAAACGGTCGCGGTAACACCAAAGGTGAAGCCCGAAGTTTTATCAATTAGCGGGCGAACTACTTCGCTAACGTATCTATTACCGGCATAGTCAGTAAACTCCAAAACGTATTGTTTATAGTCTTCAAACACGTACGTATAGGTGTTAGTAACCGCACTTAAAAGCGTCATTTCACAAAGAGTTGCCGCCTCACGATTAACGTCGGCTTTAATAGCCCCTTCATCAATGGTAATCGCGTACTCGTATAGCGCAACGCTTTCGGGATTAATACCGGAACCAAGCACGGTGTCTTTTAATTGGACTGTCCAGGTTACGTCGTCGTTTGCGTATCTTTCGGTTGCGGGGAACTCTTTAGCATTTACAAAGAAAGCTTGCGTATTAAGAACCGGTGCATTATGGTCGATTCTTACGTAAGCGGTCTCGCCAACCAAAGGATTGAATTCGAAAGCTCTGCCGGACCCGGCTACCAAACGGAAGACATAACTCTTATTTTGCTCTTCCGTCAAATATGCACGTGCCGTAACGGTACCTTCTATAGCGCCTTCTTCGGGTATAAACGTTTGATCTACCAATCTCTTCCAGCTTTGACCACCGTCGTTAGAGTATTGCAACTCGCTACCCGATGCGGTTATATTGATAGTAAACTCAATTCTGACCCAAGGTTCTTGTTGAGCTGCCGTAATCCAGCTTACAAAATCGTATTCATCGTAAGTTCCCGTGGGTTCTTGTGTTACGTCCTCGGGATTACCACCGCCAACGTAAGCCTTGATTTGAAGACTGGGTGCTACGACGTCTACGTTTGCTTTGATAATTTTGGTATATGAATTGCCCGCAGTATCTTCGATACTTACGGTGTACTCGGTACATTTTTCGATGACGAAAGTATACTTACCGTTGCCAAGATCGTTTAAGGATGCACCATTGTCAACTGTTACCGATTTTACGCCGGAATTAACGTTACCAACTGTGTCTTCAACACTAAATTTTACCGTTATTGTCTCGTAGCTCCAGTTATTGTTTTGATAATCGTTTAAATTCGTTTCGAGGGTATAGCTCGGCGCCATAACGTCGATATTAACCGCACCGAAAGCGATTTCCATCGTTTTGCCCGAACGGGTTTCGATTTTAAACTTATAGTAACTAATTTCATTAATAGTCGCTACGATTTCGTGAGAAAGCAGTATTGTTTGAGTTACTTCGGCATTGGTATCTATTTGCGAAATAAACTCTCCGCAAGGAGCGTAATCGCTATATTTGCCATCTTCAGTCGAGCTAACCGCATAATACAATTTAGCTCCGCTGGCGCCTATAGTTGCATTGAATTTAACAACGGCGTTAACATTTGTCCAAACACCTGCTTGATAGGAGTCTACCGCAAGCTCGTATGAAATGTCTTCTACGTCGATATTTGCAGAATAAGTCCTTTGTGTACGGTTGCCCGCTTTATCAATAGCGGTAACTATGTAAGTAGCGCTATCGTCGATAGTAATCGAATAATTGGATCCGCTTTGCGATTTGATAACGGGTACCGTTTCGCCAAGACTGCTTACGCAAGTAACGCTTGCAATATCTGCGCCACCTTGATCGCCAATAGCAAACGATACTTCCGTTTCTTTATTTATCCATCCGTTTGCATTAGCAACTTGATTTCTTACGCCTTGTGCAATGGTGGGATTACTCATGTCGATATTTATAACGTATTGAGTAGCAACTTCCGTGGCATTACCTACCGCGCTCATAATGCGGAAGGTTACGCTACCGCTAAACTCTCTATCAACGGTAAACGTTACGTTGCGACCGCTGGTTGTTCCGCTTGCATCGTCGGCATGGATAAACGCGATATCAGAGCCGACCGTTACGTACGCAGAGGAGCCGTATTTTGCTTGAATTACCGCGCCACTACCGCCGTAAGCAACGGTTGCGGTAAAGACGTAAGGCGAGTTGTACCAAGTATCTATATCAGAAACCTTACCTTCGGTAAGAGCTACGTTTTCGATACTCGGCGTAGTAGTATCAACTTTAGAAAGAAGTGCGTTTGTCGCCGATTGAGCGATTACTACGCCGTCTTTTTCTGCTTTGAAGGTATAGTAGTTTACCACCGAATCGTTAACGACTTCCGGCGTATTGAAGGATATTTTGCAGTGTCTGCCATCGGTGATCGTACCACTGATTTGAGTCCAAGAAATACCGCCGTCAACGGAATAATAATATGCATCCGCTCCACCTGCTACCAAGTTATTTACACTTAAGTTGTAGAAGGTTTGTTTAGCCCATCCGGTGGTTTCGTTATATCCGCCGGCAAGTGCCGAATAATCTTTTAAGAATTCAATTGATACGACGTTTTGAGCAATCTCATAAATAATGGTTTTTGTACCAAGCACGTCGTTTTCGCCCATTGCCGAGTTAACGATGTTGTAAGTTAGTTCATACGTTCCTATCTCTTTAGGCAAACCGACAATAGCATTACCATCTTTCTTATAAGAAAGATCGGTATAGATAATATCTGTTACAACCGGCTTAAACGTAGGAGTCTTACCTTGTTCTTCTCCGTTATACTTTACCGAAATCTTGTAAGCAGATGCGGTCGTATCAAAAGAAGCGGTCACATCTTCGATAAATACCGCTTGGAATTTGGCGCGACTCATTAATAATAAATATGCTTTACGCTCGGCAAGAGCCTCATCGTAAGCGGCTTGTGCTTCCGGCGTCACCACCCCTTGCTCATCTTTTTCCAAAACGGGGAACTTCGCCTCAATATAATAATCGTATTCCCACGGATTGTTTGCAGGTGCCTTTGCATCATTGGGGGTCAATATGAATTGATAATCGCCGTAAGCTGTAGCGCTTGCATCTGTAGGTTGAGCAAGCCTCCATCCAGCAAAGAAGTATCTGTTCGTTGTATCCTCCAGCGTTGCGGATAAGCTTACTTTAATTGCTTGAGAGGTTGCGTCGGGATAATTAACAATAGAAACCGCTCCTGCAAAATTACCTATACCGCTACCCGCTCCGATACCTTCAAAAACGATTTTATTGATGATATTTACGCTAACTTTTACGTCTACGTAATTATAGTTATCCCCTACTGTGGGCGTAAATCTAATAACGAAAACCCTATTGGGATTAATGTCGAATAAATAATTATCTCCGACTTTTAAATACTCGGCATCGTTTTCGTTTTCTTTATACATAAACTCTGCACTTCCGGGAACCCTTTCCGAAGCAAGTTTGCTGTTTATGGCATTAGGACTATTAAGATCGAAGGTTCCGCCCAACGTTTCGCCAAGTGCAATATTTAATTCAATCCCATTTTCCAATACGTCAGTATTTTTGATAGTTTCTGTGCCGTGAATAATTTCAAAAACAGGGTTGTTCTTGCCGATTGTAAATTCTTCGACGTAGGAGCCTATACTATCGCCCAAAGCAACGCTTCCGTCTTGGTTTGTGTTGCCTTTATAATAAAGCTTTGCGGTATAACGATAGGTTCCTGCAAAAACCGTCTCCGGTTGATAAAGCGCAGTAACGTTATTATGATTTCCGTAAATGAACTCCATCGTGCCGTTACCATCGATACCGGTGCCGTTAAGACAAGTATATTGGTGTACTACCCAGTATTGTCCGGTAATAAGGTCGTCACGAACTATCGGTCCTACCTTTTGACCGATACCGGAATAAACGTACCCTTCTTGAATATTGGATACACCTACTATAGCCGCACTTAAACTACGGAATTGAGCGGTATAATCTATCTTTTGTCCCGAGGGAACTTCAACTGAATTCGTTACGTTACCATAAGACAACACCAAAGATTCGGTATATGCGGATTTGTCAGCTTCTAACCAACCGGCAAAATAATGGTTTTCGGCAGGAACCGCTATATAAGAATCAAGAGGTGTGTTGAATCCAAGTTCTACAGTGCCGGCAGTAACTTCTTCGTCCCCGTTCATAACCTTACCATTGGAATTAATCTTTAAGGTAAATTGAACGTTTTCGAATTTAAGTTCTAAGGTAAACGTAACGGCACACTCAAGATTACAAGACGCGACGGGTTTAGTAATACCGCTGGCTTGTGCCGTAGCAGAGGTGGTTGCAATAAATTCAATAGTTACAACGTAAGGATTTGCATTGTCACCTGCGCTTAATTTTTGGTATTGAGCTTCAGTATCTACCACACCTTCGGAAGTGACGTATCCTGATTTGTTAAGTTCTACTACGGTTGCCTCTCCGCCGGTATTAGCGGTTGCACCCTTGGTTACCAACGTAGCATATTCGCCGTTTGCAGGATAAGAACCCATCGAACCGGAAACGCGATATTTTGCGTTGTTGTTTATATTTGTTCCGGAGGTGGTTGTAAAAGTGTTAACGGAGTCAACCTTGAGCCTTGCGCTCAATCTTTTCGATTCAATAGCTTTGCGGATGGGCGAATTATCATCGCTACCAAGCTTAAACGAAATGGTTTGCTCCGCGCTCGCTGTTGCCGTTGCCGTCTCGTTGAGCTCACCTTCCTCCGTTTTGGAAGCCGTTAAGTTGCTTTTCCATACGTTGCCATCGTAGGCGCCGAGCTTGATTTCGGTATCGACGCAGTCATCGATAGTTACGTTGATCGCGTTGTTAGACACTTCCTCCGCAAGAGCTATGGAAGATGCCGGACTTACGCCCATGGCTAATACAAAACCAACGGCACATAGTAGCAAGAGCGTGATTATCAACTTTGTGGGATTTTTACCTTTTACGATTTGTAGCAACATATTTACACTTTCCAAAGATTAATTTTGTTTATTAATTCACGTAAACGCGTACGCGATAAAGAAAAGAGACTTCGGGCGCCTCTATTCCCGTCCATTTTAACATAAGCGCGCGAGAGTGTAATATAACGCGCGCATTATTTTACTAAAATATTACTTGCGTGGGCGCGCTACGTGCTCAATATATTGTGGCGTACGCGCTCACACACCCCAATCGTGTGTTTTGTAAGAAAACTTATAAGGTGCCTTTCAGAGCCTAATTACATAAACGGCAAACCGCCCTATCAGATTTTTACTATAATTTACGTGATTTTTTTGCCAAATCATGTTATAATATTTGCGCTAAAATATTCGACTCTAAATTTGCTATAAAACATCGTGTTTTTGTAGCTATGGATACGTATATATGCGTAAAGGAGCCCTATGAGCATATTCGAAAAGTATTGGGAAAAGCTGGTAAAACCTATGGACGACAAGCGCATTGCGACGCTTCGCGTCCCCTCACTTGACGAGCAAAACGATATTTTTTATACCGATAGCGACCACAAACATCATCGTTTGGACGTATATTCTCCCATTGGCGCAATAGGCTTAATGCCTACTATAATTGACGTCCACGGCGGTGGTTGGTACTACGGCGATAAGGACCTCAATAAGATTTATTGCCTAAATCTTGCCGAGCGTGGCATGCGCGTAGTCAACATTAGCTATCGTTTGACTCCCGAAGTGGGCTTTATCGACCAGATTAAGGATATTTTTTGCGCATTGAACTATATTTATGATAATGCGGAAAGGTACGGCATAGACAAAAACAACCTATTTTTAACCGGAGACTCCGCAGGAGCCCATCTCGCATCGATGGTTGCCAATATTTTGGAGGACCCCGCCTCTCAAAAAGCATTTGGCGTAAGCTCTAACGTCAAGTTTAACGCAATTGCATATACTTGTGCTGCATTTAAAGTATCAGGCCTTGCCACTACTCCTATAGTTAAATCCTACTTTAAGCCTTGGATTGGCAACGCCAAAAAGAGTCCCTTATTCCCCTATATGGATTTTAGGGCAAATTTAGGCAATACCCCCTCGCTATTTATAACTTGCGACGGAGATTTTTTGAAAAACCAAACTATTGCGGGATACGAGGAGTATAAAGCGTACGGTAACGACGCAGAGCTAATATATTTTGATAAAAAGAGTCAAACCAATAAGCTTGCTCACGTTTATAACGTAACTCAAACGGACTGGCCGGAAGCAATCGAGACCAACGACAAGACGGTCGCTTTCTTCCGCAAGTACGTAATCTAATTATATATTCTACCCCCATTAGGAGGCACTAATATGACAGAACGTTTTAAAAAATACTTGGAAGAAGCTTTCCACGTAATTCCCCCGACTAAAGCTGCGATGGATTATCGTAAAGCAACTCTCGTTACCCTTGAGGAATACGCTCAAGATTGTCGTATCAAAGGTGTAACCGATGAAGATGCTATATACAATCTTGCTATCGAATCTCTTGGTGACTTCAAAGCTACCCTTATTGCCTTCAACGACGACCTAACAAACAAGCCGAAGCGCGACTTGAAGAAAACTCTTGTTAAATCAGGCATTGCCTGCGCCGTGCTTGCAATAATCGCCGTTTACCTTGCCTTAAGCGCAACCGGAGTAGTATCTTGGGGCGCAAGCTGGTTGATTTTAGTTGGAGCAATTCTCTTGACCGGTATCGCAGTACTCGAAACGATTGCTGTAAAGATTGCAAAACGTCGTACCTTCATCGTACCACGCCTTGCTAATGCTTGTGCTTTGATACTTGCCTTCGTACTTGCATACTTACTTGCTTTAATAGCTTTTGGCAATCCAAGATACAGCTACTTTACCTTCTTGATAATGGTCGTTAGCGTATTGGGCATAGACCTCATACTCGCCTACCTTACCAAGAGTAAACTCGCCATTATTGAAACAGTCCTTTACCTTATAATAGCAGCTGCTCTTATTTACGTAATGTGCGGTATCTCAGGAGCGCTCGCTTGGCACCCCGGCTGGTTATTACCTGCTTGTGCAGCAATCGGTGGCATCGGTATCGCAGTCTTCGCGCTTGTTCGCAAAAGCCAAAAGAAAAATGCTCCCAGAGTTAAAAAGAACGAAATTGCCCCCACCGCTCAAGACGATAGCTACTACACCGAGTGGTAATTTTAGGATTCCAAAATTTAATTTTAGGAAACCTAAACATCGAATTATTTTGAATACATAACGTTAAACATATGGCAAAAAAACAAAAACTCACAGCAGAGCTTTGGGATAAGATGCAGTATCTTTTCCGCAATTATTACGACCGCATGGTCCATGCCGTTTTGTATTACGACGGCCTTATTGACGTTGCGATTTTAAAAGACGTTTTGGTAGGCACGACGGAAAAAGTCCCCGTATTACACTCAAGTTTTCACGATAGCGTAATCAACCCTTATTGGGTTGTTGAGGACTACTCCGTAAACGACATCTTAACCGTAAAAGAGGTCGACAAAGCTCTACTCGAAATCGAAATTGAAAACTTTATAACCCAATGCATACCGGTTACAGATAACGTCCAATTCCGCATGGCGATATTCAATTCAGAAGGCAAATCCACCCTCTGCATGATAGTAAACCACATGTGTTTTGATGGTGGCGATTTCAAGTATTTCTTAAAGCGTCTTGCCGCCAACTACACCGCCGCTGCAAACGGTGCGCCCATTATTGATATCAAAACCGGAACGCGCTCTTACGATCAGGTTTACACCAAACTTGACGATGAGGATAAAGAGATTGCCCGCAATCTTTATAAGAACATCTCACAAGTAAAAGATGCGCACTATTTCCCTTTGACACCGGACTCCGACCAAGATAAGTCGATGATAAATAGATGCAAAATCGACGCGGAAACCTTCTCAAAATTCCGCAAAATCGGCAAACACTACGGCGTAACCGTCAACGATCTTATGCTTGCAGTGTATATGCATTCTCTTTACGAATACGGCGAATATCCCGCAACCGACACCGTTACCATCCCCTGTATGGTAGACCTTCGCAGGCACATCGAGGGCGGTGAAACGGCCGGCGGACTTACAAACCACACCGGTTTTATGCAATGCTCCGTCGAGGGAGTCGGTAAAAACATCAACGAAACTCTCGTAAAGGTATTACAATCGGTCAGAAAATCAAAGCACGACAAGTTTATGGGGCTTTATAGCTTACCGCTTCTCAAGCTTGCGTATACAATTTTACCCTATTATATAAGCGAAATAGCCATAAAAATAGGTTATCTTAACCCCTTGATCGGCATGTCGAATATAGGCTTGCTTGATCCCGAGGCATTGAGCCTAAACGGGCTTAAACCCTACGATGGTTTTATGACGGGCGCCGTCAAGTACAAGCCGTATATGCAACTTGCATTGACTTCCATGAACGGAGAGCTTACCATGACAATCGCCATCCGCGGTAATCACGAAGACCGATTGGGCGTACAAAAGTTCTTTGAGATAATAAAAAAGAATATTAACCAGTTTATTGAAGATAACGCACAATATGCTTAAAACAAATAGCGGAGCAAATGCTCCGCTATTTAATTAGATTAAATCGTAATGATGTAATGATATAGGCGCAAGGCAGGGTATCGAAATTCTTTCTCCGCCAAGTAGCGCGCTAACCGCTTGTTGTTCGGTCAATACTATATTAGAAGCTTCTTCCGTATGGCAAACGTTAACAGCTCCGTCTTTAACGGTTAGGGCGAATTTTTCCTTGCCTACCACCTCTATAACCGCGCTATAACTACCTGAATACCCCTCCGCAACAGCAAGAGAAGCAAGCTTTTCGGTAAGTCGAGCAAAACTGAAAACCTTATATTTAAAACCAGAGTGTACAATCTTAACTTCCGATATATCGTCAAGAGCCTTAATACACTCCTTTTCCGAAGGTATCGCCTCGACCTTAATAAACTTTTTGCCCTTGTACTGCATGTATGCGCTTACAGCATAGCCGTAATCATCGGCGCTCCCACCTTTTACGTACACCCTTTCGATTTTATTTAGTTGAACGTTCATAAATCCAAAAGGGGCCCCGTCTTTTAACAAAAGATAGAGCTTTGCATACCAATTCCGCAACACTTCCGCATCACTTGTATTGGGGCGTTCAACAACTTGATAAGCCGTTTTTGAAAGCTCGTTTACTGCGTTTATATCTTCTTCGCTTTTTACCTTTTTGACTGTGTATGGGTTACCGTTTTTATATTTTTGGATACTTGTTCCGCTTATATCATAAATATAATTAACGCCTGCGGGGTAAAAACCGAAGTGCTCGTAGCGCTTACGACGGCCGGTAAGATAGGCTATATCATACGACTCGTTCGCGCTACCTAATACGTGGTTTAACAGCGTTGTCATCACGCCCTTTCCGCGTGCGCTTTTTCTTGTTGATACCATGCCGATACCAAGCCCCTTTATACTCACGGGCCCTACGTTAATGGTAGAGGGATAGGCACAAACGATACCGTTTAGTTTTCCATCCTCCTCCAAGCAATAGTGGTACTCCATGCTGTTCTTGCCCTTGCCGTAAAGTGAGGGTATAAGCGATGGAAAGTGCTTTTTAAAAATGCCATTTAAAATCCGTATTATCTTTTTGTTATCCTCTTTGCTCGGAAGGTATATTTTGCTCATAGCGACCTCACGCTCTTTTTATTGTTTTGAGTTTTCCACTTATTAATGCGGATATTATTGCAGAAATACCGTCAAAGGGTATAAAGATTAGACTTCCCGTATATATTGCCGTCCATATCGACATTGGGGTATCGTGTAAAAAATTTGATATACAGTACATATAGGTTACGCCAATTACGTGGATGATAATAACGGCTACGACGTTTAATGCTATGCGTACGCCGTATGCGCGCTCATTTACCTGCTTTTTAGGCAACGCACCCGCTACAATCGTAGCTATCGGCATCGCCAAAAGGTAACCAAAAGTAGGTTGGGTAACGTAAAATATACCGCCTCCCGCGCTAAAAACGGGAATACCTATCAACCCTATCAACAAGTATATTAAAATTGAAAAAGCACCTACTTTTTTACCGGCATAAGAACCTGCGAATAAGACGCAAACGGTTTGTAAGGTTATTGGAACGGTACCTATCGGAAAGCGAATAAATCCACCGACTATAATAAGCGCCGTAAACAACGCCGTCAGTGCAAGCGTTTTGGTTTTAGCGTTTAGCGGTTTAGGCATAAACTAACCTCACCGTAAAACAACGTTTCTATTTTACCATCATCGTATTGCACCTTAAGACGGCACTCGTCGTCTATATCCATAACGGTTGCGACACCAAGGTTTTCGCCCCCTTGCAAAACTTTTACCTTTTTACCAATAAGCATCAAAGCCGAGCGGTACTCTCTTATAAAGCCCCCCTTGTCAAAAGCCCTATAATGGCTAAAGAGCTTATTGACGGTCGTTGCAACCAGCCTTTCCGCGCCCTTTTCTACTTCTACGTTAATAGCCGTTGCTATATCCTTAACGTCGTCGGGATATCCGCCCTTTGGTTCCATAAGATTTACGCCGACACCTACTATGACGTACCTATATCCACCCCTTTCGAGGTCGACAGCACTCTCTGTCAAAATGCCCGCACACTTGCGGTTGCCTATGTATACGTCGTTAACCCATTTAACGCCCGTTTTAACGCCTAAAACCTCCTCGATGGACTGCTTTAAGCAAAGCGCCGTAACGGCCGTTAAATAAGGCATTAGGATGTTATCCGCATCGGGACGTAGCAACACCGAAAAATAAATTCCGCCCTCCGGAGAGTGGAACCTTTTACCCGTCCTGCCTCTGCCGGACGTTTGGCTATTGGATATAATAATTGCGCCCTCGGCAACTCCCGAACGCGCTTTTTCAATGAGATAATCGTTCGTGGAGCCGATACTTTTAAACACTTCAACTAAAGAGCTATGCTCTTTGCCAAGGTGTTGTATAAAGACGTTTTTATCAAATAGCTCCATTGTTGTATCTCCGTTTTTTATTTTACTAAATATTTGCACTTGCCGTCAACAAGTACGTGAAATATGTTTTTCAGATTGCATATTTACAAAAAATCAAGCATATGCTATAATATTTTTATCAAATAATCGGAGGCAGTATTATGGCAAAAAGCAAAAAAGACTATTTTGGTCTTGATCGTATAATCAGCTTGGTTCTCGCAATCATCCCCTTCACCGCATGGTTGCTCGGTGTTATCACCAGAGCTAAAGAAGGCAAACTCATCGCAGCTATTATCCGCGTATTCGGTGGTTGGCTCATTTGGGTTATCGACCTCTTCATGATGATCACCAAGGGTAGCATTTGGAGACTTCTCTAATATTAATTAAAAAATAAAGGAGCCACATGGCTCCTTATTTTTTTGTCTAAATTAAATATCTATCTTTTCGTTTCGATAAAAATAGATTTTATCGTGTTCACCTATCGGGCGCATTACCCTACAAGGATTGCCTACGGCTACTACGTTTGCGGGAATATCTTTGGTAACTACGCTACCTGCACCTATTACGGTGTTATCGCCGATGGTTACGCCGGGCATAATCAACGCACCTGCACCAATCCAAACGTTATTGCCTATATGGACCTCTTTATTGTATTGCAACCCTTTTGCACGAAGTTCGGGATCAATGGGGTGTCCTGCGGTGGCAACGACTACGTTCGGTGCAAACATAACGTCATCCCCTACGTAGATATTTGCATCGTCAACGAGGGTTAAGTTGAAGTTTGCATAAACGTGATTGCCTAAAAACACGTGTTTTCCGCCCCAATTAGCTCTATAAGGTGCTTCAATGTAGCAATTGTCGCCCACTGCACCAAACAACTCCTTGAGGAGCGCCGAGCGCTTCTCTTGCTCTCTCGGCAAAGTGTTGTTATACTCCACCATTTTATCAAGAAGGGCAAGTTGCTCGTCCATAACGTCGGAAGTAGATGGGTCGTACAACAACCCTTTTTGCATTCTTTCGAGGTTATCCATTATCTTTCCTCACGGAAGTAACTTAATCCAAGTGACGCCGGTGGTTGAGTTTCCTTTTTATTAACGATGCTCGTTACGATAAGAACCAAGATGGTTACAACGTAAGGAATCATCTTAATAAGTTCCGCTTGCTCGATACCACTTAAATAAGGAGCTACGTAGGACTTTAAAAGATATAGCGTTGCAAAAAGGAAGGATGCAAGTATACCAAGGTTAGGTCTCCATACAGAAAAGATAACGATTGCAATTGCAAGCCAACCGAAAGCTTCGATATCGTTGGGAATAACGCCACCGAGGTAGTCGAAGATATAGAATACGCCACCGAAGCCGGCTATCATGCTGCCTAAAACGGTTGCAACGTACTTATTGGTAGTAACGCTGATACCTGCAGCGTCAGCGGTTGCAGGGTTTTCGCCGACTGCTTGTAAGGATAATCCCGTCCTTGTTTTCTTTAGGACGAAGGCAACCAAAAGTGAAATAGCGATTGCAAGATATATCATAAATCCGTGGGATAAGAATACCTTGCCAATCCAACCAAGCTTATCTGCAAAATCTAATCCATCGGTAAAGAACAAGCTTGCTTTAGCAAACGTTGCTCTGGTGCCAAGCACGCCCTTGAAATAGCTCAATACACCGACGCCGAAAGTGGTGATGGTCAAACCCGTCACGTTTTGGTTACATCTTAAGGTAACGGTTAAAAGGCAATAAAATGCACCAAGAGCACCTGCAAATAACATGCAGAATAATAGCGGTATGACGATTGCGGGGAAAGCTTGCATTTTGCTAACGTCGCCACCGATAGCTAATTCATAGACGTATTCGCCTATAACCGCGCCCGTTGCGCCGAAGCACATAATACCCGGGATACCGAGGTTTAGGTTACCGGACTTCTCAGTAAGGGTTTCTCCTGTTGAACCAAAGAGATAAATTGCAGTAAACCTAAAAGCTTCCGTAATAAGAGCTGTAAACATTACTCATTTACCTCCTCTACTTTTTCTTCAATTGCAACTTCCGAAATGATCTTTTGAGTTTTTTTGCGGA
The DNA here is from genome assembly GCA_017504305.1 of Clostridia bacterium. Taxonomy (GTDB): domain Bacteria; phylum Bacillota; class Clostridia; order Christensenellales; family DTU072; genus Stercoripulliclostridium_A. Next base: position 8,775 of record JAFVRJ010000018.1, on the reverse strand, counting down.
ACTTAACAGTGTAATTGATAAAGAATTCGCTTGCGATGATACAGAAGAAGAATATACCGACGGTCAAATCGGTAAAGAACTTACCTGCGCTATACAAGTCGCCCGCTCTCTTTGCACCGCTTTGCAAGAAGGCTACAAGGCTTGAAGTTCCCACCATATAAATGGGATTGAATTTAGCAAGCCAGCTTACAAGTATTGCCGTAAATCCACGGCCACCTGCTGCGGTTTCGTAAAGGTTTGCACTCTTTCCAAATAGTATAAAGCCTAATACGCCACATAGCACGCCGGAAAGGATCATCGTACGTATGATAACGGCTTTAACGTTAATACCAATGTAACGCGCGGTGTTTTCCGATTCTCCAACAACGCTTAGTTCATAGCCGTGCTTACTGCGCTTAAGATAAATGGTTACAAGCACCGTAATAACCACAACTATTAATATACCAAGTAAATACTCGTTGCCACCAATTTTGGGGAGGTATCCGTAATTAAAGTCTTTAGAACCGGTGTTGCCTTTACCGCTCCAAGCTTGGATAAAGAACTTAACAAGTTGTATCGCAACGTAGTTCATCATTAAGGTAAACAACGTCTCGTTGGTGTTAAAGTATGCTTTGAATAGCGCCGGCACTACAGCCCAAACTGCTGCAAAAATAATACTTGTTGCAAACATTAAAAGGAGCAACGCAGGTTCCGGAATTTTACCGCCGAGATAGTTGACTATCATAGCTGCGCCCAATACCCCCATCAAGGTTTGACCTTCTGCGCCAATATTCCAAAAGCGCATTTTGAAAGCGGGGGTAACGGCAAGGGAAACGAGCAATAAGAAGGCTATTGATTCAAGAAGTGCCCAAACCGTTCTTTGAGTCATCAAGTTGCCGATAAATAAGGTGGTGTAAATCTTGATGATATCGCCACCTACTGTAGCGGTGGAAACAACGCCAACGATAAGGAGGGCTATTACAAAGGCTATTGCGCGGATGCCCATAGCCTTCCAGCCCTTAATATCGCTTCTTTTAGAAATACGTACGAGTGGATTCTTTTTAGTAGTATCAGCCACGTTACTCCACCTCCTTTACTTCTTCGGTTTTGGTCATTAATAAACCAACTTCTTCCTTTGTGATATTGCGTGCGTCGACAATGCCGGTAATCTTACCTGCACAAAGCACCAAGATGCGGTCGCAAAGCTCGATTAAAACGTCAAGGTCTTCACCTACGAATATAACCGCAACGCCCTTTTTCTTTTGCTCGTTGAGTAGGTTATAAATGGTATAAGAGGAGTTGATATCCAAGCCTCTAACGGGGTAAGCCGCCATCAAAACGGTGGGTGCGGAGGCGATTTCTCTACCAACCAAAACCTTTTGTACGTTACCGCCGGAAAGCTTTCTAACTGCGGTACGTGTGTTGGGGGTAACGACTTCGAGATCATGTACGATTTCGTCTGCAAGCTTCGACGGAGCTTTTCTGTCGACAAACAAAGAGTGTCCCCTCTTATAGCTACGGAGCATCATATTGTCAACGATGTCCATATTGCCAACAAGGCCCATGCCAAGACGGTCTTCGGGAACGAAGGAAAGTCTTACGCCGAGGTCACGGATTTGTACGGGAGTCTTTGACTTAAGATCAACTTCTTCGTTGTTCTTTTGGGGATCGTAATAAACGATGTCGCCACCATCAAATTTAACAAGGCCGGCGATGGACTCAAGAAGTTCTCTTTGTCCGCTACCCGCAATACCTGCGATACCAAGTATTTCGCCGGAACGCGCAACAAAGTTAACGTCGTCAAGGAGCTTAATCTTATCGTGATTAATAACGGTAAGACCTTTGACTTTAAGTCTGTCAACGGGGTTAACGGGATCATCACGGTCGATGTTCAAGGAAACCTTTTTGCCTACCATCATTTCGGTAAGTTCTTTTTCATTGGTTTCAGCGGTGTTTACCGTCGCGATATGCTCGCCCTTGCGAAGTATGGCAACTTTATCTGATATAGCCATAACTTCGTTAAGCTTATGGGTGATGATAATGATTGCTTTGCCGTCTTCACGCATTCTGCGGAGTACTGCAAAAAGTTTCAAGGTTTCTTGAGGGGTTAAAACTGCGGTAGGCTCGTCGAGAATCAAAATCTCTGCTCCGCGGTATAAAACTTTTATGATTTCGACTGTCTGTTTTTCAGAAACGGATAGTTCGTATATTTTCTTCTTTAGGTCGATTTCAAAGCCGTATTTATCGGCAACCGCTTGTAATTCTTTTACACGGTTCTTCTTGAGGAAATCGAAAGCAACTTTTTTACCGAATTTGATAAACGGGAGTGCCGCTATCTTAAGATAAACTTTAAGGTATCCCCAAAGAGTGTTAAAGTCCAAGGTTTTGGTGGTTTTACCATCCTTTTCGACCTCTTTTACAACGCTATCGGTAGGTAGCGCTTTGAGGCACTCTTTAGCTTCGCCACGAACGCTGTAAACGGGCATCTTTTCGCCAAGGATAATATTATCCGCCGCCGAAAATACGTCAACAAGCTTAAAGTGTTGATGTATCATGCCGATTTTGTAGTTATGAGCATCTCTCGGGGAGCCGATAACTACAGGCTTGCCGTTAATTTCAATGGAGCCTTCATCAGGAAAGTAAATGCCCGAAATCATATTCATAAGAGTGGTTTTACCACTGCCGTTTTCTCCAAGCAGAGAAAGGATTTCGTTTTTATAAACGGTTAAGTTTACGTTTTTATTAGCAACTACTTCGCCAAATCGTTTGGAAACTCCTTTAAGTTCTATTGCAATTGGGTTCACAGTGCACGTCCTCCGATGTTAAAAAGCGTCGTATAACGGCGCTCTTTAATTTTTAGGTATAAAAAATCGGAAAGGGCGGAGATTAACTCCGCCTTTCCTTATAGTATTATTTGTTATTAGAACTTGGTGTTGAGAAGGGTGATACCATCGATGTTGATATCGAAGTAAGGAGCAGAGCGCTTTGCGGATTCGTCAAAGTAGCCGTTTACGATAACTTCGGTGTCAGGGGTAAATGCATCGTCGGTGTCAACGTCTGCTTTGTAAGAGGTAAGAGCTTGACCATCTACGGTGAAGGTGTCGGTTGCGAATACTTTCAAGCTTCCGTTTTGGAGATTTGCCTTCGCGGTATTGATAGCGGTCTTTGCAGCAGCAGCGGTGGTTGCGCTTGCATATGCATCTTCGTTGAGGTCGGTAAGAACTACGGAACCGGTTGCGATGGTGCCGGTCCAATCGGTAGCGATAGCTTCACCGTTCTTAACTTGGTTGATGATGTACTCATAGTAAGGAGCCCAGTTGATTCTCGAAGAGATGATGAAGGTGTTGGGGCAAGCGGACTTGGTGGAACCATTGTAAGAAACGTTAGGAACACCAGCGGTTTCGCAAGCGGTAGGTGCGCCCCAGCTGTCAGCGTGTTGGCTGATAAGTACGCAACCGTTGTTGATAAGAGCATTAGCAGCGTTCTTTTCTTCGATTTCATCGTACCAAGAACCGGTGAATTGAACTTCCATGGTTACGTTAGAAACGATGGACTTAACGCCAAGGTAGAAAGAGGTGTAACCGGAAACAACTTCTGCATAGGTGTAAGCACCAACGTAACCGATCTTCGGAACAACGGTGTTATCAGCAGCCATCATTTCTTGGAGCTTAACGCCAGCAGCAACACCGGCGAGATAGCGGCCTTCATAGATGGAAGCAAATGCATTGTGGAAGTTTGCAACGTTTTCGGTGTGAGCCATGGTACCGGTTGCGTGGCAGAATTGAACTTCGGGGAATTCTTTTGCAGCCTTAAGGATGTGCTTTTCGTGACCAAAGCTGTTTGCGAAAACGATATCGCAACCTGCGTCAGCGAGTTCTGCAGCAGCAACGTAACAATCGTTGCTTTCAGGGATGTTCTTTTTGATGATGATTTGATCGTCGGTAAGGCCGAGCTTTGCTTTAACTTCAGCTACACCATCAAGGAAGTTTTTGTCGTAAGTAGAGTTTTCGTCGTGTAAGCAGATGAAACCGATCTTAAAGGTGTCGTCTCCGTCTCCGTTACAAGCGATAAGGCTTACGCAAAGACCTGCGAGTAATGCTACGCAAAGAACGATAGCTAAAACTTTTTTCATAAGTGTCCTCCATTTTTTTTGCCTTTTGGCGTGTTATCATTTGGTATGTATTAAAAAATACAATGTAATTGTATATAATTTTAAAGCGCAGTGTCAAACGTTTTGAGGTGGTAAATTAATATGTTAATTTTTACCGCAAAAAGAAAAAGCGCCTAAAGCGCTTTCTCTATAAGAAGGAGGAGATTGGATGAAAAAGCAATATAAGACGTTGTCTCATATCTTTTTTATACCTCCATTATGTCCCCCGTCTATTAAAGTTAAGTTAAAATTTGGTTAACGTTTTTGATTTTTTAGTGTTTATCGTTGATGGCGATAGGTTTTCCGAAGGGAAGTATTACCGGATGCTCGAAGGTCCCCTTCTTTTCGTTTTTGCCGTTAGGGGCGTGTATGACTATCTTCTTTTCCCCTTCGTGAGTGGTAAATATCATGCCGTGACCGCCGTCGTCCTCAAAAAGCAAGGATTCTTGCTCCCACTTATCAAATAGTCCGCCCGTAGAGGTCGCATTTAATAATAGATAGTTTCTGTTGCCACCGGTGGACCAAAGCATTTTGAGCTTCCCTTCATCTTTATACAAGAAAGGTCCGTCCGTTACCTTATTGGGACTTAAACGAGGATGGAATAGGTTGGAGCTTGCCTTAAACAATAATCTATCCGTTTCAAGCTTAATTCCACTAAGATCCTCTTTGAGTTCAACAGCCCTCACGTGTCCGTCGGTCGCTTCCACCCACTCATAACAATATACTATATACTTTTTGCCGTTTTCTTCATAGTAAGTGCCGTCCAGCGAAAACATATCCTCGGGCGTGACACGCGCACGTAGCGTGTACGTACCATCTATCCTATCAGCGGTAAATAAATACGTTCCCCTCTTACCACCTTCCGGCATCAATGTTACCAACAACCAATATTGGTTGTCGACTTTATGTATTTCAGGTGCCCAATAATGACTATATTGCTCGTATCCCTTGGATTGCTCCACTATCATATACGGGCCGGACCAAGTTTTTAAGTCCTTGCTCTTATAAATCGGCACGCCGTAGCCGTCCGAGATGTTTTTATTGCAAATAGTGCCCGTCAAAACGTAACCGTCTTCCTCCGTTACGATAAAGGGATCGCGTACGTGGATCTCTTCAAAGGTACGTGCTTCTTTAAAAGGTATCGGCCACTCTTCGACAAAACGAGGTTTCTTTTTAAAAAGATCAAATAATTTCATTATTCCTCCGAGTACTGGTTAAGCGCCTCGCAAAGACGGCTTTTGATTTTCTCTCTTACTTCTTCAGGTGAAACAACCTTAAGTTTATCGCCAAATCCCATACACCAATTAATAAAAGTGGGGCTTATTTGTACGCAAGCGCTAAATTTAACTTTTTCGCCCTCTTCTTCGAGTTTGAGGTCCTCGCCAAATTTATCAAACAGACCGTCCACGATGTTTTTGTCGGCAACAAACTCAACGTTTTCCGCTTCGCCAACGTACATACCAAAAAGTTGCTTCTTGTGCTTTTTAACGTCGAAGGTGCGCGAGAGCTCCGTTTCAGTAACGTCATCATCTTCCATCTTGACGTTTTCCATGCGGTCGAGGCGATAATGCACCAAATTACCGTGAGTGTCGTCGTAACACATCAAATAATACTTATCGTCGCAAAATACCGTCGCAAGCGGATTGACCAGATAACGTTTATGATCGCGTTGATATATCTTGTCCCCTTTCGTGCCGTATTTAAAATAATAAAAACTAACTTTTTTGCCGTTCTCTATGGAAAGAGCTATTTCGTTTACAACGTAATAAATATACTTGTTACTGCTTTTTGAATTGTTAAACGTAACGGTGTTTGCCCTTAAAACTTCCGCCTTTTTATCGCCGGCAAGCCCTGCAATCTTTTTTATAAATTCTTCCGTCTTTTCTTCGGTTATGAATTTAGCCGCCTGAACCGCATCCATCAATATCCGCAATTCCGGTAGATCGAAGGTGCGCTCCATAACGTAATACTTGTTGCTTATCGCGCGTGTTTTTAATACTTCATAACCGTTTTCGTTGAGTATCGAGATATCTTCGTATAGCGTTTTACGGCAACTGCGTATGCCCATTTCGGCAAGGCGCGATAGTATTTCATCCGTAGTTAAAGGATGTCCCTCGTCCGACTCTCGGCAGAGGAGCTCCCATATCTTCATTAATCTTATGCGTTTTACGTTTTCGTTGGTCATTATTATTTAGCGAAAACCTTTTCCACCTTCTTAACCCACTTGTCAATCTTTTTCTCGTCGTATTCGGTGGGGATTTTGGATGCTTTACCCATTGCTCCCACTCCCTTTAATAAGGCGCCTACTACCGAGAGAATAAAGGGTAACTTCTTCATCGCAAGACGGAGTTTTTTGCAAAGCTCTTTGCCGGTTATCTTAAATCCTTCGCCACCGGTCAACGCCTTAATGTCGTCCTCGGTGATAAAGCCGGACTCAATAACGTACTTGACGTCATAGCAATCGGCGACCAATACTTTGCGCTTCATGCAGTCGATAAGGAAGTGTTCTTTTGCAACGTTTTGGTAATAACGTACTTGATACTTCCACAAAACGCTAATATCGGTGGAGTCTTGAGCGTTAATTTCCTCGCCAAGCATTTGACCTGCACGCAGTCCACAAGCAATACCGGAACCGATAAGCGGAATCGTCATAAACGCCGCATCACCTATCGCTACGTAACCGTCACCCACCATCTTCAGAAGGGGATATCTGATCGGTATACGGGCATAAATGCCACCGCGAGTTACGTTATCGCCTATTATCGGATGTTGTTCGCGAAGTAATTTAAGGTTTTCTTCAACGTCTTTATCGGTAAGTCCACCGATTTTTCCCACCAATACGTTGACGGAATCGTCAGGCTCCACTACGCACCAACTGATGCCGAGCATGCCTTCGGGTTTTAAGTGGATAAGTCGTTTGTTCTTTTGATCGGGATCAGGCACTCCGGGCTTCTTGTCGAATATCGCTCTATATACGGTAAACGCTTCGTCGTCATTAGGGGTTGCCGTTATACCCATGCTTGCAGGGAGGGATGCACGGAATTTAGAATCCATACCCGAACAATCGATAACTAAATCTGCGAAGATTTCCTCTCCGTTGACAACTACACCCTTGACGACTTCGTCACTTATGATTAGCGATTCGACTGCCGTTTCATAAACAACTTTTGCGCCAGCATCGATGGCGCGGTTAGCAAGCATATCAGCAAAGGTGTGGCGCTCTACGCCCCACTCCATTTTGCTTTCTTCTTGATAAACGAACAACGGCTTATCGCTATAAGGTGCAAGGAAGGCTACGTTTTGAGTTCTAATGCTATCGGATGGGATCGGAAGGTTTAGCTCATCGAAAACGGTGTACTCTACGTCATCACGCCAGTTATAGCTTACTTTGCCTTGCTTGGAACGTTCGTATACGGTAACGTCGTTACCTTTTTCTGCAAGAACTTTAGCAGCTTGTAAGCCTGCGATACCCGCACCAATAACAATAATCTTCTTCATAAAACATCCTCCAAAAATAGGTATTTATATTATAATATAATCATACGTCTTTGTAAATAGCGAGTTCAAGCGAGAAAAAAGAACCCTACTCGGGTTCTTACTTGATATAATCTTTTAAAACGGACCACTCGTCGATTAGTCTTGATAAAGACCACGTTGCGTTTGCCGGCGACGTGGATGGTAACAATCGATATTCTATATTGATATTATCGGCAACGTACTTCTTATAAAGATTGTAAGCCGTTTTACCATTTAGAAAAACCATTTTTACTTGCGATGCCTTAATAATCTTATCGATTGCATTGGGCACCACGTTTAATATGGAGTTATCTTGGCTACCAATTATGTCACACTCTCCGACAACGTCCCAAACAGCAATACTGTTACCTAATAGCATTTTGGACTTTTCGGCAACCGTTTGTGGATGTTCGGACTCCGTAATCTGAGATATCACCTTCCAAAACCTATTTTGAGGGTGCCCGTAGAAAAAGCATTGCTCCCGTGATTTGACAGAAGGAAAGCTACCAAGTATCAAAACCTTGGAGCTATTGTCATAAACGGGGGCGATGTTGTGTTTTACGCGATAAGTGCGTTTTTCTACTTTCATTATAAATCGTCTGCGTCTTGTGTAGGAACTCCGCCGTCGACCGGAACTCCAGTATAAGATCCAAGAGGATCGGCTTTTGACGGTTTTGCTTTAGGAATCTTAATCTTACCCATATTACCTCCTTTGTAGGTAGTATGCAAAAGATTAAAATAATTATATCATCAATACTTATTGATTGCAATAATAGGTTCGAATTAGTTCTTGATTGTCTCAAGCTACCAAAATAGCTAACGTTTTATTGTGAATTAATCTCTGTCCACCAAAACAACGTTGACGGTTATGCGCCAATAAGGATTTGCCGCCGACGAAATATAGTCGCAGTAAAGACAAAATTGATAGTCTTGCGTATATCCCGTAAAGCCTACCGAGCCGTCACCGTCATCCCACGAGAGTTCGGAATATTCCGTCTGTTCTTGGTCGTCGTTCAGGCTTGCGCCGGCGTTGTAGAAAGCTTGCATGAGCGCGTTGACTTCGGCGAGTTTTTCATCGGCGGTTGTCGAATAGAGTTTGTATTGCGCTTCCCATTCGGCGTTGTCCGCGT
>JAFVRJ010000017.1 GCA_017504305.1 Clostridia bacterium | reverse complement strand
GTATCGGAAGGTGCGGCTGGATCACCTCCTTTTAAGGAGCAGAAATATTCTGCAACCTGTCGAGGCTAACGAGCAATCGTTAGTCGCACTAACGGATAATGCCGAGTGCCTAAACCTTTTCTCGACATACTGTTTGTTCAATATAGGTACAGTTTCCCTATTCACTCGCCTAACGGCGATTTTTTTATTTTCAGTAGGGGATTATTTGGTAGATTGTATTAATACGCACGCTCGCGTGCGTATTTTTATATTAAAAGAATTGAAATCGAATAATTGCTGTGATATAATTTTTAGTATGATGAGTGGTAATAATAATAAAAAACGCATGGTAACGACTTCCCAAAAGCTTGCTTTGGGATTTGGTGATTTAGGGTATAGCTTGATAGTTAATACCTTTGCTTCCTATATGCTATTTTTCGGCAACACCGTTATGGGCGTTCCCGGCACCCTTATGGGTATAGCAATAGCTGTAGGAACCGTTTGGGATGCTATTACCGATCCGGTAATGGGCTTTATTAGTGACAACTCGAGAAATCATCTGTTCGGGCGTAGGCATCTTTTTATTTTGATAGGTACCGTAGGTATGGTTATAGTCAATATTTTGATATGGGCTATTCCCGCAAGCCTATCGCCGGCAGTCAAAATGGTTTGGTTTATGGTTTGTATCGTTTTACTGCGTACCTTTACCACGATGTTCCAAACTCCCGTTGCTGCGCTTTCGCTCGATATGACCAACGATTATAACGAACGTACAAACATACAAATCGTTAAATCGGTATTTACCATCCTTGGCATATTGCTTCCCACTCTCTTGATAGGCGTATTCCAAACCGACTTTTATAATGAGGCGGGTGAACTTGTTGACGGGCGCTTCAATCAAAACGGTTATCTTAATTTTGGGTACCTAAGTAGCGCTTGTTGTATCCTATTCGGCATATATATGTGCATCGTAACGTATAGTCACGTACCGCGCTTAAGAGAGCTTGCAAAGAAGGAAGTAGCATCTCCAATAAGCATTAAATCGACCAAGAAGATGTTTGTAAACTTCTTTGGTGCATTAAAAGACGGCAACTTCCGTGCTATAACCATCGGTTACTTGGTATCGATGATTTCTGCATCCATACTTATCGCGGTTGGATTTAACGTATTTACCTTTACCTTTGAAACAACCAAGTTCCAGATGTACATGGCAATGGCATCATTGTTCGTTATGACTATCGCAGGTCAACCGTTCTGGATGTATATTTCCAAAAAGTATGATAAACGTAAAGCCGTTATTATGGGGCAACTCATAAGCCTTGCCGGTTGCGTTTTATTGTTTATTATGTTCCTTGCTCGTGGCGGAATCGTTGAATTAATCCATAAGAGCACCTTTGGCGTATGTATTTTGATGCCTCCGCTTATGCTCGCGGGCTTTGGTACCGGCGTACTTTACAGCCTTCCCGTCGCTATGGTAGGCGACGTCGTTATACTTGAAAAAGTACGTACCGGTGAAGACAAAACCGCTACTTACTCCGGCTTCCTTACCTTTGGTAATAAGACGGGGCAAGCCATTTCTAACTTTGTGCTTGGTATCATGCTCGATGTTATCGGATTCCAAGAGGGCTCCACTACTCAAACTCCTGAAGTAAGCGCAAGACTCGGTTGGGTTATGTGCGTAGGCGTAACGCTTGCAGTTCTCGGCGGTATCCTTATATTTAGCCAAATTAAACTTAAACGTTCCGAAGTTCAAGCAGCTCTCGATCAGCTCGAGGCTCAAGAAAACGGCAACGTTGAATTAAATGCAGTTGAAGCAAGTGAGGTTACAGAATAATGCTTTCTTTGGGCGCAAGTAACGATAAAACGTTACTTAACGAGCTTCATAACGCTATATTCGGCGTAGATATGGTGGGTGACGTTGGTTACCTACTTTATCTTGATGACCAAGCTATAGGTATTGCTCGTTTGCGTGTGACCGAAGAAGAAATGCATATTCTTGCCGTAGGCGTACTTGAAGAGTATCGTGGTAGGGGATTCGGTGATTTTCTTACCAGATCTCTCATGAACGTGTTTATTGACGTAACTGATCGTATCTATGCCGATTACGTCGACGAATATTTTGTAAAATTCGGTTTTATCAAGACCGATGACTATATGGTCGTGGAATCCGACAAACTGGTATTTCCGCGTAAATGTTGCAATCACTAATAAAATTTTGGAGTAATCTATGACTATCGAAGCTTCCAACTTTATTGAAGACATCATCGTTAACGACCTTGAAACGGGTAAACATAATTTGATTTATACTCGCTTCCCGCCGGAGCCCAACGGATATTTGCACGTTGGCCACTCCAAGAGCCTTTGCATCAACTTTGGCATTAAGCAAAAGTTCAACGGCAAGTGCAATCTTCGTTTCGACGACACCAACCCCACCAAAGAGGACGTTGAGTACGTTGAAAGCATTAAAGAAGATATCAAGTGGCTTGGATTCGAGTGGGATAAAGAGCTTTATGCAAGCGATTACTTCGAGCAAACCTATGATTTGGCAGTAAAACTTATCAAAAAAGGGGTTGCATACGTTTGTGATTACGATGCTGAACAAATAAGAGCCACTCGCGGAACGCTAACCGAGCCCGGTCAAGAAAGCCCTTATCGCAATCGTAGCGTGGAAGAAAATCTCAAGCTTTTCCAAGAAATGCGCGAAGGTAAGTATGCTGACGGTAGCAAAGTTTTACGCGCTAAAATCGATATGGCAAGCCCCAACATCAATATGCGCGATCCGGTTATTTACCGTATTCTTCGTTACCATCATCATCGTACCGGCGATAAGTGGTGCGTATATCCCATGTACGACTTTGCTCATCCCATCGGTGATGCGCTTGACGGCGTAACGCACTCCATTTGTACTTTGGAGTTCGAAGACCACCGTCCTTTGTACGATTGGGTATGCGAACAATGCGAATTTGTAAATCCTCCGCGCCAAATAGAATTTGCACGTCTAAACATCAAAAACACCATAATGTCAAAGCGTTATCTTAAGCGCTTGGTAGAAAACGGCCACGTTGAAGGCTGGAACGATCCTCGCATGCCCACCTTGAGCGGTATGAGAGAAAGAGGCTACCCTGCAGAAGCCGTTAAAGAGTTCTGCGCAAGAGTAGGCGTTGCCAAAGCAAACAGCGAAGTAGACCCTGCGCTCCTCGAGTTCTGCGTACGTGAAAACCTCAATCAAAACGCTCAAAGAGCAATGGTCGTAGAGCGTCCGTTAGCTGTTGTTATAGACAATATGGGCGATGATGAAGAATTGTCGTTTGCCGTAGTTAATAATCCCAATAATCCTGATTCGGGAACCCATAACGTTATTTTAACGAAAAATATTTACATCGAAGAAACCGACTTTGCACTCAATCCTCCGCCCAAGTACAAAAGACTTGTTGAAGGTGGTTTGATTAGACTTAAAGGTGCTTATATTTTGCGTCACGTATCCACCGAGCTTGACGGTCAAGGCAATCCCGTACGCTTGCACTGCGAGTACATTGAGGATAGCGCGAGCGGTGGCGTAAATTGCAACATCAAGGTCAAGGGAACGGTACAATGGGTATCTCAAAAGTATGCGGTCGATTGCAACCTTTACAAGTACGAAAGCTTGCTCGTAGATGCAACCGATGAAATTACCGACTTTAACGATAGACTTAACCCCAACTCTTTGGAGCTTGTTGAAGGCGCTAAAGGCGAGCCTTTCCTCTTTGAAGGCAAGGTAGGGGAAAGCTACCAATTCATGCGCCAAGCGTACTACAAATACGCCGGAAAGAAGAACGGTGTGGAGAGCTTTTACCGTATCGTTTCGCTTAAGGATTCTTTCAACAAATAGCCTCTTAAAGGCGTGCGGGTAAATTTTAAGTAAATAATCAGCTCAAATGTGTTCAAATTGTGAAAATTTGTTAAATTAATTTTCTCAAAGCTATTGTAATTCAAAAATTTATCTTGTATAATTAAAAGCAATCAAGACTTTAATACGCGGGCTCGCTATGCCCGTAGTAAGGAGAAGTGGATATGGCAAAATGTAAGGCATGTGGCGAATTCAATCCCGAAGGCAGCCGTTTTTGCGCAAAATGCGGATCGAGCATGGCTGATGATAACGCAGTTATCGCAGAAGCCCTAAAAGAGGCTCAAAAAGATTTCGATAGGGATTCCATGGCGACTCTCGATAAGTCCCGTATCACTTACGTTGTTCGATTTGCGGTAGCATCAATCGTATCGATCAACCCAAGTGTACCCGTTGTGGCAAGCCTCGTCCCCGTAGCGAATACGTTAACGCTCTTAAGCGCATTAATCAAAGCGCAGAGTTCAACGCTCAACAAGAGACTTTGGTTGCACCGCTACCCATCGCCGCTCCCGAGCAACCCGTAGAAGAACAAGCTCCGGTAGCAGAACCCTTAAAGGAAACTCCCGCTCAAGCAGCTCAACCGGTAGTTGCCAACATGATGGTAGCAGGGGGACAACAAGGCGTTGTAGCACAACCCTTCGTGGTCGTTCCTTACGTAGACTCGATGTATCCTCTCCGCCAATACAACCCCAACCAACTTTATAGATATCAACCCTATACTCCCGAAGAACTTGCTGCTATCAAGCAACAACGCGAAGCTGAAGAAATGAGAGCTCGTCTTGCAGCTCAACAAGCAGCTCAAGCAACTCAAGAGGACGTAGAGGTTAAAGATACCACTTGCAAAGCAAGCAAAAAGAAGGTAAGAATCTTTGCTATCTTCACTTTAATTCTTTCCGCAATTATGACCTACTTTGCTTTAGGTTGCTACGGCGCAATCCAAATGGCAATCGAAGGTTCAGCAGCAGGTTTGGATTATCTCTTTGTAGCAGGCGCAGCGATAATTATGGTAACTTCCGTAATCGCAGTAATCCACTCCCTTGTTCGTTTGATCGGCGGTAAGCGCAACTGCAGAGGTTGGGTTATCGGCTTGATCCAAATCATTGGTTACATCGCTTATGCAGCAGGCACTTATTTCTACCTCGATGCTCAAAGTGGTACAAACGACAATTCGATGGCAGCATTGTTATTGCTCGTTAACGCTATCCCCGCGCTCATCCACTTAATCCTTTGTGCATGTAGCCCCAAAAAGTGCAAATGCAAATAATGTAATATCGTTTAGCGCGCCGTACGCTTGTGCGTAGGCGCGTTAAGTTATTCCGATAAGGAGGTGTATAATGGGAAAAACTACTCGTGCAAACGAATACGTATTAAGTAAACGCGACCTCGCTTCGCCTTATATCAAATCATTTAGCGAATCCAGGGCGGTATCTACTCCTGCAGTACATCACGCACCCCCGTCGATAAGCCCTTATTTCGAAAATGAACCCGAAGAGGTCGTCGAAGAAACCAAGGTCAAAAAAGTAAAAAAAGAAAAGGTAAAGAGAAGACGTACCAAAGGTAAAGTTAAGAGAGCCAGAAGAGGCTTTATGGTATTCCTTGTCGTGCTGTTTACCCTTTTATACGTAGCGGTAGGCGCTTTAAGCTACCTCCAACTCGATATGCTCGAGGATTACAACTCCTACTTCAACCTATTTGAAAAGGTAGAGGACGTAACTCCCGAAGTAGCAGAAGGGGAGGAAGAACCTGAAAAAGAATTGATTATAACCGCAATCGGCGTCGAAGATATCGTCATGAGTTTCGTTAAGTACTTTATGCCCGATAGCGTCGAAGGTGATTATATTTTCTATAACGAGTGCTTGGCAACCCTCGAAGGAGCTGAAATGCTCGATATGGTAGTTGCATACGCACTTCCCGTAGTGCTCGTATTGGGATTATTGATTGCAGTAATATTCTTTATTCGCGCTTTCGTATCCCTTTGCACACCCAAACGTCGCAAGCTCTTTGTTTTGAGCGCAATACTCATGTTGGTTCTTTCCGTCATCGGTATTGCTTGCGGATTCCTTTGGAGTGGCGCAGAAATGGCAGATGTAATGAGTTTTGTTATGCCTACGGGTGCCCTAACTATGCAAGTAGGTTACGGCTACTTGATTATGACGGTATTGTCGCTTCTTACTTTAGTAGCAAGCTTGTTTGCTTTCCGTAGTAAGAAGAAGGTTCAATAAAGAAAAGGAGATTTTAACATGTTCGGCAAAAAGAAAAGAGAAGCAGAAGCAAGAGCTCAAGCAGAAGCAGCAGCAAAAGCAAAAAAGAAAGTACGCACCGCAAGTTGGCAAAAAGTTTCTAACGGTCCCGTTCCGGTAGCTCGTCCTGCTGATTATATTCAACTTACTCCCATCGTACAACCCATCCCGCTCGTACCGTACAGCTCTCAATTGCAACCCCTTGCAATGTATGAAGACGGTCTTGAAGAGGATTACGAATAATAATCGAACGTCTTTTTACAGCTTTACTTGATTAAAAATATCTCGAAATTCTCGGGCACGGTATTACCGTGCCTTTTTTATTTTAACTACGTTAAAATTTGGCAAAAAATTTTTCTAAAAGGGCTTGAAATATTGTCTATACTATGGTAAACTAATGTTACTATTTATAATTGCGTAATTTATAATTATAAATTAGACTCTTGGAGGGAGTATGGCAAACAAAAAATCAACCAAATCTGCTTCCGGTAGCGCAAAGCGTACCCAATACGGTTCCGCTATGCGTAACACAGCTGCATCCCGTCCCGTAAGAGGCGGCGTTCAATATGCCAACCCTTATTCGGTACGCTACAATGCAGGTATGCCTGCCGGTGCTGCAAGAAGACCCGCTAGAAAAGCTGCTCCCGCACCCAAGCCCGTAGAGAAACCCGTTCCCGTCAAAAAGAACAGACGTAAGGAAAGGGAATATTTCTTCATTATGCGTCGTGGCGTATGCTTCATGATTATGCTATTGGCGATAGTATGGGTAGGCGTAATAGCAGTTAATTATCTCGGCATCATGCCCGAATTCACCTCTTTCCTCGTTCAACCCGACCTCACTCCTTTAAGTGAAAGAGAAGATATCGAAACGGACGAAGTCGACGAAGACGGCAACATTATCGTTATCGAATACGAAGATAAGAGCGCATACGTTAGCTTGACCGATCCTATCTTCGGCGCACTTAAGAAATTTGCAGGCGTTGAAATGACCGATGCTGACGGCAATAGTCTTTCCGCTTTCTACGATGGCACTTTGGCACAACTTGCTCCCGAAGATGCAGAGGAAGAAACCGAAGGTGAAGAGGGCGCCGAAGAAACCGATGGCGACGATGTTGTAGCAGAAGCCGCAGAGGAAGAAACCGAAGGTGAAGAGGGCGCTGAAGATACCGAAGGAACCGAAGGTGAAGAGGGCGAAGCAGAAGCAGAACCCGAAGAGGAAGAAGAAACCGTATATCCTCCCCAAGTAAGCACTTCCGTAATCGATCCCGCAGCCCGCGAAGCAGACGGCATGAGCTCTATCGCAGGCATGGTATGGACTTACTTCCCGCTTTTACTTATCCTTGGTGCAGTATTCGCAGTTATCATAATAATCATTGCAATTCTTTCGATGTTCGGAAGACGTATCTATAAAGGTTTCGGAATTATGTCGATCATCATGCTCCTCGGTGGTGTAGCTGCATTAATAGCAGGTTTTGCTGCAGCGGGTAACTACATGGGCGCTCCCTACTTCCTCGAAGACGGCACCGTAGTTAGCGTAATCGACTTCAGCAAGATCACCGACTTCCTTATGGGTGCTATGAACGGCGCTCCCGCAGAGCCCCTTGATCCCGAGGTCGACGTAATGCCCATGACTATGGTAGCAGGTTACGGTTTGCTCATCATAGTTATCGTTCCCGCAGTAATGTTGCTATTGTCTTTCTTCGCAAGAAAGAAAGTGCCCTATAGCATATTCGATAAATAAGTCAAATACGATTAGTAGGAGGTTACTATAATGCCCAGCAAGAAAAAAGCCGCTCAATTAGCCGCTCAACAAGAAGCTCAAAGAAGAAGTGCTGCTCCCAGAGTTACTTTCCGCGTAATGAACAACTGCGCACCGGTACCTGTAGCAAAGCCCGCTGATTTTATTCAGCTCACCCCTGTAGTACAACCTATACCGATCGTACCTTACAGCTCTCAAATGCAACCTCTTGCTCAATTTGAGGACGAAGAGTATTACGACGAAGATTAATTTCGGAATAAAAGTTTCGCAACTTTATTTATAAATACCTATTAGGAGGATTGAAAAATGTCTAAAAAGAGCGAAAAAAAGAACAAAGTCGCCGCACCCGCCGCTGTTGAAGAAAAGGAAGCAACTCCTGTAGCAGCACCTTCAAAGGCTGTTCAACTTACTCCCATTATTCAACCTATCGCTTTCGTACCGTATTCTTCTCAAGAACAACCCCTTTATATGTACGATGAAGAAGTAGAAGACGAAATCGTTGAAGAGGAAGAAGAAGTTGTTGCTCCCGCTAAGAAAAAGGCAAGTGCAGCTGCTATTATTCTCAGCATCCTTTCTCTCGTAATCATCGGTATCTACGTAGCAGCTAAGTTCGTAGTTCCGGAGTACCTTGCTCTCATCGACGGCGTAAGTGGTCTCGATATGATCATTAACCTCGTTGAAACCATGGAGTTCACCAACATCATCGCTGTTGCAATCGCAGTAGTTCCCGTAATGGCACTCCTCACCCTTATCTCTTCTCTCATCAGAGTTTGCAAGAAAGGCGCTTGCGTATTTGCAAAGATCACCACTTTCTTTGGTCTCTTGGCAGCTCTCGTAGCACTTCTTATGGCTCTCATCGAAGGCGGATATACTTTTGGTTACGGCCTCTATGCAGTAGCAGCAATCAGCCTTATCAACGTACTTATCGCATACCTTGCTAAAAACGACTAATTCAATCTTCAATAAATAAATTATTACCTTCCCTTGCCTTTTGGCAGGGGAGGGCGTAAGATTAGTTAGGATTAAATTAATTACAAATACTCACGCTATATAACCTTATAATATAGTTACAGGAGATTCCTATGAAAAAGAAAAGAAACAATCGCCGTTATGCCGAATCTATGGATAATGTGCAAAGAGCAGTAGCTCCCGTAAAGCAACCTTTAGCTGGTCCGTTCCCGGCAGCACAAATGCCTGCCGCTAGTATGCAAATGCCCAATTGCGGCGGACTCAAGGTAGTAGGTAACGGAATGCCTCTCGGCCTCCCCACCTATACTTCCGTAGACGAATATGGCAGAGCATATACTCCCATTATGCACTATGGTCCTCAAACCCACAGCGCACCCGTACCGGTAGCGATTGCTCCGGCAGTATGCCAACTCAATCCTATCGTATCTCCCGTTGCCTTCGTACCGTACGCAGGTCAACAACAAGAGATGTTAACTACAGACGAAGAGAGGTAGCCTTATGACTGATAGAAATATGATGGAAAACAGTGCTCCCGCATCAAGTATGCCTGTAGACGCCGGCAGATGGGTTGCAGTTGACCAAAATTCTTTGGGATTTAGCGTTCCTCCGCTACCCAATGGCCAACCCGTTCAAGGACCTGACGGCGCTCTCTATTGCGTTGGTAAATCGGAAGATTCCGTTATGCCCGTAGCAGGTAACGCAAACAATGCTATACCTACTCCCTCCGGCATCGTTCAACTTCCTCCGATCGTTCAACCTATCGCTTTGGTACCCTATACTTCGCAAAATCAACCCCTTCTTCAATATGATCCGTATTCGAGACCGGTTGATCCCCAAGTTGCTCCCAAGGCTCCCGTTTATATCCGTAAGCCCTATAAAGGCATCAGCATCGTTGCTTTGATACTCGCTATAGTAGGTCTTGCTGCGTTACTACTCCTTGCCGTATTTAACCAAGGTTCTAATTATGCAAACGGATTAGGCGCTATCATTGGTGCATTGGCAGTGCTCGGTCTTGGTGGCGAAGGTGATTGGACCACTATCATGGCAAACCTTAAATCGGATGCTGCAATCGTAAAAATTGCATTATCGATTATCCCGTTCGCTGTATTTGTTATCGCAATTATCTTCCTTTGCTTGGCTATTAAGTACATCGCAAAGCTTGCTCAAGGTAAGTCCCCCCGTTCCGTAAGCGTACTCGCTATTATTAATATTATCCTTTCAGTATTAGTAGCAGTTCTTGGCTTACTCGTTTACAACAACGTAGACGGCGGTGCAATAGCTGATTACCTTATGAATAACGATGGTGCTGTATGCGCATTGGGCATTGGCGTTATCATCGCACTCGTTGTTTCGATCATCCTCTTTATTCTTCCCTTGTGCGCAAAGAAAAATGCATACATGGTAGAAAAAGACCCCTCTAAGGAATCTTACGTAATTAAATAATCTCTAAACTTACAAAAGATAAAAGGGTTCCCGCGCGGAGCCCTTAATTTTTACTATAGGCAACGTAAAATATCTTATTAATATACCAAACAGGTAAAAAGGGGATTTGTGCCAAAATAGGGCAATAATATTTTGCTTGCCAAAAATCATAAAATATAGTATTATATATAAGGTATACAAAAATCCAAAATATACGGAGGCAACAATGTTTGAAAAGGTTCAACAATTGATCGCCGAGCATCTTTCGATAAGCGCTGATAAGATTAAACCGGAAAGCGACTTTATCACCGACCTCGAAGCTGATAGTCTTGATATCGTCGAAATGCTCATTTCTCTTGAAGACTGCTTTGGCATCGAATTCGAAGACGGCGAGATGGTTAACATTAAGACTGTACAAGACGTAGTTAACTTTATTGAAAACAGAAAATAGTTAAATTTTCGTTTTTTAAGCTAAAAAATGTTTGACATAAACTCCTGTAAGTGCTATGCTATATAAGCACTCAAATAGGGGTGTCATTTTTTTGAATGTAAAAAATCTAAAATATCGGTTAAAAACCGATAGGAGGAATGGTTAATATGGCCAGCAAAAAAGAAAACAATACTAAAATCACTCTTGCTTGCACCGAATGCAAACAACGCAATTACGATACAACCAAGAATAAGAAGAACACTCCCGATAGATTGGAGCTCAATAAATATTGCAGATTCTGCAAAAAGCATACCGTACACAAGGAAACTAAATAGTTTCGGAGGGTGAGATGGCAAAAAATGACGTTAATCTTGGCGTAAACGTTGACGAGGCAACCGTTGAGGAACAAAAGAAAGTTGCTCAAAAGGAAACCAAAAACGTTAAATCCCCAAAGCAATCCAAGGGTGGAAAGAAGGGTAAGCAAGCCAACAAACCTAACTTTGGTGCTAAAATCGCCAAAGTGTTCCGTGAAATCATTTCGGAGCTCAAAAAGGTTGAGTGGCCTTCTCTTAAGAGAACCAAGAACAATCCCGGTGTATGGGCTAATACAGGCACGGTTATAATCGTAGTCTTATTCTTCCTTATTATAATCACCGCATTTGATATTGGTCTTCTTTCCTTATTCAAATTGCTCGTCGGTATAAAGTAGTATTTGGAGTATTAATGAGTAATAACGATAATATAAAATGGTATGTAATACGTACCTATTCTGCGTATGAAGCTTTTGTTCAAAAGAACATCGAGAAGATGGTGGAAAACCACAATCTTCAAGACTTCATTTTTAACGTAAGCATCCCCACCGAGCAAGTTATCGTAGAAAAGAACGGTAAGCGCAAGGTTGTTGAACGCAAGAAGTTCCCCGGATACGTATACATTAAAATGATATACACCGATCAACTCGGTTATCTTATCCGTACCATCCGTGGTGCAAGCGGTTTCGTAGGCCCCGAAGGCAAGCCTTTACCGCTCACTATCGAAGAAGTTAAGCGTATTGGTCTCGAAAAGATTTACGAAGCAGATTTCCACGTAGAAGTAGGCGACAACGTACGTATCGTTTCCGGTCCGCTCGAAACCTTCCTTGCAACGGTAGAAGAAATCTATCCTGACAAAGAAAAGGTTAAGGTAGTGGTACAAATGTTCGGTAGACAAACTCCCGTTGAACTCGAGTATAGTCAAATCGAAAAAATTAACAATTAATAATAGGGAGAGCGATAAAATCTTTCAATATCGCTCGATTGAACCTAATAGTCAAGGAGGTATCCGACTATGGCAAAGAAAATAGTAACAACCGCAAAACTTCAATTGCCCGCAGGCAAAGCAACTCCCGGACCCCCTGTTGGTTCCACGCTTGGACCTCACGGCATTAACATCGCAGGTTTCGTTAAAGACTTTAACGATAAGACCCGTGATAAGGAAGGCCTCGTAATTCCGGTAATCATCACCATTTATGCTGACCGTTCCTTCACGTTCGTTCTTAAGACCCCTCCGGCGCCCGTACTCATCAAGAAAGCTTGCAAAATCGAGTCCGGTAGTGCTAAACCCAACCGCGATAAGGTAGGCAAGATCACCAAGGCTCAAGTCGAAGAAATCGCTAAGCTTAAGATGCCCGACCTTAATGCAGCTTCTCTCGAAGCAGCAATGAGCATGGTTGCAGGTACCGCTCGTAGCATGGGCGTTGTCGTTGTAGAAGATTAGGAGGTGCGATATGAAGAAAGGCAAAAATTATAAAGATTCTTTAAAGCTCTACGATAAGAGCAAGAACTACGAAACTGCAGAAGCTATCGACCTCGCTCTCCAAACCGCAAAAGCAAAGTTTGACGAGACCATCGAAATTTCCGTAAAACTCGGCGTTGACCCCCGTCACGCAGACCAACAAGTTCGTGGCGTTGTAGTACTCCCCAACGGAACCGGTAAGACCGTTAAGGTTTTGGTTATCGCTAAGGGCGCTAAAGCTGACGAAGCTCTCGCAGCTGGTGCTGATATCGTTGGTGCAGAAGAAATCATCGCAAAGATCCAAGGCGGATGGTTTGATTTCGACACCTGCGTAACGACTCCTGACATGATGGGCCAAGTTGGTCGTTTAGGTAAGCTCCTCGGACCTAAGGGCTTGATGCCTACTCCCAAGAGCGGAACCGTTACCATGGACGTTACCAAGGCTATCAAAGATATCAAAGCTGGTAAAGTTGAGTACAGAGTTGACAAAACCGCTATCATCCACTGCCCCATCGGTAAGAAGAGCTTCGGCCAAGAAAAGCTCGTTGAGAACATGAACGTTCTTATGGACGCTATCATCAAGGCAAAGCCGGCAGCAGCAAAGGGCACCTACCTCAAGAGCATCGTTTTGAGCTCCACCATGGGCCCCGGAATCAAAGTTACCTACAAGCAAAACTAATTTAAAACAGTTGACTTAAGGTAATAAAGATACTATAATATACAAGAACTTAATAAATATTCCTTCCCAGACCGTATGTGTCGTAGACATAATTCCTTTGGAGCATACGCAGAAGTGATACGTTGCATTAGATTACATTTGTTTGTAGTAAAGCTCCGTTTCCGTCTGGGAACGGAGTTTGTTTATAGACTTAAAGGAGGTAAATAATGTCGCAAGCAATTAGAGAACTTAAAGAGAAACAGGTTGCCGAAATCAAAGAGCTTATTGCTAACGCTAAATCGTTCGTACTCGTTGATTACTGCGGACTCACTGTTGCTCAAGATACTGAATTGCGTAACGAGTACCGTGCAAATGGCGTTAAGTACTGCGTATTGAAGAACAGACTTCTCAAGATCGCTCTTAACGAGCTTGGCTACAACCAATTTGACGATGCTCTTAACGGCCCCACCGCCGTTGCATTCGCAATGACCGATAACCTCGCCGCTCCCGCTAAAGTCGCATCCGCTAAGCAAGCAACCTTCAAGAAGCTCGCTTTCAAATGCGGTATGGTAGACGGCACCTACTTGGATGAAGCAGGCTGCAAAGAACTTGCTAAGCTTCCCACCAAAGAGACTCTTATCGCTCAACTTCTCGGACTTCTCAACGAGCCCATCGCAGGTTTTGCAAGAGTACTCGACGCTTATGCCAACAAGGCATCCGAGGCTAACGCCTAATTACATTAAAAATTATCAAGGAGAAATATAACAATGGCAGATATTCAAAAAATAGTTGATTTAGTAAAAGAGTTAACCGTTCTCGAAGTTAGAGATCTCGTTAAGGCTCTTGAAGAAGAGTTTGGCGTAAGCGCAGCAGCAGTTGCAGTTGCAGGCCCCGCTTCTGATGCTCCCGCAGCAGCAGTTGAAGAAGAAAAGACCGAGTTCGACGTTGTCCTCAAGGCAGCTGGCGGCAACAAGATCGCAGTTATCAAGGCAGTTCGTGAAGCTATCCCCGGCCTCAGCCTTATCGAAGCTAAAGGCATGGTTGACGGCGCTCCCAAGACCATCAAAGAAGCTATCTCCAAGGAAGCAGCTGAAGAAATCGCTAACAAGCTCAAGGCAGCTGGCGCAGAAGTTGAAATTAAATAGTTTCAATTTACCTTCTCAAAATTTAAAAACACAAGCTGCATAGCCGGCTTGTGTTTTTGTGCTTATGAAACAAAAAAAGGAACGGTTTTCCGTTCCTTTTTATTTTTAATCGATTACTCCGCTCTTTCAATCTTGATTTTAATTTTAGCGTTGATTTCGCGGTATAATTTGATTTCGGCATCGTAAACGCCAACCGATTTAATGGATTCTTTGATGACGATTTTCTTTTTATCAACTTCGTATCCCATGCCTTTGAGAGCGTCTGCAACGTCTTGAGTGGTTACGCTACCATACATTTTTTCGCCACCGAATTTTGCGTTGATGGTAACTACGATGCCCTTAAGCTCTTTTGCCAAGCTTTCTGCTGCTTGACGCTCTTCGCGTAAAATACGTTGTTCTTTAGCAAGCTTTTGCTCGATTTCGTTAAGCATAGATTTGGTTGCTTCGGCAGCCATTTTTTTGGGGATCAAAAAGTTTTTTGCATAGCCGTCGTTGATATTTACGACTTCGCCTCTTTTGCCATGTCCTTGTACGTCCGTAAGAAGAATAACTTTCATACTTATACCTCCTAATTCTTTATAAGTCTATCATTTTTCCTATCGCTTGTCAATGGTAATAATTTTTATATTTTAGTGCATACTTACCAAAAAGGAGGAAGATATGGAACAACTAAAATGTACTACGGCTAATTGTATACACAATCTGAAATCTCATTGCAACGCTACCGTTATAGGGGTTGATGCAAAGGGTGCTTGCGCAACTAAAATGAAAAGAGCAGGGGGAGCTTTGGAGCAAACCTTTGCAGAACTTGAAGCAGCGGAAGAATTTTTGAGCGACGCACCGGCTATCGTTCAATGCGAGGCGGAGTGCATATATAACAAAGATCGCCGTTGTACGGCGACCTCGATTTTAGTTAAAGATAAACTTATGAAGGCAAGATGCGAAACTCGCATTAAGGAATAATCTTAATATACTTGGACGCTTGCATAGGCAGCAACCGCTTTACCTTCACCGATATCGCCAACGCCTTCGTTAGTCTTTGCCGAAATGGCTACGTCAGCTGATTTTATGCCCATAATATTTGCAAGTTTGACACGCATTATGGGAATATAGTCCCCAATACGTGGCTTTTGGAGTACTATAATTACACTTGCGGACTTTATTCGGTAGTTTTTGCGCGTGCAAAGCTCCATAACCTCGGTAAGTAGTAGTGTAGAATCAATATCTAAATATTTGGGATCGTCGTCCGGGAACAACGTTCCTATATCACGCTCGCCGATAGCACTCAAAATTGCATCTATAAGAGCGTGGATGACGACGTCTCCGTCAGAGTGCGCGACGCAACCATAATCGTATGCAATCTCAATACCTCCGAGTACAAGCTTACGGAATAAAGCCAATTTATGCAAGTCGTAGCCGATACCAACGCGGGATGAAAGTGAGGTTAAATCGCCAGCGGTAGTTAATTTTACGTTGCGCTCGCTACCTTCTACAATGCGTGCGGGTGCTACGTAAGTAGAGTATAATAAGCTTTCGTCGGTGTACTCTTTGCCATTGGCATAACAGCTTAAAAGCTCATTAAGCTTAAAGCCTTGCGGAGTTTGTACTCTATATAATTTATCGCGATTAGCCTCGTCTACGATATTATCGTCTTCAACCACGCGCACGCTGTCTGCAAGGGGGAGGGCGGGGATACCGCTTCCGTAGCGTTCAACAGAGAGCATTACGCGCTCGATTAAATCACAGTCTACGTAGGGGCGAGCGCCATCGTGTATAAGGACACCCTCTGCCGTTGCTTTAAGTAGGCCGTTGTAAACCGACTTGCTGCGCGTTTCGCCACCAAGCACTATTTCAAAACGGTGAGGCGCGTAGAAACCATCAACGATTTCTTTAGCAAAATCCATATCATCCTCGCGTACAACGAGGATGATTTTTTGTATATTTTCAACAGCGAAAAAAGCGTTAATCGTACGCTCTAAAACCGATTGATTGCCGATATTAAAACGGAGTTTATTTTCGCCGGCACGAGAGGAGGAGCCTCCTGCCACTATGACTAAATCAAATTTCATTTCCCTGAACCTCGTAAAGAGTGTTTGCATCGTTTTTAGCAACGTTGCCGGTAGGGACTATAAGCACTTTGAAAAAGGCTTCCTTATCACCAAAGCGTACTCCGATAACGTCGCCGACCTTGACTTCTTTAGAGGGCTTTGCCGGTTTGCCGTTGACAAGTACGCGCGATGAATCACACGCTTCGTTGGCAACCGTGCGACGTTTTATTATGCGTGATAGCTTTAAAAATTTATCTACTCTCATGTTCCGATTATAGCACAACGCGAGCCTTTCAACAAGTACTTGCCTTATTTATATTATAAATATTTATTTATATTTTAATTTAAATCGCTTGACAACCTTCCCGAAGGGGTGGTAAAATCGTAAAATGCATAATTATACTGGATTTATATGCGCCGTAGTTGGAAAACGGTGTGAAAAACTTGGTGTTTTGTGCAGAAAATAGCAAAAAATCGACAGCTTGATTTGTCGCAAGACATAAAAAGTTGTCAAGTAGTCCAAAAATGGTGATGGTTATACCATCAGAGTAAAATTTTTACAAGGAGCGTATAAGATGTCTCAAAGAATCCACAAAATCAAGCGCGGGAACGTTGAAAGATGGTCTTTTAGCAAAATCAAAGATATCATCGATATTCCCTATCTTATCGAAGTCCAAAAGAAGTCTTACGATGCATTTATTAACCAAGGCATCCGTGAGGTTTTAGACGACTTCTCTCCGATTACCGATTACAGCAACAAGATCGAACTCCAATTCCTCGAGCATAACCTCAAGGGTGAGAGTAAGTACTCGGTAAAAGAATCCAAAAACCGTGATGCAACCTACACGTTGCCCCTCCGCGTTAGAGTACGTTTGACCGTTAAAGATACCGGCAAGGTTATCGAGTCCGACGTATTTATGGGCGAGTTCCCGAGAATGACGGAAAACGGCACCTTCATCATCAACGGTGCAGAACGTGTAGTTGTTAGCCAACTCGTACGTAGCCCTGGCGTTTATACCGCAAAGGGTGTTGCCGATAAGAACGGTATCTTACGTTATGAAACCACGGTAATTCCTTCTCGTGGCGCTTGGTTAGAATATTTACAAGATGCAGCGGGCACTTTAAGCGTACGTGTTGACCGTACCCGTAAGATTTCCGCAACCTTACTTCTCCGTGCACTTGGTTACGGAACCACCGAAGAAATCCTTGATATCTTTGGCAACGATGAGATGATAGCTCTTTCCTGTAAGAAAGACGGCGACGTTAACTCCGTTGAAACCGCAAAGATCGAAGTTTACCGCAAGTTAAGACCGGGCGAAGTTCCCACTCCCAACGCAGTAGACTCTCACCTCAGCAATATTTTCTTCGACACCCGTCGTTACGACTTAAGCAAAGTTGGCAGATATAAATTCAACAAGCACCTTTCGATCGCAAACCGTATCGCAGAGCAAGTTGCTGCTGAAGATATCGTAAGCGCCGACGGCGAAATCATCGTTAGCGCAGGCGAAGTTATTTCGGAAGATCAAGCAATCGCTGTACAAAACGCAGGTATCAACTCCGTTTACGTTAAGAACATCCAAGATATGGATAACCTCCCCGCAGTTAAGGTAGTAGGTAACAATACCGTCGATCTTAGCGCTTACGTTGATTGCGATCCTCGCGAACTCGGTATCACCGAAAAGGTATACTTCCCCAACCTTAAGCCTTTACTCGAAGCCCACGCCGGCGATATGGAAGGCTTAAAAGCAAGTATTAAAGCAAATGTGGATGCTTTGGTACTCAAGTACATCTCCATTGACGACATCGTCGCTACCATGAGCTATAACGTCAATATGCGTTTCTACAATAAGGAACTCCGTTGTGGCTTCCACACTCCGGACAATATTGACCACCTCTCCAACCGTCGTGTACGTTCTGTTGGCGAATTATTACAAAATCAATTCCGTATCGGTATGACTCGTCTCGAAAGAGTTGTACGCGAAAGGATGATGGCACAAGATATCGAAGAAGCAACCCCCGGTTCGCTTATCAATATCCGTCCCGTATCGAGCGCAATCAGAGAGTTCTTCGGCTCCTCACAGCTCTCTCAATTCATGGACCAACCCAACCCCATCGCAGAGCTTACCCATAAGAGAAAGCTTTCCGCTTTAGGACCTGGCGGTCTTAATAGAGAACGTGCAGGCTTCGAAGTTCGTGACGTTCACCACTCTCACTATGGTAGAATGTGCCCGATCGAGACTCCTGAAGGTCAAAACATTGGTCTTATCACTTCCTTATCTTCTTACGCAAAGGTAAACGAGTACGGCTTTATCGAAGCTCCTTACCGCAAGGTTGATAAATCTACCGGCAAGGTAACCGATATCGTTGAGTATCTTGCAGCTGACGAAGAAGATAGATATATTGTTGCTCAAGCAAACGAGCCTCTCGATGAAGAAGGCAAATTCGTTAATAAGCGCGTAACCTGCCGTTATAGAGATGCTATTAAAGAGTTCTCCAGCGACAAGGTTGACTATATGGACGTTTCACCGCAACAATTAGTATCCATAGCTACTTCGCTTATTCCCTTCCTTGAGAACGACGACGCAAACCGTGCGTTGATGGGCTCGAACATGCAACGTCAAGCAGTTCCGCTACTCCGTCCCGAAGCACCTATCGTAGGTACCGGTATGGAATACGTTGTAGCACACGACTCCGGTGTATGTATCCTTGCTAAAGAAGCAGGTACCGTAACTTACGTAAGTGCAGACCGCATCGACGTACTTGGCGCATCGGGCGTTACCAGCTACGAACTCCAAAAATTCGTACGTTCCAACCAAGGAACTTGCATCAACCAAAAGCCCGTTGTTACCAAAGGTCAAGTTGTTAAGGCAGATGAAATTTTGGCAGACGGTCCCTCCACCCAAAACGGTGAGTTGGCACTCGGACGCAACATCCTTATCGGCTTTATGACTTGGGAAGGTTACAACTACGAAGACGCTATTTTGATTTCGGAAGAACTCGTAAAGCACGACGTATTCACCACCATCCATATTGAAGAGCACGAACTCGAGTGCCGTGATACCAAACTCGGTGCAGAGCAAATTACTCGCGATATCCCCAACGTAAGTGAAGAAGTACTCAAGCATCTTGACGAAAACGGTATCGTAATGGTTGGCGCAGAAGTTAGAGTAGGCGACTACCTCGTAGGTAAGGTTACCCCGAAGGGCGAAACCGAACTTACTCCTGAAGAAAGATTGCTCCGTGCTATCTTCGGCGAAAAGGCTCGCGAAGTAAGAGACGTTTCACTTAAGGTTCCCAACGGTGGTGAAGGTACCGTTGTTGACGTTAAGATCTTCACCAGAGCTAACAAGGACGAGTTAAGCCCCGGCGTTAACATGATGGTTAGAGTATACATCGCTCAAAAGAGAAAGATCGGTGTTGGCGATAAGATGGCAGGACGTCACGGTAACAAGGGTGTTATCAGTCGCGTACTTCCCAAAGAAGATATGCCCTTCCTCGCAGATGGTACTCCTCTCCAAATCGTACTTAACCCCTTGGGCGTTCCCAGCCGTATGAACATCGGACAAGTTCTCGAAGTTCACTTGGGCTTGGTTGCCAATATGTTAGGTCTTAAGGTTGCAACTCCTGTATTCGACGGCGCAACCGAAACCGATATCCAAGAAATGTTCCGTGAAAACGGTCTACCCGAAAACGGTAAGCTCGAAGTATACGACGGCAGAACCGGTGAGAAGTTCGAAAACCCCGTTACCGTTGGTTATATGTACATGCTCAAGCTTATCCACCTTGTTGACGATAAGATCCACGCACGTTCAGTTGGTCCGTACAGCTTGGTAACCCAACAACCTCTTGGCGGTAAGGCACAATTCGGTGGCCAAAGATTCGGTGAAATGGAAGTTTGGGCACTCGAAGCTTATGGTGCGGCTAACATTTTGCAAGAAATGCTTACCGTTAAGTCCGACGACGTTATGGGCAGACAAAAGATCTTTGATAGTATCATCAAGCCCGGTGCAAGCATGGCAAGCCCCGGTCTACCCGAAGCATTTAAGGTTCTTAAGAAGGAAATGCAAAGCTTGTGCTTGGACGTTAAACTTCTTACCGACACCAACGCTGAAGTACATCTTCCCGAAATCGACGACGATACTCATAATTACGAGCCTATCATCCAAAACGTTAACGTCGACGGTGGCAAAGATAATATGGATATTTCACTCGACGCTATTAGCGATACCGCTGATACCAGCTTGTTCGAAGATGATTCTATCGACAGCTTGTTCGCAGAGTTCAGTGGACAAGATAGCGATGGCATTACTATCGATAGCATGTTCGACGAAGACGACGACGTTGCAGGCTATAGCGTAGGCAGTCTTATCGACGACGATGACGACGACAACTACTCTGACGGAGCATCTTTACTCCTCAAAGAGTTTGGCGACGACGAAGAATAATTAGGAGGTATAAGTATGATAGAAATTAACAGCTTTGACGCGATGCAAATTTCTTTAGCCTCTCCCGAAAAAATAAGAGAGTGGTCCCGTGGCGAAGTTACCAAGCCCGAGACTATCAACTATAGAACTCAAAAACCGGAAAAAGACGGCTTGTTCTGCGAAAAAATCTTTGGACCTACCAAAGATTACGAGTGCCACTGCGGTAAGTACAAGAGAGTACGCTTCAAAGGCACCATCTGCGACAAGTGCGGTGTTGAAGTTACCAAGTCCAAGGTGCGTCGTGAGAGAATGGGCCATATCGAGCTTGCTTCTCCCGTTGCACACATTTGGTACTTCCGTGGCGTACCCAGCCGTATCAGTGCTATCCTCAACATGAGCCCCAAGCAAGTAGAGCAAGTTATCTACTATGCTGCTTTTGTAGTACTTGATCCCGGTCCCACCGACTTCTTCAAGAAGCAAGTTATCAAAGACGACGAGTACCGCGAGGCACTCGAAAAGTTCGGCAACACCTTCAAAGTAGGTATGGGTGCTGAAGCCTTTAAGATTCTTCTCCACGACATCGATCTCGAAGCAGAGAGCAAGGAATTAAAGGAAATCGTTGCTACTTCCACTGGCAATAAGCAACTTAAGGCTGCAAAACGTCTTGACATAGTTGAAGCTTTCCGCGTATCGGGCAACAACCCCGAGTGGATGGTTCTCGACGTTCTCCCCGTTATTCCTCCGGATCTTCGTCCTATGGTTCAACTCGACGGCGGTAGATTTGCAACCTCCGACTTAAACGACCTTTATCGTAGAGTTATCAACCGTAACAACCGCCTCAAGAAGATGGTTGAAAGCGGTGCTCCCGATATCGTTGTTCGTAACGAAAAGCGTATGCTCCAAGAAGCAGTTGACGCTCTTATCGACAACGGCAAGCACGGTAAATCCGTTACCGGCCCCGGCAACAGAAGTCTTAAATCCTTATCCGATATGTTACGCGGTAAGCAAGGTCGCTTCCGTCAAAACCTCCTCGGTAAGCGTGTTGACTACTCCGGCCGTTCGGTTATCGTTGTAGGTCCCGAACTTAAGCTTTACCAATGTGGTCTTCCCAAAGAAATGGCTATCGAGCTCTTCAAGCCCTTTGTATTCCGTAAGCTCGTTGAACTCGGCATCTGCCAAAACATCAAGAGCGCTAAAAACGCTGTTGCAAGAGGCAAATCTCAAATCTGGGACATCCTCGAAGACGTTATCAAAGATCACCCGGTACTCCTCAACCGTGCTCCCACGTTGCACCGTTTGGGTATCCAAGCTTTCGAACCTGTTCTCGTAGAAGGCAGAGCTATTAAACTCCACCCGTTGGTTTGCTCGGCGTTCAACGCAGACTTCGACGGCGACCAAATGCCTGTTCACGTACCGCTTTCGATCGCAGCTCAAGTAGAAGCACGTTTCTTGATGCTTTCCACCAACAACGTTCTTAAGCTTTCCGACGGTAAGCCGATTTTGAGCCCCACGCAAGACATGGTTATCGGTTCTTACTACCTCACCCAAATCAAGCCCGGCGCTAAAGGCGAAGGCCGTAAGTTCATCAACGCTGAAGAAGCAAAGATGGCTTACCAAGTAGGGGACATTGATCTTCAAGCCAAAATCGAAGTTAGAGTTACCAAGGAAGTTGACGGTATGGTTTATAAGAAGCTTATACCTGTTACCGTTGGTAGAATTATATTCAACGAGTCCTTACCGCAAGACCTCGGATTCTGCGATCGCACCAATCCCGAGACCATGCTCGACTTTGAAGTTAACCACATCAACGGCGAAAACCCCATCGGCAAAAAGCAACTTTCTCAAATCGTTGAGAGATGCTTCAAGCTCAAGGGCTCGACCGTAGTATCTAAAGTTCTCGATAAGATTAAGGCAACCGGCTTTAAGTACTCCACCATCGGTGCTATCACCACCAGCGTTTTCGATATGAAGATTTCCGATAACAAAAAGGCTCTTCTCAAAGCCGCTGAAGACGAAGTACACGCTATCGAAAAGAGATTCCGTCGTGGTCTACTTACCGAAGACGAAAGATATGAAGAAACCGTTAACGTATGGGCAAAAGCAACCAAGGACGTTGCAGACGACCTCGAAAAGAACTTTAAAGAAACCGATAAGTCCAACCCCATTTGGATGATGGCTGACTCCGGCGCTCGTGGTAGCATGCAACAAATTAAGCAACTTTCCGGTATGCGTGGTTTGATGAACGACCCGACCGGTAAAGTTATTGAAATTCCTGTTAAGAGCTCCTTCCGTGAAGGCCTTTCCGTTCTCGAGTACTTCATCTCGTCGCACGGTGCTCGTAAGGGTGGTGCAGATACCGCACTTAAGACCGCTGACTCTGGTTACCTTACCCGTCGTCTTGTAGACGTTGCACACGACGTTATTATTAAGGATGACGACTGTGGCGATACCAGAGGCTTCACCGTTAAGGCTATTAAAGATAGCGCAGGCGGTCTCATCGAGAGCCTCAAGGAAAGAATCGCAGGTAGATTCTCCATTACCGATATCATTAACCCCACCACCGGCGAGGTTATCGTAGCAGCAGACACCCTCATTTCCGAGGATCAAGCAGTTGCTATCGAAAAGGCAGGCGTTGAAGAAGTTAAGATTCGTTCCGTCCTCACCTGTAAGGCAAAACAAGGCGTATGTGCAAAGTGCTACGGCGCTAACATGTCCAGTTGGAACAAAGTTAAGATTGGCGAAGCAGTTGGTATTATCGCAGCACAATCAATCGGTGAACCTGGTACCCAGCTTACGATGCGTACCTTCCACACCGGTGGTATTGCAACCAACGCCGACATCACTCAAGGTCTTCCCCGTGTTGAAGAACTTTTCGAAGCACGTACCCCGAAGGGCAAAGCAACCGTTACCACTCTTAAGGGTGTTGTAAGCATCAAAGAGAACGATGAAAAGACCATGTGGATCGTTACCGTAACCGGCGCAGACAATACGCTCGATTATAAGATTCCTCACGGCGCAAAACTTCTTGTTAAAGAAGGCGACACCGTTGAAGCAGGCGATCCGTTGATGGTTGGTAGCATCTATCCCCAAGATACCTTACGTACCAAGGGTGTTCAAGGCGTACAAGAATCTATGATTCGTGAAGTACAATCCGCATATCGCTCGAACGGTGTTAATATCCAAGATAAACACATCGAGGTTATCGTACGTCAAATGCTCCGCAAGGTTAAGATCACCGAGCCTAACGACACTAACTTACTCTTAAACGAGGTAGTAGACCTCAACAGAATGGAAGAAGAAAACGAAAGAGTTCTTGAAGAAGGCGGAATGCCCGCAAACGGTAAGAGAATTCTTCTTGGTATCACCAAGGCATCTCTTGCAACCGAGTCCTTCTTATCGGCAGCATCCTTCCAAGAAACCACCAGAGTTCTTGTTGACGCAGCTATTCGCTCCAAGGTTGACCACTTCGTAGGTCTTAAGGAAAACGTCATTATCGGTAAGCTCATCCCTGCAGGTACCGGCATGAAGTGCTATCGCAATATATCCCTCGAAAAGGTATCTCAAGGCAACGAACAAGCAGTTCTTGAAGAAAAGCCCTTGCTCTTTGACGATTACGATGATTTCGATTTAGATATTGCAAGCGAAGAAAACAACTAATAAAAGGATAGGGGCGGTTATAACAACCGCCTCTTGACTCTAAAACGGAAATACGATATGAAAAAATTATTTACTTGTGAAAGCGTTACAGAAGGGCATCCCGACAAGGTCGCAGACCAAATTAGCGATGCCGTTTTGGACGCAATGTTAAAGCTTGATCCGTACTGCAGAGTCGCATGCGAAACTGCAGTTACTACCGGCATGGTTTTCGTTATGGGCGAAATCACTTTGCATAAGGGTTATGCAGACATCCCCGGCATTGTAAGAGATACCATCCGCAAGATCGGTTACGATCGCTCCGAGCTCGGCTTTGATTATAAGAGTTGTGCAATTACCGTTGCTATCGACGAGCAATCCGCCGATATCGCTATGGGCGTAAACAGCTCGTTAGAACATCGCGAGGGTGGTGATGATTACGACACCGTCGGTGCAGGCGATCAAGGTATGATGTTTGGTTACGCTACCAATGAAACGGAAAGCTACCTACCTTTACCTTTAGAGCTTTCGCACAAAATGTGCAAGAAACTTGCCGACGTTCGCAAGGAAGGCATTTTGGACTATTTGCGTCCGGATGGCAAAGGTCAGGTAACCGTAGAGTACGATAACGGTACCGCAAAGAGGGTTGAAGCGGTTGTTTTATCAACTCAACACGCACCCGAAATCGATATGGAAACCTTACGCAAGGACGTTAAGCGCGAGGTAATCGATAAGGTTATTCCCGCTGAACTCGTTGACGAGAACACCAAGTATTACATCAATCCTACCGGACGTTTCGTTATAGGCGGACCGGCAGGGGATAGTGGTCTTACCGGTAGAAAGATTATTGTCGACACATACGGCGGAGCGTGTGGTCACGGCGGTGGCGCGTTTAGCGGTAAGGACCCCACGAAGGTTGATAGGAGTGCCGCATACTATGCACGCTATTGCGCAAAGAACATAGTTGCATCTGGCCTTGCCGATAAATGCGAAATTCAACTTGCATACGCTATCGGTAAGGCAAAGCCCGTTTCCATCGTAGTTAATACCTACGGCACCGGCAAGGTAAGTGACGAGCTTATTGCTGAAAAGCTTCCTTTAGTATTCGACTTCCGTCCCAAAGCAATTATCGACTCTCTCGATCTTCGCAAACCTCAATACTTTGATACCGCATCCTACGGCCATTTTGGTAAGGCGGAGTATAGTTGGGAACGCCTTGATAAAGTAGAAGCTTTAAAAGCGTTATTTTAGCAAATAACTTCGCAAAACAAACGCCACCTCGGTCATGTACGCTATAGTACACTCCCATCGGTGGCTTTTTTATTTATGCTCGTTCTTTATCTAAACTAACGCTTTTAACCGTGAGTTATTTTAGCAAATAACTTCGTAAAACAAATCCCCCCTTGTTCACGTACGAGTTAGTAAGCTCTCGGCAGGGGGGGATTTTTGTTTATACTCGTTCTTTATATTTTACATTAAATCCGTATTCATAATATAATAATATTGGAGGAGTTCGCGAGAGTACTCGATTATCTTACCTTCCGGCAAAATCAACATACGCGTAATACCAACTTGCTCTACGAATTCGGGATTGTGGCTTACAAGCAGTATCGTTCCAGTATAGTCGCGGAAGTTTTCGCCAATGATAGCTTGGGTATCGGGATCCAAGTGGTTGGTTGGCTCGTCGAGGATAAGAAGGTTTGCGCGCTGTAAGAGCAGTTTACATAATGCAATCCTTGCTTTTTCGCCGGGTGAAAGTACCGATACCTTTTTAAATACCGTATCGCCTTGGAATAGGAAGTTGCCGAGTATGTTACGGCGTTGCAAATCGCTATAACCGTCGCACTCGGTGTTATCGAAAACGTTGAGGTTTTCATTGAGTAGCTCAAGCTCTTGTGCGTAATAGGCAATATCCGTCTTTTGGCTAAACTTAATTTCCCCTTTGTCCGGTGCAAGGGCTCCGACTATAAGCTTTAATAAGGTAGATTTGCCGGCACCGTTTTCGCCGACTATCAAAAATCTTTCGCCTGAAGTCAAGGCAAAAGACAAATTATCGTAAAGATTTTCTTTAAAAGGATAGTGGAAGCGTAGATTGCTAACTTCAAGTGGCACCTTACCACACTCCCGCTTGGGGTCGAGCTTCAGCTTCAAGTGCATATAGACTTTATCCCGTTTTTCGAGGTTGGCAATAGCTTTTTGAAGCTTTGCTTCTCTATCAAATCCCATCCTTTTAAGGTTGTGGTTGGTGCGCGATGCTTGGCGAGCTTTTTGTATGAAATCGGTTAACTTTTTGATCTCTTGCTCTTGTTGCGTGATGCGCAACTCTTTTAAAACCTGTTCTTGGGCATACTTACGTTTAAAAGTAGTGTAGTTGCCGTCGTAAACCTTCATTTTGTGGGTGGTTTTGTTGACGAACAATATCTTATTAACAACGGTGTTCAAAAAGTCGACGTCGTGGCTTATGATTAGAACGCTACCTTTATAGTTCTTTATAAAATCGGTAACGAACGCCTTGGTGTGTACGTCGAGGTGGTTGGTAGGCTCGTCAAGCAAAAGAATTTGCGGTTTGGAATATAAAACGTGAGCAAAGGCAATCTTGGACTTTTGTCCGCCCGATAGGTCGCCGAGTCGCATATCGAGTAAGCTATCATCGATATGCATAGATGAGATTAAATCGAGAAGTAATCCTTCTGCGTTATAAACGTCCATTTCTTCAAGCCGTGCTTGAAGTTTTTCCATGCGTTCGAGAAGATATGCCTGTTCTTCGCCCTCGGCGGTTGCAAGTCTATCGTAAACGTCGTTAAGTTCCGCTTCCGTTTTCTTTATTGGGCGCGCGTCGAAAAGATAATCCCAAACGGTTTTTTCTCTATCTGAAAAATCGATTTCTTGCGGAAGATATCCAATACGAGCGTTGCCGGTGACGATTTGTCCGCCGTCCAGCTCTTGTTCCTTTAAGATAACGCGAAATAGGGTGGTTTTACCCGCTCCGTTAACGCCGACTATGCCAACTTTATCGGTTTCGCCAACGTAAAATTCGGCATCGTCGTATATAACTTCGGTGCCGAAAGCAAGTTGTAAACGACTACCCCTCATGGTGCGTTAAAGGGCAGGATCTGCGTCCAAAGTAAGCTCTGCCGGAGCAATGCCTGCCTTAATCTCTTCGTAAGCGCAAACGCCTATCATTGCGGCGTTATCGGTACAAAGTGATTTAGGAGGCAACAATACCTTAAAGCCCAATTTATTGCCGGCGCTAACCAAACTGTCACGTAAACAGGAGTTGGCTCCAACACCGCCTGCAAGTGCTATCGTCTTAATACCCGTTCTCTTGCAAGCTTCGATAGTATGGTCTACAAGCACTCCGGTTGCTTCCGTTTGGAAGGAGCAAGCAAGATCCTCGGGAACAATTTCGCCACCGCGAGCTTTGGTGTTCGCGACGAGGTTTATAACGGCGGTTTTAAGTCCGCTGTACGAGAAGTTAAGGTGTTTTTCACCCTTGAAAGCACGTGGGAGCTTGTAAACAGGCTTGCCGAGCTTTGCAAGTCTGTCGATTTCCGGACCGCCGGGATAGGGGAGTCCTAAAACTCTTGCCACCTTGTCGAAGGCTTCGCCTACGGCGTCGTCTTGAGTTTCGCCCAAAACTTCCATGTCGTCAAAGGCGTTTACTTTCAAAATGTAGGTGTGTCCACCGCTGGCAAGTAAGCAAACGAAGGGAGGCTCTAACTCGGGAGCGGAAATGTAGTTTGCAGCAATATGTCCTTTAATGTGGTTGCACGCAACTAAAGGTAAACCGAGGGTATACGCAAGGGATTTAGCATAGCTAACGCCTACCAATAACGCGCCGAGAAGACCTGCACCGTAGGTTACCGCGATAACGTCGATATCTGCAAGCGTTACGCCGGCTTTTTCGAGGGCTTCCTTGGTGATGCTATCGATAGCAAGAGCGTGGTTGCGTGAAGCAATTTCCGGTACCACGCCACCAAAGCGTTTATGGATTTCGATTTGTGAGCTGATAACGGAGGATAATACCTCTCTGCCCCTTGTAACGGCAACTGCCGTTTCATCGCAAGAGGATTCGAAAGCAAGTATTAAATAATCGTTACGGTCGCGTAAAGAATCAAGTTTTTGTTTAGCGTTAGTGTAATACATAATTATCTCGCAAGTGTAAGTATTAGTATTGTTTCCGCGCCCATGCGCTTTAATATATTAGAGCAAGCCGAGCAAGTTGCACCGGTTGTCATTACGTCGTCGATTATAAGTATCGATTTACCTTGTATGGCGGTAAAATCGAAGTCATCCCTTTTGGCAAAAACCTTACTGACGTTGGTTGAGCGTTCTTCCGTCGTTAGTTTTGTTTGGTCCTTGTTGAGCTTAATGCGTTTAAGAGGCTCAATTAGTGGTATGCCAAGTTGCTCCGAGACGATTTTTGCGACCTTCAAGCAATGGTCGAAACCACGGCGGCGGATGGTCTTGGGATGAGAGGGTATAAAGGTTATATAGTCCGCGGTAATTTCCATAGCGCGAGCAAATATTACAAGATACCTCGCTATGTATTCGCCGAGGAAAGGTTTACCGCCGTCTTTATATCCTATTATCATTTTACGGATATTTCCGCTAAAGTCAAACGGAGCGTACGCTTTTTTGTAAGAAGGCATAGCCTTACGGCACTTTGGGCATAGTCCTTCGCGAGAGTAATAGTTACCGCAAACGGGGCAAGTCTGTTCGACTCGATAGGGTAGCTTTTCTCTGCATTTATCACATATCGATTCCTCGCGATTGGCTTCCGTCAGCTCGTCACCGCAGAATAGGCAAACGTAACCCTTTGGGTGCAAAGCGCGAATAAAAGAATCGATAATACCTTTTAACCGCGTATGGAGTTTAGCTTTTTGAGAGTTTGGCATATTAACTCCTTCAATAGGGTATAACGTCTTGCTGCGTAATCGTTGAATACCATATTGCGTAATGCCTTTTGAGTGCCTACGATTACAACGGCGTTTTTAGCGCGCGTAACAGCCGTATATAATAGATTGCGGTTGAGTATCGACCCGCCCGAGGAAAGGGCAAGTACAACTACGGGGAACTCCGAGCCTTGACTCTTATGTACGCTTATGCAATACGCGAGCATAAGATGCTCTTGCGAGCCTCTATCGTAGTTTACAATTTTGCCGTCGTCGAATTGAACGGTAAGTTCACCGCGGATAATATCTACGATATATCCGATTTCTCCGTTAAAGACACCGGTGCCTTGCTCCAGTCCGCGTTGCCACTTCAAGGAATAGTCGTTGACCGTATGCATAACCTTATCACCCACACGAAACTCTACGCCGTTGACGGTTACGCCTTCCTTGTTGGGGTTTAGGGCGTTTTGCAATACCACGTTGAGGTTTTCGACGCCGGCAAGTCCCTTTTTAACCGGTGCAAGCACTTGAATATCTTTATTATCGAGCTTGAAGAAAGAGGGTAGTCTTTCGGTAACCATCGTTACAACCGATTGTTGAATATCGTTAAAGGACTCTTTATTGTCAAAAAAGAAGTCGCTTGAGGTGTTGCGAAGGATGGGCATTTCCCCGCGGTTGATGCGGTGGGCGTTATCTACGATAAGGCTATTGGCGTCTTGGCGATGGATTTCCGTTAGATATGAAACGTCGAGTATTCCCGTCGATATAATATCGGCAAGAACGTTGCCGGGAGATACGCTGGGGAGTTGGTCTTTATCTCCGACCAAAATCAACCTTACTCGCTCCGGTAACGCGCGCAAAAGAGCGTTAAATACGTAAATATCCGCCATACTGATTTCGTCTACTATAACCACGTCGGTATCGAGGGGTTCGTTTTCGTTATAACGATAGGTGGGACGGTCCGATGAAAAGTCAAGCTCCAAAAGGCGGTGGATTGTTTTTGATTCGTGCCCGGTGGACTCACCGAGCCTCTTTGCCGCTCTACCGGTGGGTGCACATAACGAGCATTTAAGCCCCGCGCTTAAGCAGAGGTCGAGGATGCACTTAATAATGGTGGTTTTACCCGTTCCCGGTCCGCCGGTGATAACGCAACTGCCTTTGTTCATTGCCGTCAAAACGGCCTCTTTTTGCGTTTTATCGAGGTAAATCCCATTTGTTTTTTCAAAAACGCGAATTTCTTTATCTAAATCAATGCCCTCGCCAAAGTCTTGCTTGGAAATCCTTACGAGCCTTGCGGCGATGCCGTTTTCGGTGTTGTAGTCGATGGTGGATGAGTAATAGCGTACAGGCTTATCGTCCTCGGTTAGGAGTATACTTCTTACTTTGCCGGCAAACTCAAGGCGTGGTAAAAGCTCGCCGATGCGCTCGTAGTTTTCGTTACGGAGTAGGATTGCGGTGCGCTCGATGAGAAGCTCTGCCGGGAGCGTGGTATGTCCTTCACGAGCACCGGCTTCGGAAAGTACGTGTAAAATACCCGCTATCAAGCGGAAGTCCGACTCCATGTCGAAACCCATTTTGACTGCGATTTCATCCGCCGTGCGGAAGCCTATACCATCAATATCTTGCGCGAGAACGTAGGGGTTTTGTTTAATAATTTCTTCCGTTCGTTCACCGTAAAAAGAGAAAATCTTTATTGCCTTTGCCATGCTAATTTGATATTTTTGTAAAAATATCAATGTAGAGCGCATCGAAGTGTTTTCGGCGTAAGCTTCGCTTATGTCTTGAGCACGACGCTTACTGATACCGCTGACTTCAATAAGTTTTTCGGGTGAATTTTCAATTATCTCAAGAGTGCGTAAGCCAAAGTGATTAACGATTTTTGTCGCAAGCACGGGACCTATGCCGTAAAACAGTCCGCTGGAAAGATAGTTAATAATGCCAAGTTTGTTGGTAGGGGCTTCGAAGCGAACGTCGGTGATTTCAAAGCGATCGCCGTATTTTGAGGATGAACTCCATCTTCCTTCGAGGGTAAGACTTTCGCCCTCGTTAACTTCGGGTATACAACCTACGGCGGTTATCGTTCCGCCGGAAGTTTCGAGTTCTATAACGGAAAATCCGTTTTCCGCATTATAGAATATAACCGATTGTACGCTACCTTTAATTTCCATACGTAACGATTATAACATATCGTAAATAAAAAGTATTCTATTTTTATAGCTTTAGGGTAAAATTAAGGTTGCATACGGCAAAGTAACGACAAGTATGCCACAAGACCAAAAAAACTTATCATTTTTAATGCAAAATCGCTTGAAATTTGCTTGACTTGTTATTTTTATGTTGTTATAATAACAAAGCTTGCGAAATGCGAGCTATTTGTTAAGCAAAGGAGCCTATGGAACCGTCAATAATAAAGTTATTATCGGAGAAGAAGGTTATCGGATTAAGACAAGTAAATCGCGGTATCAAAGATGATCAAATAAGGTGTGTTTTGATTGCCGAAGATGCCGAGTCACATATAAGGCAAGAGCTATTAAGTACCTGTCGTAAAGCACGTATCCCGGTAAAGAAGTTCGCTTCTAAAGAAGAAATGGGCAAGATGCTCGGCATAGACGTAGCGTGTGCGACGGTAGGTATCTTAAAGTAGAAGCCTTCGATCCTCCCAAAAGGGTTGTTCGGGCGGATCAAATAACATAAGGAGGAACCCTTAATGCCCACAACTAATCAGCTCATAAGGCAAGGTAGACAACGTCAAACCAAGAAATCCTTGGCACCTATCATGGACAGCTGCCCTCAAAAGAGAGGCGTATGCTTATCCGTTACGACCACTACCCCCAAAAAGCCTAATTCCGCAGTCCGTAAGATCGCAAGAGTACGTCTTGTAAACGGAATGGAAGGTACCATTTATATTCCCGGTATCGGCCATAACCTCCAAGAGCACAGCGTAGTGCTTATCAGAGGCGGAAGAGTTAGAGACCTTCCTGGTGTAAGATATCACATTATCCGTGGTACTCTTGATACCGCAGGCGTTGCAAAACGTAAGCAAGCAAGGTCCAAGTACGGCGCAAAGACCCCCAAATAGTCTTTGGCCAATCATAATATAGGAGGATAACTGAAATGCCCAGAAGAAGTGGTGTTCCGAAGAGGAACGTATTGCCCGATCCGGTATATAATTCAGAAGTAATCACCAAGCTCACCAACCAAGTTATGCTCGATGGTAAGCTCGGTACCGCACAAAAGATAGTATACGATGCATTTGCTATCATTAAAGAGAAGATGGGTCAAGCTCCCGAAGAAGTATTCTTCAAGGCTCTCGAAAACATCATGCCCGTACTCGAAGTTAAGGCTCGCCGTGTAGGTGGCGCTAACTACCAAGTACCGCTCGAAATCAGACCCGTTCGCCGTCAAACTCTCGGCATCCGCTGGCTTGTAATGTTTGCAAGAAAGCGCAGTGAGAGAACGATGTGCCAAAGACTCGCAGGCGAGATTATGGACGCTTATAACAACGCTGGTGGCGCAATCAAGAAGAAGGAAGATACCCACCGTATGGCAGAAGCCAACAAGGCATTCGCACATTTCCGTTGGTAGGAAGCGAAGCTGCAATGCAACACGTAAACGGTATGCTTGCTCATACCGTTTAATTTTGTAATAGAGGTAACGAAAAGTTACAATAAAACGAGAGGTGAAAAATGTCTAGAGAATATCCCTTAGATAAGATGCGTAACATTGGTATAATGGCGCACATTGACGCAGGTAAGACCACGACTTCCGAGCGTATTCTCTTCTACACGGGCAAAACCCGTAAGCCGGGTGAAGTTCACGACGGCGATGCTACTATGGACTGGATGGTTCAAGAGCAAGAAAGAGGTATTACCATTACGTCAGCAGCTACTACCACTTCGTGGAGAGATTGTCGCATCAATTTAATCGATACCCCCGGACACGTAGACTTTACCGTTGAAGTAGAGCGTAGCTTACGCGTACTTGACGGTGCAGTTGCCGTATTCTGTGCAAAGGGTGGCGTAGAGCCCCAATCCGAAACCGTATGGCGTCAAGCTGACAAATACGGTGTACCGCGTATAGCTTTTGTAAACAAGATGGACATCAACGGCGCAGACTTTGATCGCGTTATCAAGATGCTTGACGAAAGATTACACGCCAATCCGTTGCCCATTGCATTACCTATCGGTCAAGAAGACACTTTCCGCGGAATAATCGACGTTATCAACAATCGTGCATTGATATATCACGATGGTGACCTCGGTAAGAACTACGATATAATTGAAGTTCCTGAAGAATACAGAGAAAAGACCGATATAGCACGTCTTAACATAATCGAGAGCTGTGCAGAGCACGACGATACTTTGCTCGAAAAGTATTTTGCAGGTGAAGAAATCACCGCTCAAGAGCTAATTAACGTTCTCCGTAAGGCAACCATTGCTATGGATATCGTACCCGTACTTTGCGGTAGCTCCTATCGTAACAAGGGCGTACAATTGCTCCTTGACGCTATCGTAGATTATCTACCCAGCCCTGTAGACGTAGCACACGTTGAAGGCGAGTGGAGAGAAAAGAAGGAAACCCGCGAATCTACCGATAAAGCACCTCTTGCAGGTCTTGCGTTCAAAATTATGGTAGACCCGTTCGTAGGTAAACTTGCTTTCTACAGAATTTACTCCGGCGTACTCAAAACGGGCACCATGATTTATAACGCAATCAAAGGTAAGAAAGAGCGCGTAGGCCGTATTTTACGTATGCACGCTAACTCCCGTGAAGAGCTCGAAGAAGCATATGCAGGCG
The DNA here is from genome assembly GCA_017504305.1 of Clostridia bacterium. Lineage (GTDB taxonomy): Bacteria > Bacillota > Clostridia > Christensenellales > DTU072 > Stercoripulliclostridium_A. Next base: position 1,406 of record JAFVRJ010000017.1, on the reverse strand, counting down.
AAATCGTAGCACTTGTAGGTCTTAAGGAAATCGGTACCGGTGACACCCTTTGTGATCCCGCACACCCCATTGTACTCGAAAAGATGGAGTTCCCCGATCCTGTTATCCGCGTAGCTATCGAGCCCAAAACCAAGCTTGGTCAAGAAAAAATGGGTATTGCGTTATCTAAACTCGCAGACGAAGACCCCAGCTTCCGTACTTATACCGATCAAGAAACCGGTCAAACCATCATTGCCGGTATGGGCGAATTGCACCTCGAAATCATCGTTGACCGTTTGCTCCGTGAGTTCAAGGTTGAAGCTAACGTAGGTAAACCCCAAGTTGCTTACCGCGAAACCATCAAGAACTTCGCAAAGGCAGAAGGCAAATTTATCCGTCAATCTGGTGGTAAAGGTCAATACGGCCACGTTGTTATCGAAGTCGAACCCCTCGAATCCGGTCACGGCATCGAGTTTGTCGACAAGACTGTTGGTGGCTCCGTTCCCAAAGAGTTTATCAAACCCGTTGAAGAAGGTATCCGCGATGCAGCACGTGCAGGCGTTCTTGCCGGTTACGAACTCGTTGATATCCGCGTAACTCTCGTAGACGGATCCTCTCACGAAGTCGACTCTTCCGAAATGGCCTTCAAAATTGCTGCAAGCATGGCCCTCAAAGAAGCTGCTGCAAAAGCACAAGCAACTCTTCTCGAGCCCGTTATGGCAGTTGAAATTACCGCTCCGGACGAGTACCTCGGCGACGTATTGGGTACCATCAGCTCCCGTAGAGGTTCTATTAAGAATATCGAAGATCGCAAGGGAAGCAAGGTTGTATCGGCAGACGTTCCGCTATCCGAAATGTTTGGTTACGCAACCAACTTGCGTTCCGCAACCCAAGGTAGAGGTGGCTACAGCATGCAACTTGGATGCTATACCGAAGTTCCGAGAAGCGAGTTTGAAAGAATCGTCGGTAAAAAATAACGCGCACCTCACTTAAAAGATATCAAAACACGGTTTTACAAGAAAATTAATAAAAATCCGTGTAAAAAAAAGTAGACAAAGGCAATTATTTATATTATAATTGAAAAAGCGGAGTAATTCGCAAAACTACAAACAAATAAAAAAATAAAAAAATATAACCATTATTTGGAGGACAATCTAATGGCAAAATCGAAGTTTGACAGATCTAAGCCGCACGTAAATATCGGTACTATCGGTCACGTTGACCACGGTAAGACCACCTTAACCGCAGCGATCACCATGGTTTCTGCAGCTATGGGTAATGCTGAAGTTATGAGATATGACCAAATCGATAAGGCTCCCGAAGAGAAAGCAAGAGGTATAACAATCAACACCGCACACGTTGAGTACCAAACCGCTACCCGTCACTATGCACACGTTGACTGCCCCGGACACGCTGACTATGTTAAG
>JAFVRJ010000016.1 GCA_017504305.1 Clostridia bacterium | reverse complement strand
GATATCACGGACGAGGACCGCAAGGCACGCGTGCGACGGATCGCGAGAGAGGAAAGCGAGCGCCTTCTGCGCTGCGGCGGCACGCGCGCAACGCGCGAGGCCCTACAGATCAACCGCCTGACCAAGGCGGCCGAGGTGATGGCGCAAAGCCTTTGCATAGAGTTTCGCGCGACGGCGGCTATCAGCCCGTATTCTTTGAGCTGAAGATAGGCGAAAAGGCCCCCTCAATCACGTACGATCAAGTACGCTCATATCGGGGAGTGCGCCGTTTTCTTTGTCTTGCTCGCTTCTACGCGGTTTAATGCGTGCAGGGGCATCGCAATACACCACAAAATAAAAGCCCTCTACAGGTTACGTACGATAAGTACGCTCCCATTGGGGGTGTTCTATTTTTGTCTGTATTTCAGTTTGATTTTGCTAACTCATTTCATTTATATGAGGTTTAATGTGCTATAGGTCAAAATCACTCTTTTACTTTTTTATAGTGTATGATATACTTATATTATAAAAGTTAAAGGATAAGATTATGTTACAAGTAGGAACTAAGGCGCCGGAATTTACTTTACCCGATAAAAACGGGAATATGGTTTCTTTGTCCGATTTTCTCGGCAAGAAAGTGGTTTTGTATTTTTACCCTAAAGATAATACTTCGGGTTGTACAAGACAAGCTTGTGCGTTTGCTCTACGCAACAAAGAAATAGAAAATAAAAACGCGGTTGTTATCGGCATAAGTAAGGATAGCGTTAATTCTCACTTGAATTTTGCCTCTAAATATAATTTACCCTTCGTGTTATTGTCCGATACCGAGCTATCGGCAATCCAAGCCTACGGTGTTTGGCAAGAGAAAAAACTTTATGGTAAAGTAAGTATGGGCATTGTAAGAACGACTTACATAATTGATGAGCATGGTAACGTGCAAACGGTTATGCCAAAAGTGAAACCCGACACCAACGCTGACGAAATTTTAGCATTATTATAAGGTATGTCTAATAAAAATATTTGTTTCCCTCTATTAAATTCACTTTAACAATACCCTATAAATATGGTATTGATTAATGTGCCGTTTGATATTATAATAAAAGCGGAGGGCGTGGAGATGGCTAAAAAATCAAATAGAAAAGGACTAAAGAAGTGGCAAATAGCTTTAATAGTCATTGTACTTATTATAGCTTTAATAGGCGCGGGCGTTCTATATATATTCTGGGACGTTTTGTTTGCTGAGTTTTACGATACCAACTTTGCAACTGTTCAAGAGGCTTTTAAATACGCACCATATACTTCTAATAACTCGCTATATATCGATTATACTGATCACTTTGCACAATTTGAAGATGAAATCGAAAGAGGTATGGCGGACGATGCAACCGATGAGGAAAAAGCCCTTGCTGCCTACATTATATATAGAGTAGCATGCCTCGCAAACGAAACTTCTCCCGAAAAGGCCAAGTACACACAAGGTGGCGGTACTGCGACAGGTGGGTTAAACTTCGATTCTACGGCCTTCCAAGTTGGTGGCGGTATGAATATGACGGCTACCTATTACGATATAATTTATCCTACAAGTGCGCCGGAAAACGTCAAGGAAATGTATGACGGAACCAAAGGTAAATATACCGCTTCCGAGGAGTATACTCAAATTCCGGAAGGAGGCATTACCGCAAACGAAGAGTGGCTTGAGCCTATCGGTCAAATGTTATTAACCAGTTTATTAACCTTTGCTCGTCGTAAAGTAAGCACACCGGAAGTTAGCGTCACTTGGAATGGCGATCAATCGAGTAGCGTAATCAAAGAAACCGGCACCACTGGTACGTTTGTTGACGATAAAGCTAATTACGATATTAAGACGGCTGCCGAGGCTATGGAAGAAGCTAAGGCATACACCCGTCCTTACGGCGACGATTGGTACGACGACTATGGTTTAAGTGCTCACGATATGTCTATACATATTATTAACCCCGGCAACATAATCGGTAGTTCCGTTAAGATTACCGAGCATAACGATGGTAAAGATTTACGTAACCGTCGTACCAAGTATTATACGGTAACCTTCCAAGTCGATACCGACAAAAATAGGGGAACTCCCGAAGGCGCAACCTTCTATGCAGAGGAACTCTACAAAGCAAACATACCCTCAGCCTTCATGGACCTCGTTGAAGAGTTTAGATTTGAGTACACCACCCTCAACGTCGAGATGGTGGTTTATGAAAATGGTTACTGCAACCAATGGAACACCCAAGAGGTTTGGGAACTATCCGGTAGAGCGTTACCCTCGCTAATAGATGCCGAGTTGTTCATAAGCTCCGACGTATGGAGTAAAGAAGCCTTCTGTTACGACCATGATACCATTATGCAAGGCTTCCTCAACCGCTGGTATGGTGATAATGAAGCAGTAGGCCTACCCCTTGAAGGGTTACCTTTCCAGGAAGTGTTCGACGAGTATGAAAAAGTCGAATACGGTGATTATCAATAACCAAATTGAGCGAATAAGTAGCCCAAAATAAGAATAATATAAACACACTTGGAGGAAAATATGATCAAACATACTTTTAAAATCGAAGGCTTGCATTGCGAAAAGTGTGATGCCAAATTGATTGAAAATATACGTGATTCCGTCAAAGTAAAGAGCGTAACAAGCTCTTTTGAAAAGGGCGAAGCTATCGTTATTTGTAAAGATGACGTAGACGTACTTAATATCAAAAAGGTAATAGTAGGACTTGGATACAAGATCTTGGATACACAGTCAGAGCCATATGCAGAGGAGAAAAAGACCTTCTTTTCGCTATTCAAAAAGCACTAAACAAAAAACCGCTTAAAGCGGTTTTTTTATTGGCTTATGCCTACAAATAGCATTTACAAAGGGAGTGGATTTATGATATAATTATATCATAAAAGGTAAAGAATTTACTTTTAAGTCAAACGAGTGGAAGTATTGTATGGGTCTATTAGATAATTTAAATGAAGTTCAACGCCAAATCGTAACCGAAGCCGATGGAAGAGTTTTAGTACTTGCAGGTGCAGGCTCCGGTAAGACTCGCGTATTGACCCATCGTGTTGCATATCTTGTTGAGGAAAAAGGAGTCTGGGGATCGCAAATTCTTGCCATTACTTTTACCAACAAGGCAACTACTGAAATGCGCGAACGTTTGGACGTTCTTTTGGGCGAGGGGCACGGAGTATGGATTTCCACCATACACTCTCTTGCTGCTCGTATTTTGCGTAGATTTGGAGATCAAATCGGTTATGACCAAAACTTTTCGATATACGATGAAAGCGATACCGCTCGCATGATAACCAAGGTTTTAACCGAAGCACAAATAGACGATAATAATATGAAGTGTGCTCTTAAAGAGCATATCAGCAAGGCTAAAAACGAGGGCATGTCGCCACTTGAGTACTTTAAGGAAATTAACGGCATTGAGGAAGATGCAGAGCTGATAGTAAAATTATATGCACGGTATGAAGAAATCCTCAAAGCAAACAACGCAATGGACTTTGACGACCTCCTCCAAAAGCTTAAAAAGCTACTTTTGACATCGGAGGAAGCCCTTAACTACTATCAAAATAAATTCCGCTACGTCCACGTTGACGAGTTCCAAGATACCAACAGAGTGCAGTATGAAATCGTTAAGATGCTTTCTGCTAAATGGGAGAACTTGTTCGTAGTTGGCGACGACGATCAAAGCATCTATGGTTGGCGTGGAGCGAGAGTTGAGAATATCCTTAACTTTGATAAGGATTTCGAAAACGTTAAGGTTTATAAGCTACTCGAAAACTATCGTTCTACTACCGAGATATTAGATACGGCCAACAACGTTATACAAAACAATAAAGCTCGTCACGATAAAAAGCTCTTTACCAACAGGGGCAAGGGAGTTAAGGTCGAGTATTATAACGCTTGGAATGATCGCAACGAGGCAGAATGGGTTGTATCTAAAATAGATTCCCTAATATACCATAACGGATACCGTAGATCTGACTTTGCCATATTGGTTCGCGCTAACTCTTTGACAAGACTTTTTGAACAAAAGCTTTCGGAGTGCAGGCTTACCTATAGAGTAATAGGTGGATTTAAGTTCTTTGATCGCAAGGAAATCCAAGACGTTATCGCTTATATTAGAGCTGTTGCCAACAAGCGCGATAACGCAGCAATCGAGCGCATTATCAACTTCCCTGCACGCGGAATTGGTGATGCTACCGTTGAAAAGTTAGACGTCCAAGCTCGCAAGCAGGCAATATCTATATTCCAGCTATTGATGGATCTCGATAATCAAGAAGCGTTACTTGGTAAAAGCGTTGTTAAGAAGGTCGAAACTTTTGCTTCGCTTATGAAAGATATAGAGCTTAAAAAAAGCCTGCCTGTAGATAAATTCGTAGAGTACGTTGTAGATAGAGTTGGTTTTAAAGATGTCTACATGTCGTCTAAAAAGGAAGAGGATATTACCCGTTGGGAAAATATTCAACAGTTTATTAACTACGCCAAGGAATATACTGCTAAAAACGACGATCCTACTTTGGAGGGATTTCTTGAAACCGTTACCCTCGAGGAGTCCGGCAAGGACGATGAGCCGATGGACAAAAATAAAGTTACCATTGCAACCATGCACGCCGTAAAAGGTTTGGAGTTCCGTGCGGTATTTATAGTTGGTTGTGAGGAAGACACCTTCCCCTCGGCTATGGCGAAGAAGAACGGCGAACTGGAAGAAGAACGTCGCATAATGTACGTTGCTATTACTCGCGCCAAGGAGCGTCTATACATCAGTAACGCCCAAAGAAGATTCCGCTTTGGTAGGGTACAAGACTGCTTGCCCTCCCGTTTTATAGCAGAAGCTACTGGAAAGTCTGAAGATGCTTATAAGACTTTTGGTGAACGTAGAGCATACGTCGAAAACCGTGGTCCTCGTCCCGATTATCTTGGTGACGAGCCCGTATCAAGTAAGATAAGAGAAAGTTTTGCGACAAGACCGAGGGTGGAAGTTAAGCCCCAAATAGCAAAACCTCAAGTCAAAGACCTGACCGGATACGTAGGTGGAGCAAAAGTGCGCCATCCCAACTATGGTGAAGGTACGATATTGGTTGTGCTGGGCGAGGGTAAAAACGCGACGGCAACGGTTGCTTTCCCTAACCTTGGAGTGAAGAAGTTTATTATCTCACTTGCCCCTTTAAGCCTTGTAAAATAGGAGATTTATATGGATAGGATGTTAGAGCTCGTTGAGCTTTTAAATAAATATGCATACGAGTATTACGTGCTTGACGAGCCTACCGTTTCGGACGCGGAGTACGATAAGCTTTACGACGAACTTGTGGCTCTTGAGAAGGAGTTGTTCTTCGTGCTACCCGATTCTCCCACGTTGAGGGTAGGTGGTGAAACCTTAAAGAGCTTCCCGAGTTACACGCATAAGGAGCGTTTATATTCGCTTGATAAAGCAAAGAGTATTGATGAAGCAGAGGCGTTTTTTAATCGTTTGGTAAAGGAAGTAGGGTATTTGCCCGAGCTTACGTTGGAACATAAATTCGACGGTTTAACACTTTCACTCACTTATGAAAACGGCGAACTTATAAGAGGAGCTACCCGTGGCGATGGCGAAACGGGCGAGGAAGTAACCGAGCAAATCAAGACGATAAGGACTATTCCACTCAAAATAAAATTCAAAGGCTTAATTGAGATACAGGGTGAAGGCATAATGCGTTTTAGTGCTTTTGATGAGTACAATAAAACGGCGGAAACACCTCTGAAAAATCCGCGTAACGCTGCGGCAGGAGCTATCCGTAATCTCAACCCTAAAGAGACCGCTAAACGTAAGCTTGATTTCTTTGCGTACAATATAGGTTACCACGAGGGCATCACCTTTAATAGCCAAAAAGAGATGCATGACTTTATTATCGATAACGGCTTTTTGGTGGGCGAACAGTTTGAGTTAATCAACAGTTTGGATGAACTTCAAACCGCCCTCGAACGCATTGAAGAAGGTAGAGATAAGCTGGATTTCTTGATTGACGGAGCGGTAATTAAAGTAAACAAAACCGCCCTTCGTATGGACCTCGGGTATACTCAAAAATTCCCTCGTTGGGCGCTCGCTTATAAGTTCAAAGCGGTCGAAACAACCACCTTGCTTAAAGACGTAGTTTGGCAAGTTTCACGTACCTCAAAGCTCAACCCTTTAGCTATTTTGGAGCCGGTCGATCTTATGGGTGTAACGGTACAAAGGGCAACCTTAAACAACTATTCGGATATCCAAAGAAAGGGTATTAAGATTGGTAGCCGTGTATTGCTTCGCCGTAGTAACGACGTTATTCCCGAGATTATGGGCGTGTACGAGCATACCGAAAACTCCATTGACGTTCCTGCCCCGACCGTATGCCCTGCGTGTGGAGCACCCGTTAAACTTGACGGTGTATTTTATTACTGCACTAACACCGAAAGCTGTGCCCCTCGTATTATTTCTCAACTTGATCACTTTGCAAGTAAACCTTGCATGAATATCGAAGGTTTTTCCGAAAAAACTGCCGAGCAACTTTATAACGATCTTAAAGTAACTTCGCCCGACAGACTATACACTTTAACTTACGACGAACTTAAAACTCTCGAAGGCTTCAAGGATAAGAAAATCAACAACCTTCTCGATAGCATCCAAAAATCTAAAAACACCACTTTGCAAAGATTTTTGTTTGCTTTAGGCATACCTCAAATTGGTAAAAAAGCCGCTATGCAACTTGCCGACAGATTCGTTACGCTCGATGCAGTTATGAACGCAACTCCATTTGATTTGATGCTCCTTGACGATTTCGGAGCAATAATGGCTGATAACGTATACAACTTCTTTGCGGACGAAGCAAACCGCAATCTTATCTCTGCATTACTCGCAAACGGAGTAACAATAATTGAGGAGGAGGTTGCAACTGAAGGGGTATTCGTTGGTTACAACGTAGTATTTACGGGATCGCTGACCAAATATAAGCGTAGTGCAGCGCAAGCCATCGTTGTTCAAAACGGCGGTAAAACCTCTGATAGCGTCTCTAAATCCGTAAACCTCGTTGTTGCAGGTGAAGATGCCGGTAGCAAGCTCGAAAAAGCTAAAAAGCTCAACATCAAAATTATTACTGAAGAGGAGTTTGCCGCAATGCTCGAAAATAATTAAAATTTTTTGAAATTGTGGATAACTCAAATTTATTTTATTAATTTACTTTACTTATCGCGCGCACGTGGTAAAATTTAGTCATGGCAAGCGGTAAACTTTCAGGCAAAAACTTAAGAGAAAACGTTCTTGATTTACTTTCTTCGCGTAGAGGAGAGGTGCTGGTCGGTGCCGGTGTTGCATCGGACTGTGCTTCTTTATGCACTGAAGGCACTCTTGTCGTGCACACCGATCCCATTACCGGAGCAACAAAGGAAATCGGCTCTCTTGCGGTCAAAGTAGTACTAAACGATATTGCCGCCGGGTACGGCGAACCCATTGCTTTATTATTGACTTTACTTCTACCGGAAACCATGTCTTATGAAGACGTCAAGCATATTATGCTTGATGCGGAAGCTGAAGCCACCAAATGGAATGCGGAGATCATCGGTGGTCACACGGAGTTTACCGATGCGGTAACGCGTCCGGTAGTTAACGCGGTTGGTATCGGTAAACGCGCTACAAATTACGTCGCTTATAAACCGCAAATCGGTGACGGAATAATAGTTACCAAAAAAGTAGCGCTCGAGGGCACTTTTATTTTAGCGGAGCAATATGCAAACCGCCTCAATCTTTTGGAAGATGAGCTTTTGGAGATTAAAAAGTATTCCGAGCTAACTTCCGTTATGGCGGAAGCAAAAGCTATAAGAGAAAGCGGTATAAGTGCGTGTATGCACGATATTACCGAAGGTGGAGTGCTTGGCGCAGTCAAGGAGCTTTGCGACATTACAGGTGTGGGCGCAACGGTTTACGTAGATAAAATTCCCGTTAGTGAGCTGACGAAAAAGGTGACGACGGCGCTTAAAGTCAATCCTTTGCGTTTGATTTCGAGCGGAAGTATGTTGATTGTTACCGCAAACGTTACCGAGGCTATCAAAGCTCTTGCTGAAGCTAACATTGATGCAACCTTAATAGGCGAGATCACTTTAGGAGATGCGCGCCTGATAAATAAAGAAAAAATCGAGATAATCAACGTAGAGCCTGACGAGCTTTATCGTAAAATTGGAGATTAATATGTATAGTATGACCGGATACGGCAAAGGTATTGCCGAAAGAAGTGAACGTAAAATCACCGTTGAGATTAAGACGGTTAACCATAGGTTTTCGGATTTTACCTTCAAAATGCCCCGCAACTTTCAGTTTGCAGAAGGCGCTTTAAGAACTCTTTTAAGTGCTAAAATCAAGCGTGGCCACGCGGATATTTATCTTACGTATGAAGATAATCGTGTTAACGCGAGCGTTGCACTTAACGAAGGTTTGGCGATTGCATACAAAGATATAGCGGCAAAGCTTGAAGAAATCGGTTTTAGCAACGATCTTACCGCTCAAGCGATAATTCGTATTCCCGATATGGTCAAGACTTCAGCGCTTGAGGAAGACGAGGAACTTTTGCTTGAGTTGGTAAAGGAAGCTGCCGGTCAAGCGCTTGACAACCTACTTGCAATGCGCAAGGCAGAGGGCGCTCGTTTGGTTGAGGACGTCAAGAAGAAGCTTAACGACATCGAAGAAGCCGTTGAAACCATCGCAAAGCGTGCTCCCGAAGTAAGTGAAGAATATCGCGAAAAACTTACCGAGCGTGTTAAGGAAGCTCTTGATGCTACCGAAATAGACGAAGGCAGAATTGCTTTAGAGGTTGCGGTATTTATCGACAGAGCCAACGTTGACGAGGAAATCACACGTTTGCGCGGACATATCGCTCATTATCGTGATATCTTCAACGAGGGTGGCGCAGTTGGCAAAAAGCTTGACTTTCTTACTCAAGAAGCCAACCGTGAGACCAATACTATTGGCAGTAAATGCAATGATATGCAAATAACAAAACTCGTATTATTCCTAAAGAATCAAATAGAAATGATACGTGAACAAATACAAAATCTTGAATAACTTAAAGGAGAATATATTTATGATCGAACCTCCCATTGACAAACTTATCAAAAAGGCACCTTGCCGTTACGCACTCGTACTTGGTATCACCAAGCGCGCAAAGGATCTCCAAGACATGGAAACTTCCGAGCTTGAGCAATCCGGTATGAAAGCAGTTAGCTACGCAGCTACCGAAATTTACGAAGACAAGATTAAGATTATCGTAAACAAATAATGGCTAAAACCGTAATTTTAGGGGTTAGCGGTGGTATTGCGATTTACAAATCTTGCGAGATAGTTTCGCGCCTTGTAAAACTCGGCTACGACGTAAGAGTGGTAATGACGCAAAATGCTACCGAATTCGTCACCCCGTTAACTTTTGAAACTTTGTCTAACAACAAGGTAGTTACCACGACTTTCGATAAGGAAAGAGAATTTGAAGTGGAGCATATTAGCTACGCTAAACTTGCGAGCGCATTTGTTATAGCACCTGCAACGGCTAACGTTATAGCAAAGCTTGCCGAAGGGATTTGCGACGATATGCTTACGACCACCGTTTGCGCGACCAAAGCTCCAGTTTTTATATGCCCTGCGATGAATACCAACATGTACCTAAATCCGGTAACGCAAGGTAATATCAGCAAGCTTAAGGCGCTTGGTTATCACTTTATAGAGCCCACCGAAGGTAGACTGGCTTGTGGCGACGTCGGTAAAGGCAAGATGGAAGAACCTATCAATATAGTATCGATAGTGGATGAATTCTTGACTCCGAGCCCGGACTATCGCGGTAAAACCATAATGGTTAGTGCAGGCGCTACCGAGGAGCCTATTGACGGCGTAAGATATATTACCAATCGTTCGTCGGGCAAAATGGGTATGGCTATAGCAAAGGCGGTTATGGAAAGAGGCGGTAACGTATTGCTCGTTAAGGGCAAGGTTACGGCTACTGTTCCTAAGGGCGCGGAAGTTATCGATGTAAAATCGACCGAAGATATGCGTAATGCGGTTGTTGGTAATTTATCTAAAGTGGATGCCGTTATTATGGCGGCGGCACCTGCCGATTACAAAGTAAAAAACTATTCCGCAAGCAAGATAAAGAGCGAAAGCTTAACTTTAGAGCTTGTCAAGAATCCTGATATAGCCAAAGAAGTAGGCTCTATCAAGGGGGATAAAAAGCTTGTGGTATTTGCGGCGGAAACAGATGATCTTATTGCAAACGCAGTCGGTAAACTTCGCTCAAAAAACGCCGATCTGATGGTAGCAAACGACGTTACTATGGAGGGCGCGGGTTTTGAAGTTGATACCAACATAGCTACGCTTATTACAAGTAGCGGTGCGATGACTGCTCTTGAAAAGATGACCAAGGAAGAGCTTGCACACGTAATACTCGATACGCTCCAAGAGGTATAATGTTTTACGAGGTTATAGTCGATATTTCCAATACCGAGATAGACAAAGTCTTTGATTATCACGCTCCGTTTGACGTTGAAGTTGGCACGAGGGTACTCGTACCGTTTGGCAGACGTCAGGTGGAGGGCTTTGTCGTGGGCAAAAAAGAGTCCACCGACTGTAAGTACGAGGTAAAAGATATCATTAGTAAGCTTGACGAGTATCCGGTAATTATGCCGGAAATGCTCGATTTAGCTCGCTATATGGTTACAAAGAACCTTCGATTTATCGATTGTTTAAGGTTGTTTGTTCCTGCAAAACTTCGTGGCGGTAGGGTAAAGGTATTAAAGAAGAATTATCTTTGCTTTAATACCGATTATACCTTGGAATCCGCGTTGAAAGAGGTAAAGACCTCGGCAAAAGCGCAACGCGCGATAATCATAAGGCTACAAAGTAGCGGTATGGAAGGGGAAACGGAAATCAATAACGAGTACTCGCCATCCGCAGTAAAAGCGCTTATTGAAAAGGGTATATTGATTAGGATTACGCAAGAAGAAAACCGCACGCCGGACAGTATGGTTAAAGAGCTAAAGAAGGTTACTCTGACCGACGAGCAAAGGTCGGCGATAGATGCGGTTAATAGTGGTGATCCGGGGGTATATCTTATACACGGCGTAACGGGAAGCGGAAAGACTGAAATCTATATGAACGTTATAGAGTGGGCTCTTAAAGCCGGTAAGACTGCTATTATGTTAGTGCCGGAAATTTCTCTTACACCCCAAATGCACGGCATTTTCCGCGCTCGTTTTGGTGATATGGTATCGGTGTTACATAGCGGACTATCGGACGGCGAAAGATACGACGAGTGGCGTAGATTGCTACTTGGGCAAGCTAAGGTAGCGCTTGGTGCAAGATCTGCAATATTTGCACCTCTTAAAAACGTTGGTGTAATAATAATCGACGAGGAGCACGATGGTAGTTACGTTTCGGAAAGTAACCCAAGGTATTTTACATCCGAAGTAGCAGAGTATCGTGCCAAATATAATAACGCCAAGTTAATACTTGGTAGCGCAACTCCCGCTCTTGAAACCTATCATAAGGCGGATAAAGGGGAGTATAAGCTTATAACTTTGCGTAACCGCGCAAACAAAAAAGAAATGCCCCAAATCGAAACTGTCGATATGAGGGAAGAAATTAAAATGGGCAATACGGGAGTGTTTTCCGCACCACTTCTTGCTGCTCTTGAAGAAACGTTAAAGGAGGGCAACCAAGCGATGTTGTTCCTCAACCGTAGAGGATACGCATCATTTGTTAGATGCCGTCAATGTGGTTTTGTACCAAGATGCCCAAGTTGCGACGTAAGCTTAACTTATCACCAAGAAGATAATACCTTGCGTTGTCATTATTGCGGAGCCAAGTATCGTGCTATACAAAGTTGCCCTAAATGCGGTTATACGGACCTTAAAGAAGGTAAAACGGGAACCGAAAGGGTGGTTGACGAGGTAAAACGTATGTTCCCTGAAGCACGCGTTTTACGTATGGATAACGATACCACTAAAACTAAAGATAGCTACCTCGAGATTTTATCGGAGTTTGGTAAAGGCAATGCCGACGTGTTAGTCGGGACGCAGATGATTGCCAAAGGACACGATTTTAAGAACGTTACTTTGGTGGGTATAATAGATGCCGATTTATCGTTGTATTACTCTGATTATCGCTCATCCGAGCGTACCTTCCAACTGATTACCCAAGTAGCGGGACGCGCAGGTAGAGAGCAAAAAGCAGGTAGAGTAATAATGCAAACTTACAATCCAAGGCACTACGTATATTCGTTTGCAAAGCAATACGATTACGAGGGCTTTTATTCAAAAGAAATCAACTCTCGCGAGCTAACCAAATATCCGCCTTTTACTAAAATAGTTAGACTTTTGGTGCTTGCGCAAGAGGCTGAAGATGCTCGTAGGGGTGCGGAGATGCTGACGGCAAAGCTTGCCACCCTCAAAACTAAAGTAAAAGGCATACGCAACCTCCAAAAAATGACGGCGCCTATTAAGCGACTACGTAATTTTTATAGGTATCAAGTGGTATTATGGATCGATACCGATATGGAGGAAGAATTAATGCCTACAATATATCAAATCGCAAACGGAGGCAATACCGACAAAGTATCAGTCTTTTGCGAAATTAACCCACAACAAATGCTATAGGAGAAAATTATGGCAAGAAGAAATATATTCCAAGAAGGCGAACCGATACTGCGCCGTAAAGCACGCGAAGTAAACGAGTTTGATAGCAGACTACATCAATTGTTAGACGATATGAAGGAGACTTTGCACACCTCTGAAGGCGTAGGTCTTGCTGCTCCGCAAGTTGGTATTTGTAAAAGAGTCGTTATTATCGAGCCCGAAGAGGGCAGATTAACTGAAATGGTCAATCCCGTAATAACATCCGCTTCAGGCTCCCAAATTGGCTTGGAAGGATGCCTATCTGTAGATAGTAGCAAAAATGGTAAGGTCAATAGACCTATGAGATTGACGGTTGAGTATTTTGATCGTAACGGCAAAAAGCACGAGATGACCGCTACCGATTGGACTGCTCGTATCATTTGCCACGAGTGTGACCACTTGGACGGCGTATTGTTTATCGATAAGGTAATTAAAGAGGGTAGAAGATAATGCGCGTAGTGTTTTTAGGAACGGGTGATTTTTCTCTCGAGGTATTGAAGGCGGTTGATAGTAGTGCTCATCAAGTAGTTGCTATTATCACTCAACCGGATAAAGTAAACGGACGTAACGGCAAGATCAATTTTTCGCCGGTAAAACTTTACGCACTCGAAAAGGATATTCCCCTTTACCAATTCAACTCTATAAGTAAAGAAGGCGTTGACGTTATTAAGTCGTTGAACGCCGACATTATGTTGACGTCGGCATATGGTCAAATTTTATCCGATGAAATTATTGCCATTTGCCCTAAAGGAATCATTAATACGCACGCATCCTTGCTACCTAAATATAGAGGATCTTCCCCTATACAAATGGCGCTTTTAAATGGTGACGAGTATATCGGTACAACCATTATGAAAACAGTCAGAGAGGTTGATGCAGGCGACGTTGTCCTACAACGTTCTATTAAGCTAAACGGCGATGAAAACGCAGAGGAGTGTTTTGAGATGCTTTCTAAACTTTCTGCAACCGCTGCAGTTGAAGCTCTTGATGCTATCGAGTCAGGGTCGGCACAGTCGATAGCTCAAGATCACTCCAAAGCTACGCATTGTAAAAAACTTTGCAAAGAAGACGGACAGATCGACTTTAATAAAACCGCAACTGAAATTCATAACCAAGTACGCGCCTACTATGGTTTTCCATCAGCCTACTGCACTTCACCATACGGTAGACTTAAGGTAATTAAAAGTGCCGTGGCAGAGTCAGAGGTAAACGGTGGTGAAATAGGTGAAGTTATCGAAGCAAAAAAAGAGCGCTTTGTTGTAAGGTGCGGAGCTAATACGGCGCTTGCCTTCTTGACGGTACAAGGAGAAGGTGGCAAAGTAATGAGTGTAGGTGCTTATACGCTCGGTAGACCTATTAAGGTCGGTACAATACTTAAATAATTATGGACGTTAAGGTATTAAAGCAAAGTTACGATATGTTAACTAAAATAGTACGCGAAGGCGCGTACGTTAACGTCGTGCTTGCAGATTTACCACAAACGGACGATCGTGCCTTGATTACTAAGCTCGTATACGGCACAATCGAAAGATACTATGAAATAAACGCTATTATCAATTACCTTTGTCCTAAAGCTCCAAAGCCCGCGGTTAAAATCGTAATGATGCAAGCAATATATGCTATTCTGTATCTTGAGATACCAAACTATGCAATTGTAAGCGCATCTGTCGATTTAGTGCAAGCTATTGGTAAAAAGGAACTCAAGGGGTTTACAAATGCCGTATTTCAAAAGGTATGTCGTAAGGAATACGATTTGCCTAAAGCAGGTAAGATAGCGTTAGAGGTTAAATACAATTTACCGTATCCGCTTATTAAGCTCATCAAGCGTGATTGCGGTAAAATGGCGGAAGCCGTTCTCAATCCTCCGCGCTCTACTGATGAACACGTAAGACTTGCTACTCGCATTAGCAATAAAGAGTTTGAAGATTATTATAAGGATTATCGCTTAAGTAAAGTAGATGGTTACTTTGTCAAAAACGATGAGGCAATCAAAAAGCTTTTCAAAAGGGGGCTTTTAACCTTCCAATCGCCGTCTTCGGTGTTTGCAGTTAAGGCACTTGGCGAATTAAGCGGTAAGAAGCTACTTGATTTATGTGCGGCTCCGGGCGGTAAGGCTGTTTATTCAGCGGAACTTGGCGCAGAAGTAACTGCTTGTGATATTCATCCTAAAAGAGTTTCGCTTATTGAGAGCTATGCCCGCCGTATGGGTGTTAAGCTAAATGCAACCTTAAATGACGGTAAAAAATTGCGTAAAGAGTGGTTAAAGCTCTTTGACGTTGTTACCGTAGACGCGCCTTGCTCCGGATTGGGCGTTATTTCAAAGCGCCCCGATATAGCTTTGTCATATAGCAATAAGGATTACGAGTCCCTTGTCAAGGAACAAAGGGCAATTTTAGAGATCGCTTCTTCTTACGTTAAAGAGGGTGGAATTTTGTTATATTCCACTTGCACTATACTTAAAGATGAAAACGAGAACACGGTTAGCGACTTCTTATCAAAGCACACGGATTTCAATTTAGAGCCTTTTGATATGGCTCCTCAAGGGCAAGTTACCCTTTATCCTGACGGCGATTTCGATGGTTTTTACGTTGCAAAAATGAGGAAGAAATAATGAAGTGTTTACAAGATTTAAGCTATAATGAGCTCGAGGAATTAGTCGTTGATAAAGGCTTCCCTAAATTTAGAGCTGGTCAACTATACGACCTTGTAAACCGTCATAAGGAATACGAGGAAGCCACCAATTTACCTAAAGCGCTTATTGAAGATTTGAAGCAAGAGTACTTTGCTACTTCTCTTGAAATAGTCGAGCGTTTGGTGGGTAGAGAGGGTACGGAAAAGTACCTTTACGCGCTCCGTGACGGCAACGTTATCGAGGGCGTTTTTATGCCACATAAATATGGCAACACCCTTTGTGTTTCCACCCAAGTTGGATGCCGTATGGGTTGCGCTTTTTGCGCAAGTGGTTTAGGTGGTCTTGTACGCAACTTGACTGCCGGTGAAATATTGGGGCAGGTGCTTTGTGTAAATAGATTGCAAGGTGGTACACCTGATAAACGGGCTATTACAAACGTGGTCTTGATGGGTAGCGGTGAGCCACTCGACAACTATCAAGAGGTAACCAAATTCTTGGAGCTTTTAAGTGCGGAAAAAGGCATAAATATCAGCTTGCGTAACGTATCGTTATCTACGTCCGGTATAGTACCTAAAATTCGAGAGCTTGCCGATAGCGGACTTCCGGTAGTGCTAACGATTTCATTGCACGCAGCAACCGACGACAAGCGCTCTGCGCTTATGCCGGTTAACAAAGCTTATCCGATTGCAGAGTTAATAAAGGCTGCAAAATACTACTTTGATAAAACTCACCGCAGAGTTATATTCGAGTATGCTTTGGTTGAAGGAAAAAACAGCGATAAGAAAAGTGCCGATGAACTTGCAGATTTGTTAAAAGGGTTCCCTTGCCACGTCAACCTCATAAACCTTAATTACGTTAAGGAAAAGGGCCTCCGCGGTATCAAAGGGGGTTATATTAAGGAGTTTATCGATCACCTCAACAAGCGTGGTGTTTCGGCAACCTTAAGGCACAGTATGGGAAACGATATCGATGGTGCTTGCGGACAACTACGTGTAAAATATCTTGCAAAACACGATAAATTAAACGGTACGGAGGGACGTGATGAAGCTTAAATCGTTAGACGGTAAAGTGGTTAAAATCGTCTCCAATAGATATACCGTAAAGTGTGGCGATAAGAGCTACAAAGCTTTTGCTCGCGGTAAGCTTCGTTTACAAGGCGACATCTACGTAGGCGACAACGTCAAGATAGTTTTCGAGCGTGGTGAAGCGGTAATCGACGAGGTTAAGCCGAGGATAAACTCATTGATTAGGCCTTTTGTAGCTAACGTTGATAGCGCGCTCATAGTGGTAGCAAAAGAGCCGGAGCCTGACATGCTCCTTATTGATAAAATCATTATAAACTGCCACCTCGAGGGTATTACTCCGGTGTTGGTTTACAATAAAAGCGACCTTGCAACCGATGCGGAAATCAATGCTTTATTTAAGCCGTACGAGGATTATATTGATTGTATTAAGGTATCGGCGTATACCAAGACCGGGCTCAACGAGCTTGGTCAATATATTAAGGATAAAGTGGTTTGTTTTGCAGGTCAAAGTGCCGTTGGTAAAACCAGTCTATTAAACGCCATACTCGATCTTAACCTTAAAACCGACGGACTTTCCGAAAAAATTAAGCGCGGTAAAAACACCACCCGTCACGTCGAAATTTACGAAGCTTTCGACGGTATGGTAATGGATACTTGCGGGTTCAGTATGCTTTCAATAGTAAGCATTGATGAAAACGATTTAAGGTACTATTACGAGGACTTTTTACCTCTCCAAGAGGGGTGCAGGTTTAATAGTTGTACACACACGGAGGAGCCCGATTGTGCCGTTAAAAAGGCAGTTGAAAAGGGTGCTCTCGATAAGGCAAGGTACGATAGGTATATTGCTATATTTGAAGAAATAAAGGAACACAGGAGGAGACAATATGACTAAACGTTTGGTATCGCCCTCGATACTTGCAGGCGACTTCGTTAACATGGAGCGTAGTGTTCGCTCTCTCAAAGAGTGGGGTGCAGACTTGGTTCATTGTGACGTTATGGACGGCGTTTACGTAAAGAACATAACCTTTGGTATGCCAATGATTAAGGCAATCAAGGGTATAGCGGAACTTCCTCTTGACGTGCACCTAATGATTACCGAGCCCGAGCGTTACGTTGAGGAATTTGTTAAGTGCGGTGCAGACTATCTTACCTTCCATCCTGAAGCAAGTAAGTGTCCCCTTGAAACGTTAAAGAAGATAAGGGCGCTTGGTTGCAAAGCCGGTATCGTCTTGAATCCTAATATCGCGTTTAAGGATTGGGCGTACTTACTCGAGGAGTGCGATATGCTTTTGATTATGAGCGTATATGCAGGGCTTGGCGGACAAAAGTTTATTGCCGAGATGCTCGATAAGGTAAAAGAGGCAAAAGAATATATTGTTAAAAACAATCTTCCAGTAGTAATCGAAATCGACGGAGGCGTCGGCGAAGCTAACGCAAAGGAAGTACGCGAAGCCGGCGTAGATATTTTGGTAGCAGGCTCTGCGGTATATCGTTCGGACGATCCCGCGCGTACCATAAATATAATAAGAGGGGAGTAACTCAATTGGCACGATCCGCATATACTGATTTAGCGGAGGGATATGAAAAATATAATAGTTGTCAATTGCCCTAACTTCTTGAAGGGCATAATCAAAAAAATCCTAAATTTGTTTTCTAAAGATTAAAGGTGCTAAAAAGCACCTTTATATTTTTTTATATATTATCTCATAGATCGAAAAAACGCATAAAATAATAGTATTTTCACCCATTTTTAGCAGTCGTTGAAAAAATTATAAAAAATTTTTAAAAAATATACTAAAAACGCTTTACAACTTTAGCGCAATGAAGTATAATACAACCATCGCTTCAGTTAAGTAAAGTGATAAAGCAAATAAATAAACCCAAAAGGAAACACAATATCATGAAAAAATTCTTATCAGTTTTGTTAGTAGCAGTTATCGTTTTATCGCTTGCAGCAACTATCGTTGCTTGTGGCAAAAAAGACAATAAGCCCGTTGTAGTTACCGATTTAGTTCTTGCTCAAGAGCAATATGGTATCGCAGCTAAAAAAGGCAATAATGCTTTGATCTCCAAAATCAACGAAGCTCTTATCGCTATCGCTGATGACGAAATGCAAACCGTTGCAACCGCTTACGGCTTGAATAGTGAAATCGCAGTTACTTCTTCTACCGTTAATCCTTTTGCTTCCGCATCTGATGCAAGCTGGACCAACCTCGTATCAAGAAATAAGGTTGTTATCGGCTACACCGTATTTGCTCCTATCGCGTTTGACGTAGTAGACGACGTTCCCACCAAGGGCTATGATATTGACCTTGCTAAAGCGGTATTTAACTATCTCAATACCACTTACAGCACCAACATCGTTGTTGAATTCTTGGAAATCCAATGGAGTGCTAAAGAAGCTATGCTCGAAGGTGGCTCAATCGATTTAGTATGGAACGGCCTCACCATCACCGAGGATAGACTTGCAGAAATGTGCATCTCCGTACCTTATCTCAACAACAAGCAAGTAGCGGTAGTTATGAGCAACAATGCTGATAATCTCACCTCTATCGACGCTATGAAAGATGCTATCGCAGGTGCTGAAGACGGCTCTGCAGGCGAAGCTCAAATCGAAAAAAATAACATCGGTAAAGAGTATATCAAGTGCACCTCTCAATTAGATGCTTACAACAAGCTTAAGGCCGGCACTCTCGACGTTATCGTTATCGACTCCGTAATGGCTAACTACTACATTTCTCTCGAAAAATAATAATATTATAAAATGGAATTTTTAGAAATTATTAAAGCGCTCTGTGAGGGTTTTGGCAAAACATTATTATTGTTTGCCATAACCCTTTTGGCGTCTTTACCACTTGGATTAGTTATATCGTTTGGATCAAGATCCAAATTTATTCCACTCAAAGCCTTTTGTCGAGGCCTTGTTTGGATTATTCGCGGTACGCCGTTGATGCTTCAAGTACTGCTTGTTACCTTAATACCTTACTATCTATTTAACGTAGGTAACACGACGATTATTTCCTTCTTTGGCATTAAAATGAAGAGCCTACTATTCGTATATGCAAGTTTAGCGTTTATTTTGAACTACGCTTGCTATTTTTCGGAAATCTTCCGTGGCGCAATAGAGGGTATGCCTAAAGGTCAATATGAAGCCGGTGCCGTTTTAGGTATGACTAAAGGGCAAATATTTAGAAAAATTATCTTCTTACAACTTGTTAAAAAGACCTTAACTCCCGTTAGTAACGAAGTTATAACTTTGGTTAAAGATACTGCTCTTGCTTCGGTTGCAGGCGTTATAGAGCTTTACACAATGGCAGAATCCTTGGTAAACGAATTCGTTGTATTGACGCCTTTATTCTACGCTGCAGCGTTCTATTTAATTTTCAATGGACTCTTAACGGTATTGTTTGCGTTCCTTGAAAAGAAGCTTAATTTTTATAAGGAATAAACTATGAGTTATTTGGAAATTAAAAACTTTACAAAATCTTTTGGCGGATTACAGGTGCTAAAAGGGATAGATGTTTCAATCGAAAAGAGCGAGGTTTTAACTATAATCGGATCTTCGGGAAGCGGTAAAACCACGTTATTACGCAGTATCAACTTCCTCGAGACGCCCGATAGTGGTCAGATGCTTTTGGAAGGGGAGTTGCTTTTTGACGCAGCTAAAGCCAATCAATACAGTGACGCCGAAATAAGACAAAAGCGACTTAATTTTGGTTTGGTATTCCAGTCCTTTAACCTTTTCCCGCAGTACACCGTTTTGAAGAACGTAACGCTTGCCCCCGGACTTTTGGCTGAAACCTCTTTGAAGAAGCAGGGCTTAAAAGGCAGAGAGCTTAAGCGAGCCGTTCACGAAAGAAAGCTTGAAATTGAAAAAGAGGGCCTTGAGCTTTTAGAAAAAGTTGGACTTACCGAAAAGAAAGACTCCTATCCCTGTGAGCTTTCAGGCGGTCAATGCCAACGTGTTGCAATCGCAAGAGCGATGGCGCTCAAGCCCTTGGTATTGTGCTTTGACGAGCCCACGTCGGCGCTTGATCCCGAGCTTACCGGCGAGGTATTAAGGGTTATAAAAGAGCTCAAAGAATCCACCAACATGACAATGATTATCGTTACGCACGAAATGGGATTTGCAAAGAACGTATCGGATAAAATTGTGTTTATGGCAGAGGGTTTAGTGGAAGAAGAGGGGGCTCCGAGCGAGGTATTCGACAATCCGAAGTCACCCAAGCTAAAAGCGTTTTTACAAGGCGTAAACTCCGAAATCTAATAAGCAAATTATTGAACTTATAAATAAACAAAGCTCGCAAAACGATTGCGAGCTTTGTTTATGCGGTTATCAACGCTAAAAAACACTTGTCGCCAAGTGTCTTTAAAAAGCTAAAATTGTAAAGAAGATAAATTAGTCGTTAACTTTCTTCATGGTGCGAAGGCAACGGGTGCAAACGTAAACGTTTTGAACTTTGCCGTTGATTTCGACGTCTGCCTTATGGACGTTAGCGCCCCAGCTTCTTCTGGTCTTGATATTACTATGGCTTACTTTGTTACCACTCATTTGACCTTTTCCGCAAATGCTGCAAACCTTGGACATATTTATACCTCCTACATTTTTTCGGACTTATGTATTATACAAAATTGTGTTTTGTTTGGCAACAGTTTTAATGTATTTTCTTTATTTAGTTGCAAAATTTTCCTGTTTGATTTATTATAGTATCATCAATAAGTATGTATACTACTTGTGGACGGAGAAAAAATGGCACTTACCACCTTTAACAGATACGGCAATATTAACATTAGCGATACTGCGGTAGCGGTTATCGTTAGTCGTGTTGCGCGTTCATGTTACGGTGTAGTAGAGCTTGTAAGTCGTAGACTTAGCGATAGCATTATGGTAATGTTTAATCGTGAGCCTCTTAATAAAGGTGTCAAAATCGTAACGATGGATAACCGTATCTTCGTTGATCTTTACGTAATCATTAAAGACGGCATTAGGAGAGAAGCGGTCATCGAAAATCTTAAATCTTCGATAGAGTATAACGTTGAGCACTTGACTGGTATGAGAGTTAAGAGTGTAAACGTCCACGTAGTAGGAGTAAAATTATAGATAGAGTCGCAAGACTATAGGAATATATGAACAGTATTAGTGCACAAAAACTACGTGAGATGCTTGCAGGCGGAGCTCTTAATCTCGAGATTAACAAGGCTTACGTCGATAGCCTCAACGTTTTCCCTGTACCGGATGGCGATACCGGCACCAATATGAATCTTACGATGGCATCTTCGGTTAAAGAGATGGAGTCGGTACAAGAGGATTCTATTGGCGCTATAAGCGCAGCTTTTGCAAAAGGTGCGTTGATAGGTGCCCGTGGTAACAGCGGTGTTATTTTAAGTCAAATTTTTAAAGGATTTAGCGCAATATTAAAGGAATCGGGCGTATTGACCACCAAGGTTTTTGCTCGAGCACTTAAAAACGGTTCATTGATTGCTTACGACGTAGTTACCCATCCTAAAGAGGGTACGATTTTGACGGTTATTCGTCTTGTGAGCGATTATGCACTCAAAATTGCAGTAAAAAAGACCGATTTCCTTAAGTTCTTCGAAGCAATACTTGCTCAAGGCGAAAAGATTCTTAATAAGACTCCCGACATGCTCCCCGTACTCAAAAAGGCGGGCGTAGTAGATGCAGGCGGTAGAGGCTTGTTATGCATTTTGTACGGTATGTACAACGTTTTAGCGGGCAAAGAGATGGTTGCAGTCGAGCATCCCATCCACACCGCTTACAACGTTAATGAAGAGGACGTCGACCACGTATTTACCAGTGTCGAAGATATCAAGTATGCTTATTGCACCGAGTTCTTTATTATTAATCTAAACAAAAAGACCACCTTAAGCGACATCGACAAGTTGCGTGATAGACTTAACAAGATTGGCGATAGTTTGATAGTCGTAGGCGATCTTGATATGGTAAAGGTACACGTACATACCAATACCCCGGATATAGCACTCGGTTACGCTCTTAAGCTTGGTGAGCTCGATAGACCTAAAATCGAAAATATGCTCGAGCAAAACCGCAAGCTTATTGCAGATAAAAAGGTGGCGCCCCATAAGGCAACCGGACTTGTTTCCATATGTACCGGTGAGGGCATCAAGACCTTATTTACCGAGCTACATGCAGACGCTGTACTTGAGGGCGGTCAGACTATGAATCCCTGTGTAGAGGACATAGTAAAGCTTGTAGATAGCGTCAATGCAGACACCGTATACATCTTACCTAACAATGGTAATATAGTAATGGCGGCAGAGCAAGCCAAAGAGTTAACCAAAGCCAATTTGGTAGTTATAGCTACAAAAAATATACCGCAAGGCATTGCTGCAGCAGTTAACTTTAATCCTGATGCATCTATTGAAGACAACGTCAACAATATGCAAAAGGCTATGCAAGGCGTACGTAGCGGTCAAATCACCCACGCAGTACGTGACGTTGAGATGGATGGCATCGAGCTACATAACGGCGACATAATCGGTTTGTACGATAAGGTAGTAGTTTCCGGTGGCTCTGACGTCAACGAAGTAGCTATGGACGTTATTAATAAAATGGCGGATGATGACACTGCTTCAATTTCCGTTTATTACGGTGCAGGCTTAACCGAGTCTGTTGCGATGGCTCTTGAAGAAAAACTTGCCGAAGAATATCCCTTCCACGATATCACCATTATCGAAGGTGGCCAACAACACTATTTCTATTACGTATCGGTTGAGTAATGGAAGCAAAGGAACTCCTTAAAGTTAAAGGGGTTGGTCCCGTTACTTTAGAAAAACTTAATTATTTAGGCATAAATTCCATTAAGGATCTTTTGAGATTTATGCCATCCAAATACATAGACCTCGATGCCATCTCCGATTTGCAAGGAGCTGACAACGGGGACTTTGTCGTTTTAGTACTAAATATTGTTTCAAGCTCCCGTCCCGTACGCAAGGGCAGGATGCAGATTTTTAGAGCGAGCGGAGTTTGCGATAGTTATCCGAGACAGATTAAGCTTTGTTGGTATAATGCCAATTACGTTGCAAAAACGGTTTACGTAGGCGCAATAGTTAGAGTTTACGGCAAGCTAAAAAAGGAGGGTAACGTTTTAGAGCTTATTAATCCTTCTTTCGAGCCTGTTATTCCGGGGGAAGTGAAGGGTAGGGGCATTAAGTCCATCTATCCTTTACGTGGACTTATACCTCAAGCTACTTTTGCAGGCATGGTACAAGACGCCTTGACAAAGGGCATAATCGAACAAAGTCTTATACCTGATAGCTCTGACGTTTTATCTATTAACGATGCGGTAATCTATGCTCACGCGCCCAAGACCATAAGCGAGGCGAACGCTGGTGCAGATAGATTGGAAATCGAAAATTTAGTGCGCGAGATTAGTGCGTACAAACTTATTCGTAACGAAACCGATCGTACCGTTTTTTATGCTCACAACGAAGATTTGCTTAAGGGTATTATAAATTCATTACCTTATAAGCTTACTCCCACTCAAGGTGAGGCTATTACCGCTATAGTTAACGATTTACACTCCAATAAACCGCTTAACGCAATGCTCGTAGGAGACGTAGGTAGCGGTAAAACTATAGTTGCGCTACTTTCAACCGCATATGCGGTTGCGAGCGGACATCAAGCAGCGGTAATGGCTCCGACCGAAATTTTAGCGGTACAACATTATAATAATTTCAAAAAGATTTTATCTCCGTTTGGTATTCGAGTTGAGCTTTTAACAGGCTCGTTGAGCGTTGCTGAAAAGCGCAGAGTTAGCGAGAAAGTGTCCCTTGGTCTTGTGGATATCGTTATAGGCACGCACGCAGTAATTTCAAAGGGGGTAGACTTTAGAAGGCTCGCAATGGTCGTTATAGACGAGCAACATCGATTTGGTGTAGCACAAAGAACCTCTCTTATGGATAAGGGCAAAGCTGTGGATACGCTGACTCTTTCCGCAACTCCCATACCGAGATCATTGCGCCTTACGGTTTTTGGCGATATCAACATTTTAAATATCGAAAGGCGTTACGATAGCGATAACATAAAGACCGCGGTAGTTACCCCCAAAAAGCGCAAAGCAATGCTTGATTACATCGTTGAAAAATGCATTACCGACGGTAGACAGGCTTATATTGTTGCTCCCAAAATCTATGACGTTGAAGGCGTTGAAAGCTATTCCGTTGATAAGCTATATAAAGATATAGTCAAGAGTTATGGTGATCAAGTTAGCGTAGCGTTATTACACGGCAAACAAAAGGCGCAGGAAAAGCAACAAACCCTTACCGATTTTGCAGAGGGTAGGGTGCAAGTATTGGTTTCTACTACGGTTATCGAAGTAGGTATCGACGTTCCCAAGGCATCGCTTATGGCTATATTTGAAGCAGATCGCTTTGGACTTGCAACGTTACACCAATTAAGAGGTCGTATCGGTCGTGATGGTGCTGAAGCACATTGTTTCCTTTACACTGCAAAGAGCGGTGATGATATCATTAGATTGGAAACGCTTGTTCAAGAGAAAGACGGCTTAAGTATTGCAGAGCGCGATTGCGAGTTACGTGGTGCCGGTGATTGGCTTGGTGTAGAGCAAAGCGGACGTACGCCGTCAAGACTAAATCTTCGCTTGATGGAAAGGGCAAGAGAACTTGCGACTCGAGTAGACGTTAATGCTCATAGATTGGAGCTTATCGCATACGCTCTTGCACACGAATTTTATAAAATCAGTTTTAACTAACAGTCTTATTTTGACTTATTTTGCCGTATCGGTTACAGACCTCGCGATATACGCTACAATGTTAACGCGAGGTAAAAATGAAACGAAACGCCCCTAAAATTTTAGCAGTAGTTTTACTTACCGCAATAGCCGTTTTGATGGTTGTTGCAGGTAGTGGTAGCTTAAAAGAAGTCTTTGGTAAAGGCGATAATTCCGGTGGAGAATACGGCGATGCGCAAACGGAAGTTCCTTCAGGCGGAACTGTTGATAATAATCAAGATACCGATATTCAAGAACCTGAACTACCGCAAAAAGAGCCCGAAATTAAGTATTTTCCGATATCATCCAAGACTGACGGCATATATAGGTTCGAGCAAACGCTTGCGCTTGACGGGGTGGAGCTAAATGCAACGCACTCATTACCACAAGGCACTTTTAGTATAGTTACGCATCAAAGTAAAGAGGGCGCGTTTAAGATGCAAGCGCGATCTCAAAGCATTATCAAAAGCGATGCAAGCGGTAACGTTGTAGGGGCCGTTAATTTTAATAGTCTTAAGCCTTTAAGCTATTTGACTTCGTCGGTTACTGCACAAGGGATAGTCGTTGCTTTGGTCGATGAAACTAAAACCTATTTATATACCGTTTCTACTGATTTAAACAGTACCGAATTGTTGGAATTACTGCCCCTTACGCGAGCTACCGTTTATGTGCTTAACGAAGGATTTTTATTGATTGGCGGTAATCAAAATAACGAGGTATATAAAATAAAGAATAACGCGATTATCACAAGCTCTGCGTTGCAATCAGGCGAGGTTAAAGCGGTCTATGATTTCGGCAGTTATTTTACTCTTTTCGTAAGTGGTATAAACGGATATTCCGTCATAAAACTAAATACCGATTTAAAGCTAATATCATCCGTCACTATGCCTGAAAGGGAACTTTTGTGCGTGCAACCTACAGCGGTAGAGGGTAAGCAAAAGTTTACCGTAGCAGAGCTTACGTCTACCGGAGTGGAAATAGCGATGTACGACGTTGATTTTTCGTTTGCAAACTCGGTAAGAGTAGGCGTTGGACTTGCCGATTCGGCCGAAGTGTTTATGAACGGAGAGGGTATCTTTTTATTACTGCATGCCTCTACCGATAGATTATATTTGATAGATAACGACCTTAACTTTACCGCCTCAAGCTCCACTCTTTTTGACGGTATAACCGATTTTTACGATTGTTTCAGTCGCGAGTTGGGTTATACGATTTTATATTCAAAAGAGGGGACTCTGACCGTAACGGAACTGCGTAACGACGGCACTTCATCAAGCTATAATTTAGATATTACTTGCGATAATGCATACGTAGCTATCGATTCGAGCGGTAATAGATCGGTAGTTTATTCGATAGAGAATACACTTAAGATTATAGGGCTCGATTAGCTAAAACCTCCAGTATCTTATCCACAATCTTCGCATTAGGGGTGTCCTTATTAATAGGGCGCTCCTTTTGCTTAAGAAGGGTATGGACACGAGTTAAAAGCTCTTGAGGTGTAAGTGCTTCTTGGGGCAAAAGGTCGATTAAACCACGTTTGAAGTAGCTATTGGCGTTATCAATTTGATCGCCACGGCTATGTTTACTTTTGGGTAGAGGAATACAAATAATGCGTTTACCGAGGGCAGTAGCCTCCGCCAAAGAGTTGGCGCCACCACGCATTATAACGACGTCCGAGGCTGCGTACAAATCGTTAATGTCATCCGCGTAAGCACAAGAAGAATACCCCTCTAAAAACAACTTTCGCCTTTCGTTTTTGCCGGTAACGTGTATTACGTTGCCTATGGCCGTAAGCTCTTTTGCCACCTTAAAAATTACGTCGTTAATAGCTTTTGCTCCACTCGATCCGCCGAAAATCAGTATGGTTGGTAGTGTGCGTTTAAGATTATATTTTAGCGTGGCGCGCTCGTTGCTTCCTTTAAAGATTTCCTCTCGAATAGGGGTGCCAACGAAGACTCCTCCGGCCGTTTCGGGGAAGGAAGTAAGTACCGTATTACAAAAGGTGGAAGCAAGTTTATTTGCAAGTCCCATCTTGAAGTCGCTCTCGTGTATTACCGTAGGAATACCTAATTTTTTAGCTCCGAGTAGGGCCGGTAGAGAGGCATATCCCCCTTTACCAAACACAACGTCTACGTTGTTTTCCTTTAGTATTTTGCTGGCCTCGTTAGATGCTTTTTTTAGCACGATAGGAACTTTTAAGTTTTGTAGCGGGTGCGTTCTACTGAATTTGATATTCGATGTTTGGTAAAACGGAATACCGTTTTTGGGTACCAAATCTTGCTCCATGCCGTCACCGCCAAGGTAAATGATATTATCAAAGTTCTTTTTAAGCTCGCTTATCAAAGCGAGTGATGGCAATACGTGTCCTGCGGTTCCTCCGCCTGCAAGTGCAATGGTTGGCAAAAATCTTTCTCCTTAAAATTAAATAAATACTCTTGAATTATATTCTAAATAGTGTTAAACTATACAAAAGTATTTTATAGTACTTAAATGCACGGAGGTGGATAATATGAAGCTTATCGAGTTAAAAACAATCGATAATAAAGTTTTAACGGTTTGTGTTTGGGACGAAGTCGAAAACAAAATCGGTGCTGTAGTTATTAGTCACGGTATGGCGGAGCACGCAGCTCGCTACGACGACTTTGCCACCTATCTTAACAAGAACGGATACGTTGTTCTTGCAGACAACCATCGTGGTCATAAGTATAATCCGGATGGCGAACTTGGTATAGTTGACGGCGACTCCTTCCACAACACGGTTGAAGATGCTTTGACTGTTATCAATTACGCAAAGCAAACTTACGGCGTTGAAGTAACCCTTCTCGGACACAGCTATGGTAGCTTCGTTTCGCAAAGATTTTTGGAGCTTCACGGCACCGAAGTTAAGGCTTGCGTACTTTCCGGCACGGCTTATATGAAGAGCGCACTAATCGCTGCCGGTACCGCAATCGCTGCAGTTCAAGCATCGATCATCGGACCGGAAAAGACCGGTAAACTCATCAACAAAATGAGCTTTGGCGCATACAACAAGCCCTTTGAAGCTCAAGGACAAGAGTTTGCATGGCTTTCAAGAGATAAAGCCCAAGTTGCCAAATACGAAGCCGACGAATATTGCGGTTACGCTTTATCGATAGGTTATTATTTGAGTTTCTTTAAAGGCGTAATGGCTATGTACGGCGAAGCAAGCGATAATATTCCTAAAGATCTTCCCATTATGATCGCAGTAGGTAGCGACGATCCGGTATCCAATAAAGCCGTTCTTGCCGATAAGCTTTATAACTTCTATAACCAAAAGGGCATCCAAACGGTAGAATATAAGGTCTACGCAGGTGCTCGTCACGAAATCTTGAACGAAACCAACAATTCAGAAGTATACGCCGATATCTTGAACTTTATCGACAAACAATACAAATAAACTTTTAAACGGGAAAAAATATGAAAAAAGCGTTTAAAACAATATTAATATTTGCGGTGGTTTTAACGATGGCGTTTGCTCTCGTTGCGTGCAACGATAAAGACACTCATAAGGGTGAGTTTTCCGTTGACGTAAATAACGCTGCAGATTTTAAAAAGCTTGCCGACAACCTCGGCAGAGATTACGATAAAGGTGTTTACAACATTAAATCCGATATAATCTTGGAAGGGGATTGGACTCCCATTGGTAATAGTATCGATAACTCCTTCCGCGGTACCATAAACGGTAACGGACATACGATAGTCTATTCTATTAATATTCCGGAGCCTGAAACTCGTTCGGAAGAGCTTAACGAAATTGCATATTACGGACTATTTGGTGTTATATTCGGAGCAAAAATAAACGACCTTAACGTACACGTTAACTTAAGTGTTCCCGCCGATGCGGAGAGCCAATTTATCGGTGGTCTTGCTGGTTATGCGTACGGCGATAACGATATTAAAAACATCAACGTTTACGGTAACGTTACCGCAACCATGGGTAATATTTGTAGAGTTAAAACCAATACCGACGGTTCGCGTAGCGTAGAACCCGAGCGTTACGACATGGCGGTTAGCATTGGTGGACTCGTAGGTTACTCTATAGGCAACGCCAAGTATAACGGAATTAACTCTGCAGTAAATATCACCGTAAATTCCGATGAATCTGTCAAAACTTACAAAGATAGCGACGATGAAGAAAAAAGAGCCATAACCCTTTCTGCCGTTAGCAACTTGACGATGGGTGGTGTAGTGGGTACTTTGCGTACCATCAATTTATCTTCTGAAAAATCTAACGCTGAGTATATCGAAGCACAAAACCTCACCTATAATGGTAACCTTAACGCATCCGGCGAACTCGTTAACGCCGGTGGAATAGTTGGTTCTGCTTACAGAGTCAAAAACGCAAGCAAATGGGTAAGCACCGCAGGCGTTATCAACACCAAGTCTTATAAGAGATTGAACGTTGGTGGCGTAGCAGGTTCATTAGATAGAGTTGCTCTTGCAAAGAGTAAATCTATGATAGGGGAAATAAACGCAAAGCGTTTAAGCACCACCCAAACCACTTCTTATAACGTTGGCGGTTTTGCAGGATACTGCGCTAACTTCACCTCTCTTGATAACGTTGTAAGCTCGGTTGGTAAGATAGTTCTTCCCGTCAATGTATTCAACTACACCGGCGGTTTGGTAGGTATGTTACATTTTTCTTCTATCAACAACGCGGTTGCCGACGGCGAGCTTTATTATGATAGAGCGTTAATATTAAACGATACCCATATTACCTATTCGCATAACGCCAAGGAAAACCCGTATTACGTCAATAACGGCGGTATAGTCGGTAGAGTGTACGGCGAGTCCGTTTTGGGAAATTTGGCAACCAAGTTTACCGCGTTCCAAGGTATTGCCGGCGAACTTGCTAACGCAGTCGAAATCATCACTATCAAGGAAGACGAAGGCGAAACCTTTGATGCTTGGTTGCAAGATTCTTCCTATAGCACCGCACGTATGACGTACGAGAAATCGGGCGATAAGAAGGACGGTGAACAAAAGTATCGTGTCGTACACCTATACGACGTCAAGTCTACCGACGCAGAACCCACCATTTTCTACGTCAACACTAACGCAAAGGTTTATAACGATTCCCTTATAAACCAAGATGCAGTAAGCTATAACAATAACGTCGGCAAAGCTAAAGACGATATCGCAACCGAATTCAATGCATTATCGCAAGCAATTGAAGCCGCAATCAACGCATAAAATACTATTAACTAACCGCATAGCGGTTAAAGGATGGATTTACATATATGATTATCACGCTTAGAGATGATAAAAAAGAATTCCCTGTAGGTTCCACGCCTGCAGATATAGCCCGTTCCATTTCGGACGGACTTTTCCGTGCCTCGTTGGTAGCAAGAGTCAACGATAAAGTCGTTGGCATGTACGAGCCCATCAATGAAGATGCTACCGTTGAGTTTTTGACTTTCGATACAGAGGAAGGCAAGCGCGCATATCGTCATAGTTGCTCGCACGTTCTTGCTCAAGCCGTTAAGAGAATTTATCCTACCGTTAGAGTAGCAATCGGACCGGCAATCGAAAACGGATTCTACTACGACTTCGATTTTATCACACCCATCAACATGGACGCAGTACCCGCTATCGAGGCGGAAATGAAGAAGATTATTAAAGAAAACCTTCCCATAATCAAAGAGGAAGTTACTCACGCATACGCTTTGGAATACTTCCAAAACCAAGGCGAGACCTACAAGGTAGAGCTTATTAACGATTTACCCGATGATGCAGCTATTACCATGTATCGTCAAGGTGAATTTGTAGACCTTTGTGCAGGTCCTCACCTTCCCGCAACCGGCTACATTAAGGCATATAAACTCACCTCTATCGCCGGTGCGTACTGGCGCGGAGACGAGCACAATAAAGTTCTTACCCGTATATACGGAACCGCGTTCAACAACAAAACCGCTCTTGCAGAGTATCTTGCAGCAGTTGAAGAAGCAAAGTCACGCGACCACAATAAACTTGGTAGAGAGCTTGGCATCTTCATGACCGAAGAAAGCATCGGCCAAGGATTACCCCTTCTTATGCCCAAGGGCGCAAAGATGTTCCAAATCCTCAATAGATTTGTTGAAGATGAAGAAGAACGTCGTGGTTACGTCCGCACCAAGACTCCCTATATGGCAAAATCTGATCTTTATAAGATCAGTGGCCACTGGGATCACTACCAAGACGGTATGTTCATTTTAGGTGACGAGGCGAAGGATAAAGAGGTCTTTGCACTCCGTCCCATGACCTGCCCCTTCCAATACATGATTTATAAAAACGGTCTTAAGTCTTATCGTGATTTGCCCATACGTTACGGCGAAACCTCTACGCTATTCCGTAACGAGGCAAGCGGTGAGATGCATGGTCTTATCCGTGTAAGACAGTTCACCATTTCCGAAGGCCACCTTGTATGCACGCCTTCTCAACTTGAGGAAGAATTCAGAGGTTGCTTGGATTTAGCTATTTATATGCTCAAGACTCTCGGTTTGGATGGACAAGTAACTTACCGCTTCTCAAAGTGGGATCCCAACAATACCGCCAAGTACATCAACGATCCTGCAAAGTGGGAGCATGCTGAAGCTGAAATGCAAAAGATTTTGGACAATATCGGCATTAAATACAGCGTTGGTATCGATGAAGCTGCTTTCTACGGACCAAAGCTCGATATCCAAATCCGCAACGTTTACGGTAAGGAAGATACCCTTATTACCATACAAGTTGATATGTTCCTTGCAGAGCGTTTCGATATGACCTACGTGGATGAAAACGGCGATAAGGTCAATCCTTATATTATTCATCGTACTTCCATCGGTTGTTACGAGCGTACTATGGCGCTTCTCATCGAGCGTTATAAAGGAGCTTTCCCGCTATGGTTATCTCCCGAGCAAGTAAGAGTTATGAGCCTTACCGATCGTACCGAAGCCGATGCTATAGCTATTGCAGATAAGCTCCGTAAAGCAGGTATAAGAGCAGAGTCTGACGTTCGTTCTGAAAAGATCGGTTACAAGATTCGTGCCGCACAACTCGACAAAATCCCGTACATGCTCATTATCGGCGATAAAGAAAAGGAAGCCGGCGTAGTAGCAGTACGTAGCCGTAAAGATGGTGATCTTGGCACGATGAGCTATGGTGATTTCCTTGCAAAGGTGCTTGCAGAGGATGCCGAAAAGGTTATTTGGTAGAATAGACAATATATTTTGGCGCGAAATTTAATTTTTGCGCCAAAATAATTGACATAAAAATCGATATAGTATATTATAGACAAGGTTAAAGAAGAAGTGATTCTCACCGTAAGCGCATAGTTAAACGGTTAATACAAGATAATAACTATATTTTGCTACATTAGTAGCATATTATAGCTTGTGGTGAGACGTGCTTCCTTAGGAGCACTTCTTTTTTGGAGTATATAAGGTTTGCACGTACGTGCATACATATATAAGATAGGAGGACACACTTATTTTTAAAGAATTATTGACTAACTCGGCAATTAAAGTGCCGGAAGTAAGGTTGATTGATATGGATGGCTCGATGGTTGGCGTATTGCCCATCGCACAAGCGCAAAAGATGGCGGACGAGCGTAACCTCGATTTAGTACTCTTTTCGCCCCAAGCTAATCCCCCGGTTTGCAAAATCCTTGATTATGGCAAGTACCGTTTTGACCAAATCAAAAAGGATAAGCAAGATAAGAAGAAAGCTACCGTTTTAAAACTTAAAGAAGTACAATTAAGTCAAACGATAGATATAGGCGACATTAAGACCAAAGCTAAAAACACCCGTGGTTTTATAGCAGAAGGATGCAAGGTTAAGGTAACCATTAGGATGAGAGGCCGCCAAAACGCTCACCCCGAGCTTTCGATGGAGATGATGAATAAGTTCTTCGAAATCGTATCGGACGTAGCAGTTAAGGAAAAGGAACCCATTTTAGAAGGTCGTAACGTAACCATGATGCTCGCGCCCATACCCGCAAAAAAATAATATATCCACACAAGGAGATTAGATATGCCTAAACAAAAAACCCATAGCGCATCCAAAAAGCGCTTCAGATTTACCGCTAACGGTTTGCTTAAGAGAAATAAGCAAAACAAGAACCACATTCTTAACAAGAAGACCCGTAAGAGAAAGAGAAATCTTCGCCAAGGCGCATACATCAATGAAGCCCAAGCAAAGACCATCAGCAACATGATTTACGGACAAAAGTAGGAGGGAACGGTAATGAGAATTAAGAGAGCTGTTACTGCACAAAAGAAAAAGAGAAAAATAATGAAGCAAGCCAAAGGTTACTTTGGTGCAAAAAGTAAGCTTTATCGCGTAGCACGTGAAGCTGTTATGAAGTCCGGCCAATATGCATACGTTGGCAGAAGACTTAAGAAGAGAGATTTCAGAAGACTCTGGATTGCACGTATCAACGCTGCAGCACGTATGAACGATCTTTCTTACTCCCGCCTTATGCACGGTCTTAAGGTAGCAGGTATCGACCTCAACCGTAAGGTTTTAGCTGATATCGCTATCAACGATGCACAAGCATTTACCGCTCTTTGCGAGCAAGCAAAAGCTGCTATCAACGCATAGTTATTTAGAGCCTTCAAATTTTTGAAGGCTCTTTAATAATAAAATGAAGATAATAGCTTCCTCTAACAATGATAAAATCAAGCTAATTCGTAGCTTGAGCGACAAAAAGGCGAGGTTTAAACACTCGCTTTTCGTCGTTGAGGGAGTTAACCTCGTTGGCGATATGCCAAAGGGGTACGCAAAAGAACTATATATTAAAGAATCCCGCTTGGACGTGCTGATGCCTATTGCAGATAAGTTGGGGATAGAGCCTACTATTGTTAGCGACTTTATCTTTGATAAAATATCCGATACGGTGTCGTCGGCAGGTATACTTGCTATCGCGGAGCTACCCGCCAAAAAGCCCATCACGGGCGACGTAGTTATGGTGCTCGACCGCATTTTGGATGCAGGCAATATGGGTACGATTATACGTAGTGGCGTAGCTATGGGCGTTACCGATTATATCGCAATCGACTCGGTGGATGCATATTCACCTAAAGTGGTACGTTCGACGATGGGCGGTATCTTTAGCGCAAATATAGTTCCTTTTTCTTACGCGGGCGCGTGCGACGCGCTTAATAATTATAAAGTGGCTATACTCGATATGGGTGGTCAAAACGTATTTGATTATCAGCCCGCATTACCGCTTGCGCTTGTAGTCGGCAACGAAGCGCACGGTGTCAGTCCCGAGTTGAGGGATAGAGCGGACGTCGTACTTGCAATACCCATGTACGGCAATATCGAAAGTCTTAACGCGGGCGTAAGCGCGTCGATAGTTTTAGCTACGGTTGCCGATAAACTTAACAAAAAATAGATTCACTTTCAGGAGGCTAATATGTCCGGACATTCCAAATGGGCAAATATTAAAATCAAAAAAGGTAAGACCGATGCAGCAAGAGGTAGCATATTTACCAAAATCGGTAGAGAAATAGCAGTTGCCGTTAAGGCAGGCGGACCCGATCCTTCGCTTAACAGCAAGCTTCGTGACGTTATCGCAAAGGCAAAGCAAAACAACATGCCTAACGATACCATCAACCGTTCCATTAAAAAGGCAAGCGGTGAACTCGGTTCCGTTAACTACGAAGAGATGACCTACGAAGGTTACGGTGCAGGCGGTGTAGCGGTTATCGTTGAAACCCTTACCGACAACAAGAACCGTACGGCCGGTGACGTAAGACACCTTTTCGATAAATACGGTGGCGCTCTTGGCCAAACCGGTTGCGTATCTTTCATGTTCAAGAAGAAAGGCGTTATCATTACCGATAAAGCTCTTGAAGAAGACGAACTCATGATGCTTGCACTCGATGCAGGTGCAGAAGATATCACCGTTGATGAAGAAGTATACGAAGTATACACTCCCCATACCGATCTTTACGCAGTATCCGATGCATTAAAGGCAAACGGCGTTAACGTATTGAGCGCAGAGGTTGATATGATACCTGATAACGAAGTTGATCCTGAAGGTCACCTTAACAGCGTTGAAAAGCTCATCGGTATGCTCGAAGATCTTGATGACGTACAAAACGTTTATCACAACGCAATATTACCCGAACCCGTAGACGAGGATTAATATGGAAGTTAAAGCAATTTGCGAGCTAACAAAGCTTGCTGCAAATAAATTTGCAGGCGTAGGCACCGAGGTTAAGAACGCGGTGCTTAATCGCGCAAAAGAGCTTCTTTTTATTGAACAAGAGGCGATTTTACAAGCAAACCTCAAGGATATCGAGCGTGCCAAGGAAAACGGCAGAAACGCGGCGTTTATCGATAGGCTCGCTTTAACTCCTGCACGCATTAAGCAAATGGCGGACGGATTGGATGCGATAGTAGCTTTACCCGATCCTGTTGGAGAAATTTGTGAAGAGTACGTATTGCCTAATGCACTTGAAGTAAAGCGCGTACGCGCACCTTTAGGTGTTATCGGTATTATTTTTGAAGCACGTCCTAACGTTTCTATTGATGCGGCAGCCCTTTGTATCAAGAGCGGAAACGGCGTAGTTTTACGCGGTAGCCGTGAGAGTGTTAACAGTGTAGGCATGCTCGTTGCTTGCATCAAGAGGGCTTTGGCAGAGAACGGTGTTTCTCCCGATTTAGTTGGTTTAATTGAAAGCCAAGATAGAGAAGCTACCGCCGAAATGCTCCGCGAAAACAAGTATATCGACGTAGTAATTCCGCGTGGCGGAGAGGGCCTTAAAAAGGTGGTACTTGCAAACGCAACTATGCCGGTTATAGCTTCTGCAGGCGGTAACTGTCATACTTACGTAGCACCGAGCGCAAACCTCGCAATTGCGGTACCGATAATCTTAAACGCAAAGACCTCTCGTCCCTCTACTTGTAACGCGCTCGAAACCATCCTTATCGACGAAAAATTGGTTGAGAGTTTTACCCCCGTTATTTGCTCTGCTTTAGCAAATGCCGGCGTTAAAATCAACGGTACCAAAGAGATCGCAGCAGTTTATGGCGATTGCAATTTGGTAGGGGAAGATGAGTTTGCTCACGAGTACGATGATATGGAAATCAAAATTACTTCCGTTAAAGGAATTGACGAGGCGATAGCACATATCAACAAGTACGGCACTAATCATAGCGACGCGATTTTGACCGAAGACGCATCGGAGGCTGAAAAGTTTAGCAAAGAGGTAGATTCATCTGCCGTATACGTAAATACTTCCACCCGCTTTACCGATGGATTCGAGCTTGGATTGGGCGCGGAAATGGGCATTAGTACTCAAAAGTTACACGTACGCGGTCCTATCGGCTTGAAGGAGTTAACCAGCGTTAAATACGTTGTAAAGGGCTACGGTCAATTGAGGAAATAGGAGAAAACATGAAGAAAATAGCAGTTTTAACAAGTGGTGGCGATGCTCCCGGTATGAATGCGGCGATTAGAGGCGTAGTTCGTTGTGCGTGTTCGAGAGGTATGGAAGTATACGGTGTCGAACGTGGATACACCGGCTTGATCAACGGCAAATTAAATCGTATGGATAGCCGTTCGGTATCCGATACCATCCAAAAGGGCGGTACCATCCTTAAGACGGCGAGATGTCCGGAATTTAATACCGAAGAGGGCCTTAAAAAGGGCGCTGACGTACTAAACGCTTATGGCATCGACGGCTTGGTAGTAATTGGTGGCGACGGATCCTTCCGTGGTATGCGTGATTTATCTGAAAAGTACGGCATCGTATGTATGGGTATTCCCGGTACTATCGACAACGATCTTGGATATACTGATTTTACCTTGGGCTTTGACACCGCGGTAAACACCGTACTCGACGCTATGAACAAAATCAGAGATACCATGACTTCTCACGATCGCGCATGCGTAATCGAGGTTATGGGCAGGCATTGTGGTGATATCGCATTATACTCCGGTATCGCAGGCGGTGCCGAAAGCATCCTCGTACCCGAGCTTCCCTTTGATATTGATGAAATATGTAATCGCATGAAGAAGAATATCATCAAGGGCAAAATCAGCGATATTATCGTGCTTGCTGAGGGCGTAGGAAGCTGTCTTGACGTCAAAAAGGACATCGTAGAAAAAACGGGTATAACCGTTAGAACGGTTAAACTTGGTTATATTCAACGCGGTGGCACTCCGTCTATGCAAGATAGAGTACTCGCAGCGCGTTGCGCAGATAGGGCGGTTACCTTATTGTATGAAGGCGCAACCGAAAGCCGTGTAATCGGTATTAAAGAAAACAAGATTATCGATATGCCTATAGGTGAGGCGCTCGAAATCAAAAAGACTATAAACAAAGAGATGCTTGAAATGGCTTCTCGCTTATCACACTAAAAATTTATTAACATATACAAAAGGAGATTTTACTATGAAGAATTTGGTAGGAGCATGTATGTTCGGTCAATCCGGTGGTCCGACCTCCGTTATTAACGCAAGCGCAGCGGGCGTATTTATCGAAGCTCTTGAGCAAAAGAACATCACTGCAGTTTACGGTGCAGCACACGGTATTAAAGGTATCCTCGAAGAGGACTTTTACGATATCGGTCAAGAAGACAAAGAAGAACTTTTACTTCTTAAGAACACTCCTTCCTCGAGCCTTGGCTCCGTTAGATATAAACTTAAAGACGCAAGCGTAGACGAAACCGATTATAAGAGAATCCTTGAGGTTTTCAAAAAGTACAACGTTCGTTATTTCTTCTACAACGGCGGTAACGACTCCATGGATACCTGCAACAAGATCAGCAAGTACCTCCTCAAGAGCGGTTACGAGTGCAACATCATCGGTGTTCCGAAGACCATCGATAACGACCTTTACGGCACCGATCACTGCCCCGGTTACGGTAGCGCAGCAAAATACGTTGCAACCACCCTCATGGAGCTCAACCTCGACGCTAAAGTATACGACAAGGGTCAAGTAGCAGTTGTAGAAATCATGGGACGTAACGCAGGTTGGTTAACCGCAGCTGCAGCCCTTGCAGATTACAAAGGCCTCGGCGCAGACCTTATCTACCTCCCCGAAGTTCCCTTCTCGGTTGAGAAGTTCGTTGCTGACGTTAAGGCAGTTATGGATAAGAACAACGGCAAATGTATCGCTTGCGTATCCGAAGGCATCCGCGATAAGGACGGTAACTTCATCGTTGAAACCCTTTCCGCAGCTAAAGCAAAGGACGGCTTCGGCCACACCCAACTCGGCGGTTTAGCAGCACAACTTGCTGACCTCGTAAACCAAAAATTCGGCGTTAAAGTACGTGGTATCGAGTTCAACCTCATGCAACGTTGTGGCGCACACCTTGCTTCCGGCACCGATATCGAAGAAGCATTTACTGCAGGCCGTACCGCAGTTAAGGCTGCTTGCGAAGGCGAAACCGATAAGATGGTAGTATTCGAACGCGATATGAGCAGTGGCTCTTACAAGTGCATCTACAAGCTCATGCCCGTAGAACTTGCTGCTAACACCGAGAAGAAAGTTCCCCTCGAGTGGATTAACGAAGCAGGCACCGGCCTCACCAAGGAATACGTTGAGTACGCACTTCCCCTTATCCAAGGCGCAAGCAACTCTCCCCTTGAAGATGGTCTACCCAAGTTTGCAAACCTCAAGAAGGTAAGCGCAAGGAAATAGTTAAAATGGCAAAATTAGGGCTCGCAAAAAAATGGCTGGTGATAATTATCATCGTCGCGGTGTTGGCGGTTGCAGGAGGCACCTACGGCGCCGTATACGGTGTTATGCATCGCAAGCTTAAGACACCGACCGCAGAGGTTACCTCCGTCGTCGGTGAGCCCGATTATACCATTACTATCAGTTGGAATAAAGTATCGGGAGCAAGGGTTTATACTGTAGAGTATATATACTCCGTCTATCCCGATACCGTCTATACCGCAAATGAAATCGGTGGCACCGAGCTTACTATAAAGCGTGTAAAAGGGGAACTGAAGTTCCGCATTAAAGCGCTTGGTAAATATGAGTCCAACACCTCTGATTTTAGCGAGTGGTATAGCTATAACGTCGTGCCGTTGACGCTCGATCCTTTCAGAGGAATAACCTTTAAGAACGTAGGTAACCAAGGTTATCAAATCGATATGGATTATTTTTATCCCGTTACTTACGTGTATAAAGGGGAACAATTTACCATCAACTACTACGAAGTAGATGCTATCGGTCCCGGTGAAGAACGTGATCAAAATTCACTTCAACCGTATGCTTATTCGTTACTCGAACTACACGAAGGGGTAACCTTTAACTTCCCTGTGGGTAGCGGAACTTGGCAGTTCTACATTAGACCGGTATTGTACGTAAACGTTAACGGAGTAAAGGAATATATTCACAATAAAGAGATTTACGAGTTGTACGATGAAGAGATTCCGTACACGATAATTGAACAAACAGTATGATTAGAGACGATTTAAGAAACATTGCTATAATAGCTCACGTAGACCACGGTAAGACTACTCTCGTAGACGCCATGCTTCGTCAAGGTGGCGTTTTCCGTGATAACCAAGTGGTAGAAAACTGCGTAATGGACAACAACCCTCTCGAGCGTGAAAGAGGTATCACCATACTTGCTAAAAACACCTCTTGCATGTATAAGGGAGTAAAGATCAACGTTGTAGACACCCCCGGACACGCGGACTTCTCGGGCGAAGTAGAAAGAGTACTCAAGATGATCAACGGCGTAGTCCTTTTAGTAGACGCTTACGAAGGACCTATGCCTCAAACGAGATTCGTTCTCCAAAAGGCTTTGGAAATGAATCATAAAGTTATCATCTGCATCAACAAAGTAGATAAACCCGATGCACGTCTTGCAGAGGTATTAGACGAAGTATACGAGCTTCTATTGGACCTTAACGCCACCGATGAGCAACTTGAAAGCCCCATTATTTACTGCTCCGGTAGAGCGGGTACGGCTTCGACGTCGGCATCTACGCCCGGCACAAACCTATCACCCTTATTTGATGCGATATTGAATCACATCGATCCTCCCGAGGGCGAAGAAGATGAGCCTTTGCAAGTATTGGTTAGCGCAATCGATTACAACGAGTACGTAGGTCGTATTGCTATCGGTCGTATCGAGCGTGGCGTTATGAACGCTAACAGCGAAATAACCGTTTGCAACTACCACGATCCCTCGGTCAATTATAGGGCTAAAATAACCAACATTTATCAATTCACTGGTCTTAACAAGAGAACGGTAGAAAGGGCCAAGGTGGGCGACATAGTAAGCTTTAGCGGTATTGAGAACGTTACTATCGGCGAAACCATTTGCAACCCCTTATGCGTTGAGCCCCTCAGTTTTGTAAAGATTAGCGAGCCTACGTTACAAATGCTATTTGCCGTTAACGACAGTCCCTTTGCAGGCAAAGAAGGTAAGTACGTTACCTCCCGTCATTTGCGCGCAAGACTTTATAAAGAACTCCTTAAAGACGTATCGCTTAAGGTAGAGGACGGCGATAGAGCAGACTCTTTCATAGTATCCGGCAGAGGTGAAATTCACCTTTCTATCCTTATCGAAAACATGCGCCGTGAGGGCTATGAGTTCCAAGTAAGCACCCCTAAAGTTATAACTAAAACCATCGACGGAGTAGTACACGAGCCTATCGAAAGATTGTACGTTGACGTACCCTCGGAGTGCGTTGGAACGGTTATGGAAAACATGGGTAAACGTCAAGGAGAGCTCATCAATATGACTCCTATGAATAGTCGTATAAAGCTTGAATTTGTTATCCCTGAACGTGGACTTTTGGGATACCGTTCTGACTTTATGACGGAAACCCGTGGCGAAGGCATCATGAATAGTATTTTCGAAGGTTACGAGCCTTTGAAGGGAGCAATGCCTCGTAGACAAGTGGGCGCTTTGGTCGCTTTTGAAACGGGCGAAGCTTGCACTTACGGACTCTTCAACGCGCAAGGCAGAGGCGTATTATTTATCGAGCCGGGCACGCCCGTTTACCAAGGTATGGTAGTAGGCATGTCCCCCAAACAAGAAGATATTGCCGTTAACGTATGTAAGCGTAAGCACGTTACCAATATGCGTGCGGCAGGCTCTGATGAAGCGTTGAGACTGGAAACTCCTCGCAAGTTCTCACTTGAAGAGTGCATTGAATTTTTAGAGCCCGACGAGATGTTGGAAGTAACTCCCAAATCGCTACGTATCCGCAAAAATATTCTTTCACACGAGTTGCGTATGCGTGCCGTAATGAAAGAGCGTAGAGGATAAGATAACCCCAAAACAGGAGGTATAAATATGAACGAAGTTTTTGAAAGCGTAAAAACTTTTATTGAAACCGGCTACAACCGCTACATACTTATTGCAGCAGCTATTGTTTTATTAATTGCTATTATTTTGATAGTTGCATCGGCAAAGAAAAAGGCCGTCGAGCGTAAGGTAGCTAAAGAGGAAGCCGCCGCTTTGTTAGAAGGCAATAACGATAGTTATACTTCAATTGAAGATATCGAACTTTCTCCCATTGTTGAGGAAGAAGTTATGCATGATAACGGAGCAGTAGTAGTAAAGAGCGGTAACTCCAAATCCGAGCAAACTGTAATTATGACGCCTGTTAGGGAGAAAAAACGTCCCGTACGCAAGAGCAAGACGGCAACCGAGCACCTTCCTGCAGAAAAGAAAAGTAGCTTTGGCGAGCCCAATCCCTCCCCGGAAGACGGCAAACTTCCCGGAACCTTCTGTATTTATCGCGATAACGGCGGTAAATTCCGTTTCCGCGTACGTAGTTCCAACGGATGCACCGTAGGTCACTCGCAAGGATACGTTGCTAAAGCGACGTGTAAATCAGGCATTAAGGCGGTAGAGCACGCAGCCGTGAACGCAATCGTTGTTGATACCACCGTCAATAGCAACTACGTTCGCGCCATAGGTAAAGCGGTATTCGAAATTTATCGCGATAACGAAGATAAATTCCGTTTCCGTTTGGTTGCAGCTAACGCATCAAACGTTTTAGCATCTCAAGGATACACCTCCAAAGCAAATTGCTTAAAGGGTGTCGAAAGTATCAAACGCATTTCAGAGTACCATAAGACGGAGGATGAAACGCTTTAATTCCTCATACAGTTTAAAACATTTAAGGCGCGCGTATATATGTTACGCGCGTTTTTTTAAAAATTCAGTATTGACTTTAGTAGAATTTTAAGTTATATTGTAAATAGCGAAAATTGTGTTGAGGAATTTTGTTGCAAATAATCGTACTTGACGGATATTGTTTAAATCACGGCGACCTCTCTTGGGCTCCGTTCGAGGCTCTTGGCGAGGTAGTGCTTTACGACCGCACTCCTTACGATAAAATTGTCGAAAGGATGGGCAACGCCGAGATTATGATTACCAACAAATGCACGATAGATGCAAATATTATCCAATCGTTACCTCAACTAAAATACGTAGGCGTTCTTGCAACTGGATATAATAATATCGACGTTGAAGCGTGCCGTCAAAAGGGCATAGCCGTAACTAACATCCCCGCATACAGTACCGAATCAGTCGTTCAAACGGTATTCGGATTGCTAACGGAGTTATATTCAGGTATTGGTTATCACGATAGCAGTGTAAAAGAGGGCGGATGGGTTAATTCACCCGATTTTTGCTACTACAAAAGCGGTATGCGCCAAATATACGGTAAGACTATGGGTATAGTTGGTGCCGGTAGGATTGGCTTACGCGTTGCAGAAGTTGCAAAGGCATACGGCATGGAGGTACTTCTATATAGTCGTTCAAGGCATGCAAAAGAGGAAGGCTTCCGCTACGTAGAGTCTTTAGACGAGTTATATAGCCTTTCGGACGTAGTTTCTTTGAACTGTCCGTTAGATAGCTCCAACGTAAAGATGATAAACGAAAACTCGTTATCAAAGTTCAAGCGTAGCGCGGTACTCATAAATACGGCAAGAGGCGGATTGATAGATGAATTCGCTCTTGCAAACGCCCTTAACGAAGGTAGGATTGCCGGTGCGGGGTTAGACGTACTTGCAACGGAGCCTGCCCAAGCGGATAATCCGCTACTTACAGCAAAAAACACCGTCATAACTCCTCACGTAGCGTGGGCGACGGTAGAGGCAAGAAGCGCATTGATGTCTATTGCCGCAAATAATTTACAATCATACTTAAGTGGGGAGACCCTCAACCGCATTTAGCGGATCTAA
The DNA here is from genome assembly GCA_017504305.1 of Clostridia bacterium. Lineage (GTDB taxonomy): Bacteria > Bacillota > Clostridia > Christensenellales > DTU072 > Stercoripulliclostridium_A. The sequence continues at coordinate 30,914 of JAFVRJ010000016.1, read as the reverse complement.
CTACGAAAACTATAGAAGGAAGGGATTATTATGGAAAAAATTGCGATAATCGACTTAGGCAGCAACTCGGCAAGACTTGTTATTGCAAACGTAATGCCGGGCGGATATTTTATGGTTGTCGACGAGCTTAAAGAGCCGGTAAGGCTTGCTCAAGATATGGAGATAGACGGATTCTTACGTCCTCTTCGCATTGCTCAAACCATCAAAACGCTTCGCACCTTCCGTACGTTATACGAAAGTCACGGCGTAACTAAGGTGTTTGCATATGCAACCGCTGCCGTAAGAAGAGCTAAAAACCAAAAATCCTTTATTGAAGAAGTTCAAACTGCTTGTGGCATCAAACTCCAAGTAATATCGCAAGAAGACGAAGCGATGTTCGTTTATCAAGGCGTTATCAACTCTATGGAAGTGCCCAAGGGACTTATTATTGATATCGGCGGCGGTTCGGTAAAACTCATCTATTACAATAGAAGAGTTATGATCGCTCAAGATACGCTACCTTTCGGCGCGTTGACTTTGACCGAAAAATTTGCAAAGCACGGTTCTCCCGAAGATTGTTTACAAGCCATTACTCAATACGTTGGCGAACATCTTGACCAACTTGCTTGGCTCAAAGAACTTGATCCCGAAACCCAACTTATTGGCGTAGGCGGATCGTTGCGTAACTTGGGTAAAATTAGCCGTAAACTCAAAAAGTATCCTTTGGATATGGCTCACAACTACCATATTCCGTTTGCTGAGCTCGAGACCATTTACGATACCATCAAACCTTTAGAGCCCGAAAAGCTCATGCGTATCAAAGGTCTTTCCAGCGCTCGTGCAGATATATTCCCCGCAGCTCTTGCAGTATTGGATGCGCTCAAGATGCGTACCAACTTCAATGAAATCGTTATCGGTGGCGCCGGTATGAGAGAGGGCGCAATGCTTCGTTATGCATGTCCCACCATTACCGAAAAGCCCATCAGCGATATTTTGGGACATAGCATTTACACTTTGTTGCATCATTTCAATATGAATATTCAACACGCAGAGCACGTGTTTGATCTTTCTATGCAACTCTTTAGACAAGTTAAGGTTATACATAAATTACCTCGTCCGTACGTTAAGATTTTGCGCGTAGCAAGTATGCTCCACGATATCGGATCGAGCATGAAGTTCTACGATCACCACAAGCACTCGATGTACATGATTTTGAACAGCAACCTTTACGGTATTCCGCAAAAGGATTTGATTATGGCATCGATGGTAGCGGCTCTCCACTATAAAGATAGCCTTGAGCAACTCGATTGCCAAAAGTATCTTGAGCTTTTGACCGAGGAAGAGATTATTGCAGTACGCAAGCTTGGTGTTATAGTACGTATAGCAGAGTGCTTTGACCGCAGTTGCGGTGGTGCTATCGTAGGTATTTCTTGCGACGTATTAGGCGACTCGGTAATCTTAAAGACCAAGTCGCAAGGCGATTGCACTCTTGAAATCAAAGATGCTCTTACCGCACTTGGCGATTTCAAACGCGCCTTCAAGAAGAATTTGGAAATATTATAAGATATGAAAGTATTGCTCGCTTCGCAATCCCCGAGGCGCAAAGAATTGTTAAAAACCGTACTGCCGGAGTTTGCTATCGAAAGCTATCCGGCAGACGAGCATTTTAAGGGTGAAACTCCCGAAGAAACGGTTAAAGAAATAGCTCTACGCAAACTGCTTGCGGTCGAGAGTCCCGAAAGGTACGATCTAATCATAGCGTCGGACACTTTGGTGTACAAAGACGGTATTTACTATGGCAAGCCCATTGACGAAACGGATGCTGTAAGAATGCTAAAAGAACTCGAGGGTAAAACTCACGTAGTCGTATCGGGACTGGCTATAAGCTACAATGGTGTAAGAGAGTGTTATTCCGTATCGACGGACGTTACTTTTTATCCTATGAGCGAGGCTCAAATCAAAGAGTATTTATCCACCCATTATTGTTTAGATAAAGCAGGGGCATACGCTGTGCAAGACGGTGTAGTGGTTGAAAAGCTCAATGGTTCCTACTCCAACGTAGTGGGACTTCCGATGGAAAAACTCGAAGAAATTCTCAAGGAAAAGAAGATAATATAATTATGCAAAAGCAAAAATTCGTTATAGACGCAGGCTCATCTAATATATCCATCTATGGTGGAGGCTTTTTGCTACGCGAGCCTAACGTAGCGGTTATTAAGCGCGGTAACTCGATAGAGCTTATTGCTGTTGGCAACGAGGCGTTAAAAATGACCGCTTTGCCGGAACATTGTTCGCTTGTTAATCCTGTAAGGGACGGCGTTGTAGTTCGTCCGGACGTTTATGCAAAGATTTTAGAATACTATCTTGAAAAGGTTGTCGCAAAAAGCTTTAATCCCGTAGAGCTTTACGTGCTGATACCTTCGGGGTTATCAGGCGCAGAGCGCGATAGCTTGGAAATAGCCGTTCAAAAAACCGGTTACAAGGATATAACGTTGGTCGAAAGCTTGTTTGGACTTTTGCCCGTACTTGGCGATAGCAATAGGGTTGTTGCGTTGTTTGGCGGTGGTACCACCGAAATCGGAGTTATAAACGGCGATGGCATCATCACCGGATGCACCGTAAATATAAGCGGTAATACCGTCAATGAAAAAATTATTGAGCAGGTATTAAAAACCTATAACTTACGCATAACTTGGTCCATGGCTGAAAAGCTTAAAAAAGGCATCGGCAGTTTGAGTGATAACGACGTATCGGTTATGGATGCCACGGGACAAGATCTGTTGGACGGTCGTATCAAAAACGTCGAGATATCCGCTACTTCGTTACGTGCTCCCATCGCTTGGTGCTATAAGAAAATAGCAGAACTCATCGAAAGCGTTTTGACTACAGTGCCGTATGCAAAACTTGCAGAAGTTAGTGATAACGGCTTGTATATTGCTGGTGAAGGTGCTAATACAAGAGGGCTTGTAGATTTCCTGACTCGCTATCTTAAGTTACCCGTACACGTAATTGAGGAACCCGAAACTGCAGTTATCAAGGGTGCATACGATTTGATTATGAACGCTGAAACAAAGTACCAAAACATATTGGGTAACAAAAGATAAATGGAATAAAGTAGCCAAAATCAAACTTTTACTTATAAAGTAAATGGTGTTAAATTAGTTTGATATATTAATATAAGTATGTTATAATACTCCTGATTGTTAATCAAGGAGTATTTTTTATGAAAACTTTATTTAAAGATTTTTGGACTATACCCAATATGATTACGTTGTTCCGTATTATCGCGGTTCCGTTTATTATGTGGTGTACCATCGATCCTATGACTTACCTACCTTTAGGTAATTACGTATTCCCGTTGATCGGCTTAATTATTTTGGTTGTTGCAGCGGTATCCGATCTTTTCGACGGTTGGATTGCAAGACGCTTTAATCAAGGCTCGCAACTTGGCGAAATAGCCGATCCTTTTGCAGATAAACTTATGCAATGTTCGGCAGTACTTTCTTTGGTTATCATCGGTTACGTTCATTGGGCGTTTATCGTCATACTAATCTTAAAAGAAGTCGTTATGATTATCGGCGGTTTCTTTATGGCAGGCGACGCTAAAAATATCAAAGCAAACTATATGGGCAAGATTGCTTCATTGGTAATTTGTATTGCAATCGTATTAAGCTTCTTCCATCCTTATTGGGTAGACAAAGCCTATGTCGATTGGATCGTTCTCGGAGTTGGTTTAGTGCTAACTTATATAGCTTTCTTCAATTATCTTAAGCAAGCAATCGGTATCATCAAAGGTATCCTTGCAAAGAAAAAAGCTATCAAAGAAGGCACTTACGTTGAACCCACCGAGGCAGTAGAAGAAGTACAAGTTGAAGTTATTGAACCCGAAACCAAATAAGAGGTAAACATGGAACTCCCTAAAAATTTTGAACCGCAAAGTTTTGAAAACAGCATATACGAGCAATGGGAAAAGAGCGGATATTTCCGTCCTGAAGTAGACGAGAATAAAACTCCCTTTTCTATAGTAATTCCGCCACCCAACATAACCGGCCAACTTCATATGGGCCACGCTCTTAACAATACCTTGCAAGATATCATCATCAGACATAAGCGCATGCAAGGTTACTCTACGTTATGGCTTCCCGGTACCGACCACGCAAGTATCGCTACCGAAGTTAAAATCGTTGATAAACTCCGCGAAGAAGGTCTTGATAAAGAGACTATCGGTCGTGAAGAATTCTTAAAGCGTGCATACGAGTGGAAGGCAACCTACGGCGGTAAAATCGTAAAGCAACTTCGTAGACTTGGTAGCTCTTGCGATTGGTCGCGCGAGGCCTTTACAATGGACGAGCGTTGCTCTAAAGCAGTTAGAGAGGTCTTTGTAAACTTATACCGCAAAGGACTAATATATCAAGGTAGCCGTATCATCAACTGGTGTCCTCATTGCGAAACCGCTTTAAGTGATGCAGAAGTTGAGTACGATGAGAAAGCCGGTTTCTTATGGCATATCCGCTATCCGTACGCCGATGGATCGGGATATCTTATTATTGCAACCACCCGTCCCGAAACTTTACTTGGCGATACCGCAGTTGCAGTTAACCCCAAAGATCCTCGTTATACCGATAAGATTGGTAAGATGCTCAAGCTTCCTTTTACCGATAGACTTATACCGATTGTTGCCGATGATTACGTAGAGTTAGACTTCGGTACCGGTTGCGTAAAAATCACTCCTGCACACGATCCCAATGACTTCGAAGTAGGTTTACGTCATAACCTCGAGGTTATCCGTATTATGGACGACGCAGGCGTAATTAACGAAAACGGCTTTGCATACGTAGGACTTGATAGGGACGAAGCTCGCAAGAAGATCGTTGCTGATTTAGAGGCTCTTGGTTTGATGGAAAAGATCGAGCCTTACACCCACAACGTTGGCGAGTGCTATCGTTGCAAGAGCGTTGTAGAACCCATCGTTTCCAAGCAATGGTTCGTTAAGATGGATAGCCTTGCAGCCCCGGCATTAAAGGTTGTTAAAGATAAGAAGATTAACTTCATCCCCGAAAGATTTTCAAAGACCTATTTCAATTGGATGGAGAACATTAAGGATTGGTGTATTTCCCGTCAACTATGGTGGGGACATCGTATACCTGCATGGTACTGCCCCGAGTGTGGCGAAGTTATAGTAGAAAAAGAAGATCCTACTTGTTGCCCCAAGTGCGGTTGTAAAGACATCCACCAAGACGAGGACGTTCTTGATACTTGGTTCAGCTCCGCTCTATGGCCTTTCTCCACTTTAGGATTCCCGGATAACACCGCAGACCTCAAGTACTTCTATCCCACCAACGTTTTGGTAACCGCATACGACATTATCTTCTTCTGGGTAGCTCGTATGATATTCAGCGGTTTAGAGCATATGGGCGAAATTCCCTTCCCCGAAGTTTTAATCCACGGTATCGTTAGAGATGCTAAGGGCAGAAAGATGAGTAAGTCCCTTGGCAACGGTATCGATCCGTTGGAGCTTATCGACAAATACGGCGCCGATGCATTGCGCTTCAGCTTGACTACAGGTGTTGCTCCCGGCTCCGATATTAGGTTTAGTGAAGATAAGATCGAGCCTGCAAGAAACTTCCTCAATAAACTATGGAATGCATCTCGTTTCGTATTGATGAATAGTGAAGGTAAGAATTTACCAAAAATCGGTAGCTTCAGATACACACCTGCTGATAAGTGGATTCTCTTTAAGTTAAATAAAGTAACCCGCGAAGTTAATACTTATCTTAAAAAATATGAGATGGGTATGGCAAACGCAGCGTTATACGATTTCATTTGGAGTGACTTCTGCGATTGGTACATCGAGTTGACCAAGCCTGCTCTTTATAGCGATAACGAAAAGCAAAAGTGTGAAACCCTTGCAGTACTTACTTACGTTCTTAAGCAAATCCTCAAGCTTATGCATCCCTTCACCCCCTTCATTACCGAGCGCATTTGGCAAGAGTGCGGCGAGGAGTCGACCATTATGCTTGCAGAGTACCCTGCATATAACAAGAAGTACGCTAATAAGGCCGATTTCGAGAAGTTCGAAAGTATCAAGGACATCATCCGTTCCGTACGTAATCTTCGTGCCGAAATGGACGTACCAGTTTCCAAGAAACTCAACCTTTACGTTGTAAGTAACGAAGCTCAATACATTGGTAAGAACGTAAGTTACATTATGAAGCTCGCAAACGTTGAAGGCATTAAGTTTATTGCTGATAAATCGGAAGTTACCGAAAAGAGCGTTTCTATAGTAGCATCCGGCTCTGAAATTTATATTCCTCTTGGCGAACTCGTTGATGTTGAAAAGGAACTTCAAAGACTTGAAAAGGAACTTAAAACAACTGAAGGCGAAATCAAGCGTAGCGAAGGTATGCTTAATAACCAAGGCTTTGTCGCTAAAGCTCCCAAGCAACTTATCGAAAACGAAAAGATTAAGCTCCAAGCAAATACCGAAAAGAAGGCTAAACTTCTCGAGCGTATTGAAGAACTCAAAAATATGTAATTACCTATAATAATTAAATATTTCTAAAAATTCGCCTCTCTTCACGTTCTAATATGAAGAGAGGTTTTTTTATGGCAAGAACAATTCTAATTGCATCAGGCAAGGGCGGAGTAGGGAAGACGACGGTTACTGCAAATCTTGGACTAAAATTGGCTAAAGAAGGTTATCGCACGTTGTTGATCGACGGTGATATCGGGCTAAATAATTTAGACGTTGCGTTAGGCGTTGAGGACAAAGTAGTATACGACATAATAGACGTAATAGAAGGTCGTGCCAAAATCAAACAAGCACTTGTAGAGGATAACGATGGTACAGGGTTAAAACTGCTTCCGTCGGCAAAGGCACATTGTTCCGACCGCGTTAAGGCGGGAACTTTTACCTCAATAGTAACCGAGGCGCAATTATACGCCGACTACGTTTTGATTGATGCTCCTGCCGGTGTAGAGCTTGGCTTTCATCGGACGGCTTGTAGTGCGCGTGAAGCGATAATAGTAACTACGCCCCACGTCAGTGCGGTAAAAGATGCTGATAGGGTGTTATCGTTGCTTGGCACCTATGATATAAGAGGAATCGGATTAGTCGTCAATAGAGTAAGAGGTGATCTTGAGGTAAAAGGCGAAACGCTTGATGCTCGCTCAATTGCAGAGCTACTTCGCTTGCCACTTTACGGAGTTATACCGGAAAGCGATCGTATAGGAGTGTATTCAACAATTAGCAATAGGATGCACGACAAAGCCTCGATAGCTTACGATATGTTAAAGGACGTAATATTAAAGCGCAGTGAACAGGTATACGATTGTACTCGAAACAGATTTTTAGGGAGATTTTTTAGATGAGTAAAAAGAGCGAAGGTAGCATTTCATACGAGCGTTTGAATAAGTCAATATCGCGCGAAAGCAGTATTGGAAAGGAAGTCGAAGCAATGTTTAGGCAAGACTTAATCCAGCTACTAAATAGCTATTTAGACTACCAACAAGCCGATTTAAGTATCCTATTTGAGCAAGTTGAAGGAAAGAATACTATGCAAGTTAATTTGGTTTATCATCGAAGTAAAGAGATAAAAGTTCTTTGATGGTTGATTGTGGCGAGTATCTTAAAGCAAGCTCGCGCACAGCCTGTTCATTTAGAGTTGTAATAACTTTAAGATTGTCGTCAACCACCTCGAATATCGTGTCTGTATCAGGCTTTATATGGCGTAATAACCTTATCAGCTTAAGATCAAGATGTACCATTACGGTACTCTTTTTTATTGGAGCATCAAAGCTTTTTGAGTACGGTATTGCGTTTGCAATAAGGCGATAAGTTTCCTTTTCAGTTCCCCCAACAGACGATAAATAGATTATTGTTGCCATTATGCCAAGCGAATAATTAACTTGTACGAAAAAGGATGCTAAAAAGCCTATGAATAGCATAGTCGACGATAGGATGCCTACGATGCGAAGTGCCTTTAATAGTTTAAGAGGTTTGTTGGCAACGGCAATAAGAACTCTTGCTCCGTCCAAAGGGAAAATAGGGAGTAGATTAAACGCTCCGATTACAAGATTTGCCTTGTAAATCACTTTAGTGTAGGAGTAACTCGACGGTATCAACCACCATATGGCAAGGAGTAATATGCAACAGCAAAAGTTTGATAACGGCCCTGCAACGGCTATTTTTATACCGTCGCTATCTTTTATTTTTTCACCACCTTGCAACATCGCGCCAAAAGGGGTTAGATTTATTTGGTTTAAGTAATAACCGCAACTATATGCTACCTTTGCATGTGCAAATTCGTGTAGCATTACGGCAAACAAGCTGGCGATGAAGTAAACGTAGTCGCTACTTATGACCATAATTAATGCATATAACCAAAAAGAAGGATGGATTTTTAGTTTAGGCATACAATACGATATTCAACGATGAGGCATATATTACTTTAATATTACAAAGTTAGAATATAAATTGCATCTTGTAAAGGTTATTAACTTATGTTAATATATTAGTATTACAAACGAGGGATTGCCAATGAGCAAAAAAGAAATGATAATCTCTAAAGTCAAAAGTGTCTTTGGGGAGTTTAAGGAACACTGGAGTACGCCGGCCCCCGGTAAATACGTCCCATACAAGGAGTACAAGGATATTTTTATTGCCGTGGGCAGTAACTATACCGGAGCGAAAACTTTAGAATACATAGGGTTTAACGCGTTATGCTATTTGATGATGTATCATTACAAGTTGCCCTATTTGACTTATGCGATAATTGGCCTCATTAATATGCCCCTCGGTTACATTTGGTCGCTGATATGGTGGTATGTTTGCGATAACCTTGCTAACCTTCCAAAGAAAACGGAGTACAAACTATACGCAGTCTATCTTTCATTAATGGCGATAGGCCTTGGCTTAATAATAGGAGATATTTCGAGTTTATTTAATCAGACGGGCGCGTTCGTAACTTATATGAACGGGTTGGAAGGCTTAAATGCTAACTCGGTGTTTAAAATACTTGGTACCCATATTTTGCATAGCGGTTGGGTAGGCGCTCGTAATATTTTCTGGCGTAAAGTTTTACTGCCGAAGTTTGGTAGATATAAATACGGCTTGTACTGCGACTTTATTCCGAAGTGCGTAATGGTTATTTTGATCGGCTGGTTGCCGGTTTATGAGATTACCGACGTCGTAACTCGTGTTTGGGTAGCCAATTTATTGTTTGCGGTATACAATGTGTTCGGTTTTGGCAACTGTTTGGAAACTTGTGCTATGAACATAAGTCCCAACGTAGACGAACGTATTATTGTAAGAACTTACCCAATCAAGTTTAGTCATACCTTCAACTCAATAATTGCGTTTTTAATACCGATAATCATCGGAACGCTTCGTTACGAGTGGGCGGATATAAACGTATTTAGATTTGTAATTCCCGTTATATTTATTACTTTTGCATCGTTGACTATGGTTTTTGCCGGTCGTGTTACCGAGCGTATTCCGCAACCGCCGATCGAAAAGAAAGTACATATTAAATTCTGGGATGGGTTATTCGGCGTATTGCACAATAAGTATCGCTGGATCCAGACCATAGTTTATCTATTGGATTCACTTGGCAACGGCATGTTGGGCTTTACTACCATCCTTTATCTTTATACCTTCCGTTTGAGTGGACTTTCTTACGCGCTCATAGTAGGTATTATTTCTTTTGCGGGGACACCGCCCGATTTGTTTACGCCGTATTTTATTAAGAGATTCAGCTACAAGCAAATTATGATTTTCTATCAACTTGTACGCGCGCTTGGTAACGGCATAATTATTCTTGCAATCCTATTCTGTGGCGAAAATTTGGTGCTTTGCGGTACGCTATGTTGCGTAATGTTATTCCTAATGGAAATAACAAAAACCGTTCCCACTTCGGTCGGCCACGATATGAACGTTCGTGTCAACGACTATCAGATGTATTTGTCTGGCGAAAGACTTGAAAGCTTCTCGGGTATCTTTGGTTGGTTTACCGGACCTATCACCTCGTTTATAGGATTAATCATACCGCTTCTATTGTTGGAGTACGGCTTTAATAGTAACTGGGACGTACTATTTATTGACGAGTCGCGTATGAAGATTATTTTGGTACCAATGATTATAGACGTAGTAGGATTTGTTTTGATGGCGATACCATATTTCTTCTGGGACTACGATACAAAGAAGCAAAATCTTGTTATGGAAGTTTTGAAGAGGCGCGCTGAAGTAACTGCTCATAAAGCTGAAGAAGCAGGTGAAAAATCACACGGAGCCTTTATAGGTTAGGAGGGATTTATGGACGAGAATAAAAAAGAAAACGTTATTGAAGAACAAAATCCCGTATCCGCACAATCTGTGGAAGAAGTCACTCCCGTGCATAATCCGTTAAACATCGCCGAAGATGAAATTTGGACTTATAAAATTGATGGTCTTGCGGCTCCTCACGTAAACAAACCTTACAAATATAAGCTTTTGAAGCAAATCGTATTTGTCGTCGTAATCGTCGTGGCTATAGCTTTAGCGTTGTACTTTAGCGTACAGGCCGTTCGTAAAGAAACCTTCGATTATAAGGCAAAGGAAGAGGGATACGAGTTAAGTAAGTTTAGCAACACCGGCTACGTAACAGAGCTTAACGTAGAGTACGTAACCGAACTTAAGTATCAAGAGGGGAATCCCGATCCCAACACAAACTTCTATTTTGTTGAGGATGAAACCAAACCCATCACGTCGATAAGAGAATACGCGTTTAACTGTGATGAAAAGCTCAAAGTAGTGTATATAGGCGCAAAGGTAACGTCTATTGACGGCAAGTCGTTTTATTCTTGCAACGCGCTTGAGCGTATCGAAGTCGCTGAAGACAATCCTGCATACTGCGACGTAGACGGGGTTCTTTACAATAAGGACATGACTGAAATTATTTGTTTCCCCATCAAGCGTTCTCAATACCTTCAGAGCAAACTCGGCTTCGGTGAAGATGTCGACAAGCAAAGTGAAGCTTACGTTAACGACGTGTTAACCTATAAGATTCCTGCAAGCGTAACTAAAGTCGGTAAATTATGTTTTAACTATACCGATCTTGTCAACGTATATTTACCGGAAGGATTAAAGAGTATCGAGACGTTAGGCTTCTTCCGAGCCACTGCTCTTAAGAACGTCTATTCCTATAAAGCGGATGGTAGCGTATACTACTCGTTACCCGAGGGCTTGGAGTATTTAGGCTCCGACTCCTTCAGCTACAATCAATCGATGGATTATCTCTATATACCCTCAAGCGTCAACTACATTGGCCACCATGCTTTTTGGGATTGTGTTTATAAAGAGGATAATCAAATCAAAGGAATTACCGAGATTAACGTTGCACTTAATAAAGATTCTTTCAAAAAAGGGGTAGATACAGGCGACCAATGGAAGCCCAAATACGACTATTTGCTCTTTAAGAAAGCTGTAAAGATTAATTATGGCGCAAGCCGTAAGGCATAATTACGTTATCCATATTGACTTGCCAATTATTCAAGTCTGGTATATAATAAATAAGTTAAATACATTTTCGGAGGAATAAATCTTATGAAAGAAAGCAAGTTGTATATCAAGTATCGCGTTGGTAACGAGATATTCGAAGAGGACTTGTATCAAACCAACCACTACTACGTTGAAGAAGAATGTACCGACAACGGCGTAAGATTGATTTTGAACCCCAAACAAGAATTAGAACTAATTAAAGTTGAGCTCAAGTATTTGCATCCCGTAACTAATACCGAGCGTTTCTATTACAACGGATATCAAGCTTGGACCACTTCTAAAGAAGTTACGGCAGACGACGTACAAAAGGGTCTTACCCCTTTGACCAAGTTGACCAAGAAAGGTCGCGAGATGGCAGGACTTTCCGGCGACTACTTCTTTATCGATTACGATTCTAAAAAAGCAGGTCAATTCCACAGCTTCACTTATGCTTACTATCGCAGAGAAACCGAAGTTGAGCTATACGGCTCTCTCAATGAGAGAACGGGCTTTACCGTATTCTATGCCGACATGAACGCAGGTACCTTTAAGGTAACCAAGGACGTCGAGGGCGTTATTACCTCCGAGCCTTACGAAATCATCAACGTTAAGAAGTACGTTGGCGAGTACGATAGCGTATTCGATGCATATTTTGCAGACTATGGTTGTGTTAAGCCCCGCGTTGATCACATGGCAGGCTATACCAGCTGGTATAACTACTTCCAAAAGATCGACGAGAAGATTATCTTGCGCGATTTAGAGGGCATTTCTCGCGTTAAAGAGAACGTCTCAATATTCCAAATCGACGATGGTTACGAGCCCTACGTAGGCGATTGGCTTGAGCCTTCTCCCAAGTTCCCCAACGGCATGAAGTATATTGCTGATAAGATCCACGACGAAGGATATCTTGCAGGTATTTGGATCGCTCCTTTCAGCGCTCAACACAATTCCAAGTTGAGAGCAGAGCATCCCGATTGGCTACTCAAGTGGCCCAACGGCAAACCGCAACTCGGCGTATTCGCATGGGGCGGAGCTTATACCCTCGATATTTATAACGAAGGTGCTCGCGAGTATATCCGCAACTTCTTCGACGTTATTTTGAACGAGTGGGGCTATGATATGGTTAAACTCGACTTCTTGTATAGCCAATGTATTTACCCGCGTAACGGCAAATCTCGTGGTCAAATTATGGCAGAGGCTATGGACTTCTTAAGAGAGTGCGTAGGCGATAAATTATTGCTCGGTTGTGGCGTACCTCTCGGTTCCGCGTTCGGCGTATGCGATGCTTGCCGTATCAGCTGTGACGTTGACCTCGTATATACCGGTAAGTTCTATAAATACTTACATATCAACCAAGAAATCCCCGATGCTCAAAACGCTATCAATAACAGCATCTTCCGTCGTCATTTGGATGGCAGAGCATTCTGCAACGACCCCGACGTATTCTTCCTACGCGACTTTAATTTGAAGTTCACGATGGAGCAAAAGAAGTTGCTTGCTAAAGTAAACCACTTGTTCGGCAACGTATTGTTCGTTAGCGACAACGTAGGTAAGTATGGCGATGAGGAAATCGAAATCGTGAAAAAGTCCTTTGAAAAATCCAATGCCATGATCATTTCGGCAGAGTACACCGATAAGGGCTACATCACCATAAAATACATTGAGAACGGCGAACGCAAGACTTTGGCCTTCGATTTATATAACGGCCAAACATCTTCCGAGCTTTAATTTATAATGCATAATTAAAAGCCAAAACCATTTCGGTTTTGGCTTTTTTTATTGTCCCAACGACCTAAAAGCCTTTAGTAGTGGATCGGACAAGCGGTCCTGATTTTTTATTACTATATGGCTGGGATGTTCGCGTATAGCGGTTAAAAGCAGGTTGACGTCAGCGTCATCCGTCAAGGGAACGGGCGGGATGATCTCACCGTTTATTGATATGTTCAACGGCTCTGTATCGGTAATAGTAAGACGAGGGGTAATATCGCCGTCTGCTAAAAAGTACGATATCAGTTCAAATATTTCTTGCGGTTTAGGCTTTGATGGTATCAGGGCTGATGCAAGACTGGATAAGCTCAACCAGTTGTCCATAAGGTGATCGAGGCGCAATTGTAATATTGAATATGGTGCTATTATTTTAAGATTTCTTATGGCGTTAATAATATGGTTTTTTTCTTTTTCAAGGTCGGTAGAAAGAAGCGCCCCAATAAGTGAATAGTACTCATAAATATTGCATTTAATATCCTTAATCGAGCTAATAAGTACCCTAAACTTATAAAATGTGGTAATTAAATCTGCAATAGCACGTTGTATTCGTTCGATTGTCTTTGCATCGCAAGATACGTCGAGATAAACGTGCTTCAAATATCTTTTTTCCGCTATGTCCTTAACGCCCCAAGCAGTTAATTTTTCAATAATATACTTACGCTCTTGCACCTCGTTTTTTTGCAAAAGCAACCCAATCTTCTCCATACAACTTATTATATGATTTAATCGGCGTTTAATGCTGTAAAGCCTTTCCAAATTATTATAATTACGGCGCGTTGTATCACCTGTACGCCTTATTTTATTATATAAAATTTAAAGGTCAAAATATTGACTAAAATGTTAGTATATGATACTATATATTGTGTATTTTAGCGCAATTTTAACTTCGGAGGAATTATGGAGAATAACAAGACCGAAAATCTAAAGTCCAAAGCAGCCGTAAAAAAATACGATGCTTCGGATATCGTTGTACTCGAAGGGCTCGAAGCCGTTAGACTGCGCCCCGGTATGTACATCGGCACTACGGGTGTAAACGGACTCCACCACCTTCTTTGGGAAATAGTAGACAACTCTGTCGACGAAGCTCTTAACGGCTATGCCGATACCATCCACGTTACACTCAATGCGGACGGATCCATTTCCGTTGAAGATAACGGCAGAGGTATGCCGGTCGACAAACACCCAAAGTACAAAAAATCAGGTGTAGAACTTATCTTTACCCAACTTCACGCAGGTGGTAAATTCGATAATAAAGAGTACGAGTTTAGTGGCGGTTTGCATGGTGTAGGCGCATCGGTTGTTAACGCACTTTCCGATTGGTTAGAAGTTGAAGTTTGTCGCGATAAAAAGGTTTATTTCCAACGTTACGAAAAGGTTGTTACCGGCCGTAAAGTTAAGAGCGGAATTCCGCAAGGTGATCTTGCTCAAATCGGCACTACCAAGAAGCGTGGTACCAAGACCACCTTTAAGCCGGATGCTACCGTTTTCGAGACGGTTGAATTTAATCACGATACTATCTCGAAGCGTCTTAAAGAGCTTGCTTATCTTACCAAGGGCGTAACTTTTCTTTTTACTGATAACAATGTTATTAGTGAGGAGGACGGCCTACCCGTAACCGAAACCTACTTCTATAAAGGCGGTATTATTGACTTTGTTAAGAACTTAAACGAGGATCGCACCCGTCGTTCGGAAAAGGTTATTTACGTAGAAGCAAAGGATACGGCGCAAAAGTTCCAAGTACAAGTCGCAATACAATATACCGATAAGCCGGAAGACGAAATTATTTCTTACGTTAACAATATTCCCACACACGAGGGTGGCACGCACGAAACGGGCTTTAAACTGGGCTTTACCAAGGCGGTTAACGAGTTCGTTAAGCGTAATAATCTTTTAAAAGCAAAGGATGTTCCGCCGTCCGGTGACGATTATCGTGACGGCATGACTGCTGTCATTAGCGTAAGGATGCAGAACATGCAATTCGAAGGTCAAACCAAAACCAAGCTCGGTAACCCCGAAGTTAAGGGTTGGGTAGACAGCATGGTTTACGAGCAACTTTCGTTGTACTTTGCGGAGAAGAAGAATAAAGATATCGGCACCATGATTTTCAAAATCGGTGTCAGCACAAGCAAGATGCGTACGGAGGAGAAGAAGTTTAAGGAAGCTATTCGCTCCAAGAACTCCATGACAGGACAAATGCTTACCGGCAAATTGTCCTCGTGTTCAGGTCGTAACGCAGCTATTAACGAGATCTTTATAGTAGAGGGTGATTCGGCAGGCGGATCTGCTAAAAAGGGCCGTAATCGTACCTTCCAAGCGGTACTACCGCTTCGTGGTAAACCCCTTAATACCGAAAAGTGTACTCGTACCGCGTTATTGCAAAACGAGGAAATCCGCACTATCATTTACGCTTTGGGCACCGACTTCGATAATAGCTTCAATATCAAGAACCTAAAGTATGACAAGATCATTATTTTAGCGGATGCCGACCACGACGGCGAGCATATCAGATGTTTACTTTTAACTTTCTTCTATATGCATATGCGTCCCTTGATCGATGAAGGTCACGTATATCTCGGCATGCCTCCGCTATATAAGGTTGAGCAAAAGAAGACGGGGCTTTTACGTTATGCTTATAACGATGCAGAGCTCGAAAATATCTTGAAAGAGGTTAAGGGCCAATATAGCTTACAACGCTACAAAGGTCTCGGCGAAATGAACTTCGATCAACTTTGGGATACCACTCTTAATCCCAAGACGCGTACCCTTACCAGAGTTACCATTGACGACGTTAAGAACGCAAACGCAATGGTATCGCTATGGATGGGATCTGATGCCGAGATTCGTCAAACGTATATAAACGAGAACGCAAATTTCAATAAAGAAGACTCGTTTAAGACAAAATTCGGAGGTTAAAGAGGATGGCAAAAGGCGCACAAATTTCGTTAAATTTAGATGGTGGCAACGTTCTCGAAAGACCTATCGAAACGGTTATGCCGGAATCCATGATGATATACTCCGAGCACGTTATTTTAGATCGTGCGTTACCGAGAGTAGAGGATGGTTTAAAGCCCGTCCAACGTCGTATACTCTATACGATGCATAATCTAAACATGAAGCCTAACGGCGAGTATAAAAAGAGCGCTCGTATCGTTGGTGATTGTATGGGTAAGTATCACCCCCACGGCGACTCTTCGATATACGGAGCGATGGTTAGGATGGCGCAAGATTTCAACATGCGCATGCCTCTTGTAGACGGACAAGGTAACTTTGGTACCGTTTACGGCGATGGTCCTGCTGCGATGCGTTATACCGAGGTAAGGCTCGAAGCTCTTGCGACTGAACTTTTACGTGATATCGATAAGAATACCGTTACTTGGAATAAGAACTTCGACGATACTTTAGACGAGCCGGACGTTTTGCCGGGAAGATTTCCTAACCTTCTCGTAAACGGCGCAAGCGGTATTGCAATCGGTTTTTCGATGAATATTCCTCCCCATAACCTTACCGAGGTTATCGACGGCTGTATCGCCCTTATAGACGAGCCCAAGATTTCATTAAGAGATCTTCTTACAATCATAAAAGGACCGGATTTCCCCGCAGGTGGTTTCTTGGTAGGTGGCGAAGATTTATATAACGTTTACGCAACCGGTCAAGGTAAGTTGGTGCTTCGCGGTAAAGCGGAAATCGAAAACGACGGCGACCGTCAAAATATAGTTATTACCGAAGCACCTTGGGGCATCAATCCTATTGAAAAAATAGTTTCGCGCATATACGCGCTACGCGAAAAGGATAAAGACACCTACGGCAACATTATCGACGTTATGGACGAGTCTGACCGTAACGGTATGCGTATCGTTGTTAAGCTCAAGAAGGGCGAAGATGCCGTTAAGATGCTTGACCTTATTTATAAGCACACCGATCTACAATGCAACTTTGCGGTAAACATGGTTGCAGTTGCCGATGGTAAACCGAGATTACTTGGGCTTATTCCCATGCTCAAGTACTATCTTGATTACCAAAAGGGCATAATTTACAAGCGCAGTCAACACGATTTAGGCGTTGCTAAAAAACGTGCCGAGGTATTGGAAGGCTACGTACTTATTATGCCTAACATCGACGAAGTTATTGCAATAATCCGTGGCGCCGCCACCAGAGCGGAAGCAAAGACCAAACTCCGCGCTCGCTTTGAGTTGAGCGAAGCTCAAGCGGAAGCGATTTTGAGCTTGCAACTTGGTAACATCAACAAGCTTGACGTGCATAAGTTCGAAAGCGAACTATCTGAACTTAACAAGACTATAGCAGAGCTTACTAAAGTTGTCGGTTCCGTTAAGGAGCAATATAAAGTTGTTAAACGCGAGCTTCAAGAGATTCGCGATAAATATAAGACCAAACGTTTAACCACCATAATCAATAGCGTTGAAGAAGTGGAGGTTAAGCCCTTTGATCCCACCAAGCGCACCAACAAGCGTTGCATCGTAACGTTAGGCGAAGACGGTGGTGTAAAAGTGCTTTCCAGCCGTAACTACATTAGTGCAAATCGTGACGTTGAAAGCAGTGGTATTCAAGGCTTAACAACGGCATTACAAGAGGTTAAACCGGACCATACGGTATTGTTGTTTAGTAACCTTGGTAATTGCTATAAGCTTGACGTTAATAAAGTCCAAGAAAAACGTTGGACGGATAAAGGCGATAAGCTTATAGACCTTTTCCCGAGCTTTGCAGTAAAAGAGGAAAGGGCGGTAGCGGTACTTTCGGCAAATCCCGAAGCACTTGATAACGAAGAAGTTTATATCTATACCAAGAACGGTATGGTTAAGAAGACCGCTTATAGAGCCTACTTTGTCAACAAGGAAGGCTACCAAGTTATTTCATTAAAGGATGACGACGAGGTAATCGGCGTTGAAGTTGTTAAGGAAAACGCAACAATAATTTTCGTTACCTCCGATGGACAATGCGTCAACTCTGAAGTAGATGATTATCCGCAACAAGGCAGGATCGCAGGCGGTGTAATCGGTGTCAACCTCAATAAAGATGCATACGTCGTATATGCAGGACAAGCGGAAGTAGAGCTTGGATTTGATGCGGACGGCAAAGAAGCTTATATGCCTCTTGGCGAAATAATCGTTATAACTGATAAAGGAACGGGTAAAAAGGTAATAGCATCGGAGTTTAGCCCCATGCGTCGCAACCGTAAAGGATTGCGTATTATCGATATTTACGGCGAGCCTATTAAGGTAAGCTTTGCAGCCCAAGTTCTTAAGCCTTATTATTTAGCGTTTATCGATAATGAAAACGAACTCCACGCGGTTGATAGCGAAGAAATCCGTATCGAGCGTAAAGATACCAAGGGCAAACCTATTTTACGCGGTGTAAAGGTACAAAGAGTTGTTAAACACGTAGAGGAAATGGAGTAGAATATGGCAAAACCTATAGTAGCAATAGTTGGTAGGCCTAACGTAGGTAAATCGACTTTCTTTAACAAAATGGCAGGACGCAGGGTAAGTATCGTTAACGATATGCCCGGCGTTACTCGCGATCGCATATACGTAGATGCAGAGTGGTGCGGATACGCTTTTACGCTTGTTGATACCGGTGGTATCGAGCTTAAGAGCGAAGACCAAATGTGGAAGCACATCCGTCGCCAAGCGGAGCTTGCGCTTGATATTGCAGACGTAATACTTCTATTTGTCGATGGCAAAAGCGGTATTATGGCGGATGATTACGACGTAGCTCAAATGCTCCGTTGCACCAACAAGCCGGTAGTGCTTGCCGTTAATAAAGTTGACGGCAAAGACGATTCGGTAATACACGATTTCTGGGCGTTGAACCTTGGAGAGCCCTATGCAATCTCTGCAGAGCAAAGTTTGGGACTCGGTGACCTTTTGGATGCTATAGTCGCCAACTTTGACGAGCGCGCCGATATGGGCGAGGAGGAAGAAGCTATTAAGATTGCTGTTGTTGGTAAACCTAACTCCGGCAAATCATCTTTGACCAATAGACTTCTTGGTTTTGAAAGGGTTATAGTAAGTAACATTGCAGGAACTACTCGTGATGCTATCGATACTCCTTTCGAGTACAACGGCAGAAAGTGTATTTTGATCGATACTGCAGGTATACGTAAAAAGAGTAAGGTTGAAGAAGATATCGAGTATTATAGCGTAATACGTAGTATCAGCGCCATACACAGGGCGGATATCGTACTCGTTGTGGTTGATAGTACCGAGATGCTTTCCGAGCAAGATATAAGGATATGCGGTCTTGTACACGATGCCGGTAAACCGAGCGTTTTGGTTATGAACAAATGGGACCTTATCGAAAAGGATACCCATACGGTTAATCGTTTTACCGAGAATCTTAAGTCTGATCTTAAGTTTATGAACTACCTTAAGACGGTATTTATATCGGCGTTGACGGGCAAGAGAGTAAACACGGTATTGGATACCGCGCTTTCTGCTTATGAAAACGCATCTCAACGCATCCCGACCGGCGTTCTTAACGACGTAATAGGCGATGCGATTGCCGTCAACGAGCCTCCCACTCATAACGGCAAAAGACTTAAGATTTTCTATGCAAACCAACCTTCCACCAACCCACCCACCATCGTTATATTTGTTAACGATGGTAAGCTAATGCACTTCTCATACAGAAGATATATTGAAAACGCACTTCGTAAAGCCTTCGATTTCAGCGGTACTCCCGTAAAAATCGTAGTCCGCTCGAGGGATGAAGAAAAATAGAGGAACACTTATGTACAAGAATTTAGACAACACCCGTTTAAACGCTATTTTAGCAAAAGAACAAGCCCGTTATGAAGAATACAAGGCGATGAACCTTAAGCTTGATATGTCGCGTGGCAAGCCCTGCAAAGAGCAGTTAGACCTTTCGATGGAAATGCTTGATTGCATTAACTCCAAATCAAACTTGGTCCGTGGTGTAGATTACCGCAATTACGGTCTTGCAGACGGTATACCGGAGCTTAAAGAGCTATTCGGTAAACTGCTTGGCGGACTCTGCAAGGATGAAATAATCGTTGCTTACAACGCAAGCTTAAACCTCATGTATGATACCATACAAAGGGCAATGCAATTCGGCATACTCGGCGGTAAGCCTTGGAATAAGGAAGAAAAATTAAAATGGCTTTGTCCCGTGCCCGGTTACGATAGACACTTTGCTATTACCGAGCTATTTGGTTTTGAGATGATTAACGTACCTTGCGATGAAAACGGTCCCGACATGGATATGATCGAGGAGCTTGTAAAAGATCCTGCGGTTAAGGGCATATGGTGTGTACCCAAGTACTCCAATCCCATGGGCATTATCTATTCCGACGAGGTAGTAAGACGTCTTGCATCTTTAAAACCCTCTGCAAAAGACTTCCGCATTATGTGGGATAACGCATATATGGTACATAGTTTATACGGCCAAGACGAGCTGTTAGATATCTATGCCGAGGCAAAAAAATGCGGTAACGAAGATATCGTTTATATGTTTGGCTCTACCTCTAAAGTTACCTTCTCCGGAGCAGGCGTTGCCTTTATGGCAGGCTCAAAAGCTAACATGGACGATGCTCGCAAGTACATGAGTAAGCAATCCATAGGTCCCGACAAGGTATCCCAATTGATGCATGCAGCCTATTTTAATAGCGTTGAAAGCATCTATGCTCATATGGAAAAGCACGCAGCAATCTTACGCCCCAAATTTGAAGCAGTTCTCGAGATTTTGGAGGAGGAATTCTGGAACACCGGTATAGCTACTTGGAATAAGCCCCGTGGTGGATATTTTATCTCTTGCTTCTTGGCAGAAGGCACTGCAAAGCGTACTGTAGCTCTTGCAAAGGAAGCAGGCGTCGTATTTACAGGCGCAGGCGCAACCTATCCTTATAAAAATGATCCTAACGACTCCAACGTTCGTATTGCACCAACCCTTCCTCCGATGGAAGAACTTATTACGGCAATGCGCATCTTCTGTTGCTGTGCAAAGGTTGCTTATCTTGAAAAGATAACTCAATAATTACTAAACATACTAATAGCCACTCGGTACCATGCCGAGTGGTTTTTTTATGCTCGCCGTAGTAATAAGCTAAAAATCAAAGGCATATCTTATAACAAAAAAGCTATGGAGGCAAAATGTCGGATTACAATATATATAAAGATATCGCGTCACGCACCGACGGCGATATTTACGTAGGCGTAGTTGGTCCGGTAAGGACGGGTAAATCTACGTTTATCAACAGATTTATGGAGTGCATTGTATTGGATAAAGTAGGGGAAGGCTACCCTCGTGAAAGAGCAAGGGACGAGCTCCCCCAATCTGCTGACGGCAGAACTATTATGACTACCGAGCCGAAGTTTGTGCCGAGTGAAGCTATACCGATTAGCGTTGATAACGTTGATGCGCGTATACGCATGATAGATTGCGTTGGATATCTTGTTAACGGAGCTCTTGGCAGTAGTGAAGATGGCGTTCCGCGTATGGTAAAAACTCCGTGGTCGGAGCAAGACCTTCCCTTTGATAAGGCGGCAGAAATCGGTACAGATAAGGTAGTGCGCGAACATTCTACGGTAGGGATAGTAGTTACAACGGACGGAAGCTTTGGCGAAATCGGGCGTAGCAGTTACGTAGAGGCGGAAGAAAGAGTTATCAAGGAGCTTAAAGCGATTGGTAAACCATTTACAGTTGTGCTTAACACGGCAACTCCAGATAGTCCCGATACTTTGAAGCTTGCGGAGAGCTTGGAGGAAAGATACGGTATCGGCGTTACGGCGTTAAACGTATTGACGGCAGGGGCAGAGTTGCTTGAAAAAATACTTTACAAAGTACTTATGGATTTCCCGCTTAAGAGGATCGACGTCAACCTACCCAAATGGATGCGTGCTCTCGGTCAAGGTAGTCCATTTATTAATTGGTTAAAAGATAGGCTTTTACAAGGGGATGGCATCATAAAGCTTAAAGATTTTTTAAAGCTTACGTCGAGCTTTGATGATAATGAATACTTCAGTGGCGATCCTGATGCCGAGGTTGATTCCGGCAAGGGGGTAATTAATTTAACCTTCCGCCCCAAAGAGGGAGTATTCTATAAGATATTAAGCGAAACCTGCTCGGAGTGTATTGAAGACGAGTATAGTTTGATGAGCTATTTAATTAAGGCATCGGAAGCATACAAAAAGTATCAAAAGTTAAAAGAAGCAATCGATGCCGTTCAAGAAACAGGCTACGGAGTAGTATTGCCGACTATGGATGAAATGCAACTTAAAGAGCCCGAACTTCTTAAGAGGGGAACCCAATTTGGAGTAAAGCTGAAAGCAAGCGCACCTTCGATTCACATGATGCGCGTGGACGTTGAAACAGAAGTTAAGCCCATAATCGGCTCCGAACAACAGTCGGAAGATCTTGTAAATTATCTAATGCAAGAATTCGAAAATGATAAGGGAAGCATATGGAATACCAATATGTTCGGCAAGCCTTTGTCGAGTTTGGTAAAAGAGGACCTTGATGCAAAAATTGGCAATATGCCACAAGACGCGCGTAAAAAACTTCGCAGAACTGTTACGAGAATCGTTAACGAAGGCAAGGGTGGAGTGTTGTGTATCTTGCTTTAATAAGCTAATTACCATAATAAAAAAGCACGCAATGAAGCGTGCTTTTTTTGTTTTAATTTGATTAACCTTTAGGCGAGTAGTTGGGGGATTCTTTAGTAATGGAAATATCATGGGGATGGCTTTCGACCAAAGAAGCACCGGTGATCTTAATAAACTCGGAGTTGGTGCGGAGGGATTCGATATCGGGTTTACCGCAGTATCCCATACCTGCGCGGATACCACCAACGAGTTGGTAGATAACGTCGGAGAGGGAGCCTTTGTAAGGTACTCTGCCTTCAACGCCTTCGGGAACGAGCTTTTTAGCATCTTCTTGGAAGTATCTATCTTTGCTACCTGCTTCCATAGCGGACATTGAACCCATACCGCGGTATACCTTGAAGCTTCTGCCTTGGTAAATCTCGAGAGCGCCGGGGGATTCTTGGGTACCTGCGAGTAGGCTACCGAGCATAATTGCACTTGCGCCTGCAGCAAGACCTTTGATGATGTCGCCGGAGTACTTAACGCCACCGTCACCGATGATACGTTTGCCGTACTTGTCTGCCATTTCCGCACAATCCATAATTGCAGTAATTTGCGGTACGCCGATACCTGCAACAACACGAGTGGTGCAAATGGATCCGGGGCCGATACCAACCTTAACAACGTCTGCACCTGCTTTAATCAAAGCTTCGGTTGCAGCAGCGGTTGCTACGTTACCTGCGATAACGGGAAGATTGGGGAATTTGCTCTTGATATCGGATACAACGTTTAATACGCCTTGGTTGTGGCCGTGAGCGGTATCGATAGCAATAATATCAACTCTTGCATCAACCAATGCCTTAACTCTATCAAGGTAGTTAGCGCCTGCGCCTACTGCAGCACCAACGAGAAGTCTGCCGTTGGAATCTTTAGCGGAGTTGGGGTATTGGATGGATTTTTCGATATCTTTTAAGGTGATTAAACCTTTTAAGTTACCTTCGTCGTCAACGAGAGGGAGTTTTTCGATACGATGTTTGCCAAGGATGGCTTGTGCTTGTTGTAAAGTGGTACCAACGGGGGCAGTAATGAGGTTTTCTTTAGTCATTACGTTAGCGATGGGTTGGTTATAGTTGGTTTCAAAGCGTAGGTCACGGTTGGTTAGGATGCCAACAAGTTTATTGCCTTCGGTAATCGGAACACCGCTTATCTTATATTTGCCCATCAATGCGTTTGCTTCGTAAACGCTGTGAGAAGGGGATAGGAAGAAAGGATCGGTAATAACGCCGTGTTCACTTCTTTTTACCTTATCAACTTGCGTTGCTTGGTCGTCGATAGAAAGGTTTTTGTGTATAATACCCAAACCGCCTTCACGAGCCATAGCAATAGCAAGACCGGATTCAGTAACGGTATCCATAGCGGCCGAAATTAGAGGAATATTAAGTTTAATGGTATCGGTTAGCTTGGTGGAAAGATTTGCGTCTTTGGGCAAAACGTTTGAATACTGGGGAACGAGCAACACATCGTCGAAGGTAAGGCCTTCAGCAACTATTTTCGCCATAAATTAAAAACTCCTTGACACTTTTTTTAATTATATTATTATAAAAAATCTTTGTCAAACAAAATGAAAAGCAATTATTAATTATTCTAATTAACTATAGATATAAATAGGTAAAAATGACAAAGAGCGTATTGCCAAAAAATGTCAACTATTGGTATAATTGCTGTGATAGGAGGAGTTATGATAGAACTTATTGCGGCGACCAACAACGCCAACAAATTACGCGAATTTAGACAGATTTTAGGCAACGATTTTAAAGTAATGTCGCTTAAGGAAGTGGGTATTTCGGTTGACGTAGAGGAGGATGCCGACACTTTTTATGGCAACGCTCTTAAAAAAGCCAAGGTGATATCCGAGCTTACCGGCAAAGCATCGCTTGCCGACGACTCGGGCTTAATAGTGGATGCACTTGGTGGTGCGCCGGGCGTTTATTCGGCGCGATATGGCGGTGAGGACGGCAACGACGTATTAAATCGCCAAAAACTCCTTAAAGAAATGGATGGAATTAGCGACAGAAAGGCAAGATTCCACTCAACTATAGTTTTATATTTTCCGAGTGGTGAAGTCATCCGTGCCGAAGGCAACGTTGAAGGTGAAATTTTATACGAAGAAACAGGCGACAACGGATTCGGCTACGATAATTTATTTTATTCAATAGATTTGGGTGAAAGTTTCGGTACCGCGACAGAGGAGGCAAAAAACGGAGTTAGCCATCGTGGAAGGGCGCTCCAGCAGTTGGTTGAAAAGCTTAACCAAAGATAACCAATAGTCATATTATTGTACGTGAGAAAAAGATTAAAAGCGATCATTTTAATATTTTTCAGCATGGTAACGGCCATTGCAATATTCTGCGGATTATATTACGGAGGAAGCTTTATGCCGAACGGCATTGTGTATGATTTAGATAAAACCTATCAAATCTTTAGTGGCGGTTTTGGTACTTCAGGATGTTGGTGGGCGCCGGACGTAGGCGGTTGGAAGTCCACTACGGAAGATGGCGAAGACATCCGCGAGGCCATAGCCCGTCTTTTATATGATAAGGAAAGTGGTTTGGGATTAAGTGTTTACCGCTATAACGTAGGCGCGGCCGTTACGCGCGACAAGGGTAGATACTCCCACTATTGGCGCACGGTCGAAAGCTTTTTGACTTCAGATGGCACTTATGATTTCACTCGCGATCAAGAAGGACAATATATGTTGGATCTTGCGCTCAAGTATGGTGCAGATCAAGTAGTAATATTTGCAAACAGTCCGCCCAACTCTCTTACAATCAACGGCAAAGGTCACAGTAGTGACGGCAAGTGTAATTTAGCACCCGAAAATTATCAAGCATTTTCCGCTTATATGTGCGATATCACCGAGTACTTTGTAGATAAAGGGGTGCCGGTCGTATCGATCTCGCCGGTCAACGAGCCGGAGTGGGAGTGGAAGGGTGGTCAAGAAGGATGTCACTTTGAGCCCAAGGAGCTTAAGGAGTTTTATAAGGTTTTCCTCAAGGAATTGGAAAGCCGTCCAAAGCTTAAGGGCATTAAACTTTCCGCCTTTGAAAGTGGCGTTATGGCAGGTAGAGTTTACGAATATATCGAAGAACTCATGTCTGAACCGATAATCAAAAATCACCTCGATGAGCTGGACGTACATAGCTATTGGGCAAGCGCGGAAGAAAAGAAGGCGTTTAATAGATATATTGAGAAAAACTATCCCGAAATTGACGTTTCGGTTACCGAGTGGTGCCAAATGCAAAACGGACGCAGGGTTGATATGAACACGGCGTACACTATTGCAAACGTCATAATGGATGATCTTACGTACGTTAACGCTACGTCGTGGCAACATTGGTTGGGCGTATCGTGTTACCACTATGAAGACGGTTTGTTATATGTTAGCGTTGAAGATAAAGATGATCTTCATATACCGTTGAGGTACTATGCTTTTGGACAGTTTACAAAGCATATTGAAAGGGGTGCGGTAAGGGTTGACTCTCAAATCAAATTATCTGATAATGTTGGCGCACCTATACGCAACTGTTCATTTTTGAATCCTAACGGCGATATAGTTACCGTATTTATAAACGAGGGCGAAGCGATAGAGTTATTTAACGTAGGGCTTCCTAACGATTATAGTATTTACGAGCTATACTCTGTAGATGTAAGTTCATCGTCTACGGGTATGCGTAATGCGAGTGGTGGCGATAGAGGACAAACGATAACAATCCCCGCATACAGCATAACCACAGTGGTATATAAGAAATAAAAATTAATCCCCGCCGAGCGGGGATTTTTATTACTTGGATTTCATTTTATATTTGAATACCGCTATTGCAATTATTAAAACAACCAGCGCGTAAACAACGGTTATTATGAGTGGTAGCCATAAATCGTTGAAAGTATTTCCAATTCCGTTTATCACGTTGCGCAACAAATCCGTTGCATTTTTAAATGGTAGACATTTCATAAATGTAACCATGCTTGGATTAATACCTTCAGTAGGGAACCACATGCCACTCAAAACCGATTGACCTGCTATCACTACGGAAGCGACGCCACCTACCGATTTTTCGTTACAAATTGATCCTAATAATATACCAATCCCAATAAACAGTATTGAGGTAACAAGGGAAAGTAATATACCTATAAGCATATTTAATTGGAAGATGCTTGTGTCAAGTATACCGCCTATAATAAAGAAGATAACAGATTGGATTAACGCTATTGGTAACAAAGATAGTACGTAAGAAGTTATAAATTCGTACGATCTTGTGCGGGTGACGTACAATCTTGTTAAGAAGGAACTACTTCTATCAATTGCTATCAACATACCGCTAAATAGCGATAAAAAGGCTTGCGAAAATACCACTATTCCGGGTGCAAGATATTTCATCTCAAACTGTGCCGTAAGGTCGTGGAATAAAAAATAGAATAATACTTCCATAACAAGCGGAAGCCCCATCAAAAAAATAAGGGAGAGGGGATCTCTTATTATTTCAATTAAATTTCTTTTGGTGAGAGTGAGTATTCGTTGTAAAGAGGATTTCATTAGTGTGTGCCTCCTGTTACAAGCTCAATAAATGCGTTTTCGACACTGTCCTTTGAGGTGGCGTCAAACAATTCTTGCTTGGTACCAACGAATAAAAGTCGACCATCTTTCATAATACCTATACGATCGGCAAGGGCTTCGGCTTCCTCCATGTAATGGGTGGTTAAGATAATCGTCATTTTGTTTTTAAGCAAAGATATAGTTTGCCAAAGCTCTCTGCGTGCAATAACGTCTAAACCTAAAGTTGGTTCATCCATGAATAGGATTTTAGGTCCCGAAATTAATGATAAAGCGATCGATAACTTTCTTTGATAACCGCCTGAAAGTTTGCTTGCTTGTTTGCTTTTAACTTGTTCTAACCCAAAAGTTTTTATTATATCGTTTTTTATTTTTTGAGTAGCTTCTTTGTCAAACCCACTTAAACGAGCATAAAAATCGATATTTTCTTCTACGGTAAGACGCCTTGCGATAGAGGTTTCTTGGAAGGATACGTCGATAAGATTTTTAATTTCGTTTGTATCCTTCAAAATAGAATACCCGCATATAGTTGCATCACCGCTTGTGGGCTTAACCAAAGTGGAAAGCATCTTAATAGTGGTAGTTTTGCCGGCGCCGTTGACACCGAGTAGGGCAAAAAGCTCGCCATCATTAATCTCGAGATTAAGGTTATCTACGGCAACAACGTCCTTATAGACTTTTCGCAAGTTGTTAGTTTTTATTACCATGGTTTAAAGCTCCTTCCATGATGGGGTAAAAGTCATCGGCTTTGACCAAAGCAATACCACCGCGCGAAACGTCACCCATAACCATAATGGTGTCGCCTTCAGTAATGTTAAACATCTTCCTTGCTTCTACGGGAATAGTTATTTGTCCTTTAGGGCCAACCTTAACGCTAACTATAAAACGCTCGTTATTATTTTCATACTTCATAAAATGCTCCTATATTTCTTACTTTTCTTACTTTAGCAGATTATTAAGTAAAAGTCAAGAGAATAAGGGCAATAGGCGTAGGTTGGTTGCGACAAGAATCATAAAAAAATAACCTAACTCGCAGTTGAGTTAGGTCTTTTTGGTATATCAACTTCAACCCAAATCGAACATTAAAAAAGTGTTTGGTTTAGGTTGTTTTTTGTTTTTCAAAAGCGAGCCCATTTATATCAAGACAAGCACACGTCCTACAGTCAAACAGGGATTTTAGGAGAAGTTTTCGGGTAATTAGGGTGACTATATTATTTTGTGATTAAAAATAAAATTTCGTTCATTTTATTGTTCACCACATACCGTAAGGGATTGAAAAAAACGCTATTATATGCTATAATATTAATAAGATTTTTAGGTAAGGGTAAGTCTTATGATTCCAAGCTATGTAAATCAATGGTTAAAGATATTAGACGAGATGCACAACGACAACACATATAAATTGGCATTTGGTAGTGCGTTGATAGAAAATATCGCTTTCTCTCAATATGAAATAGTAGATAATAATTTCGTTATAGATTTTGACGATATTTCTAAATGTATGCTGAAATACTATTGGAATCAAATTTTCTATTTTAATTTGAAACAAGCCCCTTACGCAAATAAAGAGCCTGTTATTTGTAAAGATACAAAAGTTTTAATTGATTTATATAAAAATATAACTAATTCGGCAATTCCTAAATGGTATGACGAAGCGATTATAGAAATAAAAAGAACAGCCCCTGATACATACCAAAAAATAATTAAACATATTACAAAAACTTTACACGAGAACGTTTGCTGGCGTTTTAAGATTGCAAACGATTCCGAAATTGATATTTACGAATATACGCCTAAAATTTCAAAGATAATATTTACCAAAGAAAACGCACAATTACTTGCAGAATACTCTATAATCATTTCAAAGTTAATGAATTATAAATGGACTCAATTATTAGAAAAATTTAACTATTCCCCTAAAATTGCAAGTAAGGTAAATGGCATAAGCGAAACAAAATTACGTAGAAACAGTTTGAAAAAATATAAAGACGCTTTGCTTTTAGAATATTCGGGTAAGGCAATAGATTTTTATACAGGCGAAGAATTAAATGATGACGATATTAGTATCGACCACGTTATTCCTTGGAGTTTTATGTATTCAGACGATATTTGGAATTTAGTTATAACTTCAAGGGCACGCAATTCTTCAAAAAGCAATTCTATCCCTGACGAGCAAACTATTGAAACATTAAAAGAAAGAAATCTAAAATTAGTTAATATTTTAAGCGGTAGTTTAAAATCTGACTTGGAAATTTCTATCAAAAACAATTATTTAGATAGGTTCTATTATGAGTGCAAGTTATAAAACAAAACAATACTATTCTACTAATTACAAAGAATACATTTCTACCACCCAAAAAGTTGATATGACTGAACATTATAGCCGATTTTTACCATATCTTTTCCAAGGGGCAAAAATATTAGATATTGGCTTTGGTAGTGGTCGTGATATGCTTTATTTTGAAAGCAAGGGATATAACGTTTTAGGCATAGATAATGTGAGCGAATTTGTGGATAATGGAAAAGCAAACGGCTTAAACGTAGAATTATGTGATTTTCATAATCTTCCTTATATTGAAACGTTTGACGGCATTTGGGCTTGTGCCTCTCTTTTACACTCTAATAACTTACCACTTGCTTTTGATAATCTTAATAAAGCATTAAAAGTGGGCGGACATATTTATTTGTCTATGAAATATGGAAATGGCACAAATATTGAAAATGGTAGATTTTATCAATATATTGACGAAGAAAAATTAAAGGAACTTTGCAAAAATTCAAATCTGTCCATTGTGGAAATTTATAATTCGGAAGATTTACTTAAAAGAAATAACGGCTGGATAAATGCAGTTTTAACTAAAAATCATTTATAAAGTACAAGGTTGTTAAAATGACAAAAGAAGAATTAAAAGCAAAAATAGAAAATAGTGCGAACAGTCAACTATCAACAATCGCCGATGAAATTATGGGAAATCCTATTCCGTGGTTTTTTGTCAATCAATTCGGAAGTGAATCCATTCGCAAATACCAAGAATTTCGCGTATATATGGCAGGAGTATTCAATGTGACTACAAATGATATAATGATATGTGGGAGTTCTTTGTTAGGATATAGTCTCTCGCCGGATAAAAATTATGCAGATTTTAATGAAAATTCAGATGTTGATATTGTAATAATTAGTAAAAAATTATTTAATGAGTATTGGAAAGAGTTTTTCAATGATTATGTGTATTCAAAACTAACCGGAGTCAATTATGAGAAAACTGCAAAAAATATATTCAAGCATTTTGTAGATTTTCATTACAATTATGTTTCAAAACACCCATTATATAAAAAATGGGAGAAAAAAACATCGGGCTATATAAAAGATTTGCAAATAAAATTCAATTTTCCCGAACAAATAAGTTATAGGATATATAGTTCTTTTGAAGAATATAAACAAAATTTAATAAAAACACTGTACGATATAAAAAATCCATACAAT
>JAFVRJ010000015.1 GCA_017504305.1 Clostridia bacterium | reverse complement strand
TATCACTTTTAGCCACAAGGCTAAAAATATAACTAAATTATTTAACTATTCTGTGGATAAGAAAAGCCCACCATATTTCGCTTTTTGCGAAGTATAGTGGGCTACACTTTTGTTATTGCTTAAAAATCCCTATGTCTATTAAAGTTTCAGTCGAGTTCTTTCTATATTAAGCTAAAGTCGTTTTAATATTAAGTGCGCTTATATACTTTTGTGAAGTTAACAAGGAAAATTATAATGTATGCCATCCACATGGGCAAGCTTTCGATAAAGCCGTTTTTGCCCCAAATGATAAGCGCTATTACGATTCCAACCAATAATGCAGCAAAGCAATAGGTAGTAATTAGATATTGCTTATTTTTATTCTTCGGGAACAATAAAAAGAGGATTAATGCAGCGGCAAAAAATAATGCAAACGAGAGAGCGGTTCCCCAATGTACTATCATTTGTAGCCCAAATACTCTTGTCGACGGTACGTGTACGCAAGTCATAATGCAGATTACGCCGAGTGCCATGCAAACGTAACCGATGGTTTTTACTTTTGAATATTTAAACTCGTTGTTTTTATAGATGTAGCATAAGTTTACAGCAAGAGCAGCGCCTGACGTAACGCCCCAAAACTTAAAGGCAAGAGGGAACTCGAGTCCGATTTCGCTTGCCGTTCCTTCAGGAAGGAAGGGGTTGCGTAAGAATCCGTACACCGTGAAATAGATAAAACTAATTACCCAAAGTACCAGTGCGGAATATTTAAAGATAAGGTCTTTTTTATCTTTATTGTTTACGATTGCTTCATTAGGGTTAACGTTGTTTTCCATATAAATTCTCCTTGTTATAATTTTAACATGATTCATCTTATTTGTAAACGATCTTTACACACTCTCTATTGATTACTATTTTAACTTGTGTTAAAATATTTGAGGAGGCATATATGAAATTTTCTTTACGCGGATCTTGGACTTTAAAAAACATTACCGATAACGATATTGCTATAGAAGCAAACCTTCCTTCTACCAATTATAACGATCTTTTCAAGGCGGGTATAATCCCGAACCCATTTGAAAAAACTAACGAAGAAAAAACTAAATGGGTTGCAAATAAGGATTGGCAATATGAAAGAGAGTTTGAGCTTTCTGAAGGCATAATCAATAGTGAAAGAATTGATTTATGTGCGGATATGCTCGATACCGTTGCGGAAGTATATGTTAACGATCAACTTGTTTCTAAAACTAATAATGCACATATTGCATATCGTTTTGATATTAAGCCTTACGTTAACGTTGGTAGAAACACAATTAAAATTATATTATATTCTCCTATAGCTTACGCTTCATCCGAGGCGCAACGCATTGGGCAGAATTATATGATTAAAGGTTTTGATAAACGTATTTTCGTTCGTAAAAATCAAAGCCATTACGGTTGGGATTGGGGTCCGGAGATTGCTTGCAGTGGTATTCTAAAGGATATATATATTGATTATGGCAACAACATCGTTATTGACGATCTTTTAATCAATCAAAAGCATATTGACGGTAAAGTAGAGTTGGACGTTAATTGTGTGCTAAAAGGCAACGTTAGTTCTTTAGGCGGTGAGTATTACACAATCAACGTCAAAGAACCTAATGGCAACGTAATTACAAAGCAAGGAGTATTGAACAATACCTTTAATCGTACGATAATAATAGAACATCCTTTGCTTTGGTGGACTCACGAATTAAATCCTATCGACGAGCAATACCTTTACGAGGTTGAAGTTTTGATAGGGGAAAACGGTAAATACGAAAGTCAAAGTAAATTTGTTGGTTTAAGGACAATTGAGCTCGATCGCTCCAAAGATAAATACGGCTCTAACTTCTGCTTTAAGCTTAACGGAGTGCCGATTTTTGCCAAAGGAGCAAACTGGATTCCGGCAGATTCCTTCCCAGATAGAATCGATTACGACGTCTACGAGTACTACGTTAAGTCAGCCGTTGAAGCAAACATGAACATGATCCGTGTTTGGGGCGGTGGTTATTATGAAGACGATGAGTTTTACTCGTTATGTGACCGTTATGGCGTTTTAATTTGGCAAGATTTTTGCTTTGCTTGTAGGCCGTATCCATTCTTTGACGAATGTTTTTTGGCTAACGTTAAGGAAGAAATTGCTTATAATGTTAAGCGCTTAAGGCATCATCCAGCCCTTGCTTTATGGTGCGGTAACAATGAAGTAGAGCAAATGTCAAATACTTGGTTTTGGCATAAGAGTTTTGTTGATCACAATAAAAAGTTTTTCTGGGAGACTTTGCCGAGCGAGCTTCGTAAATACGATAGCGTAACCCCATTTGTAGAAGGCTCGCCTGTAGGTGTTGAGTTTAATAAGGGTGTTTCATGCGATAACCATGGCGATAACCATCTATGGAACGTTTGGCACGGGCTTCAAGACGTTAAATATTACCGCAAACGAGATACACGCTTCTGCTCGGAATTTGGTTTTGAGAGCTTACCTGACCTCAAGACAATCGAAAAGTATGCCGACAGGGAAGATTACAATATTACTTCCGAAGTATTCCTTGCACACCAAAAATGCATGCTTGGTAATCAAAAGATGCAATATTACATTACGTCGCGCTTTAGACTTCCCAAGAATTTTGAAGACTACGTCTATCTATCACAAGCTTGTCAAATGGAGTGCATAAAAGATGCAACGGAATATTGGAGGCGTAATCGTGAGCGCTCTAACGGCTCGCTTTATTGGCAACTTAACGACTGTTGGCCCGTTTGCAGTTGGTCAAGCATCGACTACTATGGCAATTACAAAGCTTTACAATACTGGGCAAAGCACTTTTTTGCGCCCGTATCAGTATCGATAGAAGAAGACAAAAAGGAAGTTAAACTTTACGTTTTAAACGATACTTTATGTGATCTTAATCTTAAATTAAAATATTACCTCGTCGATTTTAACGATGGTGTTAAGGAAACCAAAGAGCTTGAAGTCGTTGCAAATACATGTTCCGTTAACGTGGCAGACGTCATAAAGGTTTCTGCGCTAAAATCCAAATATGATCTTTCTAAAACAGCTTTGATTGCAGAGTTATATGACGGCGAGGAGCTTGTAAACCGTAAATCGCTATTGTTTGCATATGAGAAGTTCCTAAAATTACCTAAAACAGGTTATTCGCTTACTGCAGATGCAATTGGAAGTGTAATTGAGATTACCGTAAAAGCTGATAAATTTGCACGACTTGTTCGTTTACATAACAAGGTTACGACCGCTCCGTTTAGCGACAACTGGTTTGATCTTATACCAGGGGAAGAAAAGGTTGTTACTTTACCATATTACGAAGGCTTTAGGCTTGAAGATATCGAAGTAAATTCTGTCGTAGACGTCGAGCCCTATGGATCAAAACTATACGATAGCTTTATTAAAGCAAAATTCTTGTTAAATCCTGTTAACTTTGTTGTAAAAATAGGTCAACCCCAATCACATTTTGATTATAACGACAAATAATGAGTAGTAGAGAACAATTAATTAAGTATACGTCGATTGTGCCATCAACGGTACAAAAATCAATCCAACGCGAGAACTTTAATGCTTTTATACATTATGGTATAAACACTTTTGCAGGAAAAGAGTGGTCTGACGGAACTCTTTCACCCGACCTATTTAATCCAACCGAACAAGATGCGGAGCAATGGGTTAAGGTTTTAAAATACGTAGGCGTAAAAGGCATAATTTTTACTGCAAAACATCACGATGGCTTCTGTATGTGGCAAACGGATACTACCGAGTATTCAGTCAAAAACAGTCCTTACAAGGGCGGAAAAGGTGACGTGGTTAAAGAGCTTTCTGATGCTTGCAAAAAGCACGGCATGAAGTTTGGTATATATTTATCGCCTTGGGACCGCAACTCCAAGTATTATTCGACTGATAAATACGATGATTTTTATTGCGCGCAATTGACGGAATTATTAACGAGATACGGCGATATTTTCTGTGTTTGGCTTGATGGCGCTTGTGGAGCGGAGTCGGACGGAAAGAAAAAGCAAGTATACGATTTCCAACGTTATTATGCTTTAATTCGTAAGTTGAGCCCTAAAACGGTAATTTCCAATTGTGGACCTGACGTAAGATGGGTGGGCAATGAAGGCGGTTTTGCAAGAGAAGGGGAGTTTAACGTTATTCCGCGCCTTGCAGTTTCGGAAGAAGCTATTATGGAGGATAGTCAGAAGTCCGAAAAACAAAACATGAAGTTGTTGGTTGAAAAAGATATCCTTGCTAAAGAGCTTGGTGATAGATCACAACTTGATCAATACGATAGTTTCGTATGGTCGCCTGCGGAGGTTGATGTTTCGATTAGACCGGGTTGGTTTTATCATAAGAGTCAGGACCATAGGGTGAGATCCGTTCGCAATTTGATGAATATATACTATGGTGCAGTTGGCGGAAATTCACTTTTGCTTTTAAACGTTCCGCCGGATAAAACTGGACGCATTAACGACGTTGACGTAGCAAGACTTATTAAGTTTGGTGATCGAATTAGAGCTGATTTTAGTAGTCCTGTAAGTATTGATAAGATTACAGCACCGGAACATGAAAGCTCAAATAAAATTCGCAACGTAACAGTATATTCATACAATAAGAATAGTTTTGATGCCAACAGCTATTACACCCCAAAAAATGAAGCTGAAAACTACGAGATAAATATATTGTTTGATAAACAATATAACGTTGATAAGATTAAACTCGTAGAAAACGTAGCGTTCTCTCAAAGGATCGAAGCGTTTAGCATTTTCGCTAAAGTAAATGGAGTGTTCAAAAAGGTTTACGACGGTAAAACGATAGGGTATGGAAGAATAGCCCTCCTTAAGAGAGCTATCTTAACTGATGAAATTAAGATTGTGATTGATAAATGCCGACTTAAACCTTATATCGAATATATCGGCGTCTATCAAAAGGAAAAACAAAGCATATTTAAGAAGCTTTTTAAATAATCACATTACAATTTTATTTACGCTTATACCGGCTATATTGGGGAGTTTTGGCAACAATTCTCCCCATTTATAATGTCCGTCATTAACCAAAGATATAGTATTTTGACCTTCTTCAAGTTCGACGTTTATTGTAATTTCATTAAAAGTATCATTTGAATAAGTGTTAGCAAAATAGTAGGTGGATTGATTTTTGCCGTTTACGCTTATAACAGCATATCGTTCTACGAGCTTTACGTTATAATCATGGCGTCCGCTTGTCTCTGGTTGGGCATAAGCTATAGTGATAGCGTATTTCCCTCCAATTGGTACAGTATAGTTAAATTCCACCATAACACCAATGGGAGCGTCCTTGATATAAGTTCCCGTAGGTGAGTTGTTATTCTTGACAATTTTAATATCTTCGTTTGGTTCTGGTTGTATATAATCACATCGATCACTATCTAACTTGAAGGTAATGTCCTTATTGGATTTTTCGGATTGAAATACGTTTATGCCGTATTGTAGGTAAATACTCGATCCATTATCAGCGTAGATCTCTTCGCCGTTAAGTGAGGTTATAGTTTGATCGGAGCTAATTAAATAATATCCACTTTGGGGAACCACTACAATATATTCATCATCCGTATTTTCGCTGTTTAAGTAAATTGCTTTAAAGGTGTCGTGCTTTAAATTTAATTCTATTAAGTCGATAAAATCTATAATAGTTTCATCATCTAAAGCTTGGACTTTGATGGTATGCGTACCTTTTGATAGGAAGGCTGGTATTTGATAAGAAGACGTTGCTCCAATTTGCAAAGTGTTGGGCAAGTTATACTCTTTGCACGTACTATCTATCGCTACTTTAACGTTGGAACTGACTCTTTCGCCAGCCTTTACTTTATTGCATGCATAAACTAAATTAATATTATAGTTGCCGTCTTGTGGAGCCTCTACGTTAAAAGTCAAAATATCGCTTTTATTTAGTCTAACGGCATCTCCACTGGTTGCATATTGAACTTTATCATATTTGACAATCGCTTTAGAAGATGCGAAATGTTCAGCTTCATAGCGAGTAGTTGGCTCATATACCTTTTGACGTTCCGACTCTGATTGGTATAATGGATTAACTATAAGTTTATATGCTCTTGTGTGTTTAAGATCTCGAATTATGATTTTTGCTTTACCATTATTAATTTGCACAACTCCTTCGACGTGCTTCGTTGGTCCAAGGCAACTTGCACGTAACCCTTGGAAGTCAAGGTACTCAATAGTGTATGATAGTGATTGTGCATTTTTGAATTTGGATAAATCATTAAGGTTAGTTAAGTTTATTTGTGTTTTACCTTCGGCTCCGGCAAATAATATGGTTGCCTCATTGTCGATAGTAGATGCAACGCCCGATAGATAATCTATCGTGTGACGTGCTTTTGTAACCGAATATGAGCTACCATTTAATTGTCCATACCAATGATAGAGCCACCACATAGCAGTTGGCACGTTATTATCAACTGCGAGCTCGTTTAAGTTGTTTGGTATGCGCCAGAACGCCAGGCATCCATCTACTTTTTTGGCCTCAAACGATGCTATGTATTGCATCATTTTGCTGGGCACACCTATATCTTTCATAGCGCCGTATTCGTCGAGAATTATGCGCAGCTCAGATAATCCGAGACTTTTTTCAAGTTTTCTATAGTCTTCAACTGAATCGCGTAGTCCATAGGGGGAGTGCCATCCAAGCTCATGCCATACCATAACCTCGGGCACACAATCGTGTTGAATACAATACTCTAAGAATTCTTTTATATAGTCGTGATTATAGTTGCAGTAACTGGGTCCGGCGACCATTGATCCGCCGGTTTTATCTATGATAAGCTTATAAGCGCCTTCGAAAATCTCGTAAAACTTAACTCTATTTTCTTTAACGCTAAAGTCACCGTACCAAACCCCG
Source organism: Clostridia bacterium (assembly GCA_017504305.1). Lineage (GTDB taxonomy): Bacteria > Bacillota > Clostridia > Christensenellales > DTU072 > Stercoripulliclostridium_A. Next base: position 2,349 of record JAFVRJ010000015.1, on the reverse strand, counting down.
TTATCCATCTCATTAAATGGTTGATAAATAAATTTATCGGAATGCTTGCAAGCAATTAAATCGTCAAGGACGTTTAACATTGTTTCGAGATAGTCAGGTCTGTAACCGTAGTACCACTCGGGGTAAATATCTTGCATATAAATTACCGCATTTTCACCACCGTTTTCAAAAAAAGTATCTTCAACTTGTGATATATCTCCGGATGGATGTTGTAAACCTTTTGGCACACGAGTAGCAAGCACTTTTGGGGCAATTCCTTTGAGTACGTTTCCGTTTGGAACGTTTGGCTCGGCGATTCCATATAAGAATCCGGTCGCGCCGTGCGTGATTTTACCGTTATCTTGTGAAAAATCGATCGTAAGTTGTGATGGGAGCTTAAAAATGCGCGTAAAAATAGAACTCATAGCCATAAGAGAGAAGAGTAAAATAGAGCTTAGGATTATTAATTTGTTTATTTTTTTCATTAGATTGGATTGTAAACAAAAAATAATAAAGTAGTGCGATGTTACATTTAAAGTATAGCGGTATAACATATAGGTGTCAATACCCAATATATTAGTAATTATTTTTTTAAAACATTTAATTAAAGTGTTGCAAATTTAATTTTGATGTGCTAATATAATGTCCGAACTGAATTTGCGGTCGTGGCGGAATAGGCAGACGCGTACGTTTGAGGGGCGTATGGGAGACCGTATGGGTTCAAGTCCCATCGACCGCACCACTTAAGAAGATTAGGTTTGATACAAGTTATCAAGCCTTTTTGTTTTTTTAAATGAACAAATAGTAGAATTTTTATTTTTTTATGATATAATTACATCTACTAAAAGAGACTGATAAATAATAATTTGGTGTGTAACCTAATTGGGAGGGAAATATGAATATAACAATACGAGTTACTAAGGAAAATGAGGCCTTAGAGCTATCCAACATACAAAAAGATGCATTTCTTCCATTATATGAGAAATATCATGATGAAGGTAATCCTTGCTTGCGAGGAGTGGAAGATGTTGCTAATAGACTCAATTCAGATTACTTCCGCTACTTTACGATTTTTTTGGAAACAGAAATAGTGGGCGGTATTCTTTATAAGTGCAAAGGACGCACACCGTTTGTTGACGGCTTGGAAGACGGGCAATACTATTTACAAAGGGTTTATATCAAGCCTGAAAAGCAATGCAAAAGAATAGCGCAGATAGCTATTCTTCTTTGTGAAAAGGAACTTTCCGATGCCAAGAGCCTCCTTGTTGATTTCCCAGAAGATTTGATAAAAAACAAGCGATGCTATGAAAAGGTTGGATTTACGGATACAGGCAAAAGATTAACGGTACAACCAAACTTAGTTTTGGCATGTTATGAAAAATTCTTATAATGTGACTGATAAATTTCTATTTATCGATTAAGTTGGGGTACGGATTTGTATTAAAATAGGTAGTGTTTTTATTTTGCATGATCAATTGAGCTGTACACCCATTTTGCTTTAGCAAATAGGGTGCACAAGTTGCAAAGCAACCTGACGAGTAGAATCAAATGTAAATACTATATCGTTTATAGCCACGAAGTGTAATAATAATATACAATATACCGAGTGGTCCCATCGACCGCACTAAACAGGAATAATACGAACTCTGAGCAATCGAGGTTCGTATTTTTCTTTACATGGGATTCAAAGCCTCGTTAACAAGCGAATAGCCCGTAGTTTCTATACAAGGTGTTACGGGTTTTTTCTTTTATATGGCTTTTTACGAATCTTTTTTATTTTTTGCTGGTTGACTGAAAAACAACTCATAAAAAGCAAGCGTTACTTCAAAATAAAAGATTAACGCATTATTCCCCTTTCAACATACGATATCCAACACCGATATGAGTTTGGATATACTGCGGTGAGTCGGGTGTCGATTCGATCTTTTTGCGGAGCGTTGCCATAAAAACACGGAGAGAGGCTACGTTATTCTCCCACGCCGCGCCCCATATCTTTTGTGTGATAAAGGTATGCGTTAAGACCTTCCCGACGTTTGCGGTAAGCAGACACAGTATTTTGTATTCGATAGGGGTTAGATGTAACTCATTCTCTCCGAGATAGGCACAGCCTGCGGCATAGTCTATCCTTAAAGCTCCGTTGATAAATACAGGGCTTGCGCCTTCGTTACGATTAGCCGATAACCTTCTTTGAGTAACACGGAGCCGCGCCAAGAGTTCCTCTACGGAGAATGGCTTGGTTAAGTAATCGTCCGCACCTGCATCAAGGGCATCAATTTTGTCTTTATCCTCACTGCGTGCGCTGATGACGATGATAGGCATTTCCGACCACGTGCGTATTCTCTCAATAACCTCAACGCCGTCCATATCGGG
>JAFVRJ010000014.1 GCA_017504305.1 Clostridia bacterium | reverse complement strand
GTCGTTCTTCGTCAGATAGGCGTAAAAGCGAGTAAGCCCGGAGCCGTAATTCCGGTAGTTCTTATCTTCCTTTTTGATACGTTCGATGATGTATTTCGGTATCGGTTTGATTTTCGTTTCAATCATTTTTATCACCCCACGCTAAAAGTATTTCCGAGCAAGTCCACAAGTTCAAACGCCACGTCGGAATCAAAGTGCTTTGCAAGTTCGTTTTCTTCTTCGATAAGATCCGACGGCTCTTCGATATCGCCGTCAAACGCCTGCATTTCTTCTTCCGAAAGGACTTCTCCCGTTTCTTCGTCTATCTCTCGTTCGTCGGATAAAGTTCGTATTTCCGAGAGAGATTCCGCAACGGCGACTTTATATCCCTTATCTACGAGTTTACCGATATACACGTCGGAAGCGTGATAAGGAAAACCAACCATCGGGACGCAGCTTTCAAGCCCACAATCTCTACCGGTCAACGTCAAATCCAAAGCGTTCGCAACGGTTACGGCGTTATCTCCGAATATCTCGTAAAAATCACCAATGCGATATGCGACGATACAATCGGGATATTTGTTTTGCAACTGCGTGTATTGTTGGTAAAGCGGACTGCCTTTCGGTTTTTCTTCTTGGAGTTCTTCTTCCGCAATCTCGGTCATTATTTCGTCGATTTCTTCTTGCGAAGGAAGGTCGTCTTCGGTTTCATCGTCCGTCTTTTCGTCGGTTTCTTCCGCCATATCAAAGATAGAGAATTGTTTTTCTCTCGGCGGTTCCGACTTTTTGACGGCAGTCTTTGAAATAGGTTTCGACTGTTTCGGTGCGGGTTTGTATTCGGCGCCGTCGAGGGTATATAAAGTGCCTTCTATCGAATCTTCCTCAAAATAGTGGATAGCCCAACCGTAAACGGTCGGATCATCTACATACGTTCCGATTGCGCCTTTTTCGGCGAGTTTTTTCGCTTCTTCGCAGGCATATTTCATAAAGCCCGCAAGCGTCTTTTTGTTCCGTAACGGTTTACCGTCTTTTTCAAACGGCGTTCCGTTATTGATTTTTTCGGCAAGAGTCTGACTCGCATTTTCTTGTAAATACGCTTTTACAAGTTCTTCTTGCTTGTTTGCTGTCGTTAGGTTCAGTTCAATCATCTATATCATCTCCTTGTAATTTATTTTGTTTTTGAAAAGAGAGAATGCCTTAAAACGGACATTCTCTCCAAATACCTTGTTTGACTTCGCGCTTTTTAACGGGTATGATTTTCCATATCGGGTTGACGAGAATGTGATCGTCTTCCCATGCTTTTGGTGGATATCGAATATATCCGTTCAAAGCCGTTTGCGCCTGTTTGTAGGTGTATGTAAGGAAGTGTCGAACGTATTTACGACTGTTTTCTTCCTTATAGCAAACTTTGTATCCATAGCATTTGTTGTTTCGCTTTCTCATAGGCTACCTTCTATGCTGTTCTGACAAGTCCGCCGAATTGCGGTCTGAAACAAACGCTGCCAAACTCTGAACACATATCGTCGGTAAGATTTTTGACGTAAGCGCAGGCGTAACCTTCTTTCAAGTCCGCTCGGTCGTATTCCCATTCTTCGTCATCGTCCGAAACGTAGAAGAACGTCAGCAGTTCGCCGAAGCCCGTAAAATCGTGTATAACGTGATACACAAGTGCGTTGTGTTCCTGTTCAAACTCGGCTACGATTTCTTTTTGTTCATCGTTGAGCCAATAGAGGAAACCACCGTTTTCAGACATATTGACGACGTTCTCTTTCTCAAATTCTTTGATAATGTTCGGATAGAGTTTGAGAGTTCTCATTCTTTCGAGTGCTTCGATTTTCTTTTGTTCGTTGGTTGTTTTCATAGTTTTTATCTCCTTGTTTTTAATAGATTTCAATTAAGCCTTCGCTGTATTCTTGTACGGTGTAGTCGCCGAGATACTTTCCGTATGCTTCAAAGTCGAAAAAGTCTTGCAGGTGTTCGGGTATCTCTCGGTCATAACCGGAACACGAGAACATTTCACGTCCGTAGTCGTCCCAATCGTAGCCTTTATACAAATTGATATCGTCATTCCAACGTGAGCCGTGGGAAGATACGAGTTGTTCGAAGTCGTCGTAGCAACGGACTTCAAGGTAAGCCATCAGAACGTTATACTTGTATTCGTCGTCTAAAACGCCCGATTCATAGAGCGTTTCAAATAGCGTTTGCGGGTTGGTATAATCCCAATTCTTACAACCGGACGGTAAGCCTTCTACGTCTTGAATAAACAGTTCTTCGTCGATTCCGTCGAGAATAAAGCCTTCTTCTTTGAGTTCATCGGCGATTTGCTCCCAATCGTTGTAGTCCGAAAGGTCAAGCCATTTTGAGCCTAACGCTCTTTCGTTGCATTCGTTGTATGAGCCCCAAGAGCCGATAACGATTTTGATATTTCCGTCCATTTCAAGCCTCCATAAATTCATCGAGATAGATTTTCTCGTACATACAGCCGTATTCGAAGTATTCGCCGTCTTCATCGGTGTATAAGTCGTAAGTGATGACGCTTATTTTGCCCCTGTTAGTTACGGTAACTTGAACTTCGTTCGTTCTTTCGTTGATGGAAACAATGTCAAAGGTGATAAAGGTTTCACCGTCAAAGTGTTGATATTCAGCCATATTTCATTACTCCTTTACGAATTTGTACCAAACTTGATATTCGACTTCGAGGTCGAGCATATCGTAAGAGCCGTCTTTTTCTCTGTAAACGGGAACTTCGGTAAAGTACATTGTGATATAGCCCTTGAACTCGTCTTGTTTGTTAGCGACGGCGTGGCAAGCCTTTTCAACGTCTTCAAAGATACGGATATAAGGCTTGTTGTTTTTGGATATGCACGGACAGAGTAAATTACCTTCCGTCAAATACCCGAAACCGGATAATTTCTTATCCGATTTACTTCTTACGTTGGTGATTGAGAATACTACTTTTTTCATTTTGGAATACCTCCGAATAATTTATTTGCCTTCCGGCAGGGGCAACGACAGCACGAAGAAAAGCAATAATTCAAACTACTTTCGGTCTTAATCCCCGAAGTCAACGAAAAAGGAAAAAATATTGCGTAAATAAAAAAAGAGCCGAACTTTTTATCAAGTCCGACTCTCGGTATTTTATAAGTTTTCAGCGATAATTTTTCCCGTTGGCTTCCGATTTTCTCCGTGCTACGATAGCCACAACGAGAAGGCAAATAAATCGGAGGGATTCTATCTTTATAGAAAAAGTATTCTCCGATCACAACAACGGGAAGAAGGTTCAGATTATATATGAAAAAGCCGAGCGTTTCCGCCCGGCTTGCATTGAAATTATCCGTATTCATCGTGGTATTTTGACTCCAAAGAAGTCTTTTGCAAAAAATAATACGAACTCCGAATTGTTCTCGGTGTTCGTATTATTCTCTTCTGGCGGAGAGAGTGGGATTTGAACCCACGATACCCTTTAGAGGTATACACGATTTCCAATCGTGCTCCTTCGACCCCTCGGACATCTCTCCATAACATATTCATTTTGCGCTTGTTAATTATACGATATTATTTTTTTATTTGCAAGTTTTTATATCAAATAATTTAACTTGTTTATTTTTTTATTGTTTAGGCTACACTCTTTTTATTAGGAGGCTATTATGAACGATACTATTAAACTTTTAAAAGAGTGCGATGCCGGTGTGCAAATGGGAGTTTCTTCCATCAACGACGTTTTGGATTACGTTCACTCGGAGTCGCTTAAAAGCTTTCTTGCCGAAAGTAAAGCTAAACACAACGAGGTCGCAGAACAAATTAAGAATCAGTTGCTTAAGTATAATGCGGATGGAAAAGCACCCAATCCCATGGCAAAAGGCATGTCTTGGATGAAAACCAACGTCAAGCTTTCGATGGATGAGTCCGATGCAACAGTTGCCGACTTGATTACCGATGGTTGCAATATGGGTGTAAAATCACTTAACCGCTACCTTAATCAATATACAAACGCAGAAGAAGAGGTCAAAGAGCTAACGAAACGCCTGATAGATCTTGAAGAAAAACTCGCTATCGATATTCGCAGATTTCTTTAATGATTTAAGCCGCCGAAAGGGCGGTTTTTTTGTTTAAATGTTTATAATGGGTATTGACTTTTGTGTATTAATATTTTATGATAATATATATAATTATAGGGGCAGTATGCCCTTCACGAGGGAATTATGGCAGAAAATAATCACACCTGCGAAATTTGCACCGGCAGTGGCTTGGGACTTTTGCAAGAAGGTAGTGGCATGTACCACTCCAATAAGTCAGGCACCGCATACGGCGATATCTATACCGATTACGCCGATTATTTCTATGCACACGGCGAGATCGCTACCCTAAACGGCAAATCCCGCAATAGGCTCATCCTTCGCCCCGGTACTCCCGTTGTTAGCGAAGCTAAAGGCTACGTTCCGCCGTATCTACGCAAACGCCAACAAGAGGCTCTACCGTTCTACAAAAAATACGTCAGCGGAACCGATGATATCTACGCTTACAAGGGCCGTAAGCATGGTATCGCCAAGGCGTTTGAAGCATCACGCATCCCCGAGGGCCGTATTACCACCCCTTCGGTAACCGGATACGAAATCCGTCGTAAATATTTACGCAAGAAGTTTGAAGTAGGTTTCTGGATGGCGGTTGTTCCGTTTGCAGCTCTCGTAGTAGCGGCTTTAGCACTTTTGATATAATTTTGAGGAGATATATTCATGGGTGAAGATTTTAACGTAATCGGTTGGGTAGTAGTAGCCGTTTTGGCATTAGGTACCATTATCGCAATTTTATGCTCGGTATTAAGAAAATACACTATTAACTTCAACACCAAAGAAGTTGAGTTTGAGGGCCTCGATGCTATCAAGGCTCGTAAAGGCGCTAAAATCGAACTCCCCACTTTAACCTCTCGCAACTATGATTTCCTCGGTTGGTTCTACGACGAGGCTTGCACCCAAAAAGCCGACCTTTCCAAAATGGTCGATAAAAACCTCACCCTCTACGCCGGTTGGAAAAAGAAGAAAAAAGACTCTCAAATTCCTCAAATGGGCTCTTACACGGATTATATTATGCATAATATATCCTTTAATATCGCTCTCGACTGGTAATCGCTCGTTTCTTTAGCGACTAACTTCACAAAAATAAACCCCGCTTCAGGTCACGTACGTCACTGTACGCTCCCATTGCGGGGTTTTAATTTTTGCTCGTTCCTCATCTAAATAAACGAGCGATTAAGTTGAAGCCACGATCTTTAAGCACTAACTTCACAAAAATAAACCCCGTGTCTGGTCACGTACGTCATTGTACACTCCCTTTGCGGGGTTTTAATTTTTGCTCGTTCCTCATCAAAATAAACGAGCGATTGTTTGAAACTACGATCTTTAGGACTAACTTAAAACGCGATATTTAGGCGCTAACCTTAGTAAAATAAATCCCCACTCGGTCATTTGCATCAAGTAAACTCCCGTCGTAGGAATTTTGAATTTTACGTCGCTTGGCATCCAAACTATCGCGTTTTTAATTAATGATACTTATGCAAGCCTTTAGCTTATAAATAAACAATTTAACCAATTAATAAGCTATCTTTTCTAAAATTGCTTTAGCGATTACACTATGTCCTAAATTGGTTGGGTGAATGCTATCGCGAGACAAAAGATAGGGATCGGTAGATTTTTCCGCCTCGTTGAATACCTTTTGCAAATCAATGATTTCATCTGCGTTACCCGTTGCATATTGGCGTAGGTCGTCGATAAACACGTCAAGCACCTTTTGGAAAGGAAGCTTTTCTTCAATTGTGTGTATCAAAAACGGTAGTAGGGTAATAAGCTTTGTGCTTGGGAGCTCCGCTTTAATGCGACGATAAACTTCTTTAATATGCGGTTCCATCGGACGCAGTAATGGCGGGTACTGCTCGGGAACGTAGTTTTCCCATGCATCGTTGACGCCGATAAGCATAATTATTAAATCGGGCTTGAGGTTTATGCAGTCTTTAGTAAGTCGATCGTATACGTGGTAGGTGCGGTTACTTGCAATGCCTTTATAAAAGAACTTAAGACCTACATGTTTGCGTTTAAGCTCTTTTGCAACCTGAAGGCAGTATACCTTTTTACCGCCGATACCTCTTGCGCATCTACGATTGAACTTAACGTCAGTTATGCTATCGCCAATAAATAGTATTCTTTGATTATCATTTACGTTTATCATATTAATCCTTATAAAAAAGGTCGCGTTAAGCGACCTTAAGTTTATTTTAACAATCCTAAATATCTTTCAGCAGTATCGGGGAACAGGGTAACGATATTTGCAGTAGGATCTTTTACGGCAACTGCCTTTGATGCAGATAACGCTGCTCCTGCGGAAATCCCTATGAACGTGCCGTACTCACGAGCTGCATTGATTGCTTCGTTACGAGCATCCTCGTCATCAACGGTTAAACACTCGTCTATCATTGATACGTCTAAAATTTTAGGTATAAAGTTGGCGCCAATACCCGGTATGTTGTGTGCACCGGATATTCCTTTAGAAAGGAGGGGGCTGCTCTTTGGCTCGACGGCAACCACCTTAATATCGGGATACCTTTCTTTAAGGGCCCTGCCGAGCCCGATAATAGTGCCACCGCTACCAAAGCAAACCACCAGATAGTCGGGCACGATTTCACCTAAATCTTCAATGATTTCCTTTGAAGTGGTTTCATAGTGCGATAGGGGATTATCGGGGTTCTCAAATTGGTTAGGCATAAAAGAATTGGGAGTTTCTTTTAAAAGCTCATACGCTTTATCGATTGCACCTTTCATGCCCAATTCCTTTGCAGTAAGCACCAAATCGGCTCCCAAAATACGCAAAATGGCAATCCGTTCTGCCGTCATGTTCTCCGGCATGACAAGGGTAACGTTGAGCCCCATTTGAGCGCCAACGTATGCAAGACCGATGCCGGTGTTGCCACTTGTCGGCTCGATGACTGTTCCGCCTTTTTGCACGTCACCGCGCTCCAAAGCGCCTTTCAGCATGTAATAGGCGGCTCTGTCTTTGACCGAGTGCAAAGGATTGAAGTACTCGAGCTTTGCGTATATATTGGTGTTTGCGAGCTTAAGGAGGGGAGTGCCTCCTATCAGCTCGATTACGTTACGTTTGAACATTATACTTTACCCAACTTGTACATTACTAAAGTGGAGATGCTACTTAATACCATGCCGACGATAATCATCGTGGATTGGCTCAAGCTATCGCCAAGGCCTATCAAGTTGCCTACTACGCAAATGATGATGCAAAGAACGAAAGGTATAGCAACTGCCTTAAAGTATTTTGCAAGTAGCGCCATGGTGAGTCCACCGAAGATTGCGGGAACTACGTAAGGAGAAATAGGCTTAAGGACCTCAACGATTTCCGCTTGGAAAAGAGCGAGGGGGATAAGTCCTATTGCGATAATAATGGTGGTTACGATAGAGCTTACCGCGATGGCAATGGTGGAGATAATCTCTTGTTCTTCGCTACCGGGTTCTACTTTAGCAACTGTTTGAGCGTTCAAGGATGCGGGGAGCTTAAGGTTAGCAACGTTGCCGGTGATAAAGCTCAAGTATTGTCCGCCGGTGCCGAGCAGGGGAGCGTAGCTAAATGCTTCGATCAGACCGATTACCCAGTAACCTGCGACGAAGCTCATGCAAGCGCCTAAAGTCTTCCAATCGGGAGCAACGCCTGCGGCGATGCAATATGCAATGGGAACCAAGCAAATGATAATAAGGGCTGCCCAAGTAAAGCATCTGCCCAAGAAGTGCATTTGGTTATTGTGACCTTCACGAGTGGTGGCGGTAGATAAAATATCAAACTTTTTCATAATTGCTACCTCCTCTTAAGCAAACACGGGTACGAATAAGAACGCAACCGCAAGAGCGCCCAAAATACTGATGGGCAAGGTGTAGGATTCAATCCATTTTTGTTTACCGACGAATAGTATAATGCCACAAATACCGGTTAATACTACGCTTGCAGCGAGGGTAATCAAAGTGATTTCACCATAGGTGGTTATTCCGGTGCCTGCATCGGTTACGGGGTTACCGATACCGAAGAATCCGCCAACGATCAAGCTACTCATGATACCTGCAAGCATACCGCCGAGTAGTGCGCCGGTGATAGCGTTCATTTTACGCTCGTTCTTTTGTTGAAGCTCCAAGAGTTTGGTTTGGTACTTCTTGTAGAAGATAGCGTTGAACAACGGTCCGGAAATAATACTTATGGTCATAATAACGACTGCGGTGGCGATGGTTTTAGCATCTGCTCCGATTACGGTACCGCCGGCAGCGTCAAGAGCCAAAATCTCGTATTGGAGAGCACCTATAACGGTAAGGCGAATCCACGGTATTGCCAGTCCGACAAACTGCATCATAATGCCTATGCCGATTACGATCGGTATAGAGGGAACTATTGAAAAAATAGCGCTGTTTTTAATTGTTTCGGTAACGACTTTGCTATCCATCCCAATCGCTTTGGCTCTTTTCAAAGCCTTAAAAAGGAAGGCAAGACTCATCAAGATAATGGTGAGAGCAATAATCGCGCCCAAGACGTAGATTATGGCATAACTTTCAACCATGATTACTTCCTCCGTAAAAGATATAGGTATATATTATACTAAAAACATACTTAAGTCAAGATTGGGCATAAAAAAATCGGTAAAACGCTTGATTCGCACCAATTGTTATGCTATAATAGCAAAGCATTTCCGTAGAGAGTGTATTTTCTCGCGCGAAAAAGGAGAATCATTGATTATGTATGAAGTATATAGCGGTTTATTAATAGCACTCATGGTACTTATGGTACTCATGGCAATCGGCATGATCGTTGTCGTTATGTTACAAAGTGGCGAGTCGGGCAATCTTGGTGCAATCACCGGTGCAGCTGAATCCTTCTTTGGCAAGAACAAGGCAAAGACCATGGATGCAAAATTTAAGAGATGGACTGTAGCCATTGCAGTAGCTATGCTTGTATGTTCGGTATTATTCTTCGTGTTCTATCTTTTGAGGAACGCTCTATAAGAAAACCGAAAACAATTGATTAAACTTATTAAATGGCTATAAATCTTATAGCCATTTTTTATTGAATATGGTATAATGTATGCGGTAGAGTATGATTAAAGTTATTGCAACCAACAAAAAGGCCTATCATGATTACTTTATCGAAGATACCTATGAAGCCGGCATAGAGCTTAAGGGTAGCGAGGTAAAGAGCATAAGGCTTGGAAATATAAATTTGAAAGATAGCTACGCCATCATAAAAAATGGCGAAGTTATGTTGCAAGGCGTTCATATTTCTCCGTATGAAAAGGGCAGTCACTTTAACCCTGACGCGAAGCGCACACGTAGGCTATTGTTGCACAAGAAGGAAATTCTTAAGCTCAAGCAAAAGGTGCAAGAAAAGGGCTTTACTTTAGTGGTAACCAAGGTATATCTTAAGGGATCGCTGGTAAAAGCGGAACTTGGTATAGCCAAGGGTAAAGAGGGGCAAGACAAGCGACAAGTCCTAAAGGAAAAGGAACAAAAAAGACAAATAGAGCGTGCTCTAAAAGAAATCAATTATAGATAATAATTCGGAGGAACAAAGATGACTTCCATAGATACCAAATGCGTACAAGCAGGCTATGATCCCAAAAACGGCGAGCCGAGAGTATTACCCATCGTACAAAGTACCACGTATGCTTACGATACTCCCGAAGCGATGGGGGATTTATTCGACCTTAAGGCGGCGGGATACTTTTATACTCGTATCGGCAATCCCACCAACGCAGGTCTTGAAGATAAGGTAAACGCCCTTGAAGGCGGTGTAGGCGCACTTGCAACTGCAAGTGGCATGAGCGCAACCATGCTTGCGGTTTTGAACCTTGCTTCCGCAGGAGATAATTTTGTTTCATCTTCCAACATATACGGCGGAACCTACAATCTTTTTGCTGTAACCTTAAAGAGGATGGGTATCGAGTGCAGATTTGTAGAAAACGATGCTCCCGCAGAGGAAATCGAGTCCAAAATCGATGAAAACACCAAGTTTATCTTTGTAGAAACCATCGCAAATCCTGCCGGCAAGATAGCTGATTTTGATAAATTCTCTCAAATATCCAAAAAGTACGGTTTGGTTTTGATGTGCGATAATACCATATCCACTCCCTACATCTGCCGTCCATTTGAATACGGTGTAAACGTTATTGTTCACGCATCCACCAAGTATCTTGACGGACACGCAACGAGCGTTGGCGGTTTGATCGTAGACGGCGGTAACTTCGAGTATCTCGGTAATCCTCGTTATCCGTTGTTCAATAATCCCGATAACAGCTATCACGGTTTGGTATTTGCAAAGGATTTTGGCAACGCTTGCTTCATCACTCGCGCAAGAGTAGTCGGCATGAGAGACCTCGGTGCTATTATGGCTCCGATGAACGCCTTCTTGACCGTACTCGGCACCGAAACCTTACACCTACGTATGCCTCGCCACAGCGAAAACGGTTTGGCTCTTGCAAAGGCGTTGGAGTCCAACCCAGCAGTCGAGTGGGTTAAGTACGCAGGTCTTGAAAACGATCCCGACCACGCAAAAGCCGTTAAGTATTTCACCAATGGATACTGCGCAGGTATGGTAAGCTTTGGCATCAAGGGCGGTAGAGAGGCTGCTTCCAAGTTTCAAAAGGCCCTTAAGCTCTTCCGTATCGTAACCCACATTGCCGATAGCAGAAGTTGCGTATTGCACCCTGCAACCACTACTCACCGTCAATTGTCTGACAAGGACCTTGAGCAAGCAGGCGTACCGGCAAACCTCATAAGACTATCAGTAGGCACCGAGAGCGCCGAAGACATCGTAAACGACGTATTAAACGCCTTGATCGAATCGCAAAAATAGGGGGAATATATGCCCATAGTAATTCCGAGGGAGATACCTGCCTTCCCCGTGCTTAAAAAGGAAAACGTATTCGTAATGCCCGTTAAGCGTGCGGCAGCGCAAGATATCCGCCCCATCGAAATAGCTTTAGTTAACTTGATGCCCACCAAGGTTGAAACGGAAACGCAAATTATGCGTTTACTCGCCAACACTCCGTTGCAAGTTAACCTTACGCTCATAAAAACCGCCACTTATAAAAGCACTAACGTATCCGTTGACCATATGGAACGTTTTTATAAGACTTTTGATGAAATCAAAGATCAGAAGTTCGACGGCATGATTATAACCGGCGCTCCCGTTGAGAATATGGAGTTCGACGACGTTTTGTACTGGGAAGAACTTAAAGAGATCCTCGATTACGCCGATAAAAACGTTACTTCTACTATATATATTTGTTGGGGCGCGCAAGCGGCGTTGCACCATTATTTTGGTATAGACAAAATCGCTTTACCCAAGAAGATGTTTGGTATATTCCCCAATAAGGCGACCGTTCAGTACGATCCTTTGCTTAAGGGACTTAATGACACCTTCAATATACCGCACTCGCGCCATACTCGTATCGACGAGGATGCCGTAAGGAGAGAAAAGAAGTTACGCGTGCTTGCAGAGGGTGAGGATTGCGGATTATCTATAGTTAAGACGAGGGATGATAAAAAATTCTTCTTCTTTGGTCACTCCGAGTACGATAGAGAAACCCTAAAGAACGAGTATTTGCGCGATAAGGCGAAGGGACTTTCCATCGAGCAACCCAAGAACTATTTTATCGACGGCAATATACATAACATCGATTATAGCTGGAACAGTACGGCAAACCTATTGTTCTACAACTGGCTTAACCACTACGTATACCAAGTAACGCCTTTTAATTTGGAGGACTAATGGAAGTCACGACCGTAGAGCTACAAAACTTTTTGAGCTACACTCAAGCCAAGGTCTTTTTTGATAAAGGGCTTAACGTGGTTTACGGTCAAAACGCAGCGGGCAAAACCAATCTTATCGATAGCGTATATCTTTGTTCGGTGGGGCGCAGTTCACGCCATAACCGCGATAAAGATTTGATAAAATGGGGTGCCGATGCTGGCGCAAAAGTTACCCTAACGGTTAAAAAGCGTTTTTCAAAGCATACGATAGAGTTTTACGTCGACGTGCAGGGCAAGAAGCATATTTTGGTTGATAAGTTACCTATTGCCAAGATAGGCGAACTGATGGGAATACTTAACGTAGTATTCTTTTCACCGCAAGAGATTCGTTTAATCAAGGAGTCGCCTGCAGATAGACGTAGGTTTATGGATATAGGCATATCGCAACAATGCAAAACTTATTTTTATGCTTTGCAAAGATATAACGCATTACTTGTTCAACGCAACAAGATCCTCAAGACCTACAAGGGCAGACCATCGCTTGACAGCATGCTCGAAATCGTAGATACCGATTTTATCAAAGTTGCATCCTATATAATCAAGGAGCGCAAAAAGTTTGTCGAGGAGATTGCGCCCGTAGCTGCAGAGAGGCACGATAAGCTTACTGATGGTAAGGAAAAACTCACTATGCTATACGAAACGGAGTCGGTAGATTACGCTGACGTAGAAGGATCGTTGAAGGCTTTATTGAAGCAAACGCGTGAGAACGATTGCCGTTTGGAGTATACTACCGTAGGTCCGCACCGCGACGATATAAAGATCGCGGCTAACGGCGTTGATCTTCGCAGGTTTGGCTCGCAAGGCCAACAACGCTCGGCTGTGCTTTCTCTAAAACTTGCAGAGATCGCTTCCTTTGAAAAGCGCACCGGTGAGCGTCCGATACTCTTGCTTGACGACGTCATGAGCGAGTTGGACCTAAAGCGCAGAACGGCGCTATTCGAGGCAATAGAGGGCATACAAACGATAATCACTTGTACCGATAAAATAGAATTCCCCGTAGCGACTTATTTTAACGTACAAGACCAACGAGTAATAAAAATTTAACGGAGAACACAATGGATTTAGATACCGTCAAAAGGGAAATATCCGCCTTATTCGATATAGAGGGCGTAAGTAGAGAAGAAGTTGCTTCTTACATAGTAGTTCCGCAAGATACCACTCTTGGCGACTATGCGTTACCTTGCTTTAGATTTGCAAAAGCTTTACGTAAATCTCCCGTCGCAATAGCCGTTGATTTTGCAAACGCACTCAATGCAAAAGAGCATCCCTTTAAGAAGATTGAGGCCGTTAACGGATACCTCAACTTTACCCTCGACCGCAACGCAGAAGCAGGCAAGATTTTGTCTGAAGTTATTGCTAAAGGCTCGGAGTACGGCTCGTCGGACGAAGGAGCGGGCAAGACGGTATGTATCGATTACAGCTCAATAAATATTGCAAAGCCTTTCCATATCGGACACCTTTCGACCACCGTTATCGGCGGAGCTTTATATAAGATGTACAAAAAGCTCGGCTATAACGCAGTTGGCATCAACCACCTTGGCGACTGGGGCACCCAATTCGGTAAGCTTATCGTTGCTTATAAGCTTTGGGGCGATACCATCGATATCGAAAAGGAAGGCATGCTTGCACTTACCAAGATATACGTTAAGTTCCATGAGGAAGCAGAGTTAAAGCCCGAGCTTAACGACGAGGCACGTTATTGGTTTAAGCAAATTGAGGACGGCAACGAAGAAGCCCTTAAGCTTTTCGGCATGTTCAAAGAGCTTACCTTAAAGGAAGTTGGCAAGGTCTATGATAGACTGGATATAACCTTCGATAGCTACAATGGTGAAGCCTTCTACAATGATAAGATGGCTCCCGTTTTAGAAGAATTGGATTCCCAAAATCTTATTACCGTATCAGAAGGTGCAAAGATTGTCGACCTCAAAGAGTATGATATGTCCCCCTGTTTGTTGGTAAAGGCGGACGGAGCAACACTATATGCGACTCGCGACCTCGCGGCAGCTTTCTATCGCAAGAACACATATGACTTTTATAAGTGCTTGTACGTAGTAGCATATCAACAAAACTTGCACTTTAAGCAAGTGTTCAAGGTAATCGAGCTTATGGGTAAAGAGTGGTATAAAGACCTCGTACACGTGCCGTTCGGTATGGTATCGTTAGAGGACGGAACCATGAGTACCCGTAAGGGTAAGGTAGTATGGCTCAAGGACGTTTTGGATAAAGCGGTAGAAAAGAGTTATGCAATCATTAATGAAAAGAACGCTTCTCTTGCAAACAAAGAAGAAGTTGCCGAAAAGGTTGGCGTTGGCGCAGTAATATTCTTCGCGCTTTCCAACAACCGCATAAAAGATATAACGTTTAGTTATGATAAGGTACTTACTTTTGATGGCGAAACCGGTCCTTACGTACAATACACCAATGCAAGAGCGGCAAGCATTTTGCGTAAAGCGGGCGCACTCGTTAACGATTTGAATAAACCCTTTACCTCCGATGAACTCGAGGGCTTAAGCGGTAAAGAGGGCGAAGAACTTGTATCTCTTATCGGCAGGTTCCGTGCAACCGTTGCGGACGCCGTACAAAAGTACGAGCCCAGCATTGTTACGAGATACGTAGTTGACGTAGCCAAGTCCTTCAACCGTTACTATCTTAACAACCGTATTCTTAATGCAGAAGATAAGTTTATAAGAGCAAGACTTGCTCTCGTATACGCAACCCATACCGTTATCGAAGAAGGCTTGAGGCTTTTAGGTATAAAGGCACCCGAGGAGATGTAGTATGCGCGTTCCAAGTGACTCTCACTCACACTCCAAATACTCGCACGACGGCAGGGTTAAGGCACAGGCGCTTATTGAAAGAGCGCGTGAACTCGGCATGGAGTATTTTGCGGTAACGGAGCATTTGGATAGGGATTATAAGTATTGTTCCGGCGAGCGGTTAATACCTCAACTTAACCTCAAAAGATACTATAACGGCGTGCAAAAGTTGCGCGAAAAGTATCAAGGTTCAGATACGTACGTAGCTTTTGGTGTTGAAGCGGGTTATTCGCCCAAAACTACGGAGTACTATTTAGGCGAACTTCCGAAGTATGATTTCGACGTTATAATCAACTCTATACACACGATGGACGGCGGAGATGCGTATTTTGGCAAAATATTCGAGGGTAAAACGCAAGACGAAGTCTACAACAGGTATTTAGATTTGTTGTATGAAGCGGTTTGCGTACCTTATGAATATGATATAATAGGGCATATTGGCTACGTAACGAGGTACGTTAAGTTTGAGGAATACACCCTCTGGCAACCGAAGTATTTTGAAAAAATCGATAGAGTGCTTAAGGCGATTATCGAAAGGGATAAGACGGTGGAAATCAATACTCATATTAGGCATGCCGAAATGAGATATTTGCCGGAAAAACCAATACTTCAAAGGTATTACGAGTTGGGTGGTCGCAACGTAACGTTCTCATCGGATGCGCACCTTGTCGAAAGCGTAGGGCATAGGTATGAGGAAGTTAGCGCGCTTGCAAAAGAGATAGGCTTTACCCATTGGACGGTATACAAAAAGCGCAAAGCGTATAAAATAGAAATAGAATAAACCACTGTTGTGGTAGTACCTTAAAACTTAATAGTATGAACTTAACGTGGGGGTGTACCGGATTCGACTTATAACGTTAAGGGGTTGTAAGCATACCGGAGGCTCGGCTCCGTAAAAACGGGACTTAAAAATTAACTGACGAACAAAATCTTCAGTACGCTGCCGCTTAATTGGTAGCCGTCGGACCTACTTCCTGCGGGTAGCAATCCGGCGTGGTTTAGCAGGGAACCGAGTACGGCATCGCACCGCGCCGTAAACGGAACTTAGGTGCTTGGTTGAAGTGGGGTTTGCCTATTGACCTAACGGATACGACAATTAACAACAGGCTAAGTATGTAGAAAGCGATTCGGTAACCTATAAGAACAGGGGTTCGACTCCCCTCACCTCCACCACCGACAAACATAGTCGAACACTTTTCGTGTTCGACTTTTTTATTTGCTACTGGTGGGCAAGTGGTGATTGCGTTTGAACTATTTTCCACGCCAATTAAACTTGATTTTGTTTTTTTATCATTTCAGTTTCTCTATATTGCTGTGCTGAAGGACTATCAATATATTCTACTGTTTTGTCATGATTTTCACTAACAACTTTTTTTATTTCTTCTAATGAAACATTAAAAAACTCTTTTCTATTGTTAACTTTATTAACTTTTTGCTTTTCAAATGCCTTATGTAGCGCAGTTTCAAGACCAGGTGCATCATCTGAAAAGATTAATGCATGCACATCATATTTAAATGGAACCGATGCTCCACTTAATTCATCAATTCTATCAAGTGGTTCTAATCTCCTAGTCATGCCTATCTTATAGATATTTTCGCCGAAAGCTCCTATATTAGAAATTATATAAACGTATCCTGCACGTTGATTAGCCTCTCTATAATCAACATCTTTTAATGCGACATCTACATCTACTAAATGTTGTTTTACTTCTTCAATTTTATCCTCAATAACTTTTTTCCTTTCTTCTGTAATATTTGCAGTCAATTGTTCTTCCAATCGTGACAAGGCATTATTATAATGATTTTGTTCTTTTAATAACTCTTTCCTTTTTTCTTCAATTTCCTTTGCTACTTTTGCTTGTTCTCTCAAGATTTCTCTTTCTTGCCTTAAAATTTCCTTTTCTTCTTGTTTCTTTTGAGCATACTCATAAGCTAAATGAAGCTCATCAATTTTGAGCTTTAAATAATATCTAGAAATGGAAATAGCATTGACTTCGTTTAGCCTATTCCATGTGTAAAAGGATTTTTCTATTCTTTCCTTTAAACTATAAAAGTTATTAAATTTTGCATTTTCAACAAAACTATCGCATTCAGAATTAAAACCACGCAAAACTTGTTTAATAATATGATTGGTCATTTTATTGCCTTCTCTCATACTACCATTAACAGTCCAAGAAGTTGTACAAGTTGCTGCAGTTTTATTTTTTATCATATCCTTTTGTTTTTGTCTAATTTGTGAAAGTTTATCTTTATAATCTTCTGATTTTGCAAATTTATAAATAGGGGTGTAAACTCCAAATTCTTGATACAATAATTCATCTTCCAAAACAATTACTTCTTTTTTCAATTCTGCAACTTTTAGTTGTTTTGCTAAAATATCATTTGCTAACACCCTAATAGTTTCTTCTTGATTTGCTTGTTTGATTCTTAATTTATTTAACAAATCTTTTATTGTGATTGCTTCACGCTCTTCTACATTTATAACAGATTCATATGTTTCAACTTTGTCAATTAACTTTTCTTTTTCCGTAATTAACTCACTAATTTCAGTTTTGAATTTTTTTATTCTAAAAATATCCAAAATCCCCATTTCATTTCTTCCTTTGTTATAATAATTTTTTTAATCATATCATTTTTTCGAATTAAAAACAATACTAAGAGCTATTTGGTTTGTTCAAAAGTAAGTATTATTCCAGCATTACCTTTTACGAAAATATATTTGATTATAATAATAGAAAGAGCGACTCTATTTGGATTCAAATAGAGTCGCTCTTGGAGGAGGGGAGGGGAGAACAAACTGCACACGCAAGTCGTGTGGAAAAACATCACTATTGACTTTTAGGCGTATTTATTATAAAATATACGCACACGTAATTATCGTGTTAGGTATATGCTTGTAATGGGATAAGCGTTTCTACCAACCACCGTAATGGTTGACTACCTGTTGTAAACAGGTAGTTTTTTGTTTTCAAGCATATGATAATTACGTGTAATAGGAGCACAACGCCTATCATATATCTTTAGGATATATGGTTATAATTTTAAACGGGCACGAAGGATATACTATGAAATTAATTATCGATAAAATTGAATACGTCGCAAAACCGGACCAATCCCTTTACGACATTGTAAAAGAACTTGGGTTAATTAAAGGCAAGCTATCAACCGATCCTATTGCCGCTAAAATGGCAGGTAGGGTGTTTACGTTGAACTACGTTCCGTTGAGAGAAAAGGACGTTGCAACCGAGCGAAAATCAGTTCGCAAAGCCGTTGCGGCTGCAAATGGGGTGGTTTCTTTATTGACTATAAACGATGCGGCAGGGCGTGACACTTATATGCGTACGGCACAATTTATAATTTTTCTCGCAATCGAAAGATTATGGCCTCACGCTCAAGCCAAAATGTGTTGTACAATCGGCTCAGGCGTTTACGTAAAGGTCCATAACGTAGAAGATTTTGACGTTTTAAAGCTCAAGGCAGAGATTAAAAAAATCGTAGAGGAAGATATAGTTTTACATCGTAGCACCATTTCGACTGCCGAAGCGATAGCCTATTACAAGAGCCAAGGTCAAGACGATAAATCGAGATTATTGGAGTACAGGAGTAAGGAAACGTTTAACATCTATCGCGAGGGTGATTTTGCCGATTACTATTACGGTGAGATGGCGCCGAGGACTTCATATTTGCGCACTTGGGACGTTATGCCCTCGCGTGACGGATTTATCTTTATGCTACCGGACGTCAACAATCCCGACCAAGTCGCTCGTTATACCGAAACTCCCAATTTCTTCAACGTCTATACCGAAGGTATAGCTTGGGGTGAGCTTATGGAGTGTGAAACGGTTGCGGATCTCAACGAACTGGTTGAAAGCGGTAGAATTCGCGAGCTTATTCGCGTAAACGAAGCTTTGCACGAAAAGAGGTTTTCGGAAGTAGCCAATATGATTTGCGAAAGGGGAGCAAAGGCGGTAATGCTTGCCGGTCCCAGCTCGTCGGGCAAGACGACCTCTGCCAATCGTTTGGCAACGCAATTGCGTGTACATGGTAAAAAACCCATTTTAATGAGTCTTGATGATTACTATCTTGATCGTGATTTGATAGTGCCGGATGAGAACGGCAAAGTGGACCTCGAGCATATCAATACCATTGATACCGAGCTATTTAGTAAGCATCTTAACGCCCTGTTTGCAGGGGAAGAGGTGGAGCTACCGAGCTTCAACTTCAAGCTCGGTAAGCGCGAGTGGAACGGTCACAAGCTACGTCTTGACGAAAAAACCGTCATAATAGTGGAGGGCTTGCACGGATTAAACCCCACTCTTTTACCTAAAGACATGTCACCTAACCTTATATTTAGGTTATACGTTAGTCCGTTACTTGCGCTAAACTTGGATGACCATAATAGGATACCGTCAAGCTACTTAAGGTTACTCAGACGCACGGTTAGGGATTACGAAACGCGTGGCGCGAGCGTGCAAAGAACGCTTGATATGTGGGAGTCGGTACGCAAGGGCGAGGAGAGATGGATATTCCCGTTCCAAGAGAACGCCGACGTTATCTTCAATAGTGCTACGCTATACGAGCTTGCCATAATCAAAAAGCATATCTATCCGCTTTTAAAAGAAATCGAGCCGTGGGATGAGTGTTATAGCCAAGTCCGCGCCATGGTCAAGGTTCTAAACTACGTGCGTGAAGCGGACGTGGACGACGAGATCCCACCGACAAGTCTTGTGCGCGAGTTCATCGGAGGCAACAGTTTCTACCGCAAATAAAACTATTCAACTTTATTGCAAATGGGTGCTTTGCACCCATTTATTTTTTTGCTATTGAAATATATAGCAAAAGGTTGTAAAATATAAGAAGCTACTAAAGGAGCGTCGTATGCATAATATTACTATTGATCAAGTTCTTAATGCCAAGTTTGACGTTAGTGAAGACAGCCCGATTATTAAGCCGTTTGGTTTGGCTCCGGTCATTGCTGATCCCTCTCTTTTGACTCCCAATGAGTCTCACGACGGAAAATGGCATCTGTTTTGTCATACGACTTTTGGAGTCTATCACTTTGTCAGTGATGACGGTATTGATTTCAAAAAGGTTGGCAAGGTATTAAACCGCGCCATGCGCCCCAATATTAATAGAATTGACGGTAGATATTATCTCTTTTATGAAAGAACTCGCACCTTAATTTTTAATGGTTTAAACGCAATAAATTTAGCAAAATGGAAGTCGGAGATTTACGTTGTTGAAAGTACCGATCTTATCAGCTGGACGAAGCCGAAGCGCGTAATTGCAAACACTAAAGATTACGAGATTAGTGAACGTGGAACTTCTATATCCAACCCCTTCCTTATAAATATCGACGGCAAAAACAGGCTTTATTATTCTTGCGGATTGACTTATATCGACGACTGTAAGTTCTGCGAGCCCACCTACGTAACCTATGCCGAAAGCGATAAAATAACGGAAGGTTATACTTCTATCGACACCCCGATTATTGCACCCGATAAAAAGGATCCTTATCTCAATCTATGTAGCGGTTGCCTAAAGGTTTATCAGCTTGCCGACGGCTATCTCGGAGTGCAAAACGGATTGTATGAAAAGGATGGCAATAGCCACTCGGCAATATTTTTACTTACCTCTTTAGACGGCAAGTCGTTTGAATTTAAAAAGGTAATAGTAGAGCCGAAGGTCGTATGCGGTAAGGATTGGATGAAGCAATTTGTTTATGCCAGCCATTTAGTAAAGGACGGCGACCTTTTGCGTTTATACTTTAATGCTCGTGATACTGCCCACGCTCTAAAAGGCCGTGAGTGCATAGGCTTTGCCGAAGCTAAATTGAATTAATTTAAACTTTTGTTTATAATTGGAGGATGAATATGGACGTCGTAAAAAGATGGTTTATCGGCGACATGGGAATACCGGGAGATTATTCCTATCAAGCGATCCACTTTATACCGCTTGCGATAGTGCTTGTTTTAGTTGCGATATGTGCTATTTTAGGCGCGAACAGAAGAATATCCGATAAGGATAAAAGAAAAATCATTATAGGGATAGCTGCTTTTCAGTTAGCGTTTGAAGTTTTTTGGCGCATAATCTATTTAACGGTTAAAAAAGCCCCATGGGTGGATTTATACCCCATGTATCCTTGTAACTTAAACGGCATTTTGGTGCCGATAGCGGCGCTGTTAAATAATAAAACCATGAAGAAGATGTTCTATCTTTTCGGTTTTATCGGCGGTGTTCTTACCTTTGTTATGCCGGACGGCATCTTCTCGACAAGCGTGTTCGTGTTCCCCATATTAAAGAGTGTTATGCAACACACGGGATTATTGTTTATACCGGTGTTTGAATACGCGGCCAAAACCTATATTCCCAATATTAAAGACTTCGGCTGGTGTTTCTTGGGTACGGCGCTACACTTTATCAATGCAGAAGTTATCGACCTTCACGTATTAGGTTTGACGGGTGACTTTATGTTCTATAGGAGCGGATTACCCTTCGTAATCCCCGGCGTATCGCAATACATTACCTTGACGGTATTTGGTATAATTGTCGTCGTGCTTATACTGTTAGTATCCGACGTAAAGGTAACTAAAGAGGTATTTAGCAATCTAAAAGCAAAATGTAAAAAGAAATAGCATCTAATAAAAAACCGACCTTGCGGTCGGTTTTTTTAACGTTGTTATTTTAAGTTAACGGCTACGTTGTAGGCGGCTTTGGTTGCGTCCGCTATGCGACCGACCTTTACGCTATCGCCTATAATAAGCGGATCATATCCAAGTTCTTTTAGCTCATTTGCCAAAGCGTTTTGCGGTCTGGAGCCAAGTGCAAGCACTACGTAATCAGCATCGATTTTCTTTATGGCTTTGGTATCGACGTTTTCAGTTACAATATAACCTTTGCCGATCTCAACAAGCTTTTCTGATGTATTAAACTGCGCGTTTGCGGATACCAAATGCGGTATTACGTCATCCTTATGTTGCATCCACGTGCCGGGAGCGATCTCTTTTGCCATTTCGACGATAGTTAACTTGCAACCTTTATCTTGAAGGGCGTGGGCGGTTTCGAGCCCAGTCATGCCGGAGCCTATTACTGCAACCGTTTGTCCTTCGAGCGTCACTTTGCCACTTAAGATTTCTTCAAAAGTTATTACTTTGTCTTGGTCGTATTCGCCGTTGAATTTAGGACGTACGGGAGTGCTTCCGGTAGCAATAATTACTTTGTAAGGATTTAGCTCTTTTATTAAGTCAGGGGTTGCGGTTGTGGACGTTAAAATATCTACGCCGGCATCCTTGCAGGCGTTAACTGCATCTTCTATGAACCAAGCTGTTTTGCCTTTCTTGGGAGGGGCTGCGGCGAGATTTATTTGTCCGCCGAGGACGTCTTCTTTTTCTATCAGCTTTACCTTGAATCCGCGTTTTGCAAGTAGCTCCGAGCAAACTAATCCCGCGGGACCACCACCAACAACGACTATACTTCTGCCGTCGCCGTCCAAAGATAACGTAACGTCTTCTTTACCAACGAAGGGGTTGACCGAGCACTCCCCATGCGAGCCGATATAGGCGTTATTTTGCATGGACTCGATGCAATTAAGGCAACAAATACAACGCTTGATTATACCGCCGTTTAGGGCTTTGTTAGCCCAATGTGGATCGGCAATTTGCGGTCTGCCAAGCGATACGAAATCCTGTACTCCTTCTTGGAGCTGGGCCTCCGCTTGTTCGGGAGTGCGGATGAGGTTTGCTGCAAGGACGGGTATATTTACCGCTTCTTTTATAGCCTTTGCCATATATTTACGCCAGCCGAGGTCGAAAGAAACGGGCTCTAACCAATAGTTAAACGTATCGTAACCGGCGGAGGATACGTCGATAGCATCGGCGCCGTTTTGCTCTAAAATTTTAGCAATCTTTACCCCTTCTTCAAGGTCGTAGCCTTTGTTAGGCTCGCCGATTTTTGCGTAGCACTCATCTGCAGATAGACGTACGATAACGGGGAAATCTTTTCCGCAACGCTCCTTTATTCCTCTCAAGATATTGACGATGAAGCGGGTGCGGTTTTCCAAGCTTCCGCCGTACTCGTCGCTACGTTGATTGGTGACTGGGCTTAAAAACTGTTGGAGTAGGTATCCATGAGCGGAGTGCAATTCAACACCGTCGCAACCGGCTTTTTGAACGCGCTCGGCGGCATCGATAAACTGTTGCTCCAACTGCTTGATTTCCTTATAGCGCAAAGCACGAACTCTGCCACCTGCAAAATAAGCTGGCGGACACTTTGAGGGGGCTACGCTTGACGGAACTATATTTTTGCTCAAAAGTTTCGGGCCAATGGAGGGCGTGAGTTTATAGAGTAGTTTGCTATATGCACCCTTGGTCCATTTTTCCAACTTGATGCTCAGCGGAACGGTACCAACCAATAGACCTATGTTTTGCCTACCGGGGTGGTGTAATTGCACAAAGAATTTGGCACCGTGTTTTTGAACGCGTTGTGCAAGCTCCTTGAGTGGCTCGATATGATAATCGTGGCTTGCGGCAAGTTGGGCAAAAGCTGCGGAGCCGGTCTTATCGTTTACGCGAGTGATTTCGGTCATAATAAGACCGCAACCACCTTTAGCACGTTCTTCATAGTAATTAATAAGCTTTTCGGTGGGCTTGCCGTCCAACTGTGCAAACCCCATAAGCATTGGGGGTAGTACGATACGATTTTTGATTTCACAAGAGCCGATTTTCATCGGGCTCGATAATAATTCATATTTCATTAGTCGTTATTCCTCAATTCAGCAACTTTTGCTTTGAACTCTTTGAACTTTCTCTTTTCAAGAGCAAGGTAGATGGTTTTTACAAAAGGTAAGAACTTCATTAGTTGGCGCGAAAGACCAAACAAAGCGCAAGGGCTAACTCTCTTTTTACCGCGTGCGATACCCTTTACCATTTTGCGAGCGACCACGTCGGGTTGCTGTACAGGGAAGGGCTTTTTGAATTCAATTTCGTTGGCTGCCTTAAAGAATCCGGTGTTGGTTGCAACGGGATAGAGACAAGTGAGTTGAACGTTTTTGGGCTTTTCGAGGTGTAAACCTTCTTGGAAACCGTGCATTGCGAACTTCGATGCGCTGTAGATGGTAAATCCCGGCATCGCCATTGTGCCGATTGCCGAAACGGTTATAGCAAAAATACCTTTTTTGCCGTTAAGGTATTCAAGATATTTTTGGTAGGAATAAATGGGTGAAAAAACGTTAGTTTCAAACATGCGAGCAACGCGATCCCAATCCACGTAATCGAATTCCTCATAATAAGGATAGCCGGCGTTTGCATAGAAGATATCAATGGAGCCGAGCTTTTCGAGCGCAACGCTAAATATTTCGTCTACGGCTTCCTTGGAAGAAACGTCTTTTTCCAAAACGAAAACGTTATCGCTTGCGTAGCCATTTAAAACGTCTACCTTTTTATCAACGCAAAGAAGGCGATTGTTTTTTGCTAAAATCTTTAAGACTTCCAAACCGATACCGCTATTAGCACCGGTAAGAACGATATTCTTGCCACTAATCATAATATTTCCTCCCGAATTGGTACTATTATTTTACCATATATCATTGTAGTTTTCAATAAAGAAAACCGACTGTCGTGCGTTGATGCCTTTCAGTCGGTTTAAGTGGTTATTTACTCTTGTTTTTGTGGTTTAATGCGATTTTTGCAGCGATTTTCGCTCTTTTGGAACTACGCCTTGCGACAATGAGCGATAGGATCGTTATAAGAGCAATACCTGCTACTGCGCCAATGGCGATACCGGCTATTGCACCTCCGTCAAGGGCGGGCTCGGCTTTATCGTCCTCGCTTGAGCCGTTGTCGGTATCGATGGAGGGAGCTTCAGGCGTGTCTTCCGGTACGCTTAATTTGCTCCAAACCGCGGTGACTGTTACTTGAGAAGCAGGCATAACGTAGCTTGAGCCGGCACTATACATTGCTCCGTTTATAAGCCATCCGCTGAAGGCATAGCCCTCCGGAGCAGTAGGCGTATCGGGTAAAGTTACCGTTTCGCCAACTTTTGCTTGTTGCGTGGGCGTGCCCTCCGTTCCACTAAAACTTAAATCGTACAACTTGGATTCAAAATATATTTTAAGCTCCAAGCGAGCACCTGCCGTTATATTACCGTCCAAATCTTTTACGTATCCGCTGATTACGCCGGTAAGAACTTCATCTTCACGAGGTGTGCGTACGTAGCCAAGTAGATTCATGTTTGCAATATTAACGGTCGTGCCTGTTACGCCATATAGAATAACGGCATCTTCTACTCCGTCAAAGTAGCGACGTACAACGTACTCCGTGCTTACGTTGGGCTCCATGACGATAGTGAAAGTGAGGTTATCAATCGACGGATCGGTAATAACGTAAGGCGCTACGCCAAATACTTTAAGGGAGTTGCCTTCGTAGGTTATGGCATCGGTATAACCCTTAAAACTATAGCCGTAGATAACGTAATTGCTCGGTTTATCAAGGTAGAAAGGCGCACCGAACATTACCGTCTTGCCGATGGGCAAAGAGCCGATAGGACCAAGATCAGCATAATTGGTATCAACGTAGGTAATGTCGATGGTTTTACGCTTATAGTACAAGCAGAAGATAGTGGAGCCGTCTGCGGAAATGGTCGCAGAAGTAACCTCGTCTTGAGATCCTTCAAGCGTTGCGTATTGATAGATAAATCCGTTTTTATTTTTCCTATCCTCATCCACCAAAGCATAAGTGGTGTCAGACGTGCCGTAGCGCGAAGAATCTATAACGTCGGCACCGCTTGCATAACCGCCCGAAACGCTTTCATAGAAGTGTTTAATGGTTATTTTAGTATTGGTGTTTGGGGCAAAAGCAACTTCTACGTTAACGTTAAAATCTATTAACGATAAGTCGGTAAAAGTATAAGTTCCGCCTACGTCGTAGCCTTCGTCTACGGTGATTGTAACCACTTCGTTAATGGTCCAACTATAGACGTGATAACCGATTTTTGTAAATGGGTTTTTGAGGTTGGTTGAGACAGTTTGTTCGCCTTCAGGGTTACTATTAACTGTAATCAAGTTACCTAAATTGCGCTTTTCTCCATTGAATACATAGTATACTGTGGGTGCGAGAGCTTTAAGAATGAGATCTTCATATATTAGATTATAGTTATCGGTATCGTCAGGAGTGAAAACCAAAGCATTTGCGTAGTTTGCAGTCGATCCGCTTGGTATGTTAACGATGGTATCTTTTGATAATTGGCTATCTTCCGCGTAGCCCCATCCACTTGGTAAATTTACGTACTCAAGCGTTGCTCCAATAGGTATGATAAATAGGCCGTCGGTTGTCGGAAGCTCGGGGTAAACGGGATTGATTTTATTTACGTTTATAGTTATATCGCGGTACACAAGGCCGTCATCTTGATCCCAACCGTCAATGTCGGAGTAATCATAATTGTGGGTATCGTTAGGATCAAAATACATTTGGTATTTATTAGTTTTAGCGCTCGGGGTTACGTTTGCATCTACCCAAAAATATCTACCTGCAGATATCTCGTAATAATCAACGAAAACCTCGAAATCACTTTGGCTTGGTACAAGATCCTTGAGCGCTGTCGAAGGGTCGTAATCTCTGTCGATAAAGCTCGGGAAAACAACTATTGGTGTTGCCGGAGTAATATTGAATTTATTAGAACAAGGACTTACAAGGCTAACGTCGTAATTGGGGTTTGAGGTCGTAACCGCGGTATATTCATAACTATTAACGGTTTCGCCGTTTACGCGCTCGAAGGTAACCGTTACTATTTCGCTTTTCACGCCAACTGGCAAGTCTCTGGTAAGATTATCGACTTCACCGTAGGTTTTGCTCATGGTGTCAGGAGTAATAGTTATTGCTTTAGGTGTAATGCTTGCTTGATAGTAAATTTCGGTTAGCGCGGAATAGTTGGAAGCGGATTTTCCCTCTGCCATAATTATGCCGGTCGCCGTAAATACAACTGTGCGAAGCTCCGATGCGTTTACGGAGTCATAAACGGCAACGTAGTTAACGCCGGTGATTTCACCTTCGACGGCACCAAGGATTTTATAATCAACTCCATACTCAAAGCTATGGTTGCAATCAACGGTAGCATCATACGTTTTGGTAATCGAGGGTGTGGATGAAGTCACCAAGGTAATATCGCGTATAGTTATTTGAGCAGAGTAAGTAAGCGAAACGGCGTTTGGTAAGTAGCTGTAATTACTTACGTCAAAGCCCGTGTTCATTACAAGTGCGCCGAAGGTAACGATAACTTTGCGATTGTCGTTTGCGTTCACCGCATCGTAATTGGAAACATAGCTAACTGATGCAATTTCCCCTTCAATCGCGCCACGCAAAAGGTAATGCGTACCATAAATAAAGTTAAAATCGCAATCGACAAGTCCATCGTAAGGCTTAGTGATATTGGGCGTAACCGTTCCCTTTGCAATGGTTAAGGGGATGGGATTAATGGTAACGCAAGTGGGAACGGAGTTGCTTGATGCACTGTTTCCGTAAGCATCGGTTGCGGTCAAAGTTAATTTGTAGTATCCGCTCTCGCTAACGTTTTTGATGGAAATTGCTTCGGTGGTAGCGACCTCATCATATATCGTATCGTCTACGGAATAACGCCAACTATAGGAATAGCTTAACGGCTCTGAAGAGTTATGTATATGCGCAGGGTTAAGCACTTCGCTAACGCCGTTATAATCTTTTGTTATGGTAGAAAGGTATTCTATACTCGGCGCATCGAGCTCCCAAACTGCAGATAAGTGGATAAATCCATCTTCCGCAATAACGCCGTCGTCAAGTGATTCGGGGAGTGACTCCACATTGGTGGAGGTATCCTTTATGCAAAATCCTATAAACGAGTATCCAGCCTTGGTGATGCTCGGAATAACAAGTGCCTCACCTTCGGTGTAAAGGGTAGGGAGGGCGCTATCATCTGCACCAAGAAGGTTGTAATATTTGATTTCAGTTGTTTGGGGTTCAGGGATGGGGTCTTCACCTTCTCCGCTATTTTCACCTTGCTCGGGAGTAGAGCTTGACCAAACTGCAGTATAATTCTTAACTCCCCAATCGGAAGCGCTTATCGAAGTAACTGCCGTTTCGGAGCTATCGCCGGTGACAATCCATTTTGAGAAGGTTTTTCCGTTAGGTGCGGTAATATCGCTTGCCGTAGGCAACGTTGCACCAACGCTATATTCGTAGCGCGTGCGATTATTTGCATTGATAGTAGCACCTTCACCTGCGTTTAACGTAACGCCGTAATAAACGGTAAGGAAATTGCCACCGTAATCGTCACATTTTATAAGACCGTAGTGAAGGTTGGAAGTCAAATCGCCATCCAAATAGTTTTGTACGTTTTTTACAGGATAATTAAAGGTGATGACAGATCCGTTTTGCATGCCATTGTAATTTTTTGGATAAAAATCAGCTGTAAGAGTAATTTCCGCATCGACAGAATAATCGTGATAAGCACTCGAGTTCTCGCGATATTTATACAGATTATCAAGTGCTGCGATGAGACCCTCTGGCGTAGTAATCGAGCTTTCCATTGCATAAGCTTTGGATGGAGTCGCAAAAGCTAAACTAACTGAAGCAATAAAAACCAAAATTATAGTCAAAACAACTAAAAGGTGGGCTTTTTCTTTGGTTTTAACCATGTTTTTCTCCTATGTATGCGCACGCATGCGTGATACAAAAAGAATATAGGCAAAAGCCAAATGTGTCAATACCTTTTGCGAGAATTCTAAAATTTTACTTTAAATATAGTAAAATCTATCATCCGGAGCGCGCGCCGAGGACGTGGAGATAGCGCTTATGGGGGTGTGGGTAAGCTGTTAGGGGCTTATATAGAGCATCGACGGAGTGGGTGGCGACAAGAGGGACTTTTCCCTTAAAGTCTATTACGATTAGCGAGTGAGTATAATCGGTCTGATTATAAGCAAGTTGCACGACGTCACCAACTGACAAGTTGCTCAAAGAAACTTCTTCCGCAAACGGCCCCGAGCCGTTACCGACGCCGTTAAGTACGATGTTTTTGGTGAGGAAATTATATAAATAATCGACGTCTGTCCATGAGGCGGAACGATTATTCGCCGAGCGATAGTACCAGCCGAGAATTGGGGTAAAATTCATTTCGCGTGTGCCCGCATAAATACATTGTGAAACGAAGTTGGTGCAATCCCCACCGATTTTACTGAAATCATAATAGGTAGGGTTACGGCGTTTTGCCCATTTTACGGCGTATGCCACTGCGAGCTCGCGATCATATTTTAAAAATTTCATAATACAATATATGCAAAACTGCACTTAAATGGTATAATGATTAAAACAAGGAGGGGTTATGCAAACTTTAGAAAACTTATATTCCAGAAGAACAATTCGCTCGTATAACGGGGTTAACCTTACAAAAGACGAACTAAACGAAATATTGAAGTCCGCCTATGCCGCGCCAATCGGCTTAAAGCGTTACGATTCGCTTGCTTTGACGGTAATAACCAACGCCGATTATATTGCAAGGTGGGAGCATGAAGTTTTAAGTCGACCGGCAGAGAACATCCTTTTTACGGAGCACCTACTGTCATATTAGTAAGCTCAATAATTCAACCGCCTCCGCATGATAACGTCAATTATTCCAATGCTGCAGGTATAGTTGAGAATATGGCGATTGCGGCAACGGAACTTGGTATAGGCGCTTGTCATATCTGGGGTGCTGTCCGTACTCTTAACGAGTTGCCGGAGCTAAAAGCGGAGTTGAATATACCTAAAGGCATGGTTCCTTGTTGCGCCATAGCCCTTGGGCACACCGACGAAAAGTACTACTTGAGAGAAGTGGAAGAGGGCAAAATTGTTACAAACTTTATAGAATAAAAAAGAACCCGATCGGGTTCTTTTTTATTGGTTCAGAACTTCATCTAAAAAGTCGAGCGCTATCTTTAAGCACCTCTTTCCTTCCTTTGTAAAGGTTGCAAGACACCATGCGTGAGGGCTATTTAAACCACCTGCCATAAACTCGACGTGAGGGATACTGTTTGTTTTTAATACTTCCAATAAATAAACACTTTCGGCATCCAAACCATCCATTTTAGAACGCCCAACTATAGTTGGCGGATAATTATTGCGTATTTGCTCCGATGGCGACAAAATAGCTTTTTCATCCTCTGACAAAGCCTTAATTTCTTCACAAGTCTTGTCAAAGAAGGACTTTATAAATATAGGCATATTGGGGAAGTTTAGGTCAGCCATTTTTTCGGCGTTGAAGCATCCGTTAAGATGTATCGCTGCGTGAACGTCAAAGGACTCTTTATATTTAAAATCAATGCCGAGGGTGTCGTATAATGCTTTATTCTTAACTATTGCCGCAACGTAGGAGCTTAAGTATCCGCCGGCAGATTCGCCTGCGACAACAACTCTATTTAGGTCGAGATTATATTTGTCCGCATTATCGATTAACCACTCGATCGCCTTGAATAATTGTTTAAATTGATAGGGGAACAAAGCGACGGGCGCAAGCTCGTAATCAAGGTTGGCGACGAAGTATCCTGCGCGAGCGTAGTCGGCGCAAAGGTACTTGCGCATCTTGCGAACACCACTTATAAAACCACCGCCGTGTATGTAAATAAGAAGGGGTTTTTTGTTTACGGAGTCGTTATAAATTAAGTCTAATTCTTCACGATGATCATCTCCGTATTTGATGCCTGTAATAACGTTAACGTCTTTAGTGCTACGAGCGAGCGCTACGAGAGCAATTAACTCGCTAAAGTCAAGGAACTTGCCTAAATTACAACCCTTGCGATATGATTTTTTGTCCATAAGTCACCTCGTACATGATATAAAAATTTTATCACTTTTTATTATAGGATTCAAGATGCTTTGTTAATTTTTAACCTTATGCTAAAATTAATTTATGCCAAAAAGTAATCACTTATCGCTAATAGCAAAACTTGCTCTGTTTACTGCCACGATAATTTGGGGTAGTACCTTTGTTATACTCAAAAACACTATAGCAGAGCTACCGATATATTTTGTCTTGACGGTAAGATTTTTGCTGGCGCCTCTAATACTTGGTGCAATTATGTTTAAGTCTTGGAAAAATTTTAGTTGGAGTACCGTTTGGCGCGGAGGTGTGACAGGTATCGTTCTTGCAGCGGCCTACGTCACTCAAACGATAGGGCTTAAATACACGACGCCGGGTACTAATGCATTTTTAACGGCAACCTATTCGGTAATGGTGCCCTTTATGATGTGGGCATTTACGAGAAGGAAGCCGACGGCGTTTAACGTTGTCGCCGCTATTTTGGGCGTTGTCGGCGTTGGTCTTGTTTCCTTTGACGGAAGCTTTAGCTCTTTTAATTTTATGGGGGAAGGTATGACGCTTTTATGTGGAGTTGCATTTGCTCTCCAAATAATATGTATCGCAACCATAGGAAAAGGACAAGATGCGACACAGTTTACTATATTCGAGCTATTATCCTGCGGATTATGCATGTTGGTACTTTATTTAGCACTTGAGTATAAAGAGCCGATAGTATTAAACGGGGATGCAATATTCAATTTATCCTACCTTACAATAATGGGAACGGCGGTTGCATTGTTTATTATGACGTGGGGTATGAAGTATGCAAGTGCATCAAGCTCTGCACTTATTATGAGTTTGGAAGCTGTGTTCGGCGTAATCTTTTCTATAATATTCTATAATGAAAAGCTTACGTGGCGAGTGGGTATCGGCTTTGCGGTAATATTTATTGCAGTTATTGTCAGCGAGTACCTTGGCGCAAAGTTTGTTAAAAAACCGTTGAACAATCTTGCGAGCCCCAAAAATAGCATAAAACAGTATCCCAAGCTACAAAACGACGCACAAAGCTGGTACAAGCGCTGATCATCAACGGTATGATTTGGCGTGTAAGGCTTTTTTATTGCCCGATGCATTATCGGGCTTTTTTTATGCATTGTCGCCCGCGCCCACTCCAAGCCACGTTTTATTAAAATTTTTACGCGCATTTAATATGCAAAAATCTCGCATAAATAATTTTAAATTATACAAAATTAGGCGTTCAAATGCTTGCTTTATGCATTTTGATGGGATATAATCGGTGCATACTTTTTAAAATCACGACGGAGGCGACTTATGTCTAACAATAAAATTAAAAAAATAGTTCTCGCATATTCAGGCGGTCTTGATACTTCTATTATTATCCCGTGGCTCAAAGAAAACTACGACAATCCCGAAATTATTGCCGTAAGCGGTGACGTTGGCCAAGGTACCGAGCTTGATGGTTTGGAAGAAAAAGCTATTGCAACCGGTGCAAGCAAACTTTATATTTGCGATCTCAAAGAGGAGTTTGTTAAAGATTACGTTTTCCCCACTTTGAAGGCTGGCGCTAAATACGAAGGCGATTATTTGCTCGGAACTTCTTTTGCACGTCCCATTATTGCTAAAGCAATAGTTGATATAGCTCTCAAAGAGGGCGCGGATGCTATCTGCCACGGCTGTACCGGCAAAGGTAACGACCAAGTTCGTTTTGAGTTAACCATCAAAGCTTTTGCTCCCGGCATGAAGATCATCGCTCCTTGGCGTATTTGGGACATCAAGAGCCGTGAAGAGGAAATCGAATATGCAGAAGCTCACAATATTCCTTTAAAAATCAATCGCGAAACCAACTATAGTAAAGATAAGAACGTATGGCACCTTTCTCACGAAGGTCTTGACCTCGAAGATCCTGCCAACGAGCCTCAATACGACAAAGAAGGCTTCCTTGAAATGGGCGTTTCTCCCTTCATGGCACCTGATAAACCCACCTACGTTACTATTGGATTCGAAAAGGGTGAACCTGTATCCGTTGACGGCGAAAAGCTCAGCCCCCTCAAAATTGTTGAGAAGTTGAATGCTATTGGCGGTGCTAACGGTATCGGTCTTGCAGATATTTGCGAAAACCGCCTTGTTGGCATGAAGAGTCGTGGCGTATATGAAACCCCCGGTGGAACAATATTATATCGTGCTCACGAGGTATTGGAAACCTTATGTCTTGACCGCGATACTTCACACTATAAAGCACTTGTTGCACAACAATATGGCGAACTCGTTTACTTTGGCAAGTGGTTTACTCCTCTCCGTGAGGCACTCCAAGCTTTTGTAGATAAAACTCAAGAAACCGTCACCGGTGAAGTTAAACTTAAACTATACAAAGGCAACATTATCAATGCAGGCACGACCTCTCCTTATTCGCTTTACAATCCCGAATTTGCTACCTTTGACGAGGACGACGTATACGATCAAAAGGATAGTGCAGGCTTTATCAACCTCTTCGGTCTACCTATTACCGTAAAAGCGTTGATGGATAAGAAAAACGCAAACAAATAATATGAACAAAAACCTATGGTCGGCGCGTTTTAGCAAAGAGCTTGATGCGCTTGTAAATGAATTTAATCAATCGATAAAAGTAGACTCCCTAATGTATGCGCATGACGTCATGGGGAGTCTTGCGCACGCCGAAATGCTCAAAAAGCAGAGCGTTATAACTGAAAGCGATTTCATTGAAATCGAAAAGGGACTTAACGATATTTTAAGCGATATCGAATCCGGAGCCTTGAAGATAGATATGAACGCAGAAGATATACACATGTTTATTGAGGGCGAACTTACCAAACGCTATCCTGAAGCGGGCAAAAAATTGCATACAGCGCGTAGCCGTAACGATCAAGTAGCGGTTGACGTAAGGTTGTATTTGAGGGATAAAACGGATGAGATTATGTCATCAGTTAAAAATCTCGTATCGTCAATCTACGAAGTTGCATCGCAAAACGTTGATACCGTTATGCCGGGATACACTCACCTTCAAAGGGCGCAACCGGTTACGTTTGCACATCACTTGATGGCGTACGCATCGATGTTTATGCGTGATTACGATAGACTTATCGATTGCAAAAAGAGGATGAACTATAGTCCTCTCGGCAGTTGTGCGTTAGCGGGTACAACTTACCCCATCGACAGAGTATTTACCGCTGAAAAACTTGGGTTTACCGCACCTACTTTCAATAGTATGGATGGTGTTAGCGATCGTGATTTTGCAGTAGAACTTTGCTCCGCGATTTCACTTATCATGATGCATTTATCTCGTTTTTCGGAGGAAATTATCCTTTGGAGTTCGTGGGAGTATAAGTTTATCGAGCTCGATGACGGTTATTCGACCGGCTCGAGCATTATGCCTCAAAAGAAGAATCCGGATATTGCTGAACTCGTAAGGGGAAAGACGGGCAGAGCATACGGCAATTTGATAACTCTTTTAACTATGTTAAAAGGCTTACCGCTTGCATACAACAAGGATATGCAAGAGGACAAAGAAGCGGTATTCGATTCGGTAGAAACGGTGCTTAAGTGCCTTAACGTTTTTGCTCCCATGCTCAAGACTATGACAGTACTAAAGGCTAACATGGCAAAGGCAGCGGAAAAAGGATTTATAAACGCAACCGATTGTGCGGACTATCTTGCTAAAAAGGGCATGCCGTTTAGGTCTGCGTATAAGATTACCGGCCAACTCGTTGCACTTTGTATTAGTAAAGGCGTAACAATGGGCGAGTTACCTCTTGAGAATTATCAAGAGTACTCCGAACTATTTGAGCAAGATATTTACGACGCTATCGATATGTCAACTTGCCTTAACAAGAGGACGTCCGAAGGCGGACCGAGCGCAGTTGCAGTTAAAAAGCAACTCAAGATAGTGGAGAGCTTTTTAAATGATTAAGGTCTTTATAGATGGACAGGTAGGCACTACCGGTTTACGCATAAAAGAAAGGCTACTTGCTCGTAGGGACGTTGAGTTGATTACTATACCCGAGGAGCTGCGTAAAAACGCCGAAGCTAAAAAAGAGTATATCAATAGCTCGGACGTAACCTTCTTATGTTTACCTGATGGCGTGGCTAAAGAATCCGTAACGATTGCAAACCAAAAGGTAAAAATTATAGACGCCTCCACCGCGCATCGTACTGCGTCCGGTTGGGCTTATGGTTTTCCGGAATTAGGTGAGGATATCTATAAAAATATACTTTCAGGTAACCGAATTGCTAATCCCGGTTGCCATGCAAGTGGTTTTATAGCTTTAGTATATCCTTTGATTTCAAGCGGAGTTTTGGCAAAAGACATAAAGCTTGATTGCACCTCTATCACTGGTTACAGTGGCGGTGGCAAGGGTATGATAAGCGATTACGAAGCTGACGGAAGGGAGGCCTTGTTGGATGCTCCTCGTATGTATGGGCTTACCCAATCGCATAAGCATTTGCCGGAAATGACTCACGTTACCGGACTTACTAAAACCCCGTCGTTCATGCCGATAGTAGGTGACTTTTACTCGGGTATGGAAGTAATTGTCCCCATAGAGTTAGATAATCTTAAGGGCGTTAACGGTCTTAACGAACTAAAAACTTTATTTAAAGATTTTTATCAAGGCAAAGAGCTTGTAAAGGCGGTAGAGTTCGAAGGTAATTTTATTTCAGCCAATGCTCTTGCCGGTAAAGATACCATGCAAGTTGGCGTCGTCGGTAACGACGAGCGTGCAGTATTAGTAGCGTTATTCGATAATCTCGGCAAGGGAGCGTCGGGCGCTGCAATTCAAAACTTTAATATTATAACCGGAAGCAAAGAAACGGAAGGACTTGTTTTATGATAACTTATAAATATATCGGAGGCGGTGTAACCGCTCCTAAAGGATTTAGAGCTAACGGAATACACGCAGGTATTCGCAAGAATAAGCTCAAAAAGGATTTGGCGCTTATCGTATCGGACGTTAAGTGTGCCTCCGCTGCTGTTTACACCCAAAATTTAGTTAAGGGCGCACCGCTTATCGTAACGAAAAAGCATTTGGCAGACGGTTACGCGCAAGCTGTTATTTGTAATAGCGGTAACGCCAATACCTGTAATGCTAACGGCGTTGAAGTTGCAATCGAAATGTCAGAGCTCGTAGAAAAGTATGCAGGGATATCTAAAAATGACGTAATAGTTGCATCGACCGGTGTAATAGGGCAACCGTTGGACGTTACGCCGATTGCAAACGGCATGGAGTCGTTGGTTAACGGCTTGAGTTTAGACGGCGGTAGAGATGCTGCTCAAGCTATTATGACTACCGACACTATGCTTAAAGAAGTTTGCGTTGAGTTTGAGCTTGGCGGTAAGACTTGTAGAATCGGTGGTATCGCAAAGGGCTCCGGCATGATTCATCCCAATATGGCCACCATGTTGGTGTTCGTTACTACGGACGTTAGCATCACCCCTCAAATGCTCCAAAAAGTAGTCAGCACCGACGTCGTAGATAGCTTTAATATGATATCGGTAGACGGCGACACCTCCACTAACGATATGCTTTGCGTTATGGCATCCGGTCTTGCCGAAAACGCTATAATCGATACGGAAAACGATGATTATAAGGCGTTTGCAAAAGCGTTTAACGCGGTTACCGTTGCATTGTGTCGCAAGATTGCCGGTGACGGCGAAGGCGCTACCAAGCTACTTGAATGTACTGTTTCGGGAGCCGAAACAAAAGATATAGCGCGCAAGGTGGCAAAGAGCGTTATTACCAGTTCGCTCCTTAAGGCGGCTATGTTTGGCGCCGATGCAAACTGGGGCAGAGTGCTTTGTGCAATTGGCTACTCGGGACAAGATATAGACGTAGATAAGATTGACGTTAGCTTCAAGTCCTCCCAAGGCATTATAAGCGTATGCGAAAACGGTAGGGGTATAGATTTTTCGGAAGAAGTTGCCAAAAAGATACTCCTCGAAAACGAAGTTATTATTAACGTTAACCTTAATAGCGGTTCGCAAAAGGCAACGGCGTGGGGATGTGATTTGACCTACGAGTACGTAAAAATCAACGGAGACTATCGCACTTAAGGAGATTTTATGAAACTATCAAACCAAGAAAAAGCCGATATTTTAGTACAGGCTTTACCGTATATTCAACGTTACAACGGCGAAATTATCGTAGTTAAATTCGGCGGTAACGCAATGACGAGCGAGGAACAAAAGCTATCTACCATGCGCGACTTGGTACTGCTTGCACAAGTAGGTATTAAAGTTGTTTTGGTGCATGGAGGCGGACCGGAAATTGATAACGTTCTCGACAAGATGCATATTGAAACCAAGCGACTTAACGGCTTACGTGTCACCGACGATGAGCAAATGAACGTAGTTCAAATGGTGCTTGCAGGCAAGGTTAACAAAGACCTTGTTGCCTCTATCGAGTCGGTTGGCGGTACTGCACTTGGCTTATGTGGCGTAGACGGCGGTATGATTAAGGCAACCGTCATGGCTCCCGAGCTTGGGCACGTGGGTGAAATAGTTTCGGTCAATGCAAAGCCCATTCTCGACGCGTTAAACTGTGGCTATATTCCGGTAATTTCCACTATCGCTTACGATAAGTCGGGCAATATCTATAATATCAACGCCGATACCGCTGCAAGTAGAATTGCAGGTGCATTGAAGGCGCACTCCTTAATCAATATGACTGCGACCAAAGGCGTACTTCTCGATCCCAAGGACGAAAACACTCTTATACCGGAAATCAAAATAGAAGAGGTCGACGCGCTCAAAGCAAAGGGAGTTATCTCTGGTGGCATGATCCCCAAGGTAGAGTGCTGTATTGAAGCAATCAACTTGGGCGTAAAAAACGTATTTATTATTGACGGCAGAGTTCCGCACGCAATACTTGTCGAAGTACTTTCGGACGAGGGTATTGGAACCATGTTTTGCAAGGAGGCTTAATGAAACATTTACTAAAGCTCGGTGATTTAACTACCGCTGAAATTATATCTATATTGGATTTAGCCGATACTCTTAAAAAGGAAAACAAGGAAGGTATTGCCCACCATCATCTTAAGGGCAAGACCCTCGGCATGATATTTACAAAATCATCCACACGTACCAGAGTGTCGTTTGAAGTCGGTATGTACCAACTTGGTGGTAACGCATTGTTTTTGAGTGGTAACGATTTACAAATCGGTCGTGGAGAGCCTATAGAAGATACCGCAAGAGTGTTGTCGAGATTTTTAGATGGTATAATGATACGTACCTTCAAGCAAGATGACGTCGAAAAACTTGCCGAGTACGGTTCTATCCCGATTGTTAACGGACTTACCGATTACTGTCATCCGTGTCAAGTTCTTGCAGATTTGCAAACCATACGCGAGTTTAAGGGAGCCCTAAACAGCTTAAAGTTGGCATTTATAGGTGATGGCAATAATATGGCTAACTCTCTCATCGTAGGTTGCATCAAGGTTGGCATGAGCGTATCGATCGCTTGCCCTAACGGCTACGAGCCCGATGCAGAAATCGTAAAATGGGGCTATGCTCAAGGTAAGCTCGAAATCACCGATAGCCCCCTCAAAGCCGCTGAAAACGCAGACGTTATTTATACCGACGTATGGGCAAGTATGGGCCAAGAGGGCGAAGCGGCTATCCGTCAAAAGGCATTTGAAGGCTTCCAAGTTAACGACGTGCTTATGTCAAAAGCTAAAGCTGATGCAATGGTACTCCACTGTTTGCCCGCTCATCGCGGAGAGGAAATTACCGCAGAAGTTTTAGAAGCTCATGCAAACGAGATATTTGAAGAAGCCGAAAACCGCTTACATGCACAAAAAGCAGTACTCGTTACGTTGATGAAATAATAAAAACCTTTCAATTGGCAAATCATATAATATAAAGGAGCATCTTATGGCAAAAAAACTTAACAATCAAGGTTTAATAAACGCAATCGCACTAATAGTGCTTGGTATTTTGTTCTGCATTTTCCGTGCCGGCATGATCAACGTTCTACTTACCATCGTTGGCGTGGTGCTTATCGCTCTCGGTATTTACGATATCGTTCAAAAGAAGTATGTTAACGCGGTTATCGAAATTATTTTAGGTATAGCGGTTATCGTATGCGGATGGGTTATCCTCGAAATTGCGCTCTTGGTACTTGGTATCGGTCTTGTAATTTATTCCGCATTTGAAATCTACACCATCGTAAAGAACTTCAAAAAGAAGGGTTGGATATCACTCGTTAAGCCGATAATTACACTCGTGGTAGGTATACTCTTAATCGTTGCAAAGTGGGTTTTGGTCGATTGGATCTTTATCGTAATCGGCGTAATATTAATCGTTGACGGTGTTATGGCACTTTTAGGCAAATAAAATTGTTAAAAACCATTACCCCGCAGAGAAACTGTAATAGACATAGGGTTTTTAAGCAATAACAAAAGTGTAGCCCACTATACTTCGCAAAAAGCGAAATATGGTGGGCTTTTCTTATCCATAGAATAGTTAAATAATTTAGTTATATTTTTAGCCTTGTGGCTAAAAGTGATATTGTTTACGCAGTAAACAGTGTAGCCGAGCGTAGCGAACGCCAACTGCGTAAGCAGTTATATTTTAACCTATGGTTAAAGTTATATTAT
>JAFVRJ010000013.1 GCA_017504305.1 Clostridia bacterium | reverse complement strand
GCGTTCGTCCTGAGCCAGGATCAAACTCTTTAGTTCAATCTTAGCTTAAAACTTCTTTTTCTTTCTACTAGCGTAAAAAATTGAAGCATTTAATTCTCAAAAAAATTAACTGTCCTCTTACGAGGACCTTTATGTGTTTTACACAGTTTAATTCTCGCTTCTTACTGTCTGTTCAATTTTCAAGGTACATTTAAGCTGCCCACTCAGGACAGCCCTTATATAATATAGTGTTCAAAAACTTTTGTCAACCAAATTTTAATAAATTTTTTGATAAATTTTTGAAACTATTTATAAGGCATTTTCAAGTTTCTTTTTTTTGTTTACACAACCCTCTTTTTAGATTATACTATATTTAGTATGTACCCGTAGCTCAGTTGGATAGAGCGTGAGACTCCGACTCTCAAGGTGGAAGGTTCGACTCCTTTCGGGTACGCCACTGCAAAGGGGAATTCCATAATAATCAATTAATTCCCCTTTGTCAAGGGTACGATAACCATTTTATTTACAAAAATATTTAAGTTATTTTTTTGTATAACAATATATTGGGGCGTGCTTTAATTTATAACACAATTGCATAAAATCTCTTGCGTGTGCGCGCACGCACGCGTAAATATATATAAGGATATGTATAATATATGAAAAAAAAGGTAGTCATCGGTATGAGCGGAGGAGTAGATTCCTCGGTTGCGGCGCTTCTTCTCAAAGAGGCGGGCTACGACGTACTCGGACTTTTTATGCGCAACTGGCATGAAGAGGACGACAACGGTTGTTGCACGGCGGAAGAAGATTATTCCGACGTACGCAAAGTTGCTTCATTATTAGACATCCCCTACTACACCATCGATTTGTCAAAGGAATATCAAGATAGGGTATTCAAACTCTTTCTTTCGGAATACAAAGCGGGCAGAACGCCCAATCCGGACGTATTATGCAACGTTGAAATCAAGTTCGGGCCCTTCCGTGAATACGCCAAAAAAATCGGTGCCGACTACGTAGCGACAGGCCACTATGCAGGCGTAGAAAGAAAGGGTGATAAAACCTACCTTATCCGTGCGCTTGACGAAAACAAAGATCAAACCTATTTTCTAAACCAACTTACACAAGAGCAAATTTCCAACGTAATATTCCCGCTAACAGACATCGATAAGCCGACCGTCAGAAAAATTGCTGAAGAAAACGGTCTTGTAACCGCTAACAAAAAGGATTCGACCGGCATATGTTTTATAGGGGAAAGAGATTTTAGGAAATTCCTAAAGAGCTATTTACCCATGCAGAAAGGCAAAATCTGCACTCTCGACGGCAGACAGATTGGCGAACACGACGGAGTCTTCTATTATACGATTGGTCAACGCAAAGGCTTTGGGCTTGGCGGAGTAAAGGGCGAAAAAAACGATGCTCCCTACTATATCGTTAAAAAAGACGTACATAAAAACATTTTATACGTAAACCAAGGCGAGTGTGACGAGCTGTTTACAAAAGAACTTGTTGCCGAAGACTTCAACTATATTTGTGATCCGATTGAAAGCGGAAAACGTGTTCTTTTACGCACCCGTCACCGCGAAAAACTGATGGAAGCAACCGCCTATCCCGACGGAAAAGACGTCAAAATCGTCGCAGATACACCGGTAAGAGCGGTAACGAGTGGACAATACGCGGTACTGTACGATGGAAGGACCTGTTTGGGCGGTGGCAAAATTAGATAGTCACTTGAAAAAACACTATTGCATTTTTATTAAGTCGTGTTATAATATAATATATTCCAAGGGGGAATCCCCTAAATAATTAGGAGGCAAAAATGAAGAAAGTTATTTCTATTACTGCAGTTATTGCTCTCGTAGCAGTACTCACTTTAGCTCTCGTAGCATGCGTACCCGCAGATCCTGATAAGGCAGCAGCAAATCTTGAAGAAGCAGGTTATATCGTAACCAACGTTAAGGCAAGCGACGGCACCGGCGTTAAACTCGGACTCGAAGCTACCGCAGAAGGTTGTGTAGCAATGGTAACCGGTACCCTTATTTCCACCGCTGGCACCGAATCCGTAGCTATCTTATACTTCAACGATGCTGACGATGCAAAAGCATACTATGCAGATATAAAAGCTGATTTCGACGAACTCGATGACGACGAAAAAGAAGGCAAGAAGATCGGCAAGAGTGGCAAAGTTGTATATGCAGGTACTGAAGCAGGCGTTAAAGCTGCTGGCTAATAAGCGCATTACATCATAAATTAAGCACCCTACTATGGGGTGCTTTTTTTATTCGTCTAACGTTTAATCCTATGCTACGGCACATAAGCCATATGGTTTAGATGATAGTCAATCAAAAATAAAAATCCCCCAATGGGAGCGTACTATTACGTACGTGACCAGCCGGGGGATTATATTTTGTGAAGTATATCGCTAAAACGTGGCTTACTTGCGCGCGATAACTGCTTTTACAGCACCAACAACGTCCTCTACGTCCATATTCATCGCCTTGCGGAGATAAGGAACTTTGCCTACTTCGCCAAACTTTTCTTTAACGCCTACGGATTCGACGGGAACGGGATAGTTTTCGGAAAGGGTTTCGCAAACGGCACTACGTAACGCGCCCATAACGTTGTGGTTTTCAGCGGTTACTACGGCGCCGGTCTTCTTTGCGGAAGCTACGATGGTTTCGACGTCGATCGGTTTTATGGTGGGGCAACATACTACTTCTACACTGATGCCCTCTTCTTTTAATTGTGCCGCTGCTTGCATAGCGGTTTCAACCATAATTCCGCTTGCTACGATGGTAACGTCGGAGCCTTCCTTCATAACGCGAGCTTTCAAAATATTGACTTCGTCGCTTTCTTTGGTTAAAAGTGCGGGGCTCTTGCGATGAGTTCTGACGTAACAAGGATAAGGATATGCGTGAATTTGCGGAAGCGCTTTGTATAATTCCATCGCATCGGTGGGCTCGTATATCAAAATGTTGGGTATGGAGCGGAGCATGCCGATATCTTCAAGAGCCATGTGCGTTCCGCCGTTAAGCTCGGCTGCGATTCCGGGATCGGTACCGATAATCTTGACGTTTTGTTGAGCGTAGCAGATGGAAATCATAATTTGGTCTGCCATACGACGGGTTGCA
The DNA here is from genome assembly GCA_017504305.1 of Clostridia bacterium. Classification (GTDB taxonomy): domain Bacteria; phylum Bacillota; class Clostridia; order Christensenellales; family DTU072; genus Stercoripulliclostridium_A. Next base: position 56,229 of record JAFVRJ010000013.1, on the reverse strand, counting down.
AAGGGAGCAAACGAGCTGATATAAGGTTTAAAACCATAACTCGAAAGACCTGCCGCCATCGATGCCATATTAGCTTCGGCGATACCTACGTCCAAGCATCTATCGGGGAATTCGCCGTATAAAACGTTAGTTCCTGCGCACTTTGCAAGGTCGGCATCAAGCAATACTACTTGAGGATCGTTTGCCAAAACGTTGCGGAGGTGGTCTACTAAAACTTCTTTCATTAAGGTTTTTTCGGTAATTTGCATATTATTCACCTCTTACTTCCTTTATGCCTTGGATTTTGGCTTCGGGGCTAACCGACATTGAGTGGCTACCAACAAGAGCAGCTTCGCAGTAACTTACGCCCTTACCCTTAACGGTGTTCATAATGATCATTTTGGGTTGACCTTTATGTGCTTTTGCTTCGGTGATAGCGGTGTCTAACGCATCGACGTCGTTGCCGTCAACCGTCCAAACCTTCCATCCGAAAGCCTCCCATTTCTTATCGAGAGGATTGAGATCGCAAATGTTTGCAACGTAGTTATCGAGTTGCATTTTGTTATAGTCGGTAAACGCGATAAGGTTATCAAGCTTGGAGTGTCCTGCGTACATAGCGGCTTCCCAAATTTGCCCTTCTTGACTTTCGCCGTCGCCGATTATTGCATATATGGTTGCGCCGTCCTTTTTGAGTCTGGAGCCGATTGCACAACCAACCGCACAGCTAAATCCTTGTCCCAATGAACCTGCCGTCATATCAACGCCGGGGGTTTTGTTCATATCGCAGTGGCTGGGGAGAGTGGTTCCGCCTTGGTTGAGGGTTTTTAAAACCTCTTTAGAAAAGAATCCTACTTCTGCCAAAACTGCATAGATAGCGGGGCCGGCGTGGCCTTTGGAGCAAACAAGTCTATCACGACCTTCCATTTTAGGATTTTTGGGGTCGTAATTGAGGTGCTTGCCGTATAAAACGGCCAAAAGATCGGCTATCGAAAGGCATCCCCCTATATGACCGACTCCCAAAGAGCCTATGCACTCAAGGATGTTTACCCTTATTTCTTTTGCAAACTGTTTAAGGTCTACGTTCGTCATAATTTCTCCTAATAATTTTGCTTTACGTACATTTTAAACGCACGCGTGCGTAAAGTCAAGGTTAATCTATATCCATCACGAAGGTTACCGAACCAAAAGCGTTGGAAAACTCTTTGAAGCCATACTTTCGATAGAAGTTAACGCCCTTTTTGTTGCCGGCTCCACATACGAGATATACTCCCTTAACGCCCTTTTGCTTAAGGTCTAAAATTAAAGCATCAACCAAGCGGTGGCCGAGCCCCTGTCTTTGACCTTCGGGCAAAATATCGATATGCAAGTGAGCAGGGTAAAGTTTAGATACCTTTTTGCTCATCATGTTGCCCAAACGGTGCATTAACCAACGGGAAAAACTTGCCTTTTTAACTATGGGATCGTATTTTTGATGGAATATCTTGTTGTAACGCTCTTGATCGGGCGCACAAATAACGTACCCTATTGCCTCGTCGTTATCGTTTGCTGCGACAAAGCAGGTATCGGGTTCTTCCAAAACGTAATAGTCGCAGTACATTGCGTAAAGCGCCTGCTTGCCCCTATCGGAATCAAAGCCCGATGAGGTTTCGAAGCAAATTTTGCGCATGTTCTCGAAGTCTTTTGGTTGGTATTTACGTATAACCATACTTCCTCCTAAAGGCTCATGCCTTTTAGAAAACAAAAGAGTGGCATCCGCCACTCTTTATGTTTTGCTATTAGATTACTCTTCGCTGATAGCACCGGTGGGGCAAGCATCTGCACATGCGCCACAACCGAGGCAAGCGTCTGCGTCGATAGCGTATACGCCGTCAGCTTCTGCGATAGCTTCTACGGGGCAAGTACCTGCACATGCTCCGCAACCTACACAAGTATCTTTATCGATTACATATGCCATAATTAATTCTCCTTTGAGTGAATGTATTTAACTTAATATATTTTAACAAACGCTTATGCGATTGTCAATAGTATTTTACTCTTCGTCGTCGTTTTCCTCTGCTACCTTAATGCTTTTAGCATTAATATCGGCAAGCGGGAATCTCTTAATGATGATACCGCCACCTTCGTTAACGATCTTGACTTTAACCTCTTGACGGAGGGCGTCGTTTTCCATAACGGTGGCTTCGCCCTCGGGAGTCATGCAAGTGGAGTTTTCCTTGGGCATCTTCTTGGACATTTCTTGATAATATGCGTTTTCGTAGCGTAAACAGCACATTAATTTGCCACAACAACCGTTGATTTTGGTGGGATTTAAGGATAAACCTTGATATTTTGCCATCTTCATGCTGACCTTTTCATAGTTTTGCAAGAAGGTGGTGCAACAACAGGGACGACCGCATTGTGCTAAAGCTCCGCGAAGCTTAATATCCTCTCTTTCATAGATTTGGCGAAGCTCGATACGGTTATGGAATAAGCCTGCAAGATCTCTTACCAATTCGCGGAAATCGATACGGTTTTCGGCGGTAAAATAAATGATGATTTTAGCACGATCAAAGGTGTATTCTGCATCTACTATCTTCATGGGAAGATTGTGAGCGTTTACCTTATTTATAGTTTCCTTAACAAGATAGTCGCGCTCTGCGCAGTTGCGCTCGTTTTGCTCCTCGTCTTTAGCCGTTGCTTTGCGCAAAACGGGCTTGAGCGGAGGCACGATTTCGCTATCGTCCACCTCTTTGTTGCCTATAACGACTTTACCAAACTCGATACCGCGAGCAGTTTCCAAAATGGCGCTATCGCCCTCTGCGAACTCCTCCCCTTGCGGATCGAAATAATATACCTTTTGATTGGTCTTAAATTTAATTCCAACTACTATTGCCATTTATATTTTGCCTCCAAAATCTTAAAAAGAACTCTTTCCGCAACCGTGGTCGCATTTACGTAAGAAGCAAGCATTTGTTCTGCCGTTGCCACTTCAAGTATTGCCATAGCGACCGATGCGGAGGTAAATCCTTCGGCGATTAAACCTATATCGTAATCACGGTTGCGCGTATAGTACGGAGTATTTGCTCCCGATACCTTTACCGCTACGTCGCGAAGAATTATTTCAATAAACTCTAAAGTTAGGGCTATCTTTTCCTTACTGAATATGGGATTATAAATATAATCCGCTACCATCGTGGAGTTTTTGCAACCCATCAATACGTTGAAGCACTCCGCGTATTGCTCGTTATAACCCTCGTCTTGAGCAAATTTCAACGCCCTATCGTAGCTACCTCCCGCAAGCATCGAAGCGGTTTCGGCAGTAGCGCGAGGGTATCCCTCGTTAACAAGCTCGTTGTATAATTGCTCTGCGGAAAAACGCGGAAGATAATTGATTTTTGCCCTCGACTTGATGGTCTGTAATAGTGAATTGGCGCTTGATGCCATCATAACTATCATCAAGTCCTTTGGGGGCTCTTCAAAAATCTTTAAAAGCTTGTTTTGTACTTGGGGCGAAAGTTTATCTGCATTGTCGATGAAATACAGCTTGCGACCGCCCTCCCAACTTGACTTTTGGGCTTCCTCTATAAGCCTTTCAGCTTCCTTAACGTTCATTTTTCCGTCAAGGTTATAAACTTCAACGCCAAGGTGTGAGTCGTTATAAATCTTATTGCAAGTGTCGCACTCACCGCATCCTAAATGGGGGCAGAGTACCGTCGATGCCATAAGACGGCGATATTCGTTGCGAGCTAAAGCATCGTCGCCTATTATGATATAAGCGTGCGATAGCTTTTGCTCACGGGCGTCCTTATAGAACTCCGCGTAAGCCTTACTTGCACTCAACAAATTGCCTATCATATAATGCCTTTGTCCTTAAGGGTAGCGATTATAGCTCTATGGGTTTCGTACTTTTCTTCATCGGGAACGATGGATATGATACGTTCGGGCTCGCGCTTTGCCATCTCTTTATATCCGCGATAGCAAGCTGCATGGAACTCTTGCGACTCACCCTCCATCCTATCGTTGAGGATTACGGTGCCGTTCTTTTTGCGCCAACTGTTTGCAGGGTCCATATCGATAAAAATGGTTAATTCAGGCATGCAATTATCGCGAGCGTATGCGTTAATCTCATAAACGTTATCTATACCGAGATTGCGCGCAACTCCTTGATATGCTAAAGAGGAGTCGATGTACCTATCGCAAACTACTACCTTGCCTTGCTTGAGTGAAGGAAGAATAAGATTATTGATATGTTCCATACGTGCGCAAGCAAATAAAGCTGCTTCAACCTCGGGTGAAACTTGTAGTTTTTTGTCGAGGAGTATTGCCCTGATTCTTTCCGCAACCGGAGTACCGCCCGGCTCACGAGTGAAAACTGCATCGATACCGTGCTCTTCAAAATAATCTTTTAATAAACGGAGTTGGGTGGATTTGCCTACTCCTTCACAACCTTCTACGGTAATAAACTTCCTTTGCATAACTGCTCCTAAAGAGTTATTATTTAACCAAACGTCAACTATTATTTTACCACATTTACCATGCCGTTTTCAAGCCCGAAGGTTAATTTAAGACGGCTACGTAAAAAGTCCAATTTTTGGCTATCGATTCTTTCGCCGGGGAGTATGACGGGTACGCCGGGAGGATATAGCCCTACTCCGTCGTAACAAACCCTGCCCTCTGCTTTTTCAAGGGGGATTTGCTCTCTTTCGCCTTGGAAGTTTAATTCGATAAGCTCCTTGTTTTCAAATGAAACGCTCTCGTATCCGCCTTCGTAAACTTCGCTGTCAAGAGCTTGTTGCAATAGACAAAGCTTGTCGGCGTTAAAGGGTGTTACGATAAACACAAGCTTACTGCCGTAAACCATCTCGGGGTATATATTGCGCGCCTCAAGACCTTTAGCAATATTCAGTGCATCGGAGTGCGTTTCGATAACCAGCCTTGTTTTGTCGTCGGTTGCAACCACCTCGTAAGGCTTGTCTTTTGCATTTTTAGTAAACTCTGCAATTTTGGAAAGAGTCTTTATATACAAAACCTCGCCCTCGCGGTCAAACCTCTCAACCGCACCCTCTATACTTGCCATAACGGGGTAGGATGGTGACGTGGTATGGATTTCTCTAAAGGTGCTTAATATACTTGCCTTATACTCGTCGGTATAATTAAGTATAGCTCCACCGGTCAAAACAGGCATCGTCTTATGGCAAGAGTGGATAACCAAATCTGCATATTCAGTTGCCGATTTCGGTAGGTTTTGGGAAAATACAAAATGTGCGCCGTGCGATGCGTCTACTATCAAAACTGCGCCCACATCGTCACATATAGAACGAATTTCCTTAAGGTTACGGGTCCTTCCAAAGTAGTCGGGTGAAGTTACTATAACAACGCCGGCGTTACTTTTAGTAATAGCGCCTTTAAGGTCTAATCCGCTATAAGCATAGCCCTTGCCGACGTATAGTCTTAACGCGTTATATATTGATTTATGAGCGTCGCCGAAAATCAAAAAGTTGCCTTTACTTCTTAACGCTCTTATAACCGTATGAATAAGTGCGGTAGCTCCTGCGGTAGAATACAATACGTTTTGCGTGCCGTAAGCCTTGCTAACCTCCATTTCGCTTTGGAGTATAACACCCTCTGCATTTAGTAGGTTATCGCTAAAGCTCAACTCGGTAACGTCTATCGGGGCGTTACTTAAGGAATAAATAACCATACCCCCGCTATGTCCGGGGGTATGAAAAGACAGGTGATCGCTCTTAAGTTTTAATACGTCGTTAAGAGGTGTGAGCATATTACGCCTTGATGGGCTTCATCGTCGGGAACAAGAGAACGTCGCGGATGGAAGCCGAATCGGTAAAGAGCATTATCATTCTATCGATACCGATGCCCAAGCCACCCGTCGGGGGTAGACCATACTCAAGTGCGGTTACGAAGTCGTCGTCCATCATTTGAGCCTCGTCGTCGCCCTTTTCGCGTTCTTTTACTTGGTCCTCAAAACGTTTACGTTGATCGATAGGATCGTTAAGCTCGCTAAATGCGTTACCCATTTCAAAGCCGTTCATAAAGAACTCAAAACGCTCGGTCAAACGTTTATCGGTGGGCTTGCGCTTTGCAAGGGGAGATACTTCTACCGGATAATCGATAACGAAGGTCGGTTGAATAAGCTTGCTTTCGATAAGCTCGTCGAATACTTGGTACAATGCCTTGCCCCAGCACTCGTTTTTGTCGATATCAACGCCCATTGCCTTTGCCTTTTCGATAAGAACTGAAAGCTCTTCGTTTTCAAAGTCAAGACCAAGTTCCTCTTTTACGAGGTCTGCCATGGTAACTCTACGCCAATCGCCACCAAGTTCAATTTCCTTACCTTGATATTGAAGGGTGGTGGTGCCGAGAACCTTTTCAGCTACGTACTTGAACATACCTTCAGCAATATCCATCATGCCGTGGTAATCGGTGTATGCTTCGTAGAGCTCGATGGTGGTGAACTCGGGGTTGTGCTTGGTATCCATACCCTCGTTACGGAAAAGTCTACCCATTTCGTAAACCTTATCAAAGCCACCTACGATAAGTCTCTTAAGGTAAAGCTCGGGAGCGATACGTAAGAACATATCGATATCAAGAGTGTTGTGGTGGGTGATGAAGGGACGTGCGTTTGCACCGCTGGGGATGGTGTTGAGGATGGGGGTGTCAACTTCGATATAACCCCTATCGTTCAAGTACTCGCGGATTGCGGTGATTATCTTGGAGCGTTTTACGAAGGTATCTTTAACTTCGGGATTGACGATCAAATCAACGTAACGTTGACGATAACGGGTGTCCTGATCCTTTAATCCGTGATACTTTTCGGGCAAGGGAAGTAAGGACTTCGAAAGAAGTTTGTATTCGGTAGCCTTAACGCTGATTTCGCCTTTATGGGTAGTGAATATTTCACCTACGATACCGATGATGTCGCCAATGTCGAGCTTTTTGAAAGCGGTGTAGGCTTCTTCGCCAAGAGCGTCGATGCGTACGTAAGATTGGATTTTATCGGTGCCGTCTTGAACGTGTATAAAGCTTGCCTTACCCATAACGCGCTTGGACATGATACGTCCTGCGATAGATACCGTCTTGCCCTCATAGTCCGAGTAATTTGCAAAAATATCTTTTGCGGTAGCGGTTACGTCGTACTTAACAACCTCATAAGGATCTTTGCCGTCCGCACGAAGATCCTCGAGTTTTTGACGACGCACTGCTATGATTTCATTGATATCTTGTACCTCTTCGGTTTGGGGTGCTTGTACCTTTTTGTTTTCTTGTTCCATAGTAGTTCCTTATTTGCTGATGTTGATTATTTTTAATGAGATTAGGTTACCACCAGGGGCCTTAAAGGATACTTCATCGCCCTTTTTCTTGCCCATGAGAGCTGCGCCGAGAGGCGACTCGTCACTGATGCGATTGTGTGCAGTATCAACTTCGATACGGTTAAGGATTTGATAAACTTCGGCGTCTTCTTCGTCGTCACCGTCGAATAAAACCTTAACTACTGAACCTACTCCGACCTCTTTAGTACTTAGTAAGCTAACGTCGATGGGATATGCTTTAGAGAGGATTTCTTCGGTTTTGTAAATCTCGATTTCGAGCTTTTCTTGCGCGTCTTTGGCAGCGGTGTACTCGGCGTTTTCAGAGAGATCGCCAAATTCTTTTGCCGTTTTGAGTGCAAGTGCGATTTCCGCTTTTCCGGTAGTTTTTAGCTCTTGCAATTTTGCGGTGAGCTCATCAAACTTCTTTTGGGTTAGCGGGATTGTTTTTTCCATAGTTACCTCCATTATATACGAGCGTCCTGCTCGGGTGCTTGTAGATTATATATTATATAATTAATTAAGTCAATAGTTTTATTGGTATTAATTTCTACCTATTTTAGCCTTATCAAGGCCCATTACGAGGGGTGTACCGAGTACCGCAACCGAGCCCGTTTGGGTAAGTAGCAGTAACCCCATATTGATAAAAAACGCGCTGTCAGACCCGCTTATCAACCACATTAACGGGAGTACGATGGCGTTGACTACTATCGGCGGAATTGCGCCTACCAAGCAACGCACCCATAATTTTTTATCCTTCAGCCACCTGCCTATTAAATAGGTAAGTAGCGCCGCTATAGCGGTTGCTAACGTCCCGAATACCATATCGTACCAAGCGTAAGGGCTAAATACGTTTGCTATAAAGCATCCGAGCGTTACGCCTATTGCGGCTTCCGGCATGATGATCGGTAGTAGCGTGAGCGCCTCCCCTACCCTAAATTGTAACGGCCCGTAAGAAATTGCCGGCACAAAGAAGGTTAGCACAAAATATAGCGCGGCAATAACCGCGATTCGTGCAAATATGAGAGTGCGTCTTTTTATCATGAGTGTCCTTATATAGTCAAATTTGCGGAGCAAACTGCTCCGCAAATCCGTCAATTTAATTGTTAATATCTGTTATGCGAGTTTGCTTACTGCGTTTAAGAAAGCAGTTTCTGCTACAGGGATAGCGATGATTTCCTTTCCCTTGCTGTACTCTACGATGGGAGCAAGACTTTGCTTATCGGAAATATCTTCGCCTACTACGACTGCAGGGGTTAAGTCGCCTGCGAGGAGCGCTACCATAACTTCGTTATAAGCTGCTGCAACTGCGAAGGGAAGGATTACCTTTTCTTCCTTGGTGAGCTTGTCTTGGCGAACTTTACCTTTGCCGTTGATGGAAAGTACCATTTCACCATTGTCACCGCTGTTGAGGTAATAACGGTTCTTGGATGCGCTTCTTACGATGTCGTTTGCGCGCTCTGCGATAACGTTTGCAAGACCACTTGCTATAACTGCGCCTTCTTTAATTGCGCCCTTAAGATCTTCGATACCCTTTATTTTGGATTGAAGTTCTGCAAGGGACTTGTTGCAATCGATGAGTTCTTCATAACGATATTCCATATCCTCGAGGATTGCCTTTTGGTTGGAAAGAGCGAGTACTGCGTTTACTTCTTGCTCACGTAAAGATGCAAGGGTTTGAACGTTGTTCTCGTAGTTCTCATAGTAGCCGATATGAGCGTTGATGGACTCGTTATATGCACGTACGTCCTCTTGGGTAACCGCTACGTCCTCATCGTAAGCAAACATCTTTGCTTTAGTTGCTTCGAGTTCTTGCTCGGAAAGGATAGCCGATTCAAGATCTGCAACGGTCTTGATGCCAAGCTCTTCAAATTTGGTTTCGTAATCGCCGTACATCAATGCAACGGTGTCTTGTGCGGAATCGAGTGCTGCAACTCTTGCAATAATATCTTCCTTGAGCTCGTCGCGCTTTGCAATAGTTTCGGCAACAACCTTCTTGAGACCTGCTATACGTAACTTGGTGCGTTCCTTGGTTGCTTCTACGGTGTCGATTTCCTTGCAGATTGCAGATAGTAAATCGGAGTAAGCCTTGGTAACAACGTCGCTATAAGTAAGTTCAAGTCCGCCGTCTTCAAGGATGATGGTGCGTGCGGTGAGCGCGGTTAGACGAGCGTCTACTGCTTCCTTCTCTGCCTTAACGTCCTTGAGGGTTGCTTCGTTAGCTTCGAGTTCTTGCTCGATTGCTTCGTATTCCTTTTCAACGATTTGGAGTTTGTTGAGGAGCTCGATTGCGCTTTCGCCGTTATAGTAACCTGCCATTTGATCGTATGCGGTACGAGTGTCGACTATCAAGCTTTCGAGAGCCTTAACAACTTCGTTCTCTTTGGGAAGAGATACGGTATCGATATTATTGATTTGATCAACGATAGAATCGTTGAGTTCGGTTGCGTTAGCAAGTTCCGCTTTCTTTACGTTGTAAAGGTTTACCTTGCGGAGGTAAGAGTTGCTGTTTGCAATAGCTTGTTGGGTAAGAGCGAACAACTCCTCGATGGTAGCTACGTTGTACTCTTTGAGTACGCCGTTAATAGCAGCTTCGTGTCCCTCTTTGGTGGAGATAAGGGAAGCAAGGTATTGATTGGAAACGGTGGTTGCAGCTTGATATTGACCGATGGTGGATTCTGCTGCGAGGATAGCGTCGTCGTCCTTCTTGAGTTCTGCTTGAACTGCCTTGATTTGGTCGTCAAGAGCTTTGGTATCACGGAGGGGAAGATCCTTCTTTTGTGCTACGAATCCGTCGCAAACGGGACAACGGCTACCGTATGCGATATCGTTGGAGATATCTCTTAAACGGTTGAAGCTCATATACTCCATAAGTTTTTCGTTAAGGAGTGCAAGCTTATCTGCAAGCTTTGCGCGGTGAGCAACAACTTCTGCTCTGCGAGTGGAAAGTTTTTCGAGCTTTTCGCCATAGCCCTTTGCAGATGCTTCAACTGCAACTATCTTCTTGTTAACTGCATCGAGGTCTACTTCGTGCTCGCTAACGAATAAGTGCTTGGTGTAAAGGGTGTTCTTGTAAAGAGCGTCTGCGTTGACGGCTTCTTCTACGGTTGCGTAACCGGAGCGAACTTCCTTTTCCAATCTTTGAACGTCTTGACCGAGCTTCTTGGCTTTAGCGGCAACGTCAACGTTTGCTTCGTAAAGCTCTGCTCTTCTCTTCATAAGCGCTTCGATACGCTCGTTAGCTTCGGCAAGAGAGCTTTCTGCTTGAGCAATATTACCTTCGAGAACGGCGCCGTCTTGAACAGCCTTTTTGTAATCTGCTCCGTCGCGGATAGCAAGCTTACGCTCGTAAAGCTCGTCACAGCTCTTGGTCAATGCGTCGTAATCGGCATCGATGGTTGCCTTTTTAGCTTGAAGTTCTTTAATTTCGTCTTGAGAATCTGCATAGTAGCTTTCGATGATTTCCTTAATCTTTACAGATGCGGGATTTACGCTACCTTCCTTAATAATCTCGCGGAGCTTTGCATTGAGTTCAACTGAACGGATGTTAGCGGCTACGTACTCGTCGCCAAGGAGCTTTTCGCTTGCTTGACCTTCTTGAACTTTAGCTTCAAGAGCATCGAGCTCTTGGGTAGACTCTATAATTTCTTGCTCGATAACTGCAAGTGCGTTTTGGGTTTCTTGATATTTATAGAATACGGATGCAATTTCTTTTGCAGCTTCGCTTCTTGCCGCTTTGTCGGCTACTGCTGCCATTTCTTCCGATTTAGCGTTAAGAACTTCCATCTTCGCAACAGCTTGGTTGTATTGGTCGAGTTCTTCACGATATTTTTCGGCGTGCATGATTTCGATGTTAACTTCGTCTATTTGGTTACGGAGTGCCTCAAGAGCAAGTTTATCGTTATCAACTGCAAGTTGTTGGTCCTTGATTTGGTCGCGGGTTACGCTTTCGATGCCTTCGATATAATCTAATACTTCTTGTTCCGCCGCCTTGAGTTCACCGTACTTGCCAAGAACTTTCTCGGACGTAGCAAGCTCTGCAAGACGCTCTGCTAAATAACTTTCACGAGTAACGGAGTCGCCTGCGATAGGTGCGGTAGCTTCCATATCGATAAATAAAAGCTTTAAGAAATCTTCTTTTTCAAGACCAATTCTCTCTAAAAGATATGCATCGATTTCTTCTTTATCGTCGCCGTAAAGATCACCGGTGTTAAGATCGTATAAAGATACGCTTTCGGATACTGCGCCAGATTCTTCTTGAACGAGTTCACGAGTAAGTGCGTATTCGACGTCTTCGACTGCGAACTTGAGCTCTACGCGCAAAGGAAGCTTGTATCCTTGAGGATCTGCGTTGCCGTATAAAGCAAAGCCTAATGCGTCGCTCAAAGCCTTCTTGTTACCATCGTGTAAAACGATGCAACCGGCAGCTTTGTTGCCAAAGTCGTAATTCTCTTCACGAGCGGTTATACCTTGGAATACCAAATTGATGAGTTTCATATTGCTCCTCCGTAATGTTTATATACTTGTGCCACCCAAAATTAAGCACACTATATGTTGTGGATTGTGAAATTTATCTATTTTTTTATACCAAAAACCATTGCGGTTGTGGTATATTAAATAGCGTTCCGTCGCAGGGCATACTCCTCCGAGGGACTATAAGTATAATAATTATACACTTTGAATTATGATAATGCAATAGTTAATTTAATAATTCGGAGCATTTTTTAGGAGCAAAATGGGATTTTGTACTTTAAGTAGAGACTACGTTAGGGAAGGTTACACCCAAATCGATAACGTTTTTTTGGCAAAATACTTACCCGAAGCCGACGCTATCGACGTAAAAGTTTATCTTTACGGGCTAATGCTTGCCCGTAACGACGACCGCAACAATACCGTTGAGGCGATTTCGTACGCACTCCACCTCACCGAAACGCGTATTATGAACGCTTTTGGTTATTGGCAAGATTTAGGGCTCGTCACCATCAACCAAACCACTCCTATCGGCATAACTTATAACTCCGTCAAAATCCCCATGAGCAAAACGGTGCTTTACAACGCTCGCGAATTTAGCGAGTTCGTTGACGAACTCCGTCGCATATTCCCCGAAAAAATTATCCCCGAACAAGATATTCTACGCTACGTCGAAACGATTAAGAGCTACAAAATGGAATCCAACGCCATGCTCCTTATCGCAAGATACTGTCGCGACAAAAAAGGCACCACCAATACCGCCAGCGTAGTAGGCCTTGCGGCGAGTTGGGCAAAACAAGGATTGCTCACCGAACTTGCCGTCAACGACCGCTTAAACGAGCTTGAACGCAACAGTAGCGATATGCTCGCGATTTACAAAGAACTCGGCTTAAAATCGGAGCCCGCCGTTGAAGATCACGAAGCTTACGCTCTCTGGTCCAAAGAATACGGCTTCAAAATGGATGCTATTTTGACCGCTTGCCGTATATGTAAACGCAAAGGCGGTATGTCACGCTTAAGCAGGCTTATGGAAGAGCTTTATTCCGCCGGCGCAATCACCGCCACCGAAATCGACGCCTATCAAAAGCAAAAGGACGACGTTCGTCGCTTCACCGGTGACATTATACGCACCCTCGGCTCTTACTACGCAACTTTAGATATGCCCATCGAAACCTACGTCCAACCTTGGTTGAACTCCGGCTTTGAAAAGAGCGCCCTACTCGCTATTGCAAAGTTCTGCTTTATGCGTAACGTAAAAACCCTCGACGGCATGCAAGTTGTCGTTGATAAATTTTATAAACTCGGCATCGTAACCGAGCAAGGCATCAACGCTTACGTAGCCCGTCAAGCCCAAATCGACGGCGCTATCAGAGAGGTCCTTTCGGCTTGCAACGCCGAGCCCTTCATCACCTCGAGAGATAGAGATTTTTACCGCGTATTTATCGAGGATTGGGGCTTTGACCACGAGACCGTTTTGGCAGTAGCCGAAAGCGCAAGCGGAAAGCCCTTCCCCATGAGCTATATCAACAAAATTTTGCTTATTTTGAAGGAAAACGACATCCATACGGCAGAGGGCGCAAGAGCCTTTATCGCAGATACCCCCTCCTCTCCCAAAAAGAGCAAAAAACAAGACGCTAAAGATATGGTTATCAAGCAGGACTATACCGCTGAAGAAATAGCCTCGGTCTTCCGTAACGTCAAGGATATCAACCTCGACGAGCTGGATATTTAGGAGGAATTATGTCGAGATTTTTAAGAGATGCCCATAACGTTTTGCAAGAGAGAAGGTTTTTGGAAGAACAACGTGTGCAAAAAGTATTAAACGCGTTGCTCGACGACGACACTTACTCCGTCCTCAATGCGGAAAAAGTCGATTTGCGCGCAAATATGTCACGTTTGGCATCCCAAAATAAAGATTATAGCGAGCTTAAAGCGCGTTACGATGAAATCGTTGCCAAAATGCAAGCAAGGATGCAAGAGCTTGGCTACGTTGAAGACGACCTCAAGCGCAAACCCGTTTGTCCCCTTTGTAACGATACCGGATTTATAGACGGCGCAGAGTGCGGTTGCTTAAAGCAAATCGTGTACGCACGTTTGCGCGCACATTGTGGCACGCTCGCAACGGACGAGAGTGATTTTGATAAGGTCGACCTTTCGATTATTCCTCAAAAAGACCGCGAAAGCTATGAAAACTTCTATGCTATTTTGAAGCTTATTGCCGATAAGTTCCCACTCAATAAAAAGAAGATTTTAGGTGTTTTCGGTGCGGTTGGCGTAGGCAAAAGCTACGGACTATCTGTACTTGCAAACAACCTTATGCAAAGTGGATTTAGCGTACTCGTTATAAATTCCGCCGAGATGAACTCCCTTTTCCTCAAAATGCACCTCGCTCGTGAAGCGGATAAGCAAGATATCTGGGAGCCACTTATCGAGTGTGATCTTTTGGTAATCGACGACCTCGGCGCCGAGCCCACCATCAATAACGTCACCGCAAATTATCTTTATTGCCTTATCAACGAGCGCGACGAAAAAACAACGGCGTTCACCTCAAACCTCCCCGAAGACTACCTGCGCACCAAGTACGGCGACCGCGTTTTCAGCCGTTTATGCCACAAGCAAAAAAGCATTTTACTTACCCTAAACGGCAAGGATTTGCGCTTAAATTAATTAAAAATAACTATATAAAGTAAAATTATAGTAAATATTATTGACGCGCGCGCGTTTATTACTTTATATTTATTTTAATTCAAGCATAGGAGGAAGGACTAATGCCCGCTGAATTAAAATACGATATCACCAAAGCCTGTGGTGTGCTCAGCACTTCCGCAAGAGGATGGACCAAAGAGCTTAACTACGTAAGCTGGAACGACAGAGACCCCCGCCTCGACCTCCGCGAATGGTCACCCAATCACGAGAGAATGGGCAAAGGTATGACTTTGAGCATCGAAGAAGCAAAAGCTCTCAAAGAAATCCTAAATAATCTCGAAATCTAATTAATATTTTTAGGGGCTTTGCCCCAAAACTTACTGCAGCATAACGATAGCTCGCTTAAGGCGGGTAATTGTTATGCGCTTTGTTTATATGGAGGAACACTATGGAAAGAACCCGTTGGTACAAGGATGCCGTAATCTATCAAATATATCCACGTAGTTTTTGCGACTCTAACGGCGACGGTATAGGTGATATTCAAGGTATCATTTCGAAGTTAGATTATATTAAGGGTTTGGGTGTAAACGCCGTTTGGCTATCCCCCTGCTATAAATCGCCTAACGATGATAACGGCTACGATATATCCGACTACCGTGATATTATGACTGAATTCGGCACTTTGGACGATTGGAAAGAGATGATCGCCGGCATGCACGAGCGTGGTATTAAACTTATAATGGACCTTGTTGTCAACCACACTTCGGACGAGCATTACTGGTTCCAAGAGGCTCTTAAGGGCAAGAATAACCCCTACCGCGACTATTACATTTGGCGCAAAGGCAGAGGCAAGAACGGCAAACGTCCTCCCAACAATTGGACCTCTCGTTTCGGTGGCTCCGCATGGGCGTATGAAGAGGCAAGCGGAGAGTGGTACTTACACTTGTTCTCCAAAAAGCAACCCGACCTCAACTGGGATAATCCCAAGGTGCGCGAGGAAGTACATGCTCTTGTAAAATATTGGTTGGATCTTGGCGTGGACGGATTCCGTTGCGACGTTATAACTTATATCAGCAAGAGAGAAGGTCTACCTAACGGCAAATGGAATATAGGCATACGCGGTGACGAGCACTTTACCCACGGTCCTCACATCCACGAGTATTTACACGCACTTAATAAAGAGGTTCTTTCCAATTACGATTGCATGACTGTTGGTGAAGCAAGTGGCGTTACCATCGAGCAAGGTCTTATGTATACCGCAGAAGATCGCGAGGAGCTCGATACCGTTTTCACATTCGAACACGTCAACTGCGACACCATCGCGCAACTGCTTCCTTGCAAACTTCGCTTTAAGCAATTTAAGAAGGTATTTGCACGTTGGCAAGCCGGCTTAAGAGGCAAAGGTTGGAACAGCTTGTACCTCGAAAACCACGACCAACCCCGTTCGCTCGGACGCTTTACCGGCGACTACGGCGAGCATCGTAAAGAGGCTGCAAAGATGCTTGCTATAGCGATGCAATGTCAACAAGGTCTACCTTACGTATACCAAGGTCAAGAGATTGGTATGACAAACTATCCGTTTAAGAATTTGGACGAATACCAAGACGTTTTGGTTGCATACGTAAGAAAGGTGCTTGGCGTATTCGAAAAACCGCTTGCAAAACTTGTTCATAAGGTATTCTTAATCAGAGCCCGCGACCACGCAAGAACCCCTATGCAATGGGATAGCGGTGTCAACGCAGGCTTTACTTCCGGCAAGCCGTGGATGCCTATCAACCCCAACTACGTCGACATCAACGTAGCTGAAGCAGAGCAAGATGAAGATTCTATTTTGAACTTCTATCGTCAAATAATCAAGTATCGTTTAGGCAGTGACGTAATACGCAACGGACTATATAAAGAGTTCAATACCGGCTCCAAAGATTTGTATTGTTACGAGAGATCTTGGGAAGGCAAGCGTTTGATAGTAATATGCAACTTCAAGAATAAGGAAGTTGAGTTGACTCTACCCAACTCTTTTGCATACAGCGAGTGCAGTTTAGAGTTACACAACTATGGTTACGACCGCAAAGAGCTCAAAAAAATGACTTTACGCCCTTACGAAAGTATGGTATACTTGATTGTATAGGAGAATAGTTATGGCAAAAAACAAGAAAGAAGCTAAAAAGAAGCCGGTAACCAAAAAGCAAGCGAAGCGTGAAGCCTACGCAGCCGCTACGCGCGACCCCTACTATCCTACAGATTATACCCAATACCGCAAGAAGAAGGATGCTGAAAACAAGCCGATGAAGATTCAAGCGGACGTAATCAGCACCAAAACATGGTGGGGAACGTTGATAGTAAGCTTAATACCTATTGTCAATATAATTGCGCTTATCGCTTGGAGTGGCAAAAAGAACGGCAAGGTAAATCCTTCCAAGCGCACCTTTGCAAGAGTTGCATTACCGATTGTACTTATAATCGACGTAATCATTGCAGCCGCAGCATATGCTATAATGAGTGGTCTTATCAGCTTTTAATTTATAAAAACATCAAGGGCACGCCGATGAGCGTGCCTTTTTTGTTTTATGAAGTAATTCAAAGCTTATATATAGGACGTAGACCGCGGAGAAGCGAGCAAGACAAATAAAAGGGCACAACTTCCGACAGGCGCGTACTAAATCGTACGTGACAGCGCTGTACTAAAGCTTAATAAAAGATGTAGACCGCAGAGAACCGAGCAAGACAAGCAAAAATAAAAAGCCCCCAATGGGAGCGTACTAATACGTACGTAACCTGCAGGGAGCTTTTATTTTGTGAAGTATTGCGATGGTTGTATCGGTCGATTAGACCACAGAGAACCGAGCAAGACAAACAAATACAAAACCCCACGACGGGAGTTCGACTCCACGTAAACGACCGAGTGGGGCTTTTGTTTAGTTGTGATATATTGCGATGATTATATGCCGTTGGTTAGACCGCGGAGAAGCAAGCATAACGAATAATAAAATGCAATAGTAGGTCTCGCAGAAAATAGCAGTACGCGACAAAAAGCCTCCGACCAAAGGAGCGTACTAACTCGTACGTGACTTGCAGTCGGAGGCTTTTTAACAAAGTAATGCGCCTTTTATGCGAGACCTACTATTTCATTTTGCCGACTTTGGCCCATAACTCATTCGCCCTCAAAACCCAAGAATCGTAATCGGCGGGAGTGGAGGGGAAATCGAGGTAATGGAGTTTTAATTCATTACCAAGAGTGATTCCTTCGATGAGAAGTTTGAGGGAGTTGAAGCTTAATTGCTTGGTGAATAAGCCGGAAATTATACCACCTGCGATATGCAGAATATCACCTAAAGTCATCTTTACAGCGGGGCCGGCGTTTACGCTATCAAGGAACTTCTCGGAGAAGATTATATCCTTTTTGAAGAAGTACTCGAACTCATCGCGAGTTGCGTTGACGGCTTTGGTAAGAACGGCACGGGTGAAGCAGAAGTCGGCACCCTGCTCCTCGTTGTATCTGACGTTGATTTCCCAAAGTGCTTCCTTGGAGGTGTCGCCTGCTTTGAGAGCTTTATCTAAAACCTCGGTGGCAATAACCATTTGAACCATACTACTCGTAACGCCTTCGCCGTTGTTGGGCTTGGTAAGACACGCTGCATCGCCTGATACGATATAGTTATCGCCAACAAAGCTATAGGGGCAACGGGTATACGGAGTGGTGCCCTTTTCAATGCGGGTTAGCTCGTATGGGGGAAGATTGATATCTTTTTCGAACTTAGCGTAAATTTGCTCGGCATAGTCATAGCTATGACAGGCTCCGATACCGATGATAGCGCCTTCAGGATCGGCACAGGGGGCAATCCAAGTTTTGTAGAAGGGCCATCCCCTACTGCTATGGTGGTAATCTTTGCCGTCAAGGAACTTGACGTAACGGAGTATTACGTAGAACTTGTCTTCGGGAGTGATCTCAAAGTTTTCGACGCCGTAATCGTTTGGCAACTTACGACGGGATGCTGATGCGGTACCCGAGCAATCCACCACTACCTTAGATAGTAACTCTTTACCACCGCCGTAAACTACACCTACAATTTTACCATCTTCATATATAAAATCTTCAAAAGGAGCATCATACTCAAACTCCGCACCGGCCTCCATCGCCTCTTTGTTCATAAGTGCAATGTACTCTGCCATATGCATGCCTACAATGGTACCAACGTTCCTTTTGGGGTAGTTGTCATACGGAGATGCGGTAAAGTTATCATCAAACTCAAACGCCCACTCGAGATCCCCTTTCTTCACTTTAGGTAACCCAAATCTATCAAACTCCATCTTTGCTACGTGGAATATATCCAAGCGACGACCAAGAGTTTCTTTGGATAATTTTTCGATTACTTTTACCTTGTAACCCTTTTGCGCCATGCGTTTAGCAAAGAAAGCTCCGCTTGTTGCGGCACCTATTATTACTACGTCGTACTTAACGTTTTCCATTTTTAGCCTCCTATAAAAAAACCGCAGTTGCCCGCGGTTAAGGTTAATTACCTGCTTCTACGCCCTCATAGTTGACGGCAAACATTGTTGCATCAAGAGGCGTACCGTTTTCCACTGCGCTATAGAGCGCGGGAACGTAATACTCGAGTGCTTCGCGCTTTGCTACGTCCAATACTTCCAACGCGTTAAGAGTTAGGTCACCCTCTTTGTTCCTTATCGCGCGGTAAGGCGTGCGGTCGAAATTCAAATAATCGATTTCGCCGTAATGAACGGGCGGACGCATAAGGGCGGTAACCTTCATCGAGCCACCCATAACAAGCTTTTCCAAAGCTCTGAATATCGGTCTTCTTATACCGTGCGGATCGTTAGCAACTTTTAAGAACAATCTGGTTACCTCGAAAGATAAACTTGCTTTAGCTTCCGTAAGCGTATAGCCGTGAAGCTCGTCAATGGCACTAACAAACATTTTGGCTATTTGACGGCGCGTTTTCTTCTTACTCTTCATCGCCTTGTCGGGACGGTAATCGTTGGGATTGCTTATTCCCATACGCTCGGTAACAATATAGGTGTCAATGGCGCTTTCGATAAGTCCGTGAGCCGAAGCCATAGCCTCTACCTCGAGAGCGGTGGTTACCTTGCCTTCACAAAAAGCGTTTACGAAGGGATGGATGTTTTTATCTGCTGCGTAGTGACATATCATACCGAGAGCGTACGCATACGCTTCAGGATTATCATTGTTTCTTAAGTACTCCGCTATAGCCTCAAAGGTCTTGTGTTGGCGGTTATGGTGCAACTCGTTGGGATAGCTACGCGTGCTAAATCCCATCTCGCGAAGGGCGTACATAAAGTCGGGCCCGAGGTTGCCGAGTATAAAAGCATCCTTGTGCTTTAAGCATACGTCGGCTATTTCCTTGGGAAGACAGTTTGCCACTTCACCGGCAAACCAAATATGTGTAATTAGATTTGGCATAGCTTCCTCCTATGCAACCGATTAGCGCGATTTAGGTATCGCGCTAACGGCATTTGGTTTATTAAAGTCCGTATTGTGCTTCGATCTCTGCGATCTTTACGGGACGATTTTCTTTAAGCGAAAGTTTTGCTGCGAGGCCGATAAGTACGGGCTTTAGGCCGTCTACAACGTTGACCTCGGTGGGGGTGTCGTTTACTACTGCTTGTATGAAGCTATCAACTTCTGCGGTGTATGCTTGCATATAACGCTCGAGGAAGAATAGCTTTGGTTTTTCAGCGGTAACGCCGTCTGCGTTGGAAATTACTGCAAGTGAATCGGTATCGTTGCCGATTGCTACTTGACCAAGGCTACCAAAGGCTTCTACTCTTTGATCGTAGCCGTAAGTTGCTCTACGGCAGTTATCGATAACGGCAAGAGCGCCACTCTTGAGCTTTAAGGTGATAATAGCGGTATCGATATCACCGGCTTCGCCTATAGCGGGATCAACCAATACGCCACCAATAGCGTAAACTTCTTCTACTTCGTCACCGGACATAAATCTTACCATATCGAAATCGTGGATGGTCATGTCGAGGAAGATTCCGCCGGATACCTTGATGTAGCTTACCGGAGGTGCACCGGGATCGCGAGAGCAGATCTTTAATATGTTTAGATCACCGATCTTGCCTGCTTTAACAGCTTCGCGGGCAGCCATAAAGTTATGGTCGAAACGGCGGTTGAAGCCTACTTGATACTTTACGTTAGAGTTCTTAAGGGCGTCCATGACTTCCTTAATCTTGTTAACGTCGTGATCGATGGGCTTTTCGCAGAAAATATGCTTGCCTGCTGCGATTGCTTCCAAAGAAATCTTGGAGTGAGTATCGGTCGAGGAGCAAATAAGGACTATTTCGATTTCTTTATCCTCTAAAATCTTATGATAGTCGGTATAAACTTCCTTGATGCCTTGAGCCTTTGCCCACGCCTCGGTTTCGGCGTTGATGAAGGGATCGGCTATAGCCTTAACTTCTGCGTTCTTGACGAATCTCGTAACGCTCTCTGCATGCACTTTACCAATACGGCCTGCGCCAATGATACCAATTTTCAACATAGTTGTATCTCCTTAAATTTTACCTACTTGCTTGATGTATTTGCGTGCTTTAATAGCGTATTCGAGGGGGTTTGCAATAGCGGGATCTTGCTCTGCTTCGACCAAAAGCCATCCTTCGTAACCGGATTTTGCGATAACTTCAAAGATAGGTGCAAAATCAATAGAGCCGTCCCCGGGAACGGTAAAGGTGCCCTTTCTTACGCCTTGGAGGAAGGATAAATGGTTGCGTTTTACTTCCGCTACAACGTCGGGACGAACGTCCTTCAAGTGAACGTGTTTGATTCTGCCGATGTACTTGCGAAGCACTCTCATATAGTCTTCACCGCAATATGCGAGGTGTCCGCTATCGAAAAGCAAACTTACAAACTCGGGGTTGGTGCCTTGCATAAATCTATCGATTTCAGCTTCCGTTTGAATAACGGTGCCCATATGGTGATGATAGGTAAGATTGATGCCGTACTCGGTCAAAGCGATTTCGCCAAGACGGTTAACGGCCTTCAATAAGTACTCCCACTCCTCGTCGTCCATAACGTACTTCTTTTCGAATACGGGAGTTTCCATTTGTCCTTGGATGGAGTAGCTTTGCTCGCTGATACCGATAACTTTTGCGCCCATTGCCTTAAGGAATTTGCACTTGTTGCGGAATTCCGTTTCAACGTCGCCAAAATGCTTGGTCAGTATGAAGCTACTAAACCAGCAGTTAGCTATCTTGAGCTTACGAAGGTTTAACGCTCTACGCAAAGTGTTGATCTTGGTGGGATATTTGTTGCCGATTTCACATCCTTTATATCCTGCAAGAGCCATCTCGCTAACGCATTGCTCAAAGGTGTTTTCTCCACCTAAATCGGGCATATCGTCGTTGGTCCAACCAATGGGTGCTATACCAAGTTTAATTTTCTTTTTGTCTAACATGTTCTACCTCGTTAAATTAGTTTATGTGTGTTAAAAGGTCGTCGAGAGCCTCTTTTTGTTTTTCCGTCTTAGGGTTGTGAGTAACGCCACATTGCCACCATCCGCCATCGTAACCGTCCGTCATGGTCTTGGGAAGAACCTTAATATCGATAAGGGTGCTTACCTCATCCTTAAGGCTTTCGGCAAGTGCTACGCGGAGTTCTTCTTCCGTTTTAGCGGTGTAGGTCTTTAGGCCGTATGCGCGTGCGTTCATTGCAAAATCGATGGGAACAAAGGGGGTGTCGGCTTTGGCACCATAGCGGAATTCAGTAGCCAAGCTCTTTATGCCCTTGCCCATTTGGAGGTTGTTGATACAACCGAAACCACCGTTATCAAAGAGCATTACGTTGATCTTTTTGCCCTCTTGTACTGCGGTCACCATCTCGGAGTGGAGCATAAGATAGGATCCGTCGCCTACCATTGCATATACTTCTCTTTGAGGCTCCGCGAGCTTACTTCCGAGTGCGCCTGCGATTTCATAACCCATACATGAGTAGCCATACTCCATATTATAGGTATACAAACTCTCGGTTTCCCACATCCTTTGCATGCAACCGGGGAGTGATCCGGATGCACCTACTACTATTGCATCTTTGGGGATCATCTCGCGGATGATGCCAAGAGCGGTAGTTTGCGCAAGAGCTGCGCCCGTTGCCTTGTTAAAGTCTTTAAGGGTGGTGGAGGTCATGTTGGTGACTTCGGGAACCAAGCTGTCGGAATACTTAATAGAGGTAAGTCTTTGCATTTCCTTACCCCAAGCTTTCTGGGCCTCTTTATACTCGTTTACGTATGAGCTCTTGTATCCATCGAGAGCGGTAGTAATAGCCGTAAGGGTTGCCTTGACGTCGCCCGTTGCCTTAACTGCGTACAACTTACTGCCGTGGAAGGTGGAGGTATTGACGGTAACAACCTTTGCGTTCTCGTTAAACAGGGTGCGAGAGGAGGTGGTAAAATCGCTAAATCTCGTACCAAGTCCGATAATGCAATCGGCCTTCAAAGCAACTCTATTAGCGCAACCGTTACCGGTTACGCCAAGACCACCGAGGTAATAAGGATTGGTGCAGGCAAGGGTTGACTTGCCAGCTTGGGTTTCGGCAAAGGGTACGTTGAACTTTTGGCAAAAGTCTAAAATTGCTTCGCCTGCTTCGCTGTATCTTGCTCCGCCACCTACTACTACCAAGGGATAACGGGAGTTTTTGATTGCTTCTACGACTTCGTCGATTTCCTCTTGAACGGCTACGGGACGGGTGATGCGATGAACGCGTTTATTAAACATCCTTGCAGGGAAGTCGTAAACCTCGCCCTGAACGTCTTGGGGCATTGCGATACATACGGCACCGGTGTGCGCGGTATCGGTAAGCACTCTCATGGCGTTGTTCAAAGCGCTTTCCAGCATCTCGGGACGAGATATGCGATCAAAGTAGCGTGTTACCGCTTTATATGCATCGTTGGTGGTTACGTTGAGGTCGTAAGGTTGCTCAAGTTGTTGCAAAACGGGATCGGGACGGCGGGTTGCGTAAGTATCGCCGGGGAATAGCAATAATGGTACGTTATTGACGGTAGCACATGCCGCGGTGGTAATCATATTGGCAGCGCCCGGTCCTATCGATGAAATACAAGGCATAATCTTACGACGGTTGTTTTGCTTTGCGTAAGACATAGCTACGTGCGCCATACCTTGCTCGTTCTTACCTTGATAAACCTTAAGGCTGTGGTCGGTCATTGCAAGAGCTTCGCCTATGCCGAGTACGCATCCGTGACCGAATACGGCAAATACTCCTTCAACAAACTTTTGCTCTACGCCATCGAACGATACGTATTGATTGTCAAGAAAACGTACGACCGCTTCACCTACTGAAATTCTGATTTTTTCCATTACTTACCCTCCTCGAGTAACCACTTAAACTCTTCTTTATCCGTTCTTGTGTTGTCCCACGGATCGCCGGGAAGATGTCTTATCATCCATGCACAGTACATGGGATAGCCGGGTGCGGTAACTTGTGCATGAGTTTTGCCACCCTCGAACATACCAACCGAGCAATCTTTAATGGTATATGCTTTGTCGCCGATAAAACATGCTCCAAATCCTTCGGGACGATCGAACTTATAATAATATACTTCCGGTTGGGGATGATGATGGGGTATATAGCTCCACCATCTGCCTTGCCTTGCGTAAACTTCGCCAAGTACCATGTTGGAGTACGGAGCAACTTTGATATTTATAATATCAACTACGTCTCTGACGGCGGTGTTTTCCCATTTGCCCTCGCATGAAACAAAGCTACTGCAGTCTTCCTTGCGGTATAGTTTAGATGGAAATTCCTTGTCGTTTTCGGTGCTTTGTACCAAGATCTCGGAGTAGTCGTTAGCATAAACCACTACCTCTACCCCCTTCGATACGTGCAAACAAGTGGGTGCATCGGTAAAGACGCCGGAACGAAGGGCGCTTTCCGCCTTTTCCTCATAGTAATAGGTTATATCGCCTTTTAATAAGAGGATTGCCGTTTCCATCTCTGCCTCGGCAAGAGTTACGCTTTCACCCTTTTTGAGGTTGTAGGCAGTAATATTCATCATCATGGCGGACGTGTTATCGTATACGCGAGTTAACACCTGTTTTCCGCCTCTAAATTTAGGATATTTGTACATTTTAATTCCCCTTTTATGCCTCGATTGCTATACCCTTTTCAGCACGCATAACTTCGAGTTCAGCAGTAATTTTGTTCTTTTTGTCGCCAACGATATCGTAGAAGAAAATCGGTATAGCGCAAAGCAATAAGCTCAAGCCGGGCACGATAGATACGAGCGCGAACATACCAAATCTTTGTGCGCCGGTCATATCCATAACCGACTTAACCGCCTCTTGTGCAACCGATTGAGCGGGATCGATATTGACGATCAAGTACATGATAACGATAAAGGTGGTAGCAAAAGCGTTGCCGAGCTTATTAACAAAGGATTGACAAGCTGCGCCGAGTGCGTTATCTCTGAAGCCGGTCTTCCACTCGAGGTAGTCGAGGGAGTCGCCTATCATTGCGAACATGGTAACGTTCAAAGCTCCGAGCGGTATGCATTGGATGATGATAAACGGTATCATGAGGTATACAAGCCAATTTGCAACGGTGAAGATGGAGCAAGCACCGAGAACGGTAGTTGCAAGGGAAGCGATAAAGCCACCGAGGCAACTTACGATAACGATTTGCTTGTAGTTGAATTTCTTATAAAGGAAGGGCATTGCGAGCATAGAGCCGAACATACCGATAGCACTGCAGATTTGGAACAAGGTGGAAACAGTACCTACGCTACCGTTGATTGCTTGTTGGCGCGCGACCGCATCGGTGATACCTTCGAGGGAGGGTCCGATATAGAAAGCGTAACGAGCAACGTGGATAGCCGCTGCTTGCATCATATATCTACCGCTGGAAAGAACACCACAAAGAACAACAAGCATAAGGGGTTTGCAGGTGAACAATCTCTTGAGAGTGCCGGGTTCGCCGGGGGCTCTTTTTGCTTTCGGGGGGATGATAACTCTCTCTTTGGGATAGAAGAAGGCGAGCAAATAAAGGGCGGTACCGAGCAAGGAGCAAACCAAAGCGATGATCATGTATTTTTGTCTTTCGGCAGCGAGGGTTGCGCCTTCGGCGAAGTAAGGAATCCAGCTCAAAATCATAAAGATTGCCATAGGAACCGCGCTACCAACGCCGTTGACGGTTTTAGCAAACGAAATAACACCGCCACGCTCGTCGGGATCGGGAGTCATTACGTTGGGGAGCGCCCAGAAAGGTACGTCCGCAGCGGTATATAACATACCCCACGCTACATAAATAACGCCTGCGTAAATCATATTTTGAGTAGCGTTGAAGCCTTCGGGAGCGTAGAACATCAAGAAGGTTGCTACCGCGATAGGAATACAGAACCAAAGGATATAAGGTTTCATCTTGCCCATTTTGAGGTTGGATCTATCAACTATCATACCCATCATCGGGTCGTTGATAGCATCCCAAACACGAGCGAGCAACATCAATAGCAATACGAAAACAAGGGGTAAGCCCATTATATTAATATAGAAGTCGCTAATGTAGCTCGACATGGTAGAGTACATCATACCTTGGCCAAGACCGGCAAGGCCTAAAGCCCAAATTTCTTTTTTACTTACGTATTTTTTGGTTTGAGGGGTGTTAGCGTCCGTCATAAGCTCCTCCAATGTATGTGCGTTGCGCGCGTAGGCGCTACTTAAAATTAATTATAATACACGCGTGCGCAAATGTAAATACCGAAAAATATAAAACTCCGATAAAATTATAAAAATAAGACACTCTAATGAGTGTCTTAAAGATTAAAAATCACTACTTGTTAGTTCTTGTTAGCGTGGACGGGCGCAGCTATACGACCGCCTCTCGACACAAACTTTAAGGGGCTTACCGTCGAAATATCCATTATGGGTGCACGACCAAGCAATCCGCCGAACTCAACTTCGTCCCCCGCCTTTTTGCCGTAAGCAGGTATAACGCGGACGGCAGTAGTCTTGTTGTTGACTACACCTATAGCGGCCTCGTCTGCAATCAAAGCGGATATAACCTCTGCCGGGGTGTCGCCGGGGATGGCTATCATATCAAGACCAACACTGCAAACAGCCGTCATTGCCTCCAGCTTTTGGATGGATAACGCACCACTCCTTACTGCGTTGATCATGCCGATATCTTCACTAACCGGTATAAACGCACCGCTCAAACCGCCTACGTGCGAGCTTGCCATTATGCCACCTTTCTTAACAGCGTCGTTAAGAAGCGCAAGGCAAGCGGTAGTTCCGCATCCGCCTACTTGCTCGAGCCCGATTTCTTCAAGAATATGTGCTACCGAGTCGCCTACTACAGGCGTAGGAGCAAGAGATAAATCCACTATACCAAAGTTTGCGTTGAGCATATCACTTGCAGTTTGGGCAACCAGTTGTCCAACACGAGTTACCTTAAACGCTGTTTTCTTGATTACTTCACATACCGTCGAAAGATCTGCATCGGGTATCTTTTCAAGGGCGGTTTTTACAACGCCAGGTCCGCTTACGCCAACGTTAATGACCTTGTCCGCCTCGCCTACGCCGTGGAACGCTCCCGCCATAAAGGGGTTGTCTTCGACCGCGTTTGCAAACGCTACGAACTTGGCGCAAGCAATAGATTCTCTATCGCGGGTAAGGTATGCGGCCTCTTTAATGAGCTTACCTACCTTTGCAACAACGTCCATATTTATGCCCGCTCTTGTCGATGCGACGTTGACCGACGAACAAACTTTATCGGTAATGGTAAGCGCTTCGGGTATGGTATCGAGGAAGGCGTTTTCCTTATCGGTCGCTCCTTTTTGTACTAAAGCCGAGTACCCGCCAATGAAGTCTATACCGATTTCCTTTGCCGCTTTATCAAGAGCCTTTGCTATCTCAAGATATGCTCCGCTCGATGCGCCAACCAGCGAAATAGGCGTTACCGATACGCGCTTGTTTACAATCGGAATACCATACATCGAGCCGATTCTATCTCCGGTCGCAACCAAATTGCCGGCGTTGCGTACTATCTTTTCGTATACGCGCGTTGCGGTTTCCTTCCCCGACGGACTTACGCAGTCAAGGAGGTTTAATCCCATCGTTATGGTGCGAACGTCAAGGTGATGCTCGCCTATCATTTTTACCGTTTCGATAATTTCGTGACTGTTAATCATAATTAGATATTGTGCATTGCGTTAAAAATGTCCTCGTGTCTGATTTGAATTTCAACACCGAGTTCCGAGCCCTTTTTTGCAAGTTTTTCTTGCACTTCCTCAAAAGATAAAGTACTACCGGCTCCTTCTACTGCCATTATCATGGTAAACGTGTTTTGCAAAATGGTTTGGTTAATGTCGAGTATGTTAACTCCACACTCTGCAAGACTCGTAGCAACACCTGCAATAATACCAACTTTGTCCTTGCCCATTACGGTTATAAACGCTTTCATTAGTCCTCCAAAAGCTCTTTTACTGCTTGCATTAGTTTTGCGCTCTTCGCGGTTGCATCCTCTTTGGTCGATGCAAATATTAATACGTAAATCTTAAGTTTCGGTTCGGTACCGCTCGGACGGATACAAATAAATTGTCCATCCTCAAGGGTAAGATAAATAACGTCCGACTTGGGAAGGGTTATAGCCTCCTCCGTACCGCACGCCCACTTGGTTTTACCCGATAGATAATCGGATACGCCAAGTACCTTTTCGCCACCAATTTCCAATATGGTCTTTAAGCGCAAATTGTCCATTACGCGCTTCATATCACTCATGCCGGATAGACCCTTGTAGGTGATGGAAGTATTGTTTTCAGAGTAGTAACCGAACTCCTCGAAAAGCTCTTGCAAACGCTTGTAAACGCCACTTCCTTTCGACTCTAAATACATGAGCATTTCGGCAAATAATACCGATGCAATAACTGCGTCTTTATCACGTGCGTGAGTGCCTGAAAGGGAACCGTAACTCTCTTCAAAGCCAAAGAGATACTCGTACTCACCGCTTTCTTCCCACTCCTTAATCTTTTCGCCAATAAACTTAAATCCCGTCAAAACGTTAAATACCGTTACCCCTCTCGACGTTGCAAAACGATCGGCAAGAGTAGAGGTAACGATGGTCTTTACAAGGGCGCCGTTACGTGGCAAAGTGCCGTTTTCCGCCCTCTTTGTAACTATGTAATCAAGTAGCAAAACACCTATTTGATTACCCGTCAAAAGTACAAATTCGCCGTTGTCGTCACGGACTGCAACACCAAGTCTATCGGAGTCGGGATCGGTACCCAATACAACGTCGGCACCAATCTTGTTGCCGAGCGCGACACCCATGCTTAAGGTATCTGCATTTTCGGGATTGGGAACCCTAACTGTCGAGAACTCGGTGTCGGGATTGGCTTGTTCTTCTACTACGGTAGCATTGATACCAAGCCTACGGAACATGGTGGTTACAGGGTAATAACCGGCTCCGTGGATGGGGGTATAAACAAGCTTAATATCCTTACCGCGAGTGGCGATAATATCTTTTGAAAGTAAAAGTTTTTCGAGTGCGTCAAAGTAGCCTTCATCAACGCTTTTGCCAACGATAGTAACGCAGTCGTTTAGCTTAACGCCGTCAACACCCTTTGGGAAATCGCTCATGGCAATAGGAGTACTTTGGACGGTAAACGGATCGGTGATTTTTTCGATATACTCTACAACCTTCTTTGTCGACTCGGGTGACATTTGCGCGCCATCCGGTCCGTAAACCTTGTAGCCGTTATACTCTTTGGGGTTATGACTTGCGGTAATCATTACGCCTACTTCAGCCCCCAAGGCTCTTACCGAATAAGAGCACATAGGCACAGGGCGTACGTCCTCAAACAAATAGCATTTTACGCCGTTATAGGTGAGTACTTCTGCAACGTTCAAAGCAAACTCTCGCGAGCATCTTCTCGTGTCGTAGGCTACTACCACACCCCTTGCCATTGCCTCTTTGCCAAGCGACTTAAGGTACTCCGCGACTCCTGCGGTTGCGCGCTTAACGGTATAAGTGTTCATACGATAAGTGCCAAGTCCTACTTCTCCACGCATGCCTGCAGTACCAAAAGCAAGGTTAAGACTAAAACGCTCCTTAATCTCGTTTTCATCGTTTTTGATAAGATCAAGCTCCGCGCGTTCAACGTCGTTAACGTTACGATACCAATGTTCAAAAGTTGCTTTAAACATACATACCTCCAAATTATGGTATATTATATCACACACGCACGCGCGATATCAATAACTTATCGTAACATTTTGGATTAACCCTCAACATCATCGCTTTGTCTAACAAGGATTATGCCGTTTTGCGGTGAGTAATAGTCGCGCCTAATACGAGTAGAGCTAATAAGCCGTCCTTGATAATAAATTTCTTTAAAACACTCCGAAACCACACCGTTTACGGCGCGCTTAATAATACGAGAGTCTTCACCCTCTAAAAGTTCGCCAGCAAGGTCAAAGGTGTTATCATAAGTTGCTTTTAGCTCTTTAACCGTCACCGTACGATACTTTACACTTTCGCCAGAGTGATATATAGGAAAACCGTAGATGGTAAATTTAAGAGTACTCCCGTCGGCTTTTCCGCATATGGTTATGGGATATGGAGTGTTATTAAAAAAGCGGAAATCGGTAGCTGAAGATACCATAGCATCCATAGAATTGGGCACGTATGATACAGGCAAAGAGTGCGGTGAAACGCTTACGACCTTAAGACCTGCGAGCAGTACCGCGTTGTATAACGTTGTCGAAACTTGACACACGCCTCCGCCAACACCTTTTACAAACTCGCCCTTTTCGATAGTTACACCTTCCTTAAATCCGCGAGCTGTGGTGCGGGCGCCAACCACTTGGTTAAAAGAAAACTCCTCGCCCGCTTCAACAACC
Organism: Clostridia bacterium; assembly: GCA_017504305.1. Classification (GTDB taxonomy): domain Bacteria; phylum Bacillota; class Clostridia; order Christensenellales; family DTU072; genus Stercoripulliclostridium_A. The sequence goes on along the minus strand of JAFVRJ010000013.1, from coordinate 25,942 downwards.
GTGCCATTGATAAAGGAGGTAGCAAGCTTCACGTTAGCTTTACGACCGCTTTGCGAAGTGGAGTAGTCCGTCTGATAGCTACTTAACCACTCCCCTTTATAACCTTCCGCCTGCGCATGACCTTCAACGCAAAACATCGGCGCTGTCAATACAAATAAAAAAACCGCTATAGTAAGGGCGTTGACTACTAACTTACTCATAGCGGTAGTATGTAAAAATTTTTACGTTTTATTGCTTTATATATTCAAGCGCTTCTTCTCTTGTGGGATACACTCCCTTTTGCGCAAAGTGTTCGAGCGCTGTATTAAGCTTAACGCTCCTCTCTTGCGGAGCAACTCCAAGTGCAATCAAATCTTCACCGTCTATGGGAAGATCCTTTACGTTAAAAGCAACGTTGCTTGAGAGCATCTTATTATAGGTATCGCGCAACCTTACCGCGGAGGGGTTTTCCCCTTCGTTCATGCCGTGCGCGGTGTAATCGGCGTTCTTAAGATCAATTAGGTCTAAAACTATATCTCTATTTTTGAGCACAAACAACCTAACCGCCTCGTCCGTTTCCGTACCCTTCAGATCGAACATATGTGCTTCGACAAGACGAGCCGTCCTCTCCGTTTCCGCTTTAGAATAGGTTAGGCGGGACATGATGTGTCTTGCCATTTGTGCCCCGACTACGTTATGTCCGCGCATACTGCCACTTTTGTTTTGGCAAATAGGCTTTGCAACGTCGTGCAAAAGGGCAACAAGTCTATTCTTTGGTTTAACGCACCTTACCGACTCGAGAAGGTGTCTCCATACGTCGTAAACGTGGTAGCGCGGATTCTGCTTGACACCTACTGCAGATACCAATTCCGGCACGATATAATCCATTGCGCCGATTTCCATCAAAAGCTCTAAACCACGTATTTGGGCATCTTTAACGCCATTATAGGTGTCCGCAATTAATATTTGGTTGAATTCTTCTCTGATTCTTTCAACCGCGATTGTCTTAAGCGAAGATACCCTTTCTTTGGCAACTTTTAGCGTTTCGGCATCTATGTCGTAGCCGAGCTTTGCGCTAAATCTTACCATGCGGAGTATGCGTAAAGCATCCTCTTTTATAACTAATTCCGGCTTGCGTACCGTGCGAATTATCTTGTTTTTTATGTCGTCAAGTCCACCTAAAAAATCCAAAATTTTGCCCGTTGCGATATCGTAGTAAAGGGCGTTAACGGTAAAATCTCGGCGTAACGCATCTTGCTCGACACTACTTGTAAACTTCACTTCTTGCGGGGCATGCGAGCCGTCAGAGCCGTAAGAATCTACCCTAAACGCAGTATACTCGTAGCTCTCCGAGCCCACCTTAATGCCAAGCGTTCCAAGCTTTAACGAGTGCGGTTTGACTATAAACTCGGTATCCTTAAGAAGCTCTACTACCTCGGTTGCCGTAAGTCCCGCGCTCAAATCGACGTCGGATACGATACTCCCCATAATAAAATCGCGCACGGCTCCGCCTACCACGTATAAGGGGCAGGGAAACAGTGCGCAAAGCTTCTTAAGTGATGGGGTTATAAGCATTATTGATAAATTTCCGGCTTCAAAATACCAATGTCGGGAAGGTTGCGGTACTTCTCGTTGTAATCAAGGCCATAACCTACAACAAACTCGTTGGGTACGGTAAAGCCAACGTAATCGCCTTCCATTTCTACCTTACGGCGAGAAGGCTTATCAAGCAAAGAGCAAATCTTTAAGCTCTTGGGATTGCGAGTAAGGAGCAATCTCTTTAAGTTCTTGAGGGTGTTGCCGGTATCGATAATGTCTTCGATGATAAGAACGTTTTTGCCCTCAATGGGTTGAGATATATCCTTTATGATGCGTACTTCTCCGCTGGAAACAGAGCTTGAGCCATAGCTCGATACTACCATAAAGTCAAATCTAACGTCGAGGTCAACGTTCTTGACAAGCTCGGAAAAGAATACTACCGCGCCACGCAAAATACCTACCATTAAGACGCTTTCACCTTGATAGTCGCGGGTGATTTCTGCGCCGATTTCCTTAACGCGGGCGTTGATCTCATCAGAGGTTAATAGAATTTTGTCTAAATCCGGATGCATTACTCACACTCTCCTATGTTGATTAAATATTTCTTTTCGGTGTTGTCGTCGATTTTAACTTCATCGGCAATTTCCACTCCGAGTACTGCGTATATAACGTTATCTTTGGCAATTACGAGAAGCTTATCGCGAAGATACAGCGGTATCTTTACGTCGGTAAGATAGTCGCTCAAGCTCTTGTTGCCACCTGCATAACGACGGAATTTGTCACCCTCGCGACGGGTCCTAACCACCGCTCCTTCGGGGATTTTAGAGGGATCAAAAGTCAAGCCCTTTACCATCTTATCCGTCACCGAAAAGGAGTAACGGAAGTCGCCGAATTCATAGGTGCGACGTATATCGAACTCTTGTAAAAAGTCCTTGGCTTCCACCCTTTCAACTATGCGCAGTTCGGTATACGAACGATAGGCATCGTAACCAAAGGGCAGGTTTAACTTTGAGTTGTTTGGGCTATCTTTTAAGGACATTAGGGCTTCCAAATGGCTACTTTCGATGTCTTTATCACAACCCAGCCCGCGCAATGCTTCCGCTATGGTTTTCTTGGCGAGGGCGGGGTGCATATCCAATACTTCGATTGGTAACGTAGCTCCCTTTTTATGGTAGGATGCAGGAATTGCGGACTTTACCAAAAAGTCCTCTACCTCCTCGGCGGATAAAGCAAGTTTACAAACGGCTTTTTCAAAGCCGGGGAAGCGTGTTTTGACGTGCGGTATTACCTCGTGACGGATGTAGTTACGGGTGTACTCCGAGTCAAAGTTGGTAGCATCCTCTTTGTATGGCACGCGATTGAGCGCCGCGTAGTCGCGTATCTCTTGTTTGGTAAAGTTTAGCATGGGGTGTACGTAGCCCGCACGATCGACTATACCTCTTAAGCCTTTGATGCCCGTTCCGCGGAATATGCGCATAAGCACCGTTTCCACTTGATCGTTCATGTGGTGAGCAAGGGCGATACAGTCGACAGTTTTTTCTTTGAGCAAGGTGTCAAAAATTTCATAGCGCAAGGTGCGTGCAGCAAGCTCAACGCTCATGCCGTGCTCTACGGCGTATTGCGGTGAGTTGACGGTGTACGCCAAACACTCTATTTCGTTGCGTTTGCAGTAGTTGACTACAAAGCGAGAGTCCCTTTTAGAAACCGCACCTCTAATGCCGTGCTCGATATTTATAGCAACGATATCTGCACCGCTCTTTTTGAGAAGGTGTAACATTACCATGCTATCAACGCCGCCCGATACCGCAACGCCTAATTTTAAGCCTTGTTCAACTATTAATTCCATATCTTGTATTATATCAAAAATCCTCCTTATTTGTAAATACAAATACGGCAAGGTATTTGCCGTATTTTTTCAATCGCGCTTGTTGTAATAAAAATTATATTGTGCTAAAATGTGATAGTCAAGCCGTAGGAGGATACAAAAATGAAAACGATTGCCGTTATCGGTCTTGGTGGCCGTGGCAGTATGTACGCAAGAAGATTCAATGCACAGGGCGCAAAAGTCGTAGCCGTGTGCGATATCAACGCCTCGGTTCTCGAGCACGTTGGCAATACCCTAAACATAGATTTAGATAAGAGATTTAATTCCGCCGAGGAGCTTTTTGCTTGCGGTAAGATTGCCGATGCTCTGGTAGTTGCCTCCCAAGATCGCGACCACTACGGTCACGCAAAAAGAGGTTTGGAACTTGGCTATCACGTATTGTGTGAAAAGCCGGTTAGTCCCGTGCGCGAGGAGTGCGAAGAACTTGCAGACCTTGCCGATAAGATGGGCGTTCATATGGTCGTTTGCCACGTGTTGCGCTATGCCGGTTTTTACGACAGCATCAAAAAGGTAATCGACAGCGGAGAGATTGGCGAAGTCACCAATATTCAACAAACTGAAAACGTCGGCTATTGGCATTACGCTCACTCATACGTAAGAGGCAACTGGCGCCGTGAGGACGAAACAACCCCCTCGATACTTGCAAAGTGTTGCCACGACCTTGACCTTTTATATTACTATACCGGCAAGAAATGTTTGAGCGTTACAAGCATCGGATCCAGAAGAATTTTTATCCCGGAAAACGCTCCTGAAGGCGCACCTTTACGTTGCATGGACGGATGTCCGCACTACAAAGATTGCCCCTATTACGCACCTCACGTTTACTATAAGCCGACATTGCACTCTATACCAATTTACTTCTTTAGAGGTGCCCAAGTTACCAAGCTTGGTAACCCAACCATTAAACAAGTGAAAGAGGCGTTGAAGACTTATTCGCCGTATGGCAGATGTGTTTATCACTGTGATAACGACGTTATCGAAAACCAAACCGTGCTTTGTAAATTCGATGGTGACGTCAACGCTACGCTTACGATGAACGCAAGTAGCAGAGGGTGCTTTAGGCGCGTACATATCACCGGCACAAAGGGTGAATTATATGGTAGAGATATAGACGGCAAGTTCACTTTGAACGTATTCGGCAAGGGTAAAAAGACGGTTAAATCTAAGGTTGGACAAGGCCACCTTGGTGGAGATAGCGGAATCGTAGGCGACTTTATAGATCTACTTGAAAATGGCAAGATGGCAAAGCGGATGTCTGTAATGCGCGAAACGCTTATGAGCCACCTTATGGCTTTTGCAGCAGAGGAATCGCGCAAAGACGGCGGTACCACCAAGCTGATTAAATAGGAAAGCTTGTTAGGATTGAATTATTAAAACCCCACGATTGGAGTGCCTGTGAGCGCACATGACCAAGTGGGGTTTTTGTTTTTGAAGTATCGCGACGATTACGTGGGCTTTAGACCGCGCAGAAGCAAGTAGAACGAGAAAAGGCACCCGACCACCGACAGGAGTTTACTTGAGCGTAAATGACTGAGGTGGGCGTATGCCTTGATAACGGCTAAACCGCATAGTTTAGATGATAGACGAACAAACGTAAAACCCCACGACGGGAGCGTACTAATACGTACGTGACCGAGTGGGGTTTTGCTTGTTTGTGAAGTATATCGCTAAAATATGCGGTTTAGAAGGCGAAGACGGGCTCACACGTCAAATTAATCCCCAACCTTCTAAATATGGTTAAGGAGCTTTCGGGAAGCATGACGGAGGAATGGGCCTCACAACCGGATAGCATTTTGAGCTTTTCGAGGGCGAACTCAACGGTGGGGTTGGTAGCTGCGGAAAAGGATAATGCTATAAGGGCTTCTTCGAGGTTTATCTTGTTGGACTTTGCCTTTAAGGATTCTTTTTTGAGTTGTAGGATTGCTTCGATTGCGGCGGGAGCGATGAGCTTAATCTTATCGTCGATGCCGGCAAGATATTTTATGGCGTTCATGATTACGCCTGCCGGAGCATAGAGGTTGTTCTTATCGCGAGCGGTAAGGATGGTGCCGTCGGGAAGCTCGATGGCAATTGCCGGACAAGAATGTTTTTCCGCCTTTTCGATAGCGGGCGCAACTACCTTACGGTCTGTCGGAGAAACACCGATTTCCTTCATAAGGATTTCCACGCGGTGCGCGGTATCAAGGTCTGCGTGACCTACTTTGTACTCGTTATAAGTTTTGAAATAACGGCGGATTATCTCTTGTTTTGCGGCGTCTTGAACAACTTCGTCATCGGTTATGGCGTAACCTACCATGTTAACGCCCATGTCGGTGGGTGATTTATAAACTTCCTCACCTAAAATACGCGAAAGGATGCTCCTTACCACGGGGAAAACCTCTAAATCACGGTTATAATTTACCGTGCTGACACCGTATTGCTCAAGGTGGAAGTAGTCGATCATGTTCCTATCCTTGATGTCGGCGGTTGCCGCTTCATAAGCGATATTTACCGGATGCTTTAAAGGGAGATTCCAAACAGGGAAGGTTTCGTACTTGGCATAGCCCGCTTTTACACCGCGTTTATACTCGTGATACAGTTGGCTTAAGCAGGTGGCAAGCTTACCTGAACTCGGTCCGGGAGCGGTAACTACTACAACGGGACGCGTGGTGGGGATATAGGGATTCGAACCATAGCCCTCGTCAGACACGATGGTATCGATATCGTTGGGGTAGCCCTTTGTGTATTTGTGGATGTAAACCTTTTCGCCCATACGCTCAAGCTGTTTGCGGAAGATATCCGCCGCCGGTTGCTCTTTGTATTGGGTGATTACCACACCGTTAATCAAAAGGCCAATTTCGCGTAGATTGCGCATAAGACGGAGGAGCTCGTTGCCATAGGTGATGCCAAAGTCGGAACGGATCTTATTCTTTTCGATATCGGGAGCACCGATACAAAAGATAATTTCCATTTTGTCTTTGAGGTTCGATAGAATCTTGGTTTTGACGTTGGCATCAAAGCCCGGGAGAACTCTTGCGGCGTGGAGGTCGTCAAAGAGTTTACCGCCGAACTCAATATAAAGTTTGTTATCAAACTTTTCAGCCCTTTTAAGAATGTACTCCGTTTGTTTCTTTACGTACAAAGCGTTATCAAAACCGATTCTCATTTGTTCCTCCTATAAAACGCTTTTAATTGTATCATTTAGGAGGCGCGATGTCAACGCTTATAAAAATTTATAGTACTATATTTACTTGACGTTCGCAGGCGCATAATGCGCGCACGCACACGCTAATCTCTTGAGCACAACCCGAACGACGCAAGCTATGAGCGCTCCGCATAGGACGTCGGATACAAAATGAGCCCCCACTATCACGCGAGAAACGCAGGTGAAAGTGGCAAAGAGATAGCAGAGTGCGCGCAAAACGCCTTTCCTTTTAAAGACGTTATATCGGTCGGCAATATCCGCCACCAAAGGACTTAACGCCGACATCGACGCATGCCCCGAAGGAAAGGAACTGCCTCCATTACCCCAAACGTACCAAGGAGTGTAACCGCACGAACCCTCCAATATTTCACGCGGACGCGCCCTACACCAAACGTTCTTCAAAGCATACGTTACAGCTGCGGTTGCGACAACCGTTAGCGTCACATATAAAAAAACGATTATTTGCTCCTTTTTGTTTTCTTTAAACCATTTTCGGTTAAAAACAGCGACAGCCAGTAAAAACCCGAGATATATAACGGGAATAAGCGCAGGAGCTTCACCTATTAATTCAAACAGGTAAGCTACTTTGCAATCGGGATGGTAAACGGCCCTACTAAATTCTAATTCCATACAATAAAATACGCCCAACGAATCTAAATATTCATTGGGCGTACTGATTTGATTGGTTTTATCTTATTCCCACTCAATGGTGCCGGTGGGTTTGGGAGTGATGTCGTAAAGAACGCGGTTTACACCTTTTACTTCGTTCAAAATGCGGTCGGTGATCTTTGCAAGAAGTTCATACGGGATGGGTTCGATGGTAGCGGTCATTGCATCTACGGTATTGACGGCACGGATGACTACGGGCCACTCAACGGAACGAGCATTATCTCTAACGCCAACGCTCTTGACGTCGGGGATCAAGGTGAAATATTGCCATACCTTACCGCGAAGACCTGCTTTATCAAACTCCTCGCGAAGGATTGCATCGGACTCGCGAACAGCTTCCAATCTATCACGAGTGATAGCTCCGGTACAACGTACGCCAAGACCGGGGCCGGGGAAGGGTTGACGATAAACCATATTGTCGGGAAGACCAAGCTCTTTGCCACAAGCGCGAACTTCGTCCTTAAACAAATACTTAAGAGGCTCTACAAGTTCAAACTTAAGGTCGTCGGGTAGACCGCCTACGTTGTGGTGTGCCTTAACTGCTTTGCCCGCTTTGGTGCCGGACTCAACGATATCGGGATAAATGGTGCCTTGTGCAAGGAAATCTATGCCGTCGAGCTTACGGGCTTCCTCCTCGAAAACTCTTATGAATTCTGCGCCGATAATCTTACGTTTTTGCTCGGGATCGGTAACGCCTGCCAACTTGTCAAGGAAACGGTCCGTCGCATCTACGTATACGAGATCTGCGCCAAGTTGCTTGCCGAATACGCTAACAACTTGCTCGGGCTCGCCCTTACGAAGCAAACCGTGGTTTACGTGTACGCAAGTAAGCTTATCGCCTACTGCCTTTATGAGGAGCGCGGCAACTACTGAAGAATCAACGCCACCGGAAAGAGCAAGCAGTACGCGCTTATCGCCTATTTGCTTGCGCATAAGCTCTACTTGGTCGTGGACAAAGTTTGTCATATTCCAATTGGTTTCTGCCTTGCAAACGTCCAAAACAAAACTCTTAAGATCTTCCACTTTGCCTTGTTCGCACTTGGCTTTGGGGAACTCATAAGCGGTAAACGGGACGCCAACTTCATAAATATCGTCGTTAACGTCTATATCGGTAACGTTCTTGTCGCCGTTTAGAATAATACCCCTTAAGTTGGGCATTGCTTGAAGCTCTTTCTTACTGATATCGTGGGGGTAAACCTCGGAATATACGCCGTATGCTCTTATCTCGCGGGCTATAGCGGAGTTCTCTTCGCTACCTAAATCGATGATTGCTATCATGTCTTGCTTCATATAAAGTTCCTCCAAAAGTATGGCTTTATTTTACTATTTACGTGGGCGCGTGTCAATTATTACGACTATTATTCTTATATGAAGAATAATAGCGAAATTGCACCGGCTATTAACTGGGAAAGGAAATTGACTGCGTTATTGTCGATAAACTTAAGTCCCTTTACCTGTTCGGTGGGGGCATCGCAGTGATTAAGTCTTTCGGTAAACGCTCCGCAAACCGTACATTTGTAACCGCGTTGAAGGGTTGCACCGAGTATGCTATCTACAAGCATGCCTATAACGCCACCTACGGCTATAATCCAAATTCCGTCCACTTCTACCTCGGGGGTTAAAAAGGCGCAAACTGCCACTATTAACGACGCCACAACGCCCGCTACGGTGCCAAGTAGACTTACCCCTCCCGAAATACCGCGAGGAGCTTGCTTAAAGGTTACGATGCTTATAACTTTACCTTTTGAAAGGATGCCTATATCGCTTGCCGCACTATCGCTAAAGCCTGCGGTAACAGCTACGCAACTTGCGTATAAAAAGGCTACGCACCCGCTCAAAAAGTATATTAAGCCAAAGATCAACGCCGGCAAAGAGTTAACTAAAACTTGCACTACTCCGCGCGCGCCAACGTGCGTATATAATCCTTTTTCGCGCTCGCGCCTTAAGTCTTTTTTGATAAGCCCTATTATACCTGCGCCTAAAAATGAAACGCTAAACGCCACAAGTCCTGCGTATCCCGTGAAAAGAGAAACTGCTATAAGCACGACAACCGCAACCGCCGTAGCCGGCACTGTCAATACCTTTTTCCATAGCGAAACCCCTGCGAGCATTACGCTCACGCCAATGGCTACGTATAGAGGTATAAGGTTAAGGTTTTGGCACGGCATATGATTAAAAAGACCCCGCGACTAATCGCGGGGCATTGTGGGTTAACTCTATTTTTGGGCTTTTGCCTTTCTTTCAGCGATTAACATTCTTCTGACTGCTCTTGCGCAGGTGTAAACGTAATCCTCGTTCATCCTGCAGTATGCGCAGTAATCCATTTCGCCACAGAGGTCTCTGCCTGCTTTTTCGGATTCAATCCATTTGTTGATGTCAAGTGTGTTTTGTAAGTCTTTATTCGTTCTTTCCATACTTCCTCTATTATATATGACTATTTGCCTAAATATTCGTCGTAAATGTGCTTCTTGAGCTTGCGTGCGTTGATCTTAATGGAATCTTTGTAATCCTTGTTAACGGTGATCTTGTTGTTTTCGGGATCACGTTCAAAGATCTCGGTGGGCATATTGGATACGTAATCGGTATATGCTTGAGATTTAGCTTCTTCCAATAAACCGTCGCGAAGTGCTTGGTACAAAGTGGTTCCGTCGCCCTTTACACGGCTCTTTAAGTAGGTGATGATTTCTGCATCGCTCATTTGAGAAATATCAAGTGCGCTACCATCCATGCCTTCGAAGGGGGTTGCCGATACCATCATTACGGTTACGCCTGCGTAATCGCTGGTAGCGGAGCCGGTAAGGCTATAGGTGTAACATACGCCCATTTCGCCGGGAGCTACGAAGGTATTGCCTACGGTCGAGTCGTAATTGAAGATGTCTTTAGCGAGGTTGGTGAAGTTTTCTACCCAGCTGTTATCTTCCTTCTCGGGAGCTACGAGGTAACCCCAGTTTGCATTGAAGGAACCTGCGTCGTCACAGTAGCTGTAGAGATAGTTCTCAAAGAGATCGTAAGCGGCTGCACTCTTTTCTGCATCGGTCTTGTTAGCGTCTGCATAGATAGCTGCCATCTCGGTTTGGAGGGTGTCGATTACTTGCTTGATGGTCTTGTCGCTTTCGCCCTTAATGAAAGCAAGGGAGGGGCATTTTTCATCGGTGCAAGTTGCGCCTTCTTCTTTAAGCTCGTGGCAGGGGCAATCGAAATCGGGATCGTAATCGGGATTGGACTCCATAACGGTTTCCGTTTCCATAAAGTATTTGCATGCCTCTTCAAGAGCTTCTTCATCGTTACGGAGATCTTCGAGGAAAGCCAAAACTTCTGAATCGAACTTGAAGAGAACTTGCTTTACGAAGAAATAATCGTCGATGTTTTCAACTGCGGGATGATAGTAAAGGGTATCAAGGCCGGTGCCGGTGGAAGTTACGGTAGAAATGAAATCTGCCTTATCTTCGTCCGCGGTGTTGCCGTGATAGTTATCTTTATTGGTGCCGTAGAGGTACTTGAACTCGGATACGATTTGAGCATCGATGTCGGATTGAGCCTCAAAAGATGCTTGACCTTTGTTATAGAGCTCTTGGTTCAATGCGGAAAGTGCTTGGCTTTCGAATTGAGACTTATAGAAGTACTCCATGCTACGGTTGTTCTTTTCCATATTTTCGATAAGCATTCTGTAAGCTTCGATGAGATACTTATCGGTGCCTGCTGCTTTTACGTTAGCGTACTCTGCGTGAACGTCACGAATTTTTGCGCCGTCTTTTACAGCTTGGGGGATGTCTGCTTCTTGAGCGTAACGGTTAACCTTAACTTCGTCGATGGTAAGGACGTCGTAAGGATCTTTTTCTTCAACCTCGGTCTTGGTGGTACGGGGATAGATGAGAGTGTAATCGTATACGTAGGTGTGGGGAGTTTCGATAACTTCGCCCTCTGCGTCTTCGGAAGTCTCGTTGAATACTACGGTGAAGTTTTTCTTCTCGGTGCGGTCGCTATAGTTATCGGTTGCTTCAGAAGTGAACGCTACGGAATAGCCTTCGGAGGGAACTACGAACTCATCGGACTTGGTGTCGTCGTCGTAAACGATTTGAGCCTTAACTTTGCTTTCGTCGAGGTCTGCGCCAACCAAGCAACCTTCGCCACCGTCAAAGAACTTATCGAGATAAGCAAGAGTTGCATCGGTAAGAACGATTTCTTTAACGTTTTCGGTTACGAGCTTTTTGTAAGCGCGGGTCCACTCGTCTGCTTTAGCTTCTTCGATAAAGCCTTCGAGAGAGGTTTCGATACTGCTATTTACTGCGAAGATAGCTGCATAGCGCTCTGCGATGGTAAGTACGTCTTCAGCCTTTGCCTTTTTGCCTTGACCGTAAAGGGCATTGATACGTGCGCCGGAAACGGAATCTTGAGAGGTAAGATATCCCATTGCTTCTGCAAGAAGGTAGGTGGATTGGATTTTTGCTTGGATGCAAAGATCGAGAGCTTCGCCGATTTCCATGCCGTAGTAGTTAACGTAGTAATAGAGTCTGCTGCTACCGTTGCAGTAGTCTAAAATTTCGTTATAGCTAATGGTGAGGGTTACGCCGTTGTGCTTAACGGTAACGTAAGTTTCGTTAGCGGAACGGTTGTCGTTTTCGCGGAAGAAGGTACAACCTACAACGAGGGATGCCATCATTGCTACTACGAGAATCAACGCGAAGATACTTAAAATTCTTTTCTTCATAACTTGGGGTTTACTCCTTAAACCTTTATATAAATATAAATTCAAATGACATTATACATTACTTCTAAAATAATTACAAGAAAAAATATATAAATATTTATTTATAATGATTTCAGCCACAAGATGTAGCGGTCACCAAAAAGTTGCGCAACAAGCAAAGTCTGTCGTTAACCGACTTATTGCGATTGTCGAATATTATAACAGGTGGGCTTTGGGGAGAAAGTACGCATGCTTTATTGAACTCTGCAATCGCCTTAAATACCCCCTCGTTGCCGTAAACGGCTCCGTCGTGGAAGTGTAACCCGATGCCTTCATCGGTCGCGACAACCCTTTGAACCCCTATTTTGCGAGCAAGGTTTTTGATAAGTCCCACGTTTATAAGATTCTCGACAGACTTCGGTAAGGCGCCGTAAATATCGCGCATTTCCGCAATAAAATCGTTGAACTCGGCATAATCGGTAATGAGTGCCACCTTCTTGTAGAACTCTACCCTCTTGGCTCCCTCTTTGATGTAATCTTTAGGTACCGCAAGATCGCCAGATACCGTTACTTCCACTTCCTTTTCCTTGGTAACCGACTTGCCTTGCAACTCGTTTACGCACTCTTTGAGGAGCTTGCAGTACATATCGTAACCGACCTTTTCCATATTGCCGTGTTGCTCTTTGCCGAGAATATTGCCGGCTCCGCGGATTTCGAGGTCTTGCATAGCAATCTTAAATCCACTACCCAACTCGTTATAACGAAGTAGCGCATCTAAACGCTTAACAGCGTTTTCAGTAAGAACTTTACCTTCTCTTACGGTGAAATAGGCATATGCCAAGGTGGTGCTTCTGCCAACCCTACCGCGAATTTGATAGAGTTCGGCAAGCCCCAACCTATCGGAATCGATAACGATAAGCGTATTCGCGTCGGGTATGTCTATGCCGTTTTCGATTATGGTAGTGGCAATCAATACGTCCGATTTCTTCTCGTAGAAATCGGCTATCTTGCGTGATAAAACACCCTCCTCCATCTGCCCGTGAGCATAGGTTACGGTAACGTCCGCACCCAATAGATCTTGCACCTCTTGATGGAATCTCTCTATGCTCTGAACGCGGTTGTAAAGAATAAACACTTGACCGCCTCGAGCAACTTCGCGCATACAAGCGTCTTTGATGAGAGCATCGGTGCACTCCACCACGTACGTTTCGACGGGAAGCCTGTTTTTCGGCGGTGTTTCCAAAGTGGAAATATCTCTTATACCACTCATCGCCATATGCAAAGTACGCGGTATCGGCGTTGCCGAAAGTGATAGTACGTTGATGTCGTTTTTTAGCACCTTTATCTTCTCTTTGTGCTCTACGCCAAAGCGCTGTTCTTCATCCAAAACCAATAGTCCGAGATCGTGGAAAACAACGTCCTTTGCAAGTATCCTGTGCGTTGCGACTATAACCGACGTTTCGCCCGATTCTATGCGTTTTAGCGCGCTCTTTATATCACTTTGGGATACGAAACGCGACAACATGTCAATTTTGATACCAAAGGGCTTAAAGCGCTCGAGTAGCGTGTTATAGTGCTGTTGACATAGTATTGTGGTTGGCGATAAGAAGGCCGCTTGCTTGCCTTCGATGATGGTTTTAAATATTGCTCTTATGGCAACCTCGGTCTTACCAAAACCAACGTCTCCGCAAATGAGCCTATCCATTATACGGCCCTTTTCCATATCCTCTTTTACTTCGGATATGGCTATCAATTGATCGTCCGTTTCCTCATATGGGAAGGCTTCTTCCATCTCTTTTTGCCATACTGTATCGGGCGAATACTTATAGCCTTTTGCCTTAAGTCGTTTTTCATAAAGGGCAACAAGGTCTATAGCCATCGCCTTGACGGAGGTCTTTACCCTTTCCTTTACGCGGTCGAACTCTTTACCACCTATCTTGTGTAAAGCAGGCGTTCCGCCACCAGTGTACTTGTCGACTTCGTCCATCTTGTCGACGGGTAAGTATAACTTATCACCGCCACGATAGAGTATGCAAAAATAGTCCTTTACCCCTTGCGTGGTAGTTAGCGTAACAAGTCCTTCCGATAAACCTATACCATGCTTTTCGTGGACGACGTAATCGCCCTTTTCCGGCATAACGAAAGCGGCGCGCTTGCGAGAAGCAGACTTGCGCCTAACCTCCGTCTTTTTGATGACGTCGTCGGTACCGATAATCATAATGTGCGCGGAAGGCACGTTGAACCCGCGCGACACTCTATCAGGGATCAGCAATACCGGATAATCGTCCTCCGTATCCTCGGTGATATGGACGGCAATTTCGTTATCGTTAAAAAACTCTTTAAGCGTTTTGCAAGCGCCTTCGTCCCCAGCGTAAATAATTACTTGCGCGCCACCGATGGTCATTGCCCTGACGTCGTTTGCAAGCGCTGCGAAATTTGTACTATACTTGGGAATAGCGAGGCTCTTTAGGTTAAATACCGCTTTGGGCTCAAAAATGGGATTGGATGAAGTAATCTGTTGGAAGCCAAGGAGCGTTCTTTTTGCAAGACAAGAGTACAGCTCCTCTTTGGTTTGCAAACTCTCTAAATGATCGAGAGTCGCTTCGTCCGCTTCGGTAAAACTCTTTACACGCGACGAGTGAGCGTTGCGTAAAAGCTTAATTTTATCGTCCACCGTCTTTGGCTCGTCGATGCAAATAACTGCATCATCCGGAAGATAATCTATTAGGCTTTTAAGCTCACCTTTGAGATATGGTATAGCCCATATAAGGGAGGGATCGGAAGGGTTGAGCTCAAGCTTGGTTATAACGGAGTCGATGACGTCGGCAAGCTTTCTTCTTGATTTTTTACGCAAAGAGTTGAGCTTACTTATCGCCTGCTTTGCGCCGTTTTGGGTTACTATTATATCGCTTTTGGGAGATATTATTACTTCGTTTGCTTCACGAACGGACAGCATCGAGTCGGGCGCGAAAAAGCGCATTGACTCTACTTCATCACCAAAAAACTCCAATCTTACCGGTAGCTCGTAACCCACCGCCCATACGTCGAACACGTCACCGCGACGGGAAAATTCCCCTTGCTCAAGTACCGCGTCTGCAAGCGTATAACCGCCTTCTGCAAGTCTATCGGCAAGCTCGTTAACGTCCACTTCCGCCCCGACGGAAATCTCTATTACGCTACTTGCAAACACCGCGGGATCGGGGAAATATTGCATCAATCCTTCCACCGAAACAACAGCGCCCCTCGCCTTACCGCATAAAATTTTGGTAAGGGCAAGAGTTCTTTCGGCAACGCTTCCAGAAAGGTTTACCGTTGCGTTAATAAGTAGATCGTCCTTTTCGGGGATAAGAACTACTTCTTCACCGAGGTAGTCGTTTAGTATTTCGACCGCGCTCTTTGCCTGCAATCTATCGGGCGTTACGTACAAGAAGAAGCGCCCCGCTTGTGAAGCGAGGTGGTATCTTGCGTTTTGCGCGCTGTAAAAGACTATGGAATCCTCCCCTCTTTTAAGCGCTTCTTTTAGATTGAGGTACCCTCTCCCGAGCCTGTCGAGAGAGAGTTTTTGCGGTAACATTATCCTAATATTATCTCCACTTTATCGGTGGGTTTTACTTCTTTTATTACTACTACGTTTTGCTCTACTACGTATTCGCAAGCTTCGCCGTTGAGTTTAACGTCCTTTATTGCGCCTGCTTTATGGAAGGCTATAGAATATGCACGAGTGGCAGGTACAACCTCCAACTCCCCTCTTACTGCGTTGATGGTAAATACTCCGTCCGCATAAGTGAAATCGGTAAACGCACCGCCTTCATCGTTAAGATACTTGGTCGATTCTCCGTCGTCCTCGTAAAGGGTGTATGCTCCGTTTGCGCCACCGTAAACGTCGATGGTTAACTCTTGGGGGTTGGTGTAGTCGTTGCCTTCGCTTACCCCGTAAGGCATAATCGCTCCGGCTTTAGCGTATACCGGTATGCTATTGAGGTCGCGGGTTACCTTATGGGTACCACCGTTTAGCGTTTCGCCGGTGAAAATATCCGTCCACCTTCCCTCGGGAAGCCATACTTCGCGAGTTGCGGTGCCCTTCTTGCCTATGGGTGCGGTAATCGGTGCGACCAATAAGTTTTCACCAAACATATACTCGTTCTTTGCTTTATAGGCCTCTTTTACTTCGGGATAGTCGTAGTATAAGGGCTTACAGATCGGTATCGACTTTTTATTGTTGAGGTAGTATGCCGTATAAATATAAGGTATAAGGCTATGGCGTAAACGTAAATATTCGATAGCTTCTTCCTCTACAGTCGGGTGATTCCACGGCTCCTTGCTGGTAACGCGGTTGTTGCTATGCAATCTCATAACGGGACTGAATACGCCGAATTGTATCCAGCGAAGGTATAGCTCGTCGTTATTTGCATTACCCATATGGTGCCCGCCGATATCGTGACTCCAAGCAGTATAACCAACGTTTGCCGCGTTTGCAGTAAAGTAGGGTTGAAAGTCCAAGCAGGGCCAAATTATGCTTGCGTCTCCCGAGAATCCGAGCGGATAGCGGTGAGAGCCAATGCCTGCGTAACGAGATAAAATCAACGGGCGCTTTCCATTAGCTGCGTTGTCAAGGGTATGGAAGTGGTTGCAAGCCCATAGCGGATCGAGTCCTTTAAGCTTGGACCACTTGCCTTGTTGCCAATCGATCCACCAAAAATCTACGCCCTCCCTCTCATACGGCTTATGCAAAACCTTGAAGTATGCGTTGAGGTATTTAGGATCGGTACAGTCGAAGCGTACCGGCTCGCCGGTAGAGCTGTCCATATCCATTTCCTTACACATTTCTTCATATTGGTTTTCAAAAGACCTTACGCCGGATGCCGGGTGTAAGTTAACGGTTATATGAAGGTTTTTGTCCTTGAGTTCTTTTAAGAAAGCTCTGTAGTCGGGGAATAAATCGGTGTTCCAACTATAGCCCGTCCATCCACGCATGCAGATATAGCTATCCTTAAAGCTCTTATAGTTAAATCTTTCGGCAACGTCAACCCAGTGCCAGTCCATATCGATGGTTGCAACGGTAAAGGGGATTTCTCTTTCGATAAACTTATTCATCAAAGTGAGATACTCGTCTTGAGTATACGCTCTATAGCGCGACCACCAGTTGCCAAGAGCATAACGAGGCACCATCGGAGGAGCGCCCGTTATCTTGTAGTATAGCTCCAACGCCCTTTGCGGAACCTTGGTAGCAAAAACGTATACGTCCTTTTCTTCAGCGCGTGCCTTTACCTCGCCGTCCTCGTCCAAAATAAGGGATCCGACCTCTATTACGGCAACACCATTGGTGCTTACTACCCCTTTATCAATGGGAATAGCTCCTCTTGTGCCGTCGAGCGTTCTTGCCGTACCGCCGAGGTTGCCTTTATTGTTTGCCTTTACGCACGCTCCGTCAAGCTCAACGCAATCAACCTTTTTGCGCTTGGGATTGACGTAAAAGGTCGCCTTTTCGGTGCGAACTACAAAATGCTTCTTTTGTATTTCCACACCGTAGTTGCACTCGCCGAGATCTCTATACCAAATAGACTGCGTTGCCTTATCGGTAAAAGTACCCTCGGAGCCGAACTCTACTCTTATAAGCTCTGGGGCAAGTACCGTAATACGTGTGGTTTCCGTTTGAAATACTTGTTTTGGGTTGGGCGTTCCGGCCGTTTTAGCTATTAGATGGTCGTTTAAACGTGCGCACATACTAAATCTCCCTGTATTCGTTTTTATTTATGTTACCGCTTAATACGGCTTTTATAAATTCGCGCAAGTAGTTCATACAAGCAACTGCTTGCGGTAAACTGCGATTCAAATGCCAGTTGGAAGGACACCTTTCCTCAACCACCTTAAATTCCCACAAAAGGATGCCGTGATTGGTTAGCGCCTTGGCAATTGCGTTACCCTGCTCGGGCGTAAACTCGTCGTGCTCCGAGTGCGCTATAAAGGTGGGAGGATAATCCTCCGTCACTTGATAGGTGATCGAAAGCTCTTTAAGGTGTTGTTTTTGCGCTTGATTTACAACGCGCAAGTCGACGTTAAAGAACTTTTTCATCAACTCGAATTGCGTCGAAAATTTATTATTTTCTTTGGTGTGTCTTAAAAGATCGTACAATCCGCTCAAGCCGATAAATCCTTTGATTTTGACGTTGTTCTTGATGGCTTTGTCAACAACGCGACCTGCAAAATAGGCGCCCATTTCGTCGCCGGCAATCAAGACGTTATCGGTATCAAGAGAAAGCGCAGTGGCGTTATTAAATACAAAATCTATTATTTTATAGACGTTTTCGATGGCTTTTTCAACACCTAAACGTGCGTGATGAGAGTATCCTACGTTGATTACACATAACCCTTCTTTCGCAAGATCTATACAAAACGCTTTACGGCTTCTTCTGTTGCGACCTGCAAGAACTCCGCCGTGGAAGTTGATTAAAACCGGTTGATTGTTACCGGGTGCGCGATAAATATCGAAGCTGTCGTGCTTGCCGTCCGCGTACTTAAGTCCTTTGCCCACGGTAACGTCACCGTAAGAAATATTACGGTTGTACGCAAGCTCCTTAAAAGCCATATAATTTTTAAGCGCAACGTTGTTAAAGCCCATATTAATTATTATTGTACCACAATAATAAATTTAGTGCAATACGCATAAAAAATTCATACGTCTTTATGGCGCACTATTTATGGTCGACAAGTATTTACCTATGGCTTTTATTATGCTATACTACCTTTGTTTGTTGATCCCAATCAATGGGACAAGGGGGACGTGATGACGGAAGTTCAAATTGACGCTCAACGCAAAAGATTAAGAAACACTTTTCTCGTTGCTATCTTGATTTTGTACTTTATTTTACTGATTTGGGTAATCGTTTTTAAGTGCAACGAAAACGCAAGTATGCATATCGAAATGAATCGCGCCATGACTATACGCGAACGCTTGGCCTACAAAGCGATACCTTTTAAATACACCATTGAACGCTTAAAGGCGGGCGCTCCACTCGAAACTATAGCAACCATCTTTAACGTTTTTATCTTTGCGCCAATGACGATGATATTTAGATATCTAAAGATAAAAAAACTGACTGCCGTCTTAATCGCTGCAGCAGTCAGTATGGCTATCGAAATATTACAACTGTTTACCGGATGGGGCGGTTATGATATTTCCGACTGGATCTTAAACGTTTTGGGCGCACTCCTCGGTCTTGCTGTATTCGCGCTTTTTACGCGCATGAGCCACAAAGCACAATTTGTAACGGTCGCTATTTGTGGTTTTATCGCATTACCCGTAGATATTTTTGCAATAATAAATACGGTGCTAAACTTCCCCCACTAAATTACTTTAATTCGCGGGATGATTTTCGTATGCTTTCCCGTTTAGCTTTACTTCCGCGCCCTGCGGTGCGTGTATCTCTACGGCAATTCCTTCAGGAGTCGTTACGTTAATAACGTAATTGCCGTCAACCTTTTTATAATCTAACGTTATAAGCCCTTTTACGCTCGGCACGGTGCAGTTTAGGCTATCGTATAGCTCGTATTGGGGTGCTATTTTTACTTTTTCGTAACCTGCGCCTAACGGCGTGATGCCTGCAAAATGCTTGCTCATAATAACGAGCGGGCCACCGCTCCACGCGTGGTTCATGGTACCTTGCCAAGCATCCCAAAACTCCCATAGAGTAGAGTAATCCTCGTTTACCATCCCTTCGTATCTATCCTTGATACGCTCTTTTGCCTCTTGGTATTTACCCATGGCGCATAAAGCTTCCAATACGTAATACTCCATATAAGGGCTTGCATTTTTTGTGGTTGTCAGCACGTTTAGGATGGTCGGGTACTGCTCGGGCGTTGCAAGACCTGCTAAAACGGCAAGGGCGTTCGCTCTGTCGTCGGGCTTTTTGACGTCGTTACTCTTGTAACCGTCTTCCGTCCAAAGAGCTTTGTACCCGGATGCAATAGCCTGCTTTCTTCCCGCAATAAACGATATATCCTCTGCCTTTCCGATAATTTCCGCCATCTTTTCAGTCGTAGTAAGAGCGTAGTATACCCATGCGTTTTCGATAGCGGTCATATCCGCTTTTTTGCCCCAGTCCGGCCAATCCCACGAGCCTTCACGATGCTTAACGAGATTACCTTCATCCATTTCCCAAAGCTTTAGATAGTTGATTGAGGCGTTGTAAACCCTTTCAATAAATGCCTTATCACCGGTGTATTCGTAGTAGGTAAGGAATCCAATTATGCCTGCAAGCTGTTGGACGGGCAACTCAAAATAATCACCGCTTATCGGCACTACGGTTTGTAAAACGTTGGTGTCGTCAACGTGCGAAAGCATAGCCTCGACGCCCTTTTGATAAAGGAGGTAGGAGCTCGAGTCCATCGAGTACATCGTCATTATCATTTCGCTTGTAGCATCGCCCCACCATTGTGCTCTTTCTCTATCGGGACAATCCATATAATTATCGCGCATCGTAACGTAAAGGGTGCGGAGGGACTTTTGCCACAACGTATTCATAAACTCATCTTCGCACTTGAAGTTGCCTGCAAAATTGCTGTTGTAACCCGTTTCGCGGTACTTCAATGCGACTATGGTAACGCCACGCGGTATTTTATAAGTTACGTGCTCGCCGTTAATCCAACCGAGCGCCTCAAACTCTTGCTCACCCTCTTTTGTTACGTAGGTTGCAGAAAGCGCACCCGTGATAGCGGTGTTTTCGGTGGAAATATAGATCTTCTTGCCGGCAGGTGCTATTACCTTGAGATAAGGGGTAAATTGTGCGTTATAGGGTATGTTGACCGTGATTTTTTCGCCACCAAGCTTTTTAACGGCGTGGTTTACGTAGTCTTTGGAGTTTTCGTAGTCTTTTAGACCATAGTCTTTTAAGAGGGGTATTCCTCTTGAATAGAGTTTGCCGTAAGCGCCCTCTCCGCCGACTGCGTATTCGGTTGCGTTTTCCCATGCGGAGTGGTCGTAAGAAGCGTTTAGCCAATCACCAAGCTCCTCCCTTGCATCGTAATGAATACTATATTCGGGAAGCCTATAGTTGGGTTGATTAAATAGGCTGTTGACGTAAGCGGAGTGCTTTTTCACCTTCCAACTACTGTCTGATAGTATGGCGACACCTTCGCCTACTGCTTCAAAAATAAAACCGCCTTGACCGCTACCGTTATAGGAATAGTTCTTTTCACTACCCCAATACCAAGCAAGCGCACAAATAACGTTTTCACCCTCTTTGAGATATGGGGCAATATCAACGCTATCAAAGTATGCAATACCGCGCCCCCTTTTAATACTGCCTTCAAAAACAACGTTTTCGCCGTTTACGTAAAGCCAATACTTGGAGTCGGCGGAAATGTTTGCTATCAAACTTGCGGGAAGGTTGTTTAGAGATACTTTCTTTGTAAAACAAATCCAAACGTTTTTTTCGGTAAGATTTTCCTTATCCCAAATCCATTTCGCTTGCCAATCAGATTTTTGCTCAGAAGAAAGCGTTTGATACTCCGGGATGCTTGATGGAATTTGATACTCGTTTCTAAATGGCACCATTTGTAAATCCCCACAAGAAAAAATGGAGGTTAAAAACGCCACCGCGATATAAATATAAGAAACTATCGTCGCCAAAAAGCGCATATATCCTCCAAAACAGTAACTTTTGTACTTAAACGTATTTTAGCACAAAATACGTCTAAACACAATATCAACTTAAATAAAGCTCTTTGCTAAACAAGCTTAGAGGGCATGGCTTCTTTCATTTGTTTTTGTAAAGCTATTCGCTAAAATAACGGCTTTAAGAGAATTTCCGTCTGAACTCGCTCGTTCTTTAATCAGCTTTAGGTAAGAACCGTTAGTTTTGATGAAAAGCGAGCAAAAATAAAAATCCCCCGACGGGAGTTTACTTTGCGTAAATGACCGAGGGGGGATTTGATTTTGTAATATTACAATAACGGTTCTTACTCGTTATTCTTTGGCCTTAACAATATCCAAAGGCTTATATGCTCTAAGTTTTAAAAATGGAAGAATGAAGGATAGGAACACTATGATTACAACAAGGATGCTGTTGCGGATAAGGTCAAGGTAGTTAACAAACAAAACGTCAAGATCCATCATAAAGTCGTTGGGTGCAAGCTCCATAAGCGAGGTGATTAAGACGTCGTTTGCAAAACCCGTAAGGAGCAAAGAGCCTACCATATACAATAGGTTAATTACGATTACAGCTACAACGATTTGTACGCCGAACATAATGGTTAGCTCATAGTTGCGTGCGCCGAGGGCTTTTAATATGCCTATTTCGTATTTCCTTTCCTTGACAAGGCGCATGCCATAGTTAACCAAGATAAGCAAGGCGCAAGCACAAAGGCCTATTAGAATTAGGTTGAAAAAGTCGCTAAATACGTCAACGGCTTTGGTAAGAGTCGTTAGTGCAACAGCTGTTATAGAGTTTAGTATAAAGCCACTTTCAGCTGCAACGTCGCTAATTAACGCAACGTTTGAAACGTCATCAAAATACAAAGCGGACGTAAAGGTATTTATTTGCATAAGCTCAGTGAAGGCACCTGCTCCGATATATGAGGTGGCGCCATCTATAAGGCGCGCGATTTTAAGCTTTTTGCTACATACAACCTGCGTCCTATTTAAATCGTAGTGATAATAATACTTAAGTTCGATTTCTTCGGGAACAAACTCGGACAAATTGCCGACACCGTAGTTAGCGTTAAATATGGTGTTGTACTGAAGATAGCTCATATAAATTTCATCATCGTTTATAGCGTAACTACTCCTCAAATCGCCGTGCTCAAAGTATATACTGTTCTCGTACCCCTTGTCGCCTTTAACCAACAAAGAGTTTCGTATAGGCACCCAAGTCCTATCGTTTGAGGCAACAAAGTCTTCTTTAAAGTTAGGATTGAAAGAATAGCTGATCGCAAGGTATTGTACAACTTCATCATAAAAAGCACGATAATCCTCGCTTGCGACAAGCTCTTTTAATTCTTCTTTTGTGAGGTCGACGTTGGCTAATTTATCGATTATGTATTTATGCTTTTGCTTATAGCCGGTGTTTATTATGCCGTTTACGTGGGCATAAAAGTTCATATCCGAGCTCTTGTGTGGGCCAAGTAAATCCTCGTATTTACTAAAGTGGGGGTTGCCCTTGTAGTACAGTATCGCATCCGCGCTGTAATCGGTTATGTAAATACCACTATTTTTAATCGTATCGGCAAGAGCCAAATACTCTAAACCATTAAAGGTGTTTTTTACGTAATCTTCCGTGGTGACTAACGTACCCCTCGTGCCGTAATAGAATCCGTTGTTGCTTGGGGTAACGTTATACATATGGTTTGATGCAAGCGTTTGCACCGGCCCGTAATCCAATACGACGTTTACAAGCTCATATATGCTCCCATCATATCCCGCTTGGGTAAATCTCGCAATATCCTCTTTACCAACGGGGATTAGATGATTTTTGCTCACGGTGTAATCGGCGCCTATAACGTCGTTTTTATATAGGGAAATGGAATTTAGCTTGAGTTCATCGAGTTCTTTTTTTATGGTTTTGCTGGAGTCGAAATTAACTATCAGTTGGCTTAAACCAAGTATCATTATCAAGCAGGCAACCACTAACGAATAAAGACAAAGCCTAAACGCATCCTTTTTTAAAAACTTTAAAGCTAAAGTCATTATGCTTTTAAACGAAAGGTGTTTATCACTTATGCTAACTGTAATTTTTTCTTCAAATTCGCGCGCTGAGTTTTCGATAAAAATATCGTTGGTTTGGGTTATCCTTTTTACTTTGCCTGATGCCAAGTACTTGTCTATGAGGGCTTTATCCCTTTCGTCAAACTCTTTGTATGCGGGAATAAACAACTCCTCTTCCACAAGCGTTGCGTTATATAAATAATTAGGATTGCGCGCAAGATCGTTTATAACTTTGCCTGCCGAAAGCTCGATTATCCTATCTGCGTATTCTCTTGCATCTACAAGATTATGGGAAACAATCAGCACCAACGTTTCTTTTGAGAGCTCTTTAAGTAGCGTTAAAATTTGAGAGGTGGTCTTGCTATCAAGATTGCCGGTGGGCTCATCGGCTAATATGATGCGCGGTTTTTTTATAATGGCACGAGCGATAGCAACACGTTGCTTTTCGCCACCCGATAGCTCTTTAGGATATCTGTTTTCATAACCGGCAAGGCCAACTTTTTCTAAAATTGCGGCTATTTTTCCCTCGTCGTTTTGTTGTTGAAGGTCAAGGCTAACCTTGATATTTTCATAAATGGTAAGCTCGTCAATCAAATGAAAGTCTTGGAAGACGTACCCTATCATGGAGTTACGATAGTTAACAAAATCCTTTTCTTTAAAGCTCGAAAAGGCGTTGCCGTTAACAAAAACGTCGCCCGATGTAAGATTATCAAGTCCGCCGATTATGCTGAGCAAAGTAGTCTTACCACTACCGCTTTTACCTATAATAAAAACAAAGCCCTTATCCGGCACGGAAAAAGAGACGTTATCCAAAGCTACACAATGGTCTTTTTTCTTGCTTTTATATATTTTGGTAAGATTTGTTACTTTTATCATAGGTCTACCTCTTAACAATCATAACATAGATGCCCCTTTTTGCAAACAAAATACCGAGCATTAACCTTCCCAAAAAGATTTGGTTTTGTAAAGCTATTCGCTAAAATAGATGTTGCATCACAAGGTCAATTTGAACGAATTTTACACAACTACTTTGAGCTTTTGGCGTGCTAACCAATGGTCTTCTTTGCCTCTTTGTGATATCCTATGGAGAAAGATAACCTATCTTGACTGCATAAATAGTGTATGTTAAACTATAAAAGGAGGTGCTTATGAGGAAACATGTATTACAAGAATTACCAAAAGATAGATTGCTAACCGATAAAGAAGCTGAGATTGCTTATCAAAATTATAAAAAAATTGAGCAAATAGAAATCAAAGAAAGATCCCTCAATCTGACTTCATTCGTAGATGCATCAAGCTATTTCCAAAAAAAAGACCAAGAAGAAGCCTTTCCACTTTTGCGCAAAGCCTATTCATCGGAAGAAATGGCGACTTCCGTTTCTTATAAAAAAATCGGCTTGAAGTCTTATATTATTGGTGACAGTGTTTTTTTGACAATACTAGTTTCTTTTTTAAGTTTGTTTGTAGGGTTCCCCTATTTTAGAATAAAAAACTACGTTATGGGTGGCGCACATTTGCTATTAACCATAGTTAACGTTATACTATTCTTCTTTGAAAGCACCCTTGCCTACGCAATTATTTGCATACCCGTATCTGCTATTTTTGTTATGATATCTTCTTTCTTTCTTTCTAGGGTTTATTCAAAATACAATTTAAAGAAACTAAAAGAATATGTTTCTAAACTGCAATAACGCGTTAGTTTAGATGCAAGACGCAACAAAACAAAAAAAACAAAAGGCACTCAACGGAGTGCCTTTTTTTATTGGTCTAATTGTTTCTTCAACAGAAGCATTTGCTTACTTTTATAAAGCAACATCAACTGTTGTTTTCGCATTCTTCAATTGCTTCGGCAAATGCTTGATCAATAAGTGCATCTACGTCGCTGGTTTCTTCTGACAAGCACTTGTTCATGAGTGCACCGACTTCGACGCGTGCAATTGATGAGTCATTGAACGCAGGTGGTGTGAAATATGCATCTTTTTGTTCAAGACAGACTTTTGCTGAGAGTGCTGAGATGTATGCTCCGCCGTCTGCTTTTGCAAGGAATTCTGCGTATTTAGGGTTATCACCAACTGACTTCAAGACGGGGACGTAACCTGATGCCATTGAAAACTCCGCTTGGAAATCTTTGTTGGTTGTAAGGAATTTGACAAAGAGCCAAGATGCAATAACTTCTTGGGGATTTTCCTTACCAAAGATGCAAAGGCTGGGACCTTGGGAAATAACCTTGGGGTTATTAGCATTTACTTGAGGTATGCCGGCGATGCCTACTTCAAAGGGATAATCGTTGGTGTTCTC
>JAFVRJ010000012.1 GCA_017504305.1 Clostridia bacterium | reverse complement strand
AATCTTTACCTTCAATGTTTACTTTGTAGTCATCGCCCATGTGTCTTTTTATAGAAGCGATAGTTTTATCAGGGTTAAGGATTGCTTGACGTTTTGCAAGTTGTCCAACAAGTCTTTCACCATTTTTAGCAAAACCTACTACAGAAGGAGTAGTACGTGCACCTTCTGCGTTAGCTATAACGGTTGCTTCGCCACCTTCCATAACAGCGACACAAGAGTTAGTTGTACCAAGGTCAATTCCTATAATTTTAGACATATATATTTCTCCTTAATTGATTTTCGATTTATTTTTTAGTTTGCTACTTTTACCATAGAATACCTTATGACTTTACCGTCTCGAGTATATCCTTTTTGCAATACTTCTACTACCTTGCCGGCGTTGTCTGCATCTTCTACTTGCATTACCGCATTGTGTAGATTGGGATCAAAGTCTTTACCTAAAGCCTCGATTTCCTTCACACCATACTTACTAAAGACGTCCATAAACTTCTTCTCAATAAGTTGCACACCGGATTTAGATGCTTCATCGCTAATCATGTTTATAGCGATTTGAACGGTATCAAGTATAGGAAGCATCGAGATAACTACTTCGCTACCGCCATCCGCTCTTGCTACCTTAACAGCTTCGGCATTACGCTTTCTAAAGTTATCAAACTCTGCGCGTTCACGTTGTAACAATCCTTTATACTCTTCAACTTTAGCTTGAGCTATTGCTACTATATCTATATTTTCGACATCCGTTACTTCTGTTTCGGGAGCCTTAACTTCCTCTTCAGCAATAACAGGTTCTTCGGGAGGTAGGTTGCTATTTTTCTTCGCCATCATCTTCTCCTTTTTTCTTAATAACGGTATTTAATGCATCGCCGATATATGATAATACCGACATAACGTTTTGGTAATCCATGCGCTCGGGACCAATAACCCCTGCATGTCCAAGTTCTTTGCCGTTAACCAAATATTTTGCGGTAATAACGGCGCACTTTTCGATGCCGGCGTTTTCATCCCTACCGATTTTAACGCTAAACTCGATATCGTCTACGTCGTCGATTAAGTCAACAACCATCGATTTATTGTCGATTATACTCAAGAAGTTTTTAGCGCTTTGAATATCGGTTTCAGGATAATCCAAAAGTTTGCTGGTGCCTTCCATATAAACGTCTTCGTCACTATGCTCACAATAAGCGTGCAAGATTGATATAACGTTATCGAAAAGCTCTCTAAACTCCGACAACTCCTGTTGTACCAACAGTTCGGAATTCTCAAGTTCACCTACTTTTTTGTTAGCAAAAATCTTATTTACAAGTAAGGATGCGCTTGAAATAAACTCATCGTCAACAACGTTATTGAGCTTAATGACTTTATCTCTGATAATACCGGAGTCGGTTATTATAATTATCAAAGCACTATGCTCATCAAGACCAACAAGTTTAATTTGCTTAATGGTTACCTTGTTAATATTCTTGATAACGATAACGGAGGTATAGTTGGTGACGTCGCTAATGACTTTTGCAGTTGTTTTTACGATATCCTCAACAGCGCTAAATTTTGCCGCAAAAGAGGCATCGATTAAAGCAACGTCTTCCTTACGTAAAGGTGCCCTATCAACAAAGTGTTTAACGTAATATTTATACGCTTTAGGTGTAGGACGTCTGCCTGCCGAAGTATGAGGTTGAATCAAATAACCCATATCTTCAAGAGCCGCCAATTCCGCACGGATAGTTGCAGAACTAATGTTTGAGAAATACTTACTTTGGATACCACCCGATGATACCGGTTGAGCATCCTTAATATACTCCTCAACAACAGCTTTAAGTATTTTATGTTTTCTTTCGGATAACTTATTAACCATTTGGCTCCTTTTGGCAGTGTAAGGTTTATAGTGTTAGCAATCTTATTGGTTGAGTGCTAAATCTATTATATGCACTATTATAGCCAATGTCAATAAAAAAATTCAAAAATTATATAAAAAATATAAAAATTATATAAGGAACTCGCGCGCGACGGCACTCTCTAAAAGCAATTTATCCTCTTCGATATAAGCTCTACCGCTTTTGACCTTCAAAATACCCTTCAAACTACTAATAACGTCGCGATAACGAGCGCAAAAATCTATCTGAAACTCATTATTGAAGGCATTTATATCCAAGCCTTCAGGCAAACGCAAGGCAAGCATGATTTTTTCAAAAATGGCATCTTCTTTTGCAACTACAATCTGTTCAGCCAAACGATTACCATAGTTTTTACCTGCAACGTATGATTTGATATCAGACGGATTAACGTATCTTACGCCATTTACAAACCCATGTGCTGCGGGGCCCAATCCTATGTATTCTTCTCGATGCCAATATTTTAAATTATGCTTACTTTCGTAACCAGGTTTTGCAAAATTGCTTATTTCATACCTTTTAAAGCCTGACTGTTTCAAAAGGTCGTAAGTACGATCATAAAAATCAGCAAAAGTATCGTCGTCGGGCAAAGAATAAGCACCTTTTAAAATATTTTTAGCCATAGGAACAGAGTCAGATAGCTTCAACATATATACGGATACGTGATTAACTAAAGAAGCTATAGTACTTACGGATTTTTCGACGTCATCTATCAATTGTGTAGGCAACCCTATCATCAAGTCTGCCGATAGTTTACTAAACACCGATCCACATCTCTCTAATGTCAAAATAGCTTCATTAGAGTCGTGTCGTCTACCAATCAGCTTTAGCAATCTATCATCAAGCGATTGAACACCAAGACTTAATCTATCAATGCCCAGCTCTTTTACAGATTGTGGCGAGAATAACGAAGATGGGTTTGCCTCCATTGTAAACTCGCTTAGATCAAGATGGTAATACTTATTTAGAGCGTTAACGATTCTTTCCAATAAATAAAGAGGCAACACACTGGGTGTACCGCCTCCTATATAAATAGTATCAACAATATCATTACTATGCATTAAAGATGAATCTTTGATTTCTTTAACGAGAGCATTGACATAGTTTTCCATAGTTTCGGTATCTTGGGATACCGAAAAGAAGTCGCAATAGGCACATTTTGATGCGCAAAAAGGTATATGTATATACAGCCCTTTAGTCGTTTTCATCAAACTTGAGGATTGACATAAATGCTTCGGACGGGATAGATACCGAACCGAATTGGCGCATACGCTTTTTACCTTCCTTTTGTTTTTCAAGAAGTTTCTTCTTACGCGTTATGTCACCGCCATAGCATTTAGCCAAAACGTCTTTACGCAAAGCCTTAACGGTTTCGCGCGCAATAATTTTAGAACCAATGGCAGCTTGGATGGGAATCTCAAACATTTGACGCGGAATAGCTTCCTTTAAACGTTCTGCAATTCTTCTACCTCTTGCGTATGCTTTATCTCTATGCACAATCAAGGAAAGCGCATCGCAAGGATCACCATTGAGTAAGAAATCAAGTTTTACGAGATCGTCTGCATTGTAACCGTCAAGCTCGTACTCTAAACTTGCATAACCACGCGTGCGTGATTTAAGGGCATCAAAGAAGTCATAAATGATTTCGGCAAGTGGAATACGATAGTCAATCTTAACACGTGAAGAGTCAAGGTAGGTTAAAGTAATAAACACACCCCTCTTTTCTTGGCATAGATCCATAATTGAGCCAACGTACTCCGGAGGAGTATAGATACTTGCCGCGACTACAGGCTCAAGTATTTCATCGATTTCTGCAGGATTTGGCAAATGGGAGGGGTTATCTACGGTAATCATCTCACCATTGAGCTTTTTGACCTTGTAACTAACGCTCGGTGCAGTTGTAACCAAATCAAGGTCGAACTCACGCTCCAAGCGTTCCTCAATAACTTCCATATGCAATAAGCCAAGGAATCCTGCGCGGAATCCGTAACCTAATGCTCCAGACGTTTCAGGCTCGAACAAAAGCGCTGCATCGTTAAGGTTAAGCTTCTCAAGAGCTTCACGCAAATCGTTATATTTTGATCCATCAGCCGGATAAATACCGGCAAAAACCATCGGTAAAACCTTTTTATAACCGGGCAAAGGCTCTGATGCACCGCTTTCTGCAAGAGTAATAGTGTCGCCGACTGCGGTATCTTTGACGTTTTTGATACTTGCTGCGATATAGCCTACGTCACCTGCTTGTAATACGGGAACGGCAAGCATGTTGGGACTAAATACGCCTACTTCCGTACAATCAAAAGTCTTACCGGAAGCCATCATTTTGATTTTATCGCCTGCCTTAACCGAGCCATCTACGATTCTAACGTTGCAGATTGCACCTTTATAGTTATCGTATGCGCTGTCAAATATTAGTGCACGCAAGGGAGCATCGGGATTTCCGCTCGGAGGAGGAAGTTTATCGATTACTTGTTTTATGACCTCGTCAATATTGATTCCTTCTTTTGCACTAACTAAAGGAGCATCGGAAGCGTCAAGACCTATCACTTCTTCAATTTCTTTTTTACAAGAATCTGGGTCTGCCGATAAAAGGTCGATTTTATTAATTACAGGAATAATTTCCAAATTATTATCTATTGCAAGATAAGCATTTGTTAAAGTTTGTGCCTCGATACCTTGAGTTGCATCGACAATGAGTATGGCACCCTCACATGCGGCAAGAGAACGCGATACTTCGTATGTAAAGTCAACGTGTCCGGGAGTATCTATAAGGTTAAGGGTATACTCCTCGCCGTGGTGATTATAGAACATACGCACCGGAGTGAGCTTAATAGTAATACCACGCTCACGTTCGATATCCATGCTATCGAGAAGTTGCTCTTTCATATCACGATTTGATACCGCACCGGTAGTTTCGATTATACGATCCGCGAGGGTACTTTTGCCGTGATCGATATGGGCAACTATGCAAAAATTCCTTATTTTATCCTGTCTTGCATCCATTTTTATTATTTTTGCTTTGATCTGTAGTCAGCTACGGCTGCTTGGATTGCTTCTTCCGCGAGAACGGAGCAGTGTATCTTTTGGGGAGGCAAGCCACCTAAATAGGCAACGACGTCAGCATTTTTAATTTGCAATGCTTCTTCTATAGTCTTGCCAATAAGCATGTCGGTAGCAACTGATGCCGTAGCAATAGCAGCTGCGCAACCGAAGGTTTTAAATTTTGCATCTATAATAACGTCGTTTTCAACAAGAATATAAACTCTCATTATGTCACCACAAGAAGCGTTACCAATGGTGCCTACGCCACTCGCATTTTCAATTTCACCAACGTTTTTAGGATTTGCAAAAACTTCTAATACTCTATCGTTATACATAATAACCGATTCCTTTTTCCATATTGAATAAAGGCGACATACTACGCAATCTTTCAACGCTCGCCTTTAAAACGTCAAAAGTATAATCCATTTCTTCTTGAGTCGTATCTTTACCAAGACTAAATCTAATAGAACTATGAGCAAGCTCCTCTTTAACGCCAAGCGCCAAGATAACGTGAGAAGGCTCTAACGACCCAGATGAACAAGCAGAACCACTACTTACCGCAATACCTGCAAGGTCCAAAGTAATCAAAATACTTTCACCTTCAACATACTCAAAGCTGATATTTGCATTATTCGGAAGTCTATGATCCATACCACCATTAAGATAGGTAAAAGGTATTTCCGCCAGAACTTTTTTAACAAAGCTATCTCTTAAAGCAGAAATTCTCTTATTGTTTTCCTCTCTATCACGTACTGCAATTTCAAGAGCTTTTGCCATGCCTACGATTAAAGGAGTGTCAGTCGTTCCGGCACGCATACGTCTTTCTTGGTGACCACCACTAATTAATCTATCGAGCTTAACACCCGAACGAATATAAAGTGCACCGATACCTTTAGGACCGTGGAACTTATGTGCCGACATAGATAACAAGTCAATATTCAACGCATTTACGTCTATTGCTTGAGAATCCATTGCTTGTACGGCGTCGGTATGAAAAATAATACCTTCTTCCTTACAAAACGCGCCGATTTCAGCAATAGGTTGCACTGCACCCATTTCATTGTTTGCAAACATTACGGATACCAAAACCGTGTCATCGGTTACCGCTTCTTTTAAATCTTGAACGCTTACCCTACCATCTTTATCAACCGGCAAATAGGTAACTTCAACGCCCTCTTTTGCCTTGAGATAATCTAAAGTATCCATAATCGCAGGATGCTCGATTTGTGAAGTAATAATGTGTTTGCACTTTGCCTTAGTTGCGCCGATTACACCTTTTAAAGCCCAGTTGTCTGATTCACTTCCACCAGAAGTGAAATATATTTCGTTCGATTTAGCACCGATTGATTTTGCTATAGAATCACGGGCTTCATCAACAGCCTTCAAAGCATTACGACCATATGCATGCAAAGAGCTCGGATTACCAAACGTTTCGGTAAAATACGGGAGCATTGCATTTAGCACCTCTTTATCAAGGGCAGTCGTTGCCGAATTGTCAAGATATACTTTCATCTTTAGCCTCTATAAAATAAAGTCGTCGTTATATAAGGGGAATTTTTCCGTTAGGGCTACAATTTTTTCGCTTACGCGATCAACCGCCTCTTCCTTATTTGTGATGATATCGGCAATGCACTCACCGATAACAACCATAGCGTTTTCATCCATACCGCGAGTCGTAACTGCAGGAGTACCAATTCTTAGACCATTGGGGTTTACAGGACTTGCATCATCGTGCGGAATGCTATTTTTGTTTGCAGTAATATGTGCTAAATCCAAAAGCTTTTCAAGCTCTTTACCGCCAATACCAGTACCACGTAAATCAATTAACATCAAGTGATTATCAGTGCCATCGGAGAATAGCTTAATACCATTTGCCTTAAGAGTATCTGCAAGCACTTTAGCATTTAATACTATTTGCTTTTGATATGCTTTGAACTCTTCAGTCAAAGCCTCTTTGAAAGCGACTGCTTTTGCAGCGATAATGTGCATTAAGGGTCCACCTTGAGTGCCGGGGAATACGCCCTTATTAATCATCTTGGCGACCGCTTCGTCGTTGGTCATAATCATACCGCCACGAGGGCCTCTCAAAGTCTTATGCGTAGTTGTAGTAACAACGTGAGCATATGGCAACGGATTCATATGTAAACCAGCAACCACCAAGCCTGCTATGTGAGCAATATCCACCATTAGGTATGCACCAACACTATCGGCGATTTCACGGAACTTCTTAAAATCAATAGCTCTTGGATATGCACTTGCTCCGGCAACAATCATTTTTGCACCGCTTTCTTTAGCAACTCTTTCAACTTCTGCATAATCAATATAGCCATCAAGACCTACACCATAAGAAACGAAATTATAGTTCTTACCGCTCATATTTACAGGGCTACCATGAGTAAGGTGGCCACCATGAGCAAGGTTCATACCAAGTATTGTATCGCCGGGTTTCAATAGTGAAAAGTATACTTGAATATTCGCGCTTGAACCGGAGTGCGGTTGAACGTTTACGTATTGTGCGCCAAAAAGCTTTTTAGCACGCTCAATAGCAAGATCTTCCGCCATATCTACAAAATGACAACCGCCATAATAACGTTTGGAAGGATACCCTTCTGCATATTTATTGGTAAGATGGGTTCCTGCCGCTGTTAAAACGGGTAACGAAACAAAGTTTTCACTGGCAATAAGCTCAACGTTGCTTTGTTGACGGTTAAGCTCTTTGACTATAACGTCGTACAATTCGGAATCAGCTTCCTTTATGGGTCTTAAGTCTATCATTTCTTCCTCTTATAAGTATTTGTTAATTGTTTCAATAATTTGTTCTTCACCGCGTAAACCAACTGCTTTTTCCATAAGTTTACCGCTCTTGAAGTAGAGTAAAGTTGGAATACTGCTTACGCCGTATCTATAGGCAACTTCTTCTAACTCGTCAACGTCGATTTTAGCCACTTCGTACTTGCCATCTGCCTTTTCATAAACAGAGTCAATAGCCGGTGCTATCATGCGACAAGGTCCGCACCACGTAGCAAATAAGTCGATAAGAGCAACCTTATCTCCGTTGATTAATGCTTCAAATTCTTCGATAGTGTTAATTATTTTTGCCATTATTGTATCTCCTCATTGTTTTCAGTTATTATTGACGACATTATAGGCATATACTCCTTCTTTTTGCGAATTATAAATCTATCGATTAACGCAATGCCTATAAAGCTTAATACAAGCGAGCCAAGTGAAACACCAAGGCATATGCCAATATCAAGTTTATACGTCAAAACAAGCGCAAGTGCCATTACTATTACCGGCAATCCGTACACCAAAAACGATGCCGTTAACACTGCTCTCTCGCCCATCTTAACAGTTACTTTGTCGCCAACTTTTGCTTGAAGTACGTTTTTTACGCGTAACTCAACGTACATTTCTTCTTTGGGCTTAAAGCACATATTGCACTTTTCGCAAGCCGTCTTGCGTTCAAACCTAACGGTTGCGAAACTGCCTTTAATTTTGTGAACAACCCCTGTTTCAACCATTAGAATTTAATGCCAAGCTCCAAAAGTTGCTTTTCTTCAACGGTAGACGGACAGCTTTCCATTACGCCGATAGCTGCTTGGTTTTTGGGGAAAGCGATAACGTCTTTAATATTATCGGTACCTGTTAATAACATTACCATACGGTCGAAGCCAAGAGCTAAACCACCGTGCGGAGGAACGCCATAGCTAAATGCTTCAACAAAATAACCGAATCTTTCGTTGATATCTTCCTCGGAAAGAGATATCATCTCAAACATTTTCTTTTGGATATCTCTCGAGTGGATACGGATAGAACCGCCACCTGCTTCCTGTCCGTTAATAACGAGGTCGTATGCCTTTGCGCAAACCTTTAAAGGCTTTTTGTCAAGATACTTCAAATGCTCGTTTTTCGGGCTCGTGAAGGGGTGATGCATTGCAACAAGACGTTTTTCTTCCTCGTCATACTCATATAGAGGGAAGTCGGTTACCCATAAGATATCGTAGGTGCTTTCATCATATAAAGCGTTTTTCTTTGCAATAGCAAGTCTTAATGCGCCGAGTGCATCGAATACTACCTTATCTTTATCCGCGACAAAGAACAAGATATCTCCGGTTTCGCCACCGAGCGCTTTAATAATGCTATCAAATTGCTCTGCGCTAAAGAACTTTTGGATGGGAGAGCTTATGCCTTCCGGTTTTAAGGAAATATATGCAAGGCCCTTTGCACCATACTCTCTTACAACCTCTTGGTAGCTGTCGATTTCCTTACGAGTCATCTTTGCAAGGCCTTTTGCGTTAATAGCTCTTACACTATAACCACGCTTGGTTGCGTTTTCGAAAACTGCAAAATTAGAGCCCTTTACAATCTTGGTGACGTTTTGAAGTTCAAGGCCAAAACGTGTATCGGGTTTGTCGGAACCAAAACGCTCCATAGCATCTTTGTATTTAAGTTGACGGAAGTGTCTTGGGAGCTTAATTCCCTTGATTTCCTTAAATATTTCTCTTACAAGGCCTTCAACTTCGTACATTACGTCGGTAATTTTGTCAACGTAACTCATTTCGATATCGATTTGAGTAAACTCCGGTTGTCTATTAGCGCGTAAGTCCTCGTCACGGAAGCATTTTGCTATTTGATAATAACGATCAAAGCCCGAAATCATCAAAAGTTGCTTGTAAAGTTGGGGGGATTGCGGTAATGCGTAGAACTCGGTAGGATGAACTCTACTCGGAACAAGATAGTCACGAGCGCCTTCGGGGGTGGATTTGCCGAGGATGGGAGTTTCAATATTCAAGAAGCCGTGCTTTGAGAGGTAGTTGTTTACTACCTGTGCAAGCTTTGCTCTCGTAATTAAGTAATTTTGGAGAGAAGGTCTTCTTAAATCAAGGTAGCGATACTTATATCTCAAGGTTTCGCCAACGTTTGCAAGTTCGGATATTGCAAATGGAGGAGTTTCTGCCTCGGATAGAATACGGAGTTCGTCAACGATTACTTCGATTTCACCGGTGGGAAGATTTTTATTAACGTTCTTTTCGCCACGAGGTTGAACGGTTCCGCTTATCGCTATAACGTAT
This sequence comes from Clostridia bacterium, assembly GCA_017504305.1. Classification (GTDB taxonomy): domain Bacteria; phylum Bacillota; class Clostridia; order Christensenellales; family DTU072; genus Stercoripulliclostridium_A. The sequence goes on along the minus strand of JAFVRJ010000012.1, from coordinate 21,067 downwards.
TCGTTACGAATACGAGTGGATTTTGCATATACTTCGGGAAAATCTGATTCAACGAAGCTCAATTGTAAAATGCCCGTTCTATCGCGCAAATCAACAAATTGTATGCTACCAAGGTTACGATACTTGGCAACAAATCCCATTGCGGTAATATGCTTGCCGATATCGGAAGCACGGAACTCGCCACACATTTTAGTTCTTTTTAAATTAGATAAGAATTCTTCCATAGTTATTTCCTCGCTATTTCCTTTGCAAGATTTATAAGTTGAACGGGATCTTCGGTCCCTTGTGACATATCTTTGATTTTAACTACGCCGTTTTTAATTTCTTCATCGCCTATTACGACCACGAACTTATAACCGCGCTTTCCTGCATATTTCATTTGTGCCTTGAGGCTACGCCCTATTATATCGGTTTCTGCAGATACGCCTTCTTTACGCAAATCGGCAACGATTTTATATGCATCCATAATTAGATCTTGCGACAAAGGCGCTACGTATACCGTAGGAACTTCTACCTCGCCCACCGAAAGATTTAAGCTTTCGAGAACCATCAAAAGTCTTTCAATACCCATGCCGAAACCAACTGCGGGGGTGGGTTTACCGCCAACCTCTTTAACGAGATTGTTATATCTTCCGCCACCGCAAACCGTGCCTTGTGCGCCGATAGAAGTCGAAACGAATTCAAATACGGTTTTAGTATAATAATCGAGTCCTCTAACGATATTGGGGTTTACGGTATACTTGATACCTAAAGAATCAAGTATGTTTTTAACGGTTTCGTGATGCGCTTTACAATCGTCACAAAGATAATCGATAACGCGGGGTGCTTTTGCATTAACGGCCTTGCATTTTTCCTCCTTGCAATCCAATATACGCAAAGGATTCTTGTCAAGACGCTCTTTGCAAGTGGGGCACATGCCGTCGATATGATCTTTTAAGTAACTCTTGAGTGCTTTGTTATATTCTGCGCGACAAACCGGACATCCGATACTGTTGATGTTAAGCTCAAGCTCGGTAATACCAACTTTATCAAACAACGATTTTGCAACCGAAATTACCTCAACGTCCGCATAAGGAGAATCACTGCCGTATAACTCTACGCCAAACTGATGGTGTTCACGCAATCTGCCAGCTTGTGGTCTTTCGTAACGGAACACGGGAGTAATATAGTACATCTTCATCGGTTGGGGAGCTTCCGAAAGACCATTTTCAACGTATGAACGAGCAACGCCTGCGGTACCTTCGGGCTTTAAGGTAATGCTACGCTTACCTTTATCTTCAAAAGTGTACATTTCCTTATTGACGATATCGGTTGTTTCGCCAACGCCTCTTAAGAACAACTCGGTGTGTTCAAACGTGGGCGTACGAATTTCTGAAAATCCAAAGTTTTTCGTCAAATCTCTTATGATATTTTCGACGTAATGCCATTTGTAGCTTTCATAAGGTAATACGTCTTTTGTTCCTTTAGGGATGTTTATCATGTTTTCCTCTACAGAATATATTTTTTAAGATTCATGTACCTCGTAACTCTTTCCATGTGTTCTACGACGTACTTTTTATCAATAACAAGCTCAACGTCGGGATGTCCGCCACAAGCGTTGAAGCTTACGTCTTCAAGAAGTGTTTCCATAACGGTATGCAAACGTCTTGCACCAATATTTTCACTATTCTCGTTTTCCATGTAAGCAATTCTTGCAAGCTCGCCTATTGCCTCATCGGTAAACTTAAGTTTAATGTTATCAACCCCAAGAAGTGCCGCGTATTGCATTATGATTGCGTTATCGGGTTCTTTTAAGATCTTTTTGAAATCTTCTTCCGTTAAGCTCAAAAGTTCAACTATAACAGGGAATCTGCCTTGCAACTCTGGGATAAAATCGTTAACTTTAGCAATATGGAAGGCGCCTGCTGCTATAAAGAGAATAAAGTCGGTACGAATATTACCATACTTGGTATTTACGGTACAACCTTCAACGATGGGCAAGATATCGCGTTGAACACCCTCTCTCGAGACGTCCGGTCCGTGAGAGTTGCCTTTAGATGCGATCTTATCCATTTCGTCGATAAAAATAATGCCGTCTTGCTCTGCCCTTCTAATACCTTCTGCGTTAATAGAATCATCGTCGATAAGCTTGTTAGCTTCTTCGCGGGTAAGAAATTCATAAGCTTCTTTAACGGTAATCTTACGCTTTTTAACTTGTTTGGGCATAAGATTGGACATAAAATCGCCAAGATTAATATTATTGCCACCGATATTGCCAAGTTGTAAGCCTTTGGGTTGGATGGGAAGATCCATCTCGATCATTACGCTATCGAGTTTGCCTTCATTGAGATCTTGTGCAAGATCTTTGCGAATTTGATCGTCCGATAGTTCAGGATGGTTTTTCTTACGAGCAGAGAATAATCCGTCAACCAATTTCTTTTCCGCTACTTCCTTTGCCTTGGGCTCGACTGAAGCAATCTTTTCCTCTCTTACAAGTCTAATTGCAACCTCAACAAGGTCCCTTACCATGGATTCAACGTCTCTACCTACGTAACCCACCTCGGTAAATTTGGTTGCTTCAACCTTAACAAAAGGAGCCTTTACCAAACGAGCAAGTCTTCTTGCGATTTCAGTCTTACCTACGCCGGTGGGGCCCTTCATTATGATGTTTTTAGGTGTAATTTCCTCACGAACCTCTTGCGGAAGTTGAGCGCGACGATATCTGTTGCGTAACGCTACTGCAACAGCCTTTTTGGCATCCTGTTGACCAATTATATATCTATCGAGTTCTGCAACGATTTGTTTGGGGGATAATTCTAAATTAGCCATATTAACCTCCTATATCGTTTCAACCGTTACGTGATGGTTGGTAAATACGCAAAGATCGCCTGCAATCTTCATAGCCTTTTCAACTATTGTTTTTGCATCCATGTCGGTATTTTCGGCAAGAGCGCGCGCTGCACTCAAAGCATAGTTTCCGCCACTTCCAATAGCGCAAACACCGCTTTCGGGCTCGATAACTTCGCCCGTACCGCTTACTATAAGTAAGTTATCTTTGTCTGCTGTAATAAGCATGGCTTCCAATTTCCTTGCTTTATCCATGCGCCAAGTTTCGGCAAGCTCAACCGCTGCGCGAACAAGGTTACCGCTAAACTTTTGAAGCATTTCTTCAAACTTTTCGCTTAAAGCAAAAGCATCACTTACGGACCCTGCAAAACCTACAACGACTTTGTCGTCAAATATTCTCTTTACCTTAACGGCATTACCCTTAAAGATAACTTTATCGCCGAAGGTTACTTGTCCGTCACCACCAATAGCGGTGATTCCGTTTCTTTTTACGGCACAAATGGTAGTTCCTCTAAAGACTTGTTCCATTTTAAGCCTCCTTTATTTCGTTTAAATAGGCAGTAAGATCGTTTATTGCCCTTTCAGAATATTTAGCTTTACGATCTTGTTTTTTAGTCTTACCATCCAACGGTGGTAACAATGCAAAGCTTACGTGCATTGGCTGGAAGTTAGACTTACAGTTAGCTACATAGCGAGAAAGTGATCCACACAAAGATGTCTCGGGTAAATCAAGAGGCTCTTTACCATCAAGATACCTTGCCATGTTTATGCCTGCGATCAATCCGCTCATAGTACTTTCCATATAACCTTCAACGCCGGTAATTTGGCCTGCAAAGAAAACCGATTTATCACTTTTTAAATTAAAACTTTCGGTCAAAGCTGCGGGACTATTTATGTAGGTATTACGATGCATTACGCCGTATCTTACGAATTCGGCATCATGCAACGCGGGTATCATGGAAAATACTCTTTTTTGCTCTCCAAAGGTAAGATTAGTTTGGAATCCTACAAGGTTAACGAGCGAGTCGTAGTTATCTTCTTTACGAAGTTGTACTACAGCATAGTACCTTTCTCCGTTTTCTCCAAAGATGCCAACCGGACGGAGAGGTCCAAAACGCAATGCGTCCACACCTCTTTTCGCCATAACTTCTACCGGCATACAGCCTTCGAAGATTTCCCTTTTCTCAAATTCTTTTAGAATTACCGTTTGAGCGTTTACGAGTGCATCGTAAAACGCATCATACTCATCCTTGGACATCGGACAATTAAGATAATCGTCGGTACCTTTATTATAACGCGCAGACCAGAAGCTCTTTTCTTTATCAACGCTTTCGAGTGTAACTATAGGTGCTACCGCATCGTAGAAGTATAGTTTATCAGCACCGGTGAGTTTAATAATACTTTCTGAAAGTTTTTCAGAAGTCAAAGGACCGCTTGCTACAATAACCTCCGTACCGATTTCGGTAACTTCTTCTCTTACAAGTTTAAATCCGTCGAACTCGTTAAGGCGTCTTTCAACCTCGCGAGAAAAAACTTCTCTGTCTACAGCAAGCGCACCGCCTGCGGGAACCCTTGCCTTATCAGCACACTCAAGAATAAGCGACCCAAATAAGGACATTTCCTTTTTGAGTAAACCTTGCGACGTGGTTACGTCTTCGCTCTTGAGGCTGTTAGAACATACAAGCTCTGCAAGACCTTCAGTTTTATGAGCAGGTGTGTTTTTTACAGGACGCATCTCGTATAGTTCAACACTATACCCTCTTTTCAAAAGCTGATATGCTGCTTCGCATCCTGCGAGTCCACCACCAATAATCCTAACCATACTATTCCTCTTTAGGTAATACTACGTGATTGCACTTACGGTTGGAGCAAACGTACTTTTTACCGTCGTCATCTTGTTGCACTTTCATAGTGCTGGAGCACTCGGGGCAAAGTATGGGTGCCGGCAAATCCCAAGACATGAAGCTACACTTGGGATAATTGGAGCATCCATAGAATACCGAACCCGATTTCTTGCCGTGAAGCTTATTGATATCTCCACCGCATAGAGGACATTTACCTACGGGCTCTGCAAAGTTTTTGATATTTTTACACTCGGGATAGTTAGGGCAAGCCAAGAACTTACCATATCTACCTTCTTTAACAACCATCGTTGCACCGCACTTATCGCAGATTACACTACTTAACTCCTCGTTTGTCGCAACTTTCTTTCTACCATAGTAACTTGCTTTTTGAATATCTTCAGCAAATGCAGGATAGAATTCTTCGATAATCTTTTGCCACTCCGATCCATGCTCAATACGGTCGAGACGATCTTCCATATCTGCAGTAAAGTGTATATCTACGATATTTTTAAAGCAGTCTTCCATAAATTCAGTAACAGTTTCGCCAAGAGGCGTGGGCTTAAAGAGTTTTTGCTCCTTGGTTACGTACTCACGTTTGGTTAGTACCGAAATTACGGTTGCATAGGTCGAAGGACGGCCGATGCCGTTTTCTTCCATAGCCTTAATAAGAGTTGCTTCGGAATACCTCGGTTGCGGTTTAGTGAATTTTTGTTCACTCTTGATGTTTTTAAGTTTTAGCAAGTCACCGTCGTTAAGAACGGGAAGATTGCCCTCGTGAGTAGCTTCTTCGTCATCGCTCTTTTCAATTTCGTAAACTGCGGTATAACCTTTGGAAACAAGTGTTTTACCACTTACCTTAAATCCGTAGTTCTCGCTATCGGTAACGGTAGCTTGTACTCTAACCGTCAACGTATCGTATACGGCCGGTGTCATTTGACTTGCGAGATATCTAAAATATATCAATCTATAAAGCCTATAAAGGTTGCGTGGTAGTTTATCTTCCAAGCTTTCAGGGGTTCTTTCGAGAGAAACCGGTCTAATTGCTTCGTGCGCATCTTGAACGTTTTGACCTTTGGTGGTATAAACGTTGGGGCGTGCAGGAACAAAATCGCTACCGTATTTACTTGCAATATACTTGCGGGTGATAGCTTGCATCTCGGCGGAAATCCTTACCGAGTCCGTTCTGATATAAGTTACCAAAGCGGTATGACCTTCGCCGGGAATATCAACGCCTTCGTAAAGTTGTTGGGCAAGTTGCATTATTTGAGGAGAGGTCAAACCAAGCTTTTGAGATCCGTCTTGTTGCAAGGTAGAGGTGGTAAACGGCGCTGCTGGACGAGATTGCGAAACGCCCTTTTTGACCTTATCAACCGACCATACTGCCTTTTCAAGGCGAGCTTCGAGTTTTTGAACTTGTTCACCGCTCTCAAGCTTTACTTTCTTGCCGTTGTAATCGGCAAACGCGCTTTTAATAACGGGTGAACGAGTGCCTTCCTTAAGAACGTTGGCAGTAAGATTCCAATATTCTTGAGGAACGAAAGCATTAATTTCACGTTCTCTATCAACGATCATTTTTAACGCAGAAGATTGTACTCTACCGCCGGATAGACCGCTTTTGATTTTACGAGAAAGTATCGGGCTAATCTTGTAGCCTACCAAACGGTCCAAAACACGGCGTGCTTGTTGTGCGTTAACAAGATTCATGTTGATCTCTCTCGGCGCGTCAATAGCCTGTTTGACGGCTTTAGCAGTAATTTCGTTAAACTCTATACGGTTTTTTAATCCGTTCAAATCAAGACTGTTAGCCAAATGCCAACTGATAGCTTCTCCCTCACGGTCCGGGTCCGTTGCAAGGTAAGTAAATTCACTTTCCTTAACTTCCTTTTTCATACGTTTTAAGAGATCTTTTTTACGAGAATCTGCAACAACGTACTCCGGCTTAAAGCGGTTTTCAATATCGATACCCAAAGTCTTTTGCGGTAAATCGCATACGTGACCGCCGGATGCCATAACACGGTATCCTGCGCCCAAATACTTTTGTATCGTTTTTGCTTTGGAGGGTGATTCGACTATAACTAACTTCATTCTAAACTCCGTAATAATTGTTATCTAACTTTTTGACAAGGCCAACGATTTCCATACGTACCAATAACGCGTTTAAGTCGCTTACGCCCAGTCCTGTTAAATCAATCAAATCGTCAAAGTGCAGTTCGCTATAAGTTAACGCTTCGATTAATTTTTCCTCGATAAAATCGAGTTGCATTGCGCTTGCGCGCTTTTGCGGTTGTGGTTTTATTCCCATTGCTTCGATTATATCGTCAGGCGATAATACCATAGCCGCTTGGCAAGTTTTTAACAAACGATTGCCGCCCATCCCTCTCGGCGAATTAAGCGCCGATGGAATAATAAATAGGTCCTTATTTTGCTTAATAGCACAGTCGGCGGTAATCAACGATCCACTCTTTTCGCCCGCCTCGGTAATCAAAACTGCATTTGATATACCGCTTATTATTCGGTTGCGCTCGGGAAAGTTAAAGGCAAGTGCCGGTGTTCCAGGGCAAAACTCTGATATTATAAGACCTTCTCTTGCTATATCATGATATAGCGTTTCGTTGGTTGCCGGGAATATAACGTCTATACCTGTTCCTAATACTGCAATGGTTTTGCCGTTATTTTCCAAAGTAACCCTATGTGCTACCGAATCAACGCCTCTTGCCAATCCACTTACTATCGTAAGCGAACATTTAGCAAGTATTTCCACAAACTTCTCGGTATAATCCCTACCATAGCGAGAAGGTTCTCTTGTACCAACTACGCCTAACGCGCGCGTTTTAAGTAATCCAATATCGCCTTTATAGTACAAGACAGCCGGTGGAACGTCGATGTTTTCAAGCGTTTCAGGGTAAGCGTTATCACCGCGCACTATTACGCCACAGCCTTTTTGCTCAAGATCTCTAAAGATATCTTCGACCTGCTTATTGTCGAAACCTTGCTTTAGCCTTCTTGCACAAGTCACACCAAGTATTGGCGACAATTTATCGGCATAAGACATAGGTTGGCGCATGACTTCAGTTAGATCTACGCTTTCTTCCAGCTTGTTTATTTTCGCCGAATTAAGTCCGACTATCGCTTGTAGCCAAACAACGGCTTTTTGCTTATCGGTAATTCTCATCGCTTAAATCCTTGGTCTTATATTGGATTGCCTCGGCAACGTCGTTTAACGATATCCTTTCACGTCCACCCAAATCGGCTATAGTGCGCGCTACTTTTAGGATACGCGTAAAACTCCTTGCGCTTAAACTCTGATTGCGGAAAGCCATTTTTAATAGATTTTCGCTATCGTCGTCCAATTGACAATACTTGTCGATTAGGCGGTTGTTCATTTCTGCATTAACGTTAATACCTTCCTCTCTAAAGCGGTTACGTTGTATTTCACGCGCCTTTTCCACTCTGGCCTTAACGCTTAAGCTATCTTCTTCTAAATTTTTGTCACGCAATTCGTCGTATTCAACCCCGCCGACGGAAACGTACAGATCAATTCTATCCAATAATGGTCCGGAGATCTTGTTTTGGTATCTGCGCCTTTCGTTATAGGTGCAAACACACGGCTTATTGGGATCGCGTGAACCGTAATTACCGCAAGGACACGGATTCATGCTTGCAACCAACATAAAGCGCGCGGGATATTCTATTGAACGCGCGACGCGCGTAACGGTTACCACACCGTCTTCCAATGGTTGACGGAGCGTTTCTAAAGTCTTTTTATTGTACTCGGGCATTTCGTCAAGGAACAAAACGCCGTTATGTGCAAGACTTACTTCGCCACAAGTGCTTTTACTTCCACCCCCTACCAAGCTCAATAAACTTGCAGTGTGGTGCGGAGAACGGAAAGGTCTAACTGTAACCATACCTTGTTCACTATCTAAAACACCTGCAACACTATGTATCTTGGTCGTCTCGATAGCCTCTTCAAAGGTCATATCCGGCATTATGGTCGGCACACATTTGGCAAGGAGCGTTTTACCAGCGCCTGCAGTACCGCTCATAAGAATATTATGTCCGCCGGCTACTGCTATTTCCAAAGCTCTTTTGGCTATCTTTTGCCCTTTAACGTATTTTAAGTCGACGTCATACTTGTTAGCAGTTGTCGTTGCCGTATAATTTGAACAAGCGACCGGTTTTAAATCCTTAAATCCACCTAAAAACGCACAAGCCTCCGCGAGAGTTTTTGTCGTATATACTTCAATGCCTCGTATATAGCTTGCCTCTTTGGCGTTTTCTTCGGGGATTATGAATTTTGTATAGCCTTGTTGTAATGCCGATATTAATATGGGCAACACTCCGTTAACCCTGCGAACACTTCCGTCAAGCGATAGTTCGCCGAGCATAACGTACTCCGCAAGTTTTTCCACCCCTATTTGTTCGGTACTTGCCAAGAAAGCTATTGCTATAGGCAAATCGAACAAAGAGCCTTCTTTACGTACGTCTGCCGGTGCCATATTGACCGTTGTGCGCCTTGGAGTGAACTCATAATAAGAGTTTTTAATTGCCGAGCGCACTCTGTTTCGCGATTCTTTAACAGCGTTTGAGGGCAACCCAACAATATCGAAAGAAGCGACGCCCTTTTGGGTGTCCACTTCTATATCGACGGGGTATCCGTTTAAGCCGTCAAGAGCAAAACTTTTTACGGTTGCCAGCATTTAATAAACTCCATTTAGTAAGCGAGAGCCTTTTTAGGGCTCCGCTTTGATTTTTTATTCTTCTTCGGACTCTTCGTCAGATTCCTTACGAGCCGCCCTCTTCAACTTTCTTTCTTCATTAACTTCCTTAATAGCTTCGCCGGTTGCTTGGAAGAAAGCACCTGTCTTGGAAGCAGCCTTCTTGACTTTAGAAAGAATCTTCATCGAGGAATATTTAACGTATTCGGGATATGAGCTGGTAATTGCAGCGTGTTCAACAGCCTTTTTGTTAATAAGGATATCGTATGCTACTATTACGTAGTAAACTGCTGCTACAAGTGATAATGCACCGATTACGTAAACGATTGCGGTAGTTTCGTTGGAAACCTCAACAACGCCGTTAACGGTATAGCCTGCTACGAGGTATACGTAAGCTGCATTGACGTAAGCAAGAATTGCATAGATTACGAAAGCGATAAACAATCTGGTATCCTTAACGAGTGCGGTTACGATAAAGAGTAACGGCAACGCCAAATATAACGAGTAATGGGTCATATTGTTAGCGAACGTCCAGAAAGCAATTATGCAAGTTGCAGCAACGAGGGTAAGGTCGATTCTGTTGCGATTTCTGAAGTAAGCAACTGCCAATACTACAACTACGAAGGCAACGTAAAGGATTGTTACGAAAATAGATTGTACGCCAACGGTTAAGTAGTTATTACCAAGTAAACCTTGGAAGTTGAAAGCGTTTGCGCTATATACACTCAAGCCTTTGAGGGTATCAATGTATCTGGTGAAGGCAGCAAATGCAGCGCCGTCTGCAACTTCGTTGAATACGAAAGGTAATGAGATAAGATAGAATACTACGATACTACCAACGATTGTAGCGATGGGAGCAACGAGGTTGATGTACTTCTTATCTTTGATTGCTCTGAAGATAACGTAACCGGTATAACAAAGTACTGCCGGGGAAACGTAGATAGCAGAAACGGTGGTCATGCAAGCTGCAAAGTAAGCAATTGCCATACCGAGGTAGCTACGTTTATTGAGCAAGAACCAGAATCCGAGCACGATAAAGAAAGCGGAAATGCTTTCGAACGAACCCCATGCGGAAGACATCGCGAAGATCATCGGAACGATAGCATAGAAAGCAGACATGATGGTACCTGCAACTCTACCTTGCTTCTTAGCAACGATGAGATAAATGAGAGCGATGGTGCCGAGGTCAGCGATAATAGCAAACATCTTAATGCAACATAAGGTGGTCAACATAACTACGTTAGCGTTTGCACCCATTGCGAAGAAGGCTTTACCGATCAAACCTGCGAGCATGGTGATATACATGGTAAGAGGCATCATTGCGGTATACTCGGGATTATACTCGAAGAAGTAAGGAGCCGAGTAGTTAGAAAGCCATCCGCCCATGGAAGCAAAGCTTTCGAGGTCGAATCCGAAGTAAGTAGAGGAAATAGAAGCACTTCCTGCGATGATGGTTTCAGTAAGGGTGATAGCAAGTCTGATAACTGCAGCGATTGCGAGTGCGATTACCAAGCCGAGCCACTTGGAGCCTTTAACCATATCGAAGAGTTTGTTGCCACTTTCTTCGAGATTTTCAAAAGCAAGACTTCTTGCACGGATTACGTATGCTACGTAAGCAAGTACCAAGGTTGCGATTGCGCCAAGAACTACGTAAACGATGTTAAGAGTGGTTGCTTGACCATAAACTGCGCTATCAAGTTCATAAAGACCAAATGCAGCACTATTATCTTGAGCAACTGACTCGTATACTCTCGTAACGGTTACGTTCTTGATATATACAACTGCGCTAACGGGATATTCTTCTCTACCAACGTAAATACCAAAATTATATTCTTTGGTGCCGTCCGTCTTGAAATAGAAGGTTTCAGTTACGTTGCCGGGAGTAATAGCACGAGCTTCAGTAGGTTTATCATCACCAATGTTAAAGTTGGGATCTTCTTCAAAGCCAAGATATAAGCCAACCCAGCTAGTCTTATCGTCTTCGGTGCTGAACTCTGCGATAGAATCCATATCGTAAGTGTAGGTTACTTTGTAATAAGCGTATCTCTTTAAGAAAACCTTTTGAGTTGCAGCGGCATAACCTGCGGTTTGGGTGTTGATCTTCAAACCACTCGAGCTACTGCTAAATACGGTAGAAGTAGATACGTCGTTACCTACTGTAAAATCCCAATCGGTAGTAACGTCTTCATTTTCACCAGTGTAGTTGAAATCACCACTTGCATTAGTGAACTTTAAAATTTGCTCGTCGTATTCACTTACCGCTTTTGTAGTGCAACCGGTAAGAACCAACGATGCAGTAATGGCTATAATTGCCATCAAAATTAAAACTTTTTTCATATTGCTCCTAAAAATAAAGCTTTTTTGACATTAAGAGAGGTGATTAACCGCGCCCCATTACAGAGCGCGGTTAGTGACTATCTTGACTATTTATCGTTTCTTGCTACAGTCTTAGCGGGCTTAACTTTTGCCGATTTACCACTGCGTTCTCTCAAATAGTAGAGTTTAGCTCTTCTTACGTAACCCCTTTGTTTAACTTCGATGTGATCGATTTTGGGGGAATGTAGAGGGAAGGTTCTTTCTACTCCGAAGCCACCGCTCTTGGTGATGTGACGAACGGTAATGGTTTCGCGGATACTGCTGTTTTTACGTGCGATCAAGGTGCCTTCGTAAGCTTGGATTCTTTCGCGGGTACCTTCGACAACCTTTACGTAAACAACAACGGTGTCACCGATTCTGAGTTCGGGCAAATCTTTTCTCATGCCTTCTTGTTCGATAATGTCGATAATGTTCATGACTTACCTCCTGTTTTCACAATAACGTACGTACGAGGCTTGGATTTTTTCTCTCGCATAGGTCCGTTACAAAGTCTTTAACATAATAACAAAAACAAAAAAAGTACGCAAGCATTTTGGCGCACTTTATATAATAAATATATAATAAAATATTTTAAAAGATTTTTGAAAGCAAAAATCAGTTCCAATAGCCGTAAAAAGCATCCTCTATATGCTCTTGAATACCATCCCTATCGGCAATTATATCAAAGCGGATTTCATAGTTATTGTAGCCCTTTTCCGCAATAAAGCGTTCGGTGGCTTTAATAATCTTGCTTATCTTGCGTTTATTGACGCTTTCGATAGGATCACCCATGTCGGACGTTGAGCGATATTTAACCTCAACGATGACCAAAGTAAACCCACGCTTACAAACCAAGTCGAGCTCCCCTACTTTTGGATAGTTAACGTTACGAGCTACGATTTCGTACCCCTTGCTCTCCATAAGTTTCATTGCGTTGAATTCGGCAAGTAATCCGTCTGCGTATTTATCCATTATTTAAAAAAATTCTTGATAAAGGTTTGCCTATGTATAGGACAAGGTCCGTATTTCTTTAGCATCTCTATATGATGCTTCGAGCCGTAACCTTTGTGTTTTTCAAAACCATATTCCGGATACTTCTCGGCGTATTCAAGCATGAGCCTATCACGCTCGACTTTAGCAAAGATTGACGCCGCTGCAATACAGTAGCTAACTGCATCTCCGTGGATAATAGAGCGAGTTTTATAGGGAATATCAAGCTTAACGGCATCTATTAATACCATTTCGGGTAACGGAAACATCGATTGAATTGCTTCGGTCATTGCTTTCTTGGTAGCGTTAAGAATATTGATTTTATCTATGACGTCGGCATCTATAAAAACGGTTTTATGTGAAATAACGTTATCACACAATTGCTCGTATAAAGCATCCCTCTTTTTTTCAGTTAACTTTTTGCTGTCGTTAACGCCGTCTATTACCAAAGATAAATCGGGTATACACGCGCCTGCGCATACTGGACCTGCCAGTGGTCCACGACCGGCTTCATCTACACCGCAAATATAATTATAGCCCTCTTTAATTAGTGCTCTTTCAAACTCAAGTAAATCAGGCATCGGCACTCTCCAGCGGAAATTTTCCAAGATATCCCTTTCGGAAGTCGGAAATAATTATCTTTGCTATTCTTTCGTAGTCAAGCTCTCCGCCACGCATAATGACTCCACGCTTTCTACCAATATCTTCCATTACTTCGAGAGCATTTTCCTTAACTTCGTCGAGCTTGTATCTATTGAGCAATTCTTCCGGATGCTCTTTGATAAAATATTTAAGAGCTTCAATGGCAAGCTCGGCACAATCGACAACGTCTTCTTTTACGCTACCGATTAAGGCAAGCCTCATAGCCTTTTCTTGATCTTTAAAGTCAGGGTATAAAACACCGGGACTATCCAAAAGTTCGATGTATGCACCTATAGCAACCCATTGTTTACCACGAGTAACTCCGGGGCGATTGCCGGTGACAGTTTTCTTTTCTCTAACCAAACTATTTATCAAAGTAGACTTACCACAGTTTGGCACGCCTATAACCATCGCACGTACGGTTTTGTTTACGCCCTTGCGACTATAGCGTTCGATAAGATCTTCGTTAAGCTCCAATAAGTTTTTGACAATAACGGGTGCATCCGCCTTTGAAATGCTATTGGAATATATGCACTTATAGCCTTGTCGTCTGAATTTATCAACCCATTTGATAACCTCTTTTTGGGATACCATATCTGCCTTATTGAGTACATAAAGGCGAGGTTTATTGCCAATTACTTCATCAAAAGCGGGATTAATGCACGATTGAGGAGCACGTGCATCGAGCACGTAAATTACCGAGTCGACTACCTTCATCTCCTCGCTCATCATACGTATTGCTTTGGTCATATGTCCCGGGAACCAATGTATAAACATACTACCTCCACTACTCGACCTTTAAGTCGGGTCTTCTCTCTTTAGTAATCTTAAGGCTTTGGGCTTTACGCCATTTAGCTATTTCGGCATGATTGCCGGAAAGCAACACGTCCGGTACGGCAAGCCCCATAAACTCTTGGGGACGGGTATATTGCGGATACTCTAAAGTACCTTCGGAAAAACTCTCTTCTGAAGTAGATTCCTCCGATCCAAGTACGTCGGGTATATACCTTGCTACTGTATTAATAACAACTAAACTTGCAAGGTCGCCGGAAGTCAAAACGTAATCGCCTATCGACAACTCCCTATCAACGTCCAACTCAATGATACGCTCGTCTATGCCTTCATAACTACCGTTTATCAATACGATATGGTCAAGTGAAGCAAGTTCCTTAACCATTGCTTGATCAAGCGTTTTACCTTTAGGACTCAAGTATATTCTTACCGCCTTATGCTCCGGATCAACCGCCGTAATCGAGTCATGCAAAGGTTGAGGGGTCATTACCATACCCGCTCCACCGCCAAAGGGATAATCGTCTACTTTTTTGTGCTTGTTCAACGAATAGTCGCGAATATTATGGATATCAACGGAAAAAAGCTCCTTTTCAAGAGCTTTGCCGATAATACTTTCATTTAACACCGAATACATTTCGGGGAAAATAGTAAGTACGCTAATTCTCATAAACGGCTACCTTTTTGAGCTCATCTTGAGAAAGAATTAATTGCTTGTTTTTTAGGTCGTAGTTTGTTATGACGCCTATTTTATGTGGGAACATAAAGTTTTTGCAACCGTTTATTCCCTCGATGCTATAAACGTCTGCGGCGCCGTATTGTAAAATCTCTTTGACAACGCCGATAACTTCATCGTTCAAAACTACGTTTAGCCCTACCAAATCGTCAACGTAATAGGTTCCTGCAGGAAGCGTGGGACGGTCCTTATCGTTTACGTAAACGAACCCTCTCAACGCATCCGCAGTATCCATATCGTTAACACCTTTGAGCTTTAAATACGCACATCCGTTGCCAAACGAAAGCTTTTCAACTTCGTACTCTTTGGAGTTGATAACTACAGTATCAATGGATTTAAGATCACTTTGATCCAATCCGTACAATACCTTGATATCTCCCCTAACGCCGTGCGCTCTGACAGCTTTACCTATTTTGAGCATTATCTTTCTTCAATAAATATGTCGTAACGCTTATCTGCATTTTGAGCAGCAGCTTTAACAATGGTCCTTATGGACTTTGCAAGTCTGCCTGATCTGCCTATAAGACGAGCGACCTTATCTTTATCAACGAAAACTTTAATTTCGACATTATCGTTATCTTCAAGCATAACGATTTCATACGAGCCTTCGTCGACAATTTGTCTAACTAAAAAATCTACAAAATCGCGAACGGACATAAATTAGTCCTCGATTTTAGCAACAGCTGCTTCAACTGCAGCGTCTACTGCGCTAACTTCTTCTTGAGCTGCTTCTTTCTTAGCGTATTTAGCAGAACCTGCGATGATGCCTTCGTTTACGAATAAAGCGCGAACGGTATCGGTGGGTTGTGCGCCGTTAGCAAGCCATTTCTTTGCAATTTCTGCATCGATTTTAACGGTTGCGGGTTCAGTTTTGGGATTGTAGTAGCCAACTTGTTCGATATATTCGCCGTCTCTGGATTTACGAGAATCGATAGCTACGATACGATAGAAAGGATTTTTCTTTGCGCCCATTCTGTGAAGTCTAAGTTTTACTGCCATTTTAGTGTCCTCCGAATAATAATTCTTTAAATATTTAGATTAGAACGGGAATTTAAATTTACCCGAGCTAAGTCTTTTCATCATTTGTTTGGTTTGCTCGAATTGATTTAACAATCTATTTACGTCTTGAACTTGAGTTCCGCTACCCTTTGCAATTCTGCGACGCCTTGATGCGTTAAGTATTGAAGGGTTACGTCTTTCTTTAACCGTCATCGAAAGAATAATTGCTTTGGTCTTTTCGATTTGCTTCTCATCGACTTGTAAATCTTGACCTTTAAGTTGACGGCTCATACCGGGTATCATTTCGAGCATATCCTTCATGCTACCCATTTTTTTCATACTGCTTAATTGAGCAAGATAATCTTCGAGGTCAAAGGAGTTTTCCTTCATTTTTTTAGCCATTTTGAGGGCTTCTTCCTCGGAAATTGCGTTTTGAGCCTTTTCGATAAGAGTTAAAACGTCGCCCATGCCGAGTATTCTCGATGCCATCCTTTCAGGATGGAAGGGCTCGATATCGGTGAGCTTTTCGCCTACGCCTATATATTTAATAGGTTTACCGCTTATTGCCTTAATAGATAAAGCAGCACCGCCACGAGTATCACCGTCGAGTTTAGTCAAAATGACACCGGTGATGTCAAGCTCTGCATTAAAGGTCGACGCTACGTTAACCGAATCTTGACCGAGCATGCTATCTACGGTTAACAAAATTTCGGTGGGCGCAACGTTAGCCTTAATGTCACGAAGCTCTTGCATCAACTCTTGGTCAATATGCAAACGGCCTGCGGTGTCGATAATGACGACGTCAAACCCTTGCTTCTTAGCGTATTCGATTGCATCTTTAGCAATTTTTACGGGAGAAATTTGACCTTCGGTAAAAACTTCAACGCCAACTTTTTCTCCGACTACTTGAAGTTGCTTGATTGCTGCGGGACGATAAATGTCGCCGGCTACCAATAACACCTTTTTGTTATCTTTTTTTAGCAAGCCTGCAAGTTTACCACACATCGTAGTTTTGCCTGCACCCTGTAATCCGCACATCATGTAAATCGTAGGCGGTCTATCGGAAACGGCAAGTTTACTATGCTTGCTACCCATAAGCTCGATAAGCTCATCATTAACGATTTTGATAACTTGTTGAGAGCTCTCTAAACCCTTAAGTATATTTTCGCCGATAGCTTTTTCCGAAACCTTATTGATAAACTGCTTAACAACCATAAAGTTGACGTCAGCCTCCAAAAGCGCAATGCGTACTTCACGCATAGCGTTTTTAATCTCAAGCTCGGTCAAAGCACCTTTGTTTTTAAGCTTGGAAAAAGCATGGTTAATTTTTTCAGATAAGGTACCGAATAGTGCCATTATATCTCCTTAACTTCGTCAAGTATGGTTTGCAATTTTTGCGCTGTTTCTGTATCCACAGATACAATTACTTGCTCTAAATTACTAATTACTTTACTTATCTTTTCAACCAAACCCAAACGGTCTTCAAAGTCGATAAGCTTTTCGGATGAGCGCTTAATTACGTCTTGTACTGCTTGACGCGAAACCCCTTCTAATTCAGCAATTTCTGCAAGCGAAAGGTCTTCGTCGTAATACATACCAAGTACTCTTGTCTGATACTCGGTAAGCAATCCGCCGTAATAATCGTTCAACAATCCGATTTCGACCTTTTTAAGCATAGCGCACCTGTAAAGTATTTTTCATTTACACCGATAATATAACACAATAAAAAAGGCGTGTCAAGCATTTTTACTTTACACGCCATAATATTATTTATTATATTTATTACTCAAAAATAGCGTCAATAAACTCGGTTGCGTTAAAAGGCAATAAGTCGTCAATTTGCTCGCCGACTCCTACGTATACAACTGGAATTTCTTGCTCGGCGCTAATTGCCATAACTACGCCACCTTTGGCAGTTCCATCTAATTTGGTTAAGATTATACCATCGATGTCAATAGCTTCGTTAAATACGTCGACTTGTTGAACGGCGTTTTGTCCGGTTGTGGCGTCAAGAACGATATAATTGCGTCTATCGCAGTCAGGAAGTTCTCTCGTTATTACTCGATTAATCTTCTCAAGCTCGTTCATTAGATTCTTTTTATTATGCAATCTGCCTGCTGTATCTACAAGTATTACGTCGGTATTCTTTGCTTTAGCAGATGCAAGTGCATCAAATACTACTGCCGCGGGATCAGATCCTTCCGAGTGCTTTACGATACGAACGCCGGCCCTTTCCGCCCAAACTTCGAGTTGCTCGCTTGCTGCTGCTCTAAAAGTATCGGCAGCCGCAACTATAACGCTTTTGCCTTGAGTAGTAAATAGTTTTGCAAGCTTTCCTATTGCGGTGGTCTTACCAACCCCATTAACGCCAGCCACCAAAATCACCAATGGATACTCGTATTCGGGGATTTCATAATCGATACTTTCGAGCATAATGCGCTTTAACTCGTTTTTCGCGACTTCTGAAGAAGTTATCTTTTTGCTATAGACGGTTTCTTTTAATTCATCAAGAATAGCTTCCGTTGCGGTCACGCCCATATCTGCGGAAATCATTGCAAGCTCTAAATCATCGTAAAAGTCGTCGTCAAGATCACGAGCCTTAAACACCTCGAAGATTTTTTTACCCAAACTATCCTTGGTCTTTTTAAGTCCTTCTTTGATTTTAGAAAATAAACCCATTATTTTATCTCCGTTGCTTTTTTGTCATCAACAGACTTTTTGCTTTCAGCATGTTTTTCTGCTTCTTCAAGTTTAACTCTTACCGTCTTAGATACACCCTTTTCTTGCATCGTTACACCGAACAACGTGTTACATAGTTGCATTGTCGGTTTTCTGTGGGTAACGACGATGA
The DNA here is from genome assembly GCA_017504305.1 of Clostridia bacterium. Lineage (GTDB taxonomy): Bacteria > Bacillota > Clostridia > Christensenellales > DTU072 > Stercoripulliclostridium_A. The sequence goes on along the minus strand of JAFVRJ010000012.1, from coordinate 2,317 downwards.
ACTGCGTGGACTTGGAGAACTTGTTAAGGTATTGAGCAAAGAGCTTTGCGTTGTTATCGTCAAGCGCTGCTTCAATTTCGTCAAGAATACTAAACGGCATCGGGTTGAGCTTGATGATTGCAAATAGAATTGCAATTGCGGTAAGGGCCCTTTCACCACCTGATAACGGAGCAAGATTAGATAGCTTTTTGCCCGGAGGCTCTGCCATAATCTCAATACCTGCTTCCAAAACGTTTACGCCTTTTTCGAGCTCCATCTTTGCCCTACCACCACCGAATAGCTCTTTAAATACTTCGTTAAAGTTGGTGTTAATTTGATTGAAACTTACGGTGAATTTTTCAACCATTTCAGTGGTCAACTCGTTAATAATTTGTACCAAGTCTTGCTCTGCTTTTTGAACGTCGTTAAACTGATTATTCAAGTCGTTATAGCGCTCGGTTTCCTCGCGGAATTTCTCTTCAGCGAGTTCGTTGATAGGTCCAAATCTTTCGATTTTACGACGTATAGAGTTGATCTCATTATTAGCTTTATCGGGAACAAACTCTACCTCGATTGCAATCGGATCTACCGTGATGTGGTAAGCCTTTGCAGCTTCTAAATCATAGCCATAGTTTTCTTCCATGCGCTGTGACATAGCTTGAATTGCTGTATCGATCATCTCGAGGTTGGCTTCTTCGCGAATACATTTTTCTTTGATTTTGCCCACCAATTCGTTCTGCTCTATACGCTTAAGATCAAGCTCTTTTACAAGAACGTTCATGCGTTCTTTTTCAGCTTCCAAGCCCTCTAACTCTTGCTTCAAATCGTCGAGTTTCTTCTTTTCCTCTTCGCTGAAAACAGTGCTTTCGAGATCCTTATTTATACGTTCAAGGCGCCCATTGTTAAACTTTTCGCGAACTTCAAAGTCTAACAGTTCGGACTCTAAAATTCTACATTCAGCCTTCAATCCGGCAATCTCTTTTTCGATACTATCGATCTCGTTACGAAGCGCCGTAACCTCCATCATAACGGCGGTTACTTGCTTGTTCAATGCCTCGCGAATTTGCTTGTCTTCGAAAAATTTATTCTTAAGCTCGGCAATATAATCATCGGTACCAACCTTATCGGAAGCAATGGTTTCTTTGTTTTTGCTCGCTTGCTTAAGTAGCTTTTCGATCTCGTCGATACGAGTAAGGCTACCCTCGTTACCGGCAAACAACTTCTTCATTTCTTGTTGATAGAAGTCAAGCTCCTTGTCGCAACGAGCTATATCACCATCCACTTTGGTAATGTCGATATCAAGCTTTGCAATTCTGGATGAGATGACGCCAACTGCGTTCGAAAGCTCTTTAAGTTCTTCTTCACGATCGCCTAAATCTGCGCTTATCAGTTCGAGATCCTTCTTTGCTTGACGAAGTTTTTTAGCGGCTTCTTCCTTCTCGCTTTCTCTTGAAAGAATCTTTGCTCCACCCTTCGCAGTAGCACCGCCTGTCAATGCGCCAGAGGGCGAATATACGTCACCTTCCAAGGTGATAGAACGGAAAGAATATCCGTACTTTTTGGAAATGCGAAGGGCCGTTTGCTGATCTTCAACGATAACGGTTTTACCCAATAAATTGGATATGATGTTATTATATTGAGAGTCGTATCTGATTAGTTCACTCGCGACACCAACTACTCCATCCTCATCCAAAGCCCTTTCTTGTTCACGAGAAAGATCGTTATACTTCATCGTGGTCATAGGCAAGAACGTTGCTCTACCAAGGTTGTTTTCACGCAACACTCTCATCAAATCGGATGCATCGTGTTCGTTTTTGGTAATGATGTTTTGAACCGATTTACCAAGGGCAATTTCAATAGCTAATTGCAAATCTCTCGGTACCGTAATAATTTCAGCGAGGGTACCTATTATTTTTGAAGCAACGTCCGAGTGGCTCTCGGCGTACTTCATAAGGTTTTGTATGCTTCCTTCGTAATCGCTGTAACTATTAATATTTTCTTCGATTAACGACTTCTTGAACTCCAAGTTTTGGATGCGTGTTTGAAGCATAACTTTCTTGGCTTGCATCTCTTTAAACTCGGCTTCAGCGTTGTTTTTGTTTACGTTTGCAATATTAATCTCTTCGAGCTTTTCTTGTTTTTCCTTTTCAAAAAGAGCCTTTTCGTTTATAAAATCCTCACGGATCTTAGTTACTTTATCAAAGAGTTCTTTCTTGTCGTCGTACTCGTCCTTATCATTTGCCAATCCGTCTAAAAGCAATTTTCGTTCAAGCTCTAAAGCGGCTACGTCTTTATCGATTTCAGCACTCTTGCTCAAGCGATTAACAAACATCTCGTT
>JAFVRJ010000011.1 GCA_017504305.1 Clostridia bacterium | reverse complement strand
TACCGCACCTAACGGAAAGCAATTCAAGGGCTGGGCAACCTCTCAAAACGGCGAAGTTATTAGTGGAACTACTAACGTAACTGCAGACCTTGTACTTTATGCAATTTGGGAAGATATCTTAAGCGAAGAACCCGAGAATCCCAACGGCGGTAGCGGAAACGCTGGCGGTAACGAAGGTGGTCAAGGTGGTTCAACTCCCGCACCCACTCCCGATACCACACCCGATACCACGCCCGAGGACGAAGCCGAAGCAGGTCTTTCCGGCGGAGCGATAGCAGGGATTGCAGTAGGTGCAACTGCTGGCGCAACATTAATCGGATTTGCAATCTTCTGGTTCGTAATCAAAAAGAAGAGCTTTGCAGACCTTTTAGCACTCCTAAAAAAGGCTCCTAAAGCATAAAACTTAATACAAAAAAAGAGGTGTCATCGACACCTCTTTTTTTACGTTTAATATTAATGACGTCTTAAAATCAACAGATAAAGTAGGGCGTATGCTCCGATAACTCCGTTAGCTATCGTTACACCCAAACATATCGCGTTAAAGCTAACGGGTAGGAAAATTAGCCCTGCATTAATTTGAGATACGATAATGCCGACGTAAATGCTAAAAGCTACGTCACCAAGTATAGCTAACGCGCCGAGCGCTATTAGGATTATAAAGAATATATCTCGCCTCACTCCCAATATACCCCCGATGATTTGATTGCTTCAATATCGCCTTTGGGATTGGCTCCGTCATCCGTGCCTGCATAGTAGGTGGTGCCCATAAACCAATCTTCATATTGTAGAGCATATATGCCCAAGGTCGCCCCTTGGTCGCCAAGATAGTAGTTGTATGATACGTACGTTCCGCTCGATAGGGCAATACCGATGATGCCACCCGCCCACAAGTCTTCTTCCTCCTCGTGGTTGGTGGTTATGTTTGCAGTCGAGAAGCTGTTGGTTACCTTGCCGTTAACGAAGCCCGCAATTCCACCTAAAATGGTTACCGTGTCCGTCGAGGTTACTTGTAAATTGAAATTTCCGCGGTTTTGCGAAGCATCTACAAGCGCGTTGGAGTTATTGTTTACACCCACCACTCCGCCAAGATATGCGTAGTTTTTGGGCGCAACGTAGTTGATTGCTCCGGTGTTCTTGAAGGAAGTTATAGAGCCGTTGTTGAACGAGAATGCTCCGCCGATATAGTGGTAAAGAGCCTTTTTATCACTTTCGACGGCGTTTGCATTTAGCGCTCCTTCGTTTTTGGATGCAGTCACCGCCCCTTCATTAAGATAACCTATCCCGCCGATATATATCGAGCCGTAGGTGGCGTTTGCAGTAAGGGGAGCGTAATTCTCGCATTTATCAATAGTGCCGTGGTTGGTGGTCGTTATACCGCCTACAACCAAGCTCAACTCCGATTTGGTTTGCGTGGATGCAACCTCCAATGCCCCGCGGTTTTTAGAGCTCAATATTTTACCGCTGTTACGTAAGGTGATTCCGCCGACGGTGGGATTCCATTGAGTAGAGGGGGAACTTTGCTTTATCGTGCCGTTATTAACACACTCGTTAATGGTCGCCTTGTTGCCGTTTTCAACCGCGATACCACCTGCATCTATGGAGTCCAATATAAGCTCGGAGCCTTCCGCAATCGTCGTGCGTACAACGTTGCCGTTGTTAATAGCAACCACTCCGCCGACAACGGCATCACCGCTACCTTCCGCTTCGCCCTCGTTATTCATAAGGCGCGCATCACCGTAAGCGTTCAATTTAAGATTAACGTTACAGTCGCTAACTACGCCTTTATTCTCAAATAATAGGCTACCAAAAAGCGCTTCTTCGGATGCCGAATTTTCGGTAATCGTACCATTTGCCGTTAGCGTAACGTTATTCAAACTACCGGTTGAGGAGTATATGAATAACGCTGTATCATCAGTAAAAGTCAAGTCCAAATCTTTAAAGGTTACGTCTACGTTATTTACACTTCCGTTCAGGTCGGTTGCAAAAAACGCGTTAGCGCTTGTAGGGGCATTTCCTACGTTGTTGAAGACCACGTTAAGGTTACTTATGCTCCCCGATATTTTATTAAATACGGGTGCTGTGAGCGGTCCGTTTACCGTTAACGTTTTGCCGTTGCCGATAACGTTTACGGCGCAGTCTGTAGACTGCCAAGTGGCTAAATCTATGCTTAAGTCGTTTTCAAGCGAATAATACCTACCGCTGGACTCTTTGGTCGCCAGTTGCAATAGCTGTTGAGAGGTAATTTTTATGGGACTACCCTTACTGCCGTTACCGCCCATGGATTCCGGCACGACGTTCATGGCAACAAGCGCTCCGCCAAGCGTTAGTAGGCATACTGCAAGTATTATGGCAAAAGCGGTAAACTGCATCAGCGAGGGGCGTTTGGAACGGGGGATTTTAATTTTGCCGTTAGCTTCTTTAACCTTGACTCCGTGTGTGAGGCGGTAGATTTTTTTTACCGACTCGGAGTGAGAGGGAGCAAGCGCAAGGTGGCGAGAGGTGTTTAATGAGTTGCCGAGTATTGCAGATATTTCTCCCGGCGAAATCACTTTATCATCGACGTATAAGCGTAGTGCTTTGCCTGCTATTTTTTTGAATCTTAAATAGTCTTCGGTAAACTCTTGATAGGGTGTGTAGTCGTATATTGTTTCAAGCGTTTTGCCGAACTTAAGTATCACCTTTTGCGCGTTATATAGGTACGCAAGGGTAAGTAGAGGAAACCTTCCGTAACGCACGCTCATGCGCTCCTTGTCGGTAAGGAGGGCGTTAAGAGCTTTGACGTCGTCACGTATTACGGCGACGTGTATTGCGTTATAGATTTCAACCATTATTTTTTGCGTTTGATTTTACGGCTATCCGCCCAGTTGTCGAGTATATCGTATAAATAAGCTTCGTTTACGTCCTCTTTTTCGATGAGGGACTTGAGCAAACGATTGGTTTCGCGGTAGGTGGATGTGAGCTCCTCTATAGAGCTCTTTTCTTGCGAAATACGGCTTAACATGGCTTCGCTACCGCTCTTGATTGAGTTGAGCTTTTGGTTGCTGTCAGCGACCTTTTCCGCTACGTCTTTGTTGATAAAGTCGTTCATCTTTTTGACGTTTTCATCGTAGTTTTCAAGGGTGCGTTGCAACTCTTTTACATTATAGTTTTTGCGCTTCTCGTCCAAAATCTTTTCAAGCTTGCCAAGTTGCTCCTCCGCCTTGCCCTCAAGAGAACTTATGCCGTCCAAAGTGGTTGCTACCTTTTCAACGGTATCAAGGAGCCTTGTAATGTCGGCGGTGTATTTAGAGCTCATCTTCATAAATCTATCGATTTGTTGACCAAGATCCTGCGCCTTTTCCGCTTGCCCCGAAAGGGTGCGATATATCTTGTCGAGATTACCGCGTACGTCACCGGAAAACGCTTGGTTTAAGCGGTCAATGTCGCTCTGTACGTCGGTGTAAGTGGCGACAAAATCATTGAGGTTAGATTGTATCGGCGTCAATAAATCACGATAGCTTTTGAAGGTTTCGATTAATACTTTTACGTCGTTGTTATCCATTACGTTTCTCCTTTAACGCCTTGAAAGATGCGTTTAGGTTTTTATGCTTTTCGCGCAAATCCTTGAGGTCGTTGCGCAACGTTTCGAGTATAAGGTTTTGGGCGATATCGTTGCCTTCCACCTCGGTGTAAAAACGTACGATATCGTAGTCCAGCGCGTGATTGTCTTCTTTAAGACAGGCGCGCATAAACTCAATAAGTTTGTGGTCGCCGGAAAGCTTAAACATATCTTCCGCATCGTCGTATAAGCCGGCTTCCCAATAGCGAATACCTGCATCACGATAGTTACCGCGCAGTACGTATAACTCGTTGATTTCGATGCGTTTAAGCTCGTCCTTGCGCTTGAGCTCGTCCTTTAAGTTTTCACACGCGATGCGAGCGTTGTCAAACTGTCCAAGAGATACAAACTTACGTATGCGCGAAAGAAGTTCCTCTTCTTCGATTTCGATAACGCTCAAAATCTTGTTGAGCTCCGCAATAGCGTACGGCACCTTTAAGCGAGTAAACTCCTTGCGGAAGAACTCGGTAAAGGCAGGTACGACACGGTCTTCGTATACGTATACGTTAGCCTTTGCACGAGAAACCGCAACGTAGAAAAGGTTGAAGTAATAACGGTATACCGAGTTTTCGTCTGCGGTCTTTCGGTTAACCGAAATGCGCTCCAAGGCTTCCCATTTATCGTAGTTATCGCTTAAGACGTTGTATAGTATAACGGTATCGCGCTCCAAGCCTTTGATTTCGGAAACGGTCAAAATTTCGCGGTTGCCGAGTAGCGCGCGCATACGAGCTTTTTGCTTTAGGTTGCTTACAATCAAGGTGTAGTTACTAAACTTTTTGCTCTTAAGCTCCTCTAAAAAACCTTTGCCGTCGACAATTACCGCAGAAGTGCTGACGTCCGTTTCCACGCTGACACCCTTTAAAACGAAACTGTGCGTGCCGAAGCGACTTACGTTCAAGGTGCCGAGCGAGCCGATTATATCCGCTATCTTTTTGGTGTTGCGATAGTTGTTTGCAAGCTCCTTGACGTCGGTGGTATCCTCGGTATACAAAAGGCGCTTCAAGTACGCAAACGAAAAATAAGAGGGGTTAATCATTTGTAGCGCATCGCCAACGCAAAAGAGTTTTAACGACAGAGCGTTCATCAGCGCAAGGTTGACTTCGGTCATATCTTGCACCTCGTCGAGTATGGAAAGAGAGTATCTTGGGAGCTTGTCGATATTGGCTATAAGCTCGCGACTCATAAAGTTGTTGTCGGTAAGGTTGCGCTTTAATAGATAGACCTTATAGTCCCTTGCAAGTCGGTAAATTACCTCGCACTCCGTACGTGTGAAGCTTCCGCTACGCTTGAGCACGTAGGACTCGTAAGGGAGTATTTCGGGCGGAAATTCCTCGCCGTCACAGGAGCCGAAAATCAAGCCGAAAATCTCTTTATAAATTACCTCTGCAGACAGGTTTTTGAGCTTTGCAATTTGACCTTCGACGTAGCTTTGAGTTAGGTATCCACGGGTAAAGCTTTCTTCGCCGGAGGGTGTGCGCTTACCGCCCAATACCTTGACGTAAAGGTCCTCGATAAGGTAGTAGTCAACCTTATTGTTAAGGTAGTCGCGTATGGCTTCAAGCTTTAATAAAATCTTACCCTCTTCTTCGCAATCAAGCTCAATGCCGAGGCGGTTTTCAATAGCCTCTTTATGGTGTTTGTCGGCGTAAACGACACGCCCTGATTTAATGTCGCCAATGAGCAAAGAAAGGGTTTCGTTGAAGGAGTTTATTTTAGCTTGCGTATCAATCAAAAGGCCACGCGAAAAGGTGGTATAAAGGACCCGTCCGCGGTATTCGCGAGAAGCGGCAAACAGGATTTTATCGATGCAGATATTAGTTTTACCGCTACCCGCTACACCTTGTACCAAAACGTTTTTGTTTTCCGTTTCAACAATCTCTTTTTGGGTGGAGGAAAGAAGGGGGAAGCTCGCTTTGTCGGTGCCTTGTACGCGGTAAATTTTATTGAAATCGGTGCTTGAAACGTTGGCGTTACCTTCGGTAATTATACCATCGAAAACCCTTACCGATTGAAGATAATAAGCGAATCTGCCATCATTAAAAAGTATCTCGCTATCGGTTGTTTCGTAACGGGTAAACAGCACGTCTTTCTTGTTTAAACGCTTGTCGCCAACACCCAAGCCAAGCATAAAATAAAAGTGGTGCCTACCGTTTATCGAGATCTTGAACTCCGTTCGGCGGGTGGAAACAAGTGCGTCAAGCTCCGTAATAAGAGCCTCGAATATTTTTGAGAGGAACAAATCACACTCGCGTATGCGTTTGGTCTCGTTTAAAAACCGCTCCGTTTTATAGGCGCACGAAAGAGACGATAGTACCGTTTTTTGAGTATCGATTCGGATTTTTTTAGAGTACGTCGTCATTAGCGCTCCTTGATAAGTACGGAGTTTATAAGGGTATTAAGACCTTTACCGTATGCCTCTTTTAGAGGTATGGTAACGTCGGCGCGGAGATCGGTTGCGGTAAGCGAGGTAAAGTCGTAAAAACGCACCCTCGCATTACGCGCTGTGGAGAGTTTTTCGCGCTTTTCCTTAAGGCGTGATGCGCTCAAATTCTCTTGATAGTGAGCGTAAAGTTTGCTGTTGAGTACGGCGGTTGCGCGGTTGCGATTTTGGAGCTGTGAGCGCTCCTCTTTGCATACGACAACGATGCCGGTAGGCAAGTGGGTGAGGCGTACGGCAGTTGCAACTTTATTGATGTTCTGACCGCCGGCTCCCGACGAGTGGAAAATATCGGTGCGTACATCCCCGTCTTTAATATCGAGCTTTATGGCATCTGAAGTGGGCATAACGGTAACCGAAACGGTGCAGTTGCCAATTGTACCACCGGTTGAGCGATGCGTGCCGAGTTCGCTTTTGAACCTAAAGTAAGCCCCTTTATTTTCGATGATGAGTGAGGTGAATTTATCCTCGTTTTCGGCAACACTTAAGTCGTAGCCAAGGCTCTTTGCATACGACGAGTACATATTGATAAGTTCTTGCATAAGGGGCTTGGACTGTGGGTTTTCAGCTCGAAGTTCTATAACCGCTCCACGCTCGTCGTTTTCGCCTTTTGGCATCAGTTCGGTTGCAAGGTTGACCGATAGAGAGTTGATTTCATCATCATCCCCAAGCTCTATTGCAAGCTTAAGTCCCTCGCCCAAAAGGTAAGCCTTTTCGAGCGAAGCCTTTTCCTCTGCGTATTTTAGATAGAGGCGGTTATCGGCTATAATTTCGGGGCTGATAAGGTAGTCGCTTAATTCCGTATAACGTCTATGGACGTCAGCGTATTTATCAAGGATACCTTTAGTAAAATCCAACATAAATTTAGTATAACAAAAAATGGTAGTAAAATAAAGTATTTTATATATTTAATTGCGCGTGTGAATTTTACCTTGCTAAACGACACACTCGGTGATATAATACAAATAAGTTACTTGGAGGTATTCACATGAGTTCCGTTTGGGGCAATAACCTTAAATTATCTATATTCGGCGAAGCGCACGGCACGATGGTTGGCGGTACGCTACATAATTTCCCTGCAGGCGTTACGGTAAATCTCGATCGCATTAAGCTTGGACTTAAGCTCCGTCAAGGTAGTAATAACTTTACCGCAGCTCGCAAGGATGAAGATAGACCGACAATCATATCCGGCGTTACTAACGGCGTAACAAACGGCGCACCGATAACCGTTATATTCAACAACAAAGACGTTGACGTCGTTGATTATAAAAAAGAGGTTCCGCGTCCTTCGCACGCAGATTACGTTGCTTCGGTAAGATATAACGCTCACGCCGATACGAGTGGTGGCGGACATTTTTCCGGAAGAAGCACCTTGCCGATAGTTTTCTTTGGTATGCTTTGCGCAGACTTCCTCGAGATGTGTAATATCAAAGTGGTATCTCATATTAAATGTATAGGCGAAATATACGACGATAAGTTTGGTACGGAGTTTTCGGACGAGCTTATCGAAAGACTAAATTCATCCCCCCTTGCAACCATATCTACCGAAGCTCGTAAAAAGATGGTATCACTACTTATGAGCATTGGCGCAACCGGTAACAGTATAGGGGGCGCTGTTGAAACGGCAGTAGTAGGGCTACCTGCAGGATACGGCTCGCCAATATTCGATAGCCTCGAAAGCCGTATTGCAAGCTTGCTGTTTGCAATACCTGCAGTTAAAGGCGTTAACTTTGGATATGGCGCAAGGTTTGCGCACGCTTTAGGCTCGGAAGTAGCAGACTCATTTGTTTTAAACAATGGTAGGATTGAAACTGACAACAACTTTAATGGTGGCGTTAACGGCGGTATATCAAACGGTATGCCCATACTTATTAGTTGCTCGTTTAAGCCCACGCCGAGCATTAAGCAACCTTTTAAGACCTTGAACTTTGAAACAAATAAGATTGTTAATCTTGAGGTAAAAGGGGAGCACGTTACCTGTCTTGCACCCCGTGGAGCGATTATCGTAACCAGTGCGGTCGCTATCGCAATCCTCGATAGCTATCTTGAGGGCAGGGGCTATTTTGAGTTAAATACTGTAGCTGAAGATACCAAAAAGGAGTAATATGAAGACTGCATTAGTAACGGGTGGATCCTCCGGAATAGGTACAGAAATAGTAAGAGAGCTAACCAAGCGCGGATATAGAGTATACTTTACTTATTACACCGGAAAGGAGCGTGCAAAAAAGATTGAGGCGGAAACCGGCGCAAAAGCTTTTTATATGAACTTATTGGATTTAAGTTCGATTGAAGCATTACGTAAAGCCATACCGTCTATAGATATCCTTATAAATAATGCGGGTATTGCCGACATTAAACTTTTTACCGACGTTACCGAAACGGACTATGATAATATGTTGGGCATTAACCTCAAGGGGCAGTTTGTACTTACCCAAAAGTTTGCTCCCGACATGATCTCTAAAAAATGGGGGCGTATAGTAAACGTTTCCTCCATGTGGGGTATTACCGGTGGCAGTTGCGAGGTTCATTACTCTGCATCGAAAGCCGGCCTTATAGGTTTTACCAAAGCGCTTGCAAAAGAATTGGGCCTATCGGGTATAACCGTCAACTGTGTTTGCCCGGGGCTTATAAGAACTCCAATGAGCGATTGCTTGTCGGAAGAAGACAAAGAAGATTTTGCTTCCACCTTGGTAGTCCCTCGTGTTGGAACTACGGAGGATGTTGCTGATGCCGTAATGTACTTTATCGGTGAGAAGGCATCATACGTAACAGGTCAGGTGTTGGCCGTTGACGGAGGTTATACCGTTTAATGACCAAGATCCTTTTTGTTTGTCACGGTAATATCTGTAGATCGCCCATGGCCGAGTTCGTAATGAAAGACCTCGTCGAAAAGAAGCATCTATTAAATCAATTTGAAATTGCTTCCTGCGCGACTCATACGGATGCGATCGGTTGTCGTCCTCACAGGGGCACGCGTGAGCGCCTTGCGCTTGTCGGCATTTCTACTGAGGGCAAGAAAGCTCGCCTCATTACCCGCTCTGATTACGACAATTACGATTATATTGTTTGTATGGATGAGTGGAACGTATACGACGTTCAACGCACTTTTGGCGGTGATCCTAAAGGCAAGGTTAGTATGCTTTTAGAGCACGCAGGTCTTAATAGGGAAGTAGCCGATCCTTGGTATACCGGTGACTTTAATAAAACATACGACGACGTTTATCTTGGATGTACGGCACTACTTAAAAAACTTATTGATTAATTTTGTTCAGGTCGCGAAAGGCGACCTGTTTTTTTATTGGCTACAATCATAAACATCAATATAAGGCAACCCAAACCTTTATTACGGAAGCCCAAATCGCCTATTGGATACCGCGTAGTATGCAATCAAACAAATTGACCTCGCGCATGTGTAGCGCGTAAAACCTTATTGCATTTATCGCGTGCATGTGATATAATCGAAAACAGTTGGATTATTAGGAGGGTATGATGTCTCAAAAAGCCATCGCTAAAGCAAAAGATAAAATCAAAAAGCTTGCTGTCGACGGTTATGGTTTTGTTAAAGCGCATTGGAACATGCCCCTCGAAGGTGAATATCTTTCGATCAAAGAGTTCCTTTCATATTGCTTCGGTAATATGGGTATAAGCGCTTTTACCTACCTCGCAGGCGAAACGATTGCATTTACCGCAGGTTATTTTTGCGGTTCGATAATGGGCATTTCACTTATTGACTTTTCCATTATTTCCATAATCGCGTTAATAGTTAGGTACGCAACCATCTATATGGAGCCCCTTACTATGACGGTATTCGAAAACCTCGGTAAAGTCGATAAAAAGACGGCTAAAAAGTGTATTATTGCGTACTCTGTAACTATTCTATTGGGTATTGCGTGTTACTGTATCCCGTCTACGACGTGGGGTATGGACGTCCATATTATTAAGGGTTTACCGCAAATAGTTGGTAATATCTTGATAATCAGTGGCGCAGGTAACTTCGTAAACTGGTTTATTCGTAGCAAACTTTGCCGTAAATTCGGTAGATATAAGCCGTTTATGATGATGTATGGTATTCCGATTGCAATCTTAACCAGCGTTATCCCCTTTGTTCCGGCGAGCCTCGAGTACACCACAAAGTTGGTATTATTGCACGCATTATTCACACTTCGTCAAAGATTTACCGCTTTATATAGCGACAATGCCTTGGCGATAGTTGCGGTTATTACTCCCAACTCCGTTGAGCGTCAAAAAATTTATTCTATCGGCGGTATAGCAATTGGACTACTACGTTCAATCTTTAGAATTATCTTCCCCGTTATGATCGTTTTGACGGGTGGTTACCTCGATATTCGCTCATACAAAGTATTTATTCCCATCCTTTCAGCGATCAGCTGTGCGGCAGGCTTCTTGTTTGCACAAGTTCAAGAAAGAGTTGCTGAAAACTATGAATCTAAACCCAAAGTTAAATTCGGGTCGGCGGCTAAAAAACTACTTAAGAATAAGTTCTTCTGGATTATTAATATTAGCGCCATCTTCGAAACTTGGAACGCTTACGCCGACGGCGTTATGAACTACTTCTTAATCTATAACCTCCGTTTAGAGTGGATAAGCGGTATAGTAGGTATCGTAGGTATCACCTCTGTTATCGGCAACCTCGCGACCCCAATACTTATCAAGAAGTTCGAAAAGCGTACCATACTTATTCTTGTACGTGTTGTTTGGATCGTGGTTACGGCAGGATATTTGCTTGCTATTAAGTTCGATAGCGTTGCGCTTTTGATACTATTCGTTTTCATAAGAAGTGCCCTAACGGCATGCTCAAATGGTATTTCAAGGAGCCTAAACGCGGATATTTTGGACTACCATCAATGGAAGACCGGCGAGAGAGCGGACAACATGGTTACGATGTTCAGCTGGTTTACAACGCCCGTTGTTACCGTACTTGGTTTAATCATACCGATGTTCTTTGCTAAAGCGGGCTTCACTTCCGACTGGGACGTAATGTTCGATAGCGGTATATTCCAATCGGTAACGATGATTTACGTAATAGTTGCGCTCATCGCTCTTACCGGCTCTACAATACCGTATACGTTGTACTCTCTAACCCGTGCTCAACACGCTCAATGCGTTAAGGAAATACGTGAGCGCGTAGAGGCTGAAAGACTTGCGCTTGAAGCTGAAAAGGGTGAGCTTGCCTTGGAGGTTGCAGGTGCCGATGCTGTAGAAGTTGCACAAAGCGAGGAGGTAGTTAACGATGAAGAATAGGTTTAAAAGAATCGTTGCAATAGTAGCTATTTTATCAATCTTCGGCGTAACGACCGCCCTTATTGGTTGCAACCAAAAGTATGGTAGAAACGTTGAGTACCAAGTGGAAGAAAACGGCGAAATCACCATCGTAGGATATACCGATAGCACTTTGGTTCACGAAGTAGTTATTCCCGATGAAATCGACGGCAAGCCCGTTACCAAAATCGGTGCACAAGGAATTGTAAACGCAGAAAACGTTTACACCATCCGTATTGGCAAGAACGTTAAAGAGATAGATACGTGGGGATTTACCAATTTAGTAGGACTTGGTGCCGACGAGTACGGTAAAAACGGTCAAGGTTTTGTAGTTGATCCCGAAAACCCGTATTTTACCGCGGTAGACGGCGTTCTTTTCAACAAGGACATGACCGAACTTTTATATTATCCGATTAGAAAGGGATGCGATATCGACAACAAAATGAACGTTGAGAGTTATGCGACCTATACGATTCCCGATACCGTAAAGAAGATCAGGGGCAAGGCGTTCTATCATTGTTATTATCTCGAGAAGGTAATTATCCCCGAAGGTGTAGAGCATATTGGCGAGATGGCGTTCTTTAAATGCAACATGATGGAATCTCCCGTTTTACCCGAAACGGTAAAAACCATCGGCAAAGATGCGTTTGCATATTGTGAAAATGAAAAGTTTACCACCATCAACATCCCCCAAGCCGTTGAAACGATAGGCGATTTTGCTTTCTACAATTGCAGAGCGATAACCACCATCAACGTATATGGCAAGACCGAAGCGCAAGTTGAGGCTTTGCAAGATGCCGGCACGTGGGGCAAAAAGTGGTATCCCACCGATAACGGTCGCAAGATAAAGACCTACGAAATCAAATATCTATAAAATAAACCAAACAAAAAAGAGCAACCGTATGGTTGCTCTTTTTTAATTGTATTAAACTAATTATTTTATGACGCTTAAGGTTTTAGCATTTAGTTGTCCCCAAACGATTCTTACGGTAGTATCTGCTTTTGCGGTAAGGGTAATACGATATTGTTGGTAACCAACGATTTCACCGCAACCTTGCATAATTTTATCAGCGTCTTTGGAGATTTCCAAGAGGAAAGCATCAGTTGCTTTATAGCCAACAGGCTTAATGAGCTTAGCACTGTCATTATCAATTTCATAGAATCTAACAGCAACTGCATTGGAACCATTGATATCAAGTAAATACTTTCCGACTTCATGGCCTTGGAGGTAGATGTCTTTGCTTTCGCCGGCTTTTAATTTTAAGGATTCTCTAACGAAAACTTCTTTGTCGCTTGTGGCTAATACGGTTGCCTTATCGTTAGGTTGCTCATCCCAACATCCGGTGAGGAATACGGTGCAGAAGGTAGCTACGATTAAAGTTAATGCAACGCCTAATATAATTTTTCTTTTCATGGTTTTATCTCCTTTTTTATCATGGTTTTAGTTTAATAAATTTTGGTTTCAATTAATTAAAAATGGCAAAATTGTAATTATTTTTGGCAAAAAGAGGGCTTGCATCTTGAATAAAGCGTGTGTAGATGGTAGAATTATTATATGACACAAAGGAGGACGTATATGGACGCCACTCAAGCAAAAACGCCTAAATTTGGTATTAAGGATAAAATAGGGTATGCAGCGGGAGATTTCGGTTGCAATATGAGTTTTGCGCTGATTTCTTCGTACATGGTCGACTTTTTTACCCAGTACATTGGCCTTGGTGGTCTTGCATGGACCATTATAATCATATTTACCAAAATTTGGGACGGCATAAACGACCCGATTATGGGCACTATAATGGATAACGTAAAGCTTGGTAAAGGCAAAAGCAAGTTTAAACCGTGGATTAGAATTGGGTCAATCGGACTTATTATTTCCGGAGCGTTGGTATTTTTACCGATACCCAATGCCGCTACTTGGGTTAAGATTGTGGTTTGCGTAGTAACCTATCTTTTATGGGATGTATGTTACACCCTTCTTAACGTGCCGTACGGAGCCTTGAGCAACGCTATAACCGCCGATACTATCGAGCGTGCGCAACTCTCGACGTGGCGCAGTATAGGCGCAGGAGTGGGCGGTGCGCTTTGTATGTTGATACCGATGTTCGTTTACGACAAAAATGACAATCTTTTAGGCGAAAGGTTTATTTGGATTGGCATCATAATGGGCATAATTGCGTTTGGTGCGTACACTTTGTGTTTAAAGTTTACCAACGAAAGAGTGGAGGCACCTGCTGTTACCACCCAAAAGGTTAATTATCTAAAAACGTTAAAGGGCTTTTTGCGTAATCGTCCGCTTTTGGGGCTCTGTCTTGCATCTTTTGCAAGCATAGTATTTTTGATGTCCAGCGGTCAAACCACCAAATGGTTATTCCAAACCCACTTTGGCGAGGCTGGTATAATGCTTACGCTATCGAGCGTAATAACCTACTTACCGCTTGCGATATTTATTCCGTTCACCTCTAAAATAGTTAAAAAATTCGGTAAGAGACTTGCCGTTACCGCACCGCTGGTCTTAAGCGTAATAGGCTCTTTGGTGCTCCTTTGCGTACCTGTTCCCAAGGGCACGACGGGCTCTATAATTTATATCGTTTGCCTTGCTTGCGTACAAGCGGGTGGAGGACTCTTTAACCTGCTCGTATGGGCGATGGTTAACGACTGTGTCGATTATCAACAATTCAAGACGGGCGAGCGCGAAGAAGGTAGCGTATACGCTATGTACAGTTTCTTCCGTAAGGTGGCACAAGGCGTAGCAATGTCGTTACCGCTCCTATGTATGGAAGCCGTAGGCTATAACAGTCAAGCATATCCTATCGCAAATCAGGCGGCGGGAGTTTCGTCGAACATGGTTAAGGTGGCGGCAGGATTGATGTTAACGGGCGCAGTACTTATGCTTATTGCCTTCTTATTGGTATATAATCTTGGAAGAAAAGAGGTTGCCGAAATATCAAATGCACTTGGAAAGCAAGAGGAGGAGATAGACGTAGCGTCGCTTATGAACGCAAACGCAGAAGATTAATAAACCGAAGCGAAAAAATTATCAGGGTCAAGAGGCCCTGATAATTTTTGAGTAAAAAAGGAAGAAAGGAATGAAATTTAAGTTATTAGCAAAGTAGATTTTGTATTCCCTTGCTTGTGACTATATAATAACACACAATATATTGATATCCCAAACTTGGCAAAAATGAGTACGAATTTGGCAATAATTAAAAAAGCGCATCTTGGCGAGATGCGCTTTTTATTTTAATTTAGCGTTTATGCTTGGTATTTGAAGGCTCCGTGTTGATGTCCGATTTCGCCGTAAACCGACATAGAGGTTACGTTTTTATTGGCGAGAGCGTATACGGAAACGTTGCAGTTACCGGTTTGGCTGTTTATGCCGAAGGCGATTGCGACGTGGTAATCACCGCCTATATAAGTCTTTAACTCTGCAAGGCCTGCGAGAATTGCATTTTTAGAGTTGGAGAGTATCGCTTGGAGGGTATCGAAATCTACGTTGGAAGCGAGCATCGACATATTGTCGTAGTAGTAAGTACTGTTTAATTTGTCGTAGAGCCATTTGATTTTATTTGCGGGAACGTAGGTGATTTGTTTGGTAACGAATACGTGAGTGGGACTTAATAAAGTGGTTTCGTTAGAATTCCAAGCGAGAATACCCTTGTTCGTATCCCAATTGCTGGTTGTGAAGCCTTTGCGGAAGGTAACGTTGACGTTAGCATCGTCGGGAGCGGTAAAGAGGATTCTGTAATGGGTGGGGCGATCGAGCTTTTGGCTATATTTACCGGCAGTCATCACAATTCTCAAATCGTAAGAAGTGGGGGTAGAGGTGATGGTAATATCGGAGTAATGAGCCCAACCATCGGAGCCTTTTTTCTCGATGGTAGCATCGATATTGGAGCCGGTGGTGCTTATATCCAAAACGTACCAACCGTCGGTATCGCTCTTAAGGTTGACGGTGTGTTTTTCGTACTTATGAATGGCGATAGGATCTTCGCCACCGCGAACGGTGTGCATGATGATTGAGAACATGCCTTGAGCCCACGGATTTTCACCTTCGACGTCTCTATAAACGTCATACCAGTGGCTGCCGATACCAAAGGCAAAATCGGTTTCGACTTTTTTACATCCGGTTAATAGGCAGGCGCAAGAAGCGATAATGATGATTACGGTAATAATGGAAACAAGTTTCTTATTTTTCATACTTCACCTCCAAATAATTTGCCATCTTAATACCAAAATCGATACCACGCTTTAGCGTGGACGCAATGGATCTGGCAAAACTTGCCTCATTTTAGGCAAAATTGGATTTAGGTTTGGAATATTGGAAATCACAACCGGCAAAAGGGCTTAAAATAATAGAGGATATGGGGTAGGCAAGAGAAGCAATAATATGATATAATATACTAAAATAAATTTGGAGATACAAATGAAAGCGTACATAATACATAAATCCGATGATAGACCGACGGTTATTCAATGCGTTCAGGAAATACAAGCAAAGTGTGATAAACTTGAAGCGTTGATATTGGAAAGCGTACCGCAAAAGGTGTGGAAGAAGCAAGCCGGTAAAAAGATTGCAGAAGCCGACTGTGCAATATTTTTCGTAGGGGCAGAAGCACACAAGAGCGAATTTATTGATTGGGAAATCAAGCAGTTTATCAAGAAAAACAAGCGTATATATACTATTAAGCTTGCAGATGGCAACGAATACAACAAGAGTTTATATCGTAGCAACGGATTTGGAAACATGGAAAATATTGCAAAGAGCAGATATATGTATTCCAAGGAAGTAAGCATACCGGAGCTTTGTGACATTATCCGCAATGATTTGGAAATGGATATAACGGAAGCGGTAAAGGGAAGGGTGTCGATGTCGCCTGACGTAATGATCGAGCAATACAAAGCTTATTTACAAACGTCGGAAGATTTAGTTGCAAGGCGCCAATCGGTAAGCAACTTTTATATTACGGTTAACTCTGCTTTAATATCGGTATTGAGTGCAATTATTGCCGTAATCAACATAGTGGGCGCCCAATATGCGATGTTGATATCCACGGTTGGGTGTTACGTGATATCGTTTTTGGGCATAGTGTTATGCTTAAATTGGAAGAGAATCGTAGCATCGTACGGGCAGTTGAACGCGGCTAAAATGAAGGTAATAGCGGCGATTGAAAAGCAGTTGCCGTTTGATATATACGACGTAGAGTGGAAGGTTCAAACGGACAAGCTGGGCAAGCGCAAGTACGTATCTTTCACCAATATCGAGAAGCGAATACCCGTGATATTTGCGGTGTTATATGGAGTGTTGTTTATTGCGGGCATAGTATTGACGTGCGTAATGCTTTAGATTGACTAAAGTCAATTTGTCGTGTTAGAATTAAGCGGAAAATGGAGAAAAAGATGTATAGTCAAGATTTTGATAGAGCCATTGAGGCTATTGAGCGTTATGATACGATTATAATCCATAGGCACTCGAGTCCGGATGGGGACGCGATGGGCTCGCAGATGGGGCTCAAGTATGTTTTAGAAGATAACTTTCCGAGCAAGAAGGTATACGTAGTTGGCGATAGCGCCGGCAGATATTCGTTTGTGGGTGGTGGAGTTATGGACGAGATATCTGATGAAGTATATCAAGGCGCGCTTGCGATACTACTTGACATGTCGGAGCCTTTTTTGGTAAGCGACGAAAGGTACAAGATGGCGGAGTGCACTTTGAGGATTGACCACCACCAATACGTAAAGAAGTTTACAGACCTCGAAATCGTCGATACAAGCGCCGAAAGTTGTGCTGGGTTGGTGGCTTCGTTGGTAAAGCAATGGGGGCTTAAAATGCCTTCTGAAGCCGCGAAGGCGCTATATACGGGCATGGTGACTGACTCGGGTAGGTTCCGTTATGATTCGACCACGGCAAAGACCTTCGAAACGGCGTCATATTTATTTGAAACGGGTTTTGATGCGAGCGAGATATATCTTAATTTATATAGTGATGATTTAGAGATGATCAAGCTACGTGCGAGTTTTGTAATGAAGATACGATTGACCGAGCACGGAGTGGGGTACATATACACTACGCTCGAGGAGATGAAATCCCTTAACGCAAGCACGTTTACGATATCGAGGGGCATGGTAAACACCATGGCGGAGATAAAGGGGGTAAACACGTGGGTGAACTTTACCGAGACGGAAGAGGGCGTATTATGCGAACTCCGTTCAAAGACTCAAAACGTCAACGCGATAGCCGTGAAGTATGGAGGCGGCGGACACGTAAAGGCGAGTGGAGCGAAGGTAGCAAGCCGAGAGGAAGCGATGAAGATGCTTCAAGATTTAGACCAAATGCAGATAGAGGAATAACATGAGTTTAGAGATAAAGAAGACGATACTTAACAAAATAAAGGAATACCAAAAGATAATCATATCGCGCCACGTAAGGCCGGATGGTGACTGCATAGGCGGGACGAAGGGTTTGAAAGAGATAATCCAAGAGACGTATCCGGAGAAGGACGTATATCTTGTAAACTCTGATTATTCGGAGTATTTAGCGTTTTTAGGTGGTGAAGACGAGCAATTTGAAGACGAATTTTATGCTGATGCATTGGTAATCGTATTAGACACGGCATCGGTTGATCGCATATCGAACAAGAAGTTTAATTTAGGCAAAGAGGTCATCAAGATAGACCATCACATCGATATCAAGCCGTACGGAGATATCAGTTGGGTAGAGGATTGGCGCTCGTCGTTATGCGAGATGATAGTTGATTTTTACCTAACGTTCAAGGATGAGTTAAAGCTGAACAAGGACGGTGCGACCTATTTATACACGGGCATGGTGACGGATAGCGGAAGATTTAGGCACGCGACGGTAACTGGCGAAACGATGAGGTTAGCGGGTACGTTACTTGATCAAGGCATCAACATGGATTGGTTGCACTCCAACTTGAAGATGGAGGAGTACGACTATTTAATATTTAAGGCACACGCATTACAATCGATAAAGATTACGGAAAACGGAGTTGCGTATATACACGTAGACAAGGCGATGCAAGAGCGGTTTAATCTATCGCGAGAGGATAGTAGCGCATCGATATCGTTTTGTGAAAACATCAAGGGAAGCCTCATATGGATAGCGTTTATAGATAACGCGGACGGCAGTATAAGGGTAAGATTACGTTCACGTTTTGTAACCTGCAACGATATAGGCGAAAGCTTCCGTGGAGGCGGACACGAGTGTGCATGCGGAGCAACGCTATACAGTTATGACGAAATTGATAAGCTTTTGGCGGTAGCAGACGAGAAGCTCAAAGAATATAAAGGCAGTCACGAGGGGTGGTTATGAGGGTACTTTTAACCAACGACGATGGCATAAACGGCGAAGGCTTAAGGGTGGCAGCGGATTTTGCAAAGAGGCGAGGGCACCATATAACGGTTTGCGCTCCCAAAGTAGAGCAAAGCGCAAAATCTCACGCTATAAACATACATACGCCCTTTGAAATCAAGAAGGTGGAGTACGCGGGCGCGGACGTAGCGTATTCGGTAGATTCTACGCCGGCGGACTGTGTAAGGTTTGCGACTTTAGGTCTTAAGCCCAACTATGATTTAGTTATTTCCGGTATTAATAGGGGACTTAATATGGGCGAAGACGTATTGTACTCCGGTACTGCCGCAGCGATATTCGAAGCCTGTAACCAAAACCTAAAGGGAGTAGCGATGTCCACACACGTTTACTCCTTTGATAGCGCAAGAGCTTGGATAGGTAAGGTGTTCGACTTTATAGCCGAAAAGGAATTGTTTAAATATTGCGATTTCCTAAACGTAAACGTACCCGAAAATGCAAAAGGAATCCTTATAACCAAGATGGGCGGACCCTACTATACCGATAGTTTTAGGGAAATCTCAAAGGACCTATGGCAACAAGAGGGACATTGTGTCCACAATAATCGCCACGACCACACGATAGATACCGATGCAACTATAGATGGCTACGTTACCATAACCCCAATGACAAATAACCGCACCGATTACAAAGCGTACGAGATAATAAAGAATATCAAATGGGAAAACCAATAAAATAGGAATAATATAACTACCACTTATAAGGAGTTCCTATTAGGGAATTTTTGTCCATAATAAAAGTACAGCACACTATACTTCACAAAAAGTGAAACGTAGTGTGCTTTTCATATCCACAAAATATTAAGCATATATGCGTTATATTTTGGCTATCGCCAAAGTTATATTAAATAAATCCTTAACTCGCCGTAAGGCGAATATAACTGCGTAGCAATATCACTTGTCGTTAGACAAATATCACAAATCCGCTTGCGGATTTATATAGATGCCGAATCCCTTGTAGGGACTCGGCTTAGGGTGGTCGTTATTTTTACCAAATCAAAAGGCACTCCGAAGAGTGCCTTTCTATCTTTCAAAGAAAGAATTAATTGTGTGTATTGTTATGCAACAAGAGCATAAACGATTTCAATTGAGCTAATCCAAACTTGGTTGTTGCTGGAAGCATCACTAGTGTTCTTAAGAACAACAGAGTTGCCATTTACCGCATAAACGCCAGCTTCAGCAGTAATAGTATTGGTGCCATCGGTTACAGTAAGAACACCATTAGCTGATTTTTCAGCAGAAACGGTGGTTACCTTAATGCTTACGATTTCATAATTAGCAGCAATAGAAATGGTTAGTTCGCAAGATGCTTTAGAATATAGACGGAGGGTACCATCTTTGTTAAGACCAACGTGGTTGTTACCAGTTTTAGTAGAAATAGCGGAGAAAATAGTTGCATTTAGACCAAGAGTTGCAGCATCGTTTTCGCCAGTCATATTGGCAGTTGCGCCAGCAGAATAGGTAGCGGTAGCTTTTAGGGAAGACATGCTAGTAGAGCACTTGTCACAAACACCATCAGCGGGGTTTACGTCAGTGTGTACAAGAGCTTCACCAGTGGTTGCGCCACAAACGGGGCAGGTTGCGGGTGCTTCGCAAGTAGCATCATCGTATGCACAAACGTGAGCTTCAGTAATGGTTACGGTAGCGCCTGGAGCGATTTGGTTTACGTCATTGTGAGTGCCAATAGCACCTTCAATGGATACGGTGTCGCCTACTTTTACTTGGGTTCCTGCACGATAAACAAGGATTTGGTTGGTTCCATCAGAAACGAAGAAATCCATGTTGCTATATTGAGCGCTCCAAGCGGACTTAATGCTTACGACTTGACCGCTAAAGCTTGCGCTCTTGCCTACGTTTGCAGCAACAAGAGCATCAGCGATGGTTGTGATAACTTCTTCTTCCTCTTCAGAAGATGCAGTTATGGTTACGGTAGCGCCTGGAGCGATTTGGTTGACGCCTTGGTGTGCAGCAATAGCACCTTCAACGGTTACTTCATCGCCTACTTTTACTTTGGTTCCTGCACGGTAAACAAGGATTTGGTTGGTTCCATCAGAAACGAAGAAATCCATGTTGCTATATTGAGTGTTCCAAGGGGACTTAATGCTTGCGACTTGACCGCTAAAGCTTGCGCTTACGCCAACGGGAGCAGAAAGAGCTTCTTCGATAGTTTCTACAACTTTAACGTTAATAAGGATGCTGAAATCTTTGGTTGCAGCGGTAGCATTGCCACAGCTGATGGTTGCGGTGAGGGTAACGACTTTGTTTTCGGTACCAACAGTTATAGTAAGGTTTGCTCCGTCGATAGCGAGTTCGGTTGCTTCGCTTGACCAAGCGATAGCTACTTCGGGATAAGTTGCACCTACAACGGGAAGAATTGCAGTGCCGTTTTCAGTATATTCTTTTACTGCAAAGGTAAGAGCTGCTTTTTCTGCCGAAATTTTAGCATCGTCAGAAACGGGTGCATCGGGATCAGCGGGGATGTAAACAACAAATTGTCCCCAGCTGTAAGAGCCACTGATATCATAGCAACTGAAATTGGTAAAAGTGCCGCCTGCACCGAATGCACGATTGTTATTATCATCTGCAACTACTAAAGTAGAGAGTACTTCATTCCACTCATAAATGGTTGCGTTTGCAACTGTGGTAATAAGTTTTGCACCAGCAGCTTCGTCGTTCATGCAAATGTAGGTTTTGGTGGTACCATCGGTCATGTAGAGGTAGTATTCGCCTGCATTGGAAGCAGCCTCAACGTATACTACAGCAGCATCTGCAGCAGCAGTAGAACCACTGAAACGTCCGCTATTAACTTGGCCGTTAAAGTAGATGGGGCCGTTGTCATTATTTGCGGTAATGGTGTAAGGGGTGCCAACAACAACACCTGCAGCAACAGCGGGGATGGTAACGCTAAATTCCTTGGTGTCACTTTCGGTTCCGCTAGTGATAGTAGCGGTAATGGTAACGGTTTGGTCAGCGGAAGTGCGATTGATGGTTACAAGGTTGTTTGCGCCGAGGGTTGCGCCGGTGCCGGTGATAGCCCATTCAATGTCTGTCCAAGTGCCTTCGGGGAGGGTGAAGTTTTCACGATAAAGCTCTTCGAGAGTAAGGTTTTCCTTTTCTTTTGCAACTTTTTGTGCATCGTTCAAGTTTTCTTCAATGATTTGGAGAGAGTCTGCGCCATCGGGATATACTTGGTAGTTGCCACTGAAGGTGTTTACAACGCCCTTAATATTAGCGGTTTTACCTTTAACCCATTTTGCGATAAAAGCATCTCTGGTAGCATCGTCTACTAGATAGACATCCATGTACCAAATGAACTCAACGCCATTTACAGTGAAGGTGTAGTTCTTACCACTGTTGCTTCCAAGAGTTACGTTGGTAAGAGAAATACGGGTGGATTGAGTGTCGGCAAGTTTGGTGTGGTCGCTGCCGTTAGCTGCGCTACCCCAAAGCGCGGTTTGGTCTACGTAGGGGAACTTAGTAGCTACGTCGGTGGAGTTGCCAGTTAAAATAATCTCACAACCTTCTGCAAATTGGTTGCCACCTTTGTAGTTGGTCGCTTTGCCCTTAATAACAACTTCAGTTCCAAGAGGGAATGCTGCATTGATGCTTTCTCTGGTGCTATAGTCAATGCCTTCGACTTGAGCTGCTTTATAAGCATAGTAGCCGTGACCATCTTCATCCATGATCCATACGGAGCCTTTGGAGCCAGAAAGGGGAGCTGCGTTTACGCCGATAACGTAACCTTTTACCATGTAAATAGTTTCTCTATCGTCGGCAGCACAACCTGCTACGTATTCTGCATAGGTGTTTACTACAAACTTCGGAACTTTGCGGTTTGCGGTTACGGTAACGGTGTTGCCGTTTTCGTCAGCGATAGTTGCAGTCAAGGTGTAGGTAGCTTCAGCAGAAGCGAACTCATCGATATTGATGGTTTGCAAGCTGTTTTCTACGGAGCCGAGAGATACAACTGTATCGGAGCCGGTGTTAACGGTAAGAGTCCAAGTTACGGTGTAGGTAACACCATCGACTACTACGACAGCAGGGAGCTTATAATCCTTGCCGGTAACTTCTTTCATACCGTTGAGGTGGGTCGATAAAAATTCTTTTGCTCTGTTCAGATCTTCTAAATCTGCGCCTTTGTCTTTACATGCAACAAATGCGGTAAGACAAATTACAAGCACGAGAGCACAAACAAGAAATTTTTTCATTGTTACGATTCCTCCTAAATGTAATTTTTTTATTTTTTGTTGTTATTGACTATGGGGTTACTACTATTTATTACACGTTGATTACTCAACGAAGGTAATATCTGCATAGCGGAATACCTTTACTTGGTATTTTCCGCCAAATAAGTCGACTATACCCAGTACGTTAATAGTCTTGCCTTCAAAAGCATCTTCGGTTACAACGTCGCCGTTTTCATCGGTAATAACGATGGTACGTACGTCAACCTTGGTGCCGTCTTCAGCTTCACAGGTGAGCGTCATTGCACCGTCCGAGTCATTGCCGTTATCGGTTGTGTAAACGCTCTTTACTTTTAAGTTCTCCATCGAAATCGAAGCAGAAAGCATAAGTTCAGCAAAGTCGTATTCTTTGGTGGTGATAGCTTCTTCAGTTTCAGTTTCGATGTTGACCTTGCCGTTTTTAAAGGTGTTAGCATCTACTAAAGTGTAAGCTACTTCGTTATTTTCGCTTATGAGCTTAACGTTGTTGGGATTGTTCGGGTCCATAACGTTATACTTAACGTCACTGATTTGATAGGTGCCGCCGTTTTCATAATATTGGACGGTACCTACAATACGTACCGCGTTGCCAACCTTTAAGATTCTTGCGCCTTGAAAGCTATAGCCATAGTATACGGCGATGCCGTAGTACATTTCGGTTATTTCATCATATTGCTCAACGTAAGCGGTTTGATTGGAGTTCTTTGCAACAATGCCTTCAATCGAAACCTTCATGTTGGTATAGTTTGCAATATTGGTGCGTAGCTCTTTAAGAGTCATAGGGATAGCTTCGCCGGCGTAAATTTCGGGGTCTGCTTTACCGGAGTGTACGTATAACTTTTCGTTTTTAGCTTGGTTAAGTGCTGCCATTGCGGTTTCGCCGTAACGGTTGTTAGCGGTGTTGGATGCAACGGCAAGACCATTTTGTAAAAGCTCTACGTTAAGGTTGCGGTAATCGCTATCTGCAGTAGGTTTATACCAAACCCATACAAGACGGCGTTCACCGGTGGAATCTACGTTCCATTGATCGTTATCGGATTCGATTAAAATGAAAGCAGCATTTTTTAATGCTTCCTTGGTAAAGCGACTTGCCATATGACCGTAGTCTTCGATTTGACCGGTAGACTCGGGGGTGTTAACTGCAAGAAATCTTGCCTTGAGAACACCGTTTGCAACGACGGAGCTCGGTACGTAGAAGTGTACGGTATCGCCGTCGATATGGCTTTTACGAGTAACAACTTGCTTAAGTGTGTTACTATTCATATCGAGCTTAAGTTGCGATGCGTAATCAACGTGTTGAACGCCACCGTTGTCGGTGCCACCATCGCCTTGGTTACCTTTATCGCCACAAGCGGCAACAAAGGTAACTAAAAGGCAAACGATCATTAATATTAAAATAAGTTTAGATAATTTTTTCATAATACCCATTTATAATTTCGCGTGAATGTGTGATAGGGTTACTAATTATTGCTTATTCAAAACGAGTAAAGTATTCGCACTCTGCGATTGCATCTGCAAACGCTTGGTTTACAAAGGTGTCAACTGCGGTTTCATCGCCGTCGAATACAAAGCACTTTGCCATAAGCTCACCAACTTTTTCACGAGCCATAGAGGAACCGTTGAAAGCAGGGGAGGTGTAATAAGCATTTTGTTGAGCAAGACCCATCTTTACGCTGTAAGCGGTGATGCCGTCTTGGAATCCGTTAGCGGTCTTAAGATATCTGCCGTAGTTAGCTCTGGGGCTCTGGTCGTCATCTGCAAACTCTTCGGTATCGGGGATGTTGAGGGACTTAAGAACGGGGATATAACCGGATACGGAGGAGAATGTTGCTTGGAAAGCAAAGTCGGTCGTTAAGAACTTAACGAACAACCAAGATGCAATAACTTCTTGGGGATTTTCCTTACCAAAGATGCAAAGGCTGGGACCTTGGGAAATAACCTTGGGGTTATTAGCATTTACTTGAGGTATGCCGGCGATGCCTACTTCAAAGGGATAATCGTTGGTGTTCTC
>JAFVRJ010000010.1 GCA_017504305.1 Clostridia bacterium | reverse complement strand
TACGCAGTAAACAGTGTAGCCGAGCGTAGCGAACGCCAACTGCGTAAGCAGTTATATTTTAACCTACGGTTAAAGTTATATTATATTTGCCGCAACTTTCCCGAAAGGGAAAATAAAACTTTGCGTAGCAAAATATCACTGCTTATAGCAATATAACTTGCCGTTAGGCAAATATAGTTGTGGCGTAGCAATAATCCCTATCGCTACGCCACTAAAAGCGATGGCGTTTTTTTATTCCAAATACACTAAATTCAGTCTTTACATACGCGCGTAAAGGGGGTATAATAATATTGTATGAGATTTAAAACGTTTAAGTATGGCATCCATCCTAAAGACAAAAAGGAACTATCGAAAGACTGCCTTTTTGAGGATATGCCGACAGGGGAAAAAGTTTATATTCCACTTGCCCAACACTTGGGAACTCCGGCGAGCGCTTGCGTCGAAGTTGGCGATTACGTTAAAGTAGGCACCAAAATAGGCGAAGCATCCGGCTACGTTTCTTGTAACGTACACAGTTCCGTTTCCGGCACGGTGGAAAGTTTTGTCTTGCGCGAAAACGCAATGGGCAAAAGAATTCGTCACGTTTGCATAGCTAACGACGGCAATTATGAAGAAGATTTTATGCCTCCGCTGGTTAATCCCACTCGCGAGGACTTGATAGCTCGTTGTAAAGATGCTGGGCTTGCCGGTATGGGAGGAGCAACTTTCCCGACTCACGTAAAACTTGAAACGAAAGGGGAAATCAAAGCCCTTATTATCAACGGATCGGAGTGCGAGCCTTATATCACTACCGACTATCGTCTTATGCTCGATAAACCCAACGAGGTTATGGAAGGCATAAGATATATCGCTAAAGCTCTTGACGCCCAAGAGATTTGGATAGGTATCGAAGCTAACAAGGAAGATGCAATTAGACGCATGGAAGAAGCCTCTAAAGACGATAAGAACGTCAAGGTCTTCGAGCTTCAAACCAAATACCCTCAAGGTGGCGAAAAACAGCTTATTTACGCCATAACCAAGCGCAAAGTTCCCATGGGCGGTCTTCCTTCCGACCTTGGGTATATCGTGCTTAATATAAGCACTTCGTTCGCTATGTACGAGGCTTGTGCGCTCGGCAAACCTTCCTTCTCGCGTTATATGACGGTTTCAGGCGAAGGCGTAGTACGTCCTGCAAATATTTACGTCCGTTTTGGCGTGCCGTTTTCGGAAATAGTAGAGTATTTA
Organism: Clostridia bacterium; assembly: GCA_017504305.1. Lineage (GTDB taxonomy): Bacteria > Bacillota > Clostridia > Christensenellales > DTU072 > Stercoripulliclostridium_A. The sequence goes on along the minus strand of JAFVRJ010000010.1, from coordinate 89,968 downwards.
GGACATAAAGATGACATCGCTAAAGTTATATCCGGAGGACCTATGATGGGCATAAGCTTGCATAGCTTTATTCCGGTCGTTACCAAGGGCAGTAGCGCGCTGTTGCTCCTTTCGGAAGACGAAATCCGCGACGTTGATCCTACTCCGTGCATTAACTGCGCAAGATGCGCTAACGTTTGTCCCATGGGATTAATGCCCATGATGACGGATGCTTTGATACTCGCTAATAAGGTAAAGGAAACTAAAGATTACCATCCGTTAAGCTGTATCGAGTGCGGTTGTTGCGCTTACGTTTGCCCGGCAAAACGTCCGTTGGTACAGTCGCAAAGACTTGCCAAGAAGCTTATAAGAGAAAGAAAACTATAGGGGAGAGATTATGCCTGAAAACAGGAGATTTATAGTATCATCTTCACCGCACGTAGGAAGCTCGCTTTTTACGCGTAGGATAATGATACACGTTGCGATAGCGCTTACTTTTTGTTTGGTAGCAGGCGTTGTCTTATACGGTTTTTATAGCTTTTTCCTCGTTTATCTTGCCGTTTTTTCGGCTTTAGGCGCGGAAACTTTATATAATTTGATTCGCAAAAAGCCTAACACTATCCTTGATGGCTCGGCAATAGTCACCGGTATGATAGTTGGCCTAAACCTTCCGCCTACGGCACCTTTTTACGTTGCAATTATAGGTTCATTTTTTGCTATAATGATAGTTAAAATGCTGTTCGGCGGTTTAGGTAAGAACTTCGCTAATCCAGCGGCAACGGCACGTGTTTTCTTGCTACTTGCTTGGACAAGCAAGATGACTGCGTTTATCAATCCCCTCGATTACGCAGGTGGCAAGGTTACCGCTCAAGACTTTTTCAGCTTCCGTTTCATAGTTGATTTTGCAGATAAAGCCAATTACGTTACCGGCGCAACTCCTCTTGCAGGAATTAAGTCTGCAGGTATGGTAGGAGCAAGCAACGTCGACGTTAACTTGCTTGATTTATTGTTCGGCACCATCGGCGGATCGATCGGTGAGGTTTGCGCTATAGCTATTATAGCTGCAGCGATTTACCTTATCGCCTTTAAGATTATTGATTGGAAGATACCCACAATTTATCTCGCTTCATGCGCGCTGTTCACCCTCGTGCTATATAAAAACGGTTGGAACTACATATTACCCAACCTTTTAAGCGGTGGTATACTTTTCGGTGCGGTATTTATGCTTACCGACTACGCATCATCTCCCAATACGAGATGGGGTACGGTAATCTATGCGGTAGGTGCCGGTCTTATAACTATGCTTATAAGAAGGTTCGGCGGTATGAACGAGGGCGTAAGCTTTGCTATTTTGCTTATGAACTTGCTCGTTCCACTTATCGACAAGGCTTGTCGTCCCAAACCCTTCGGCTATAAGAAACCTCCAAAATTCAAGAAAAAGGAGGATGCTAAAAATGCGTAAGATTAAAATCGATAAAGAAAGCATCCGCCTTATAGTCGTACTTGCCGTAATAGCCCTTATATCTTCACTTCTCCTTGCGGTAATTAATATGTTTACACAAGTGGATGAGGCTCAAAAGCTTCGTGATGCAATAGGGGAAGCTTATAGTTCACCGCTAACCGATAGAGTTTTCGATTTATCTAATTACGAAAACCTCGAAAAAACCGAAGTTAGTGATATGTTCGAAGCTGAGGACGGAGCGATAATAATTTTATCGAAGTCAACTAACTGCTATAACGCTTCGAAAGGCGTTCAACTCCTCGTTATAATCAAAGAAGATAAAATTATCGACATCATAAGCTATGCGCACTCCGAGACTCCCGGTCTTGGTACAAACGCTTTGACCGATAGCTATCTCAATCAGTACTGCGTTTACTCCGTTTACGACTTCGGCTACGTAGAGGGCCGTCTTACAGACACCACTCCCGTAGGCAAATCGGTCCCGGCCTATACCGGCGCCACCAAAACAAGTAACGGCGTAAAGGATGCGGTTACCGCAGCTGCAAGAGCTTATATTAAATTAGTAAAGGAGGCCTAACGATGAAGCGTAATATCCGTGACACATTTGAGCCGTTAACCTCCGGCGTTATTAAAAATAACGCAACCTTCCGTTTGGTGCTTGGTACTTGCCCCACCCTCGCTGTTACCACCGCTGCACTCAACGGCCTTTATATGGGCCTTGCAACGACTTTCGTATTGGTATGCTCCAACGCAATTATATCGTTATTGCGTAAGATTATACCGCGTAAAGTGCGCATACCTGCATATATTCTTGTTATTGCAACCTTCTCAACGATTGTTGAAATGGTAATGCGTAAATTCCTACCAGACCTCTACGAGGTCATGGGACTATTTATAGCCCTTATAGTCGTTAACTGTATTTTGCTTGCACGTGCAGAAAGCTTCTCTTCTCTCAATCCGCTTCTACCATCGGTTATGGATGGCTTAGGTATAGGACTCGGCTTCACCATGTCGCTTACCTTGCTTGGATTGGTTAGGGAATTCTTTGGCGCAGGTAGCTTCTTCGGCTTGACAGTAGGGTTTATGCAAAACCTCAAAATGACCGTATTTATTCTGCCTGCAGGTGGATTTATGGTTTACGGCTTGATGATGGTACTCTATAACTTGGTTGTTGGCGAACTCGAAAAGAAGATCGAAGCCTACAAGAACCGCAAGTACATCGCTCTCACCAACCCCTTGCTCGCAGAGCAAGAGGAGGCTGAACAAGCTCGTAGAAGGGGACTTTTCGGAGGTAACAAATAATGCCGTACGTAATGCTTTTAATTATCAATGCAGTATTTGTTAACAACTTCGTTCTTTCGAGGTTCTTGGGTATTTGTCCCTTCCTTGGCGTAAGCCGTAAGACCGATACTGCTCTCGGCATGGGCTTTGCAGTTATATTCGTTATGGGCGTTGCAAGCGTAATCACTTACGCACTAAATCTCGCTCTCGTTGCTGCAGGCATAGAATATTTGCGCACCATAGCGTTTATACTTGTTATAGCTTGTTTGATACAGCTCGTTGAAATCTTTGTTAAAAAGTTTTCACCGTCATTATACTCTGCCCTCGGCGTATATCTACCTCTTATAACCACCAACTGCGCGGTTTTGGGTGTAGCGATAATGAACGTTACCGAGCTTGCAACTACCAACGTCTTATACTCGTTTATCAACGGCGTAGCGTCGGGCGTAGGCTTTACCATCGCTATTTTGATACTTGCAGGTATCAGAGAAAAGATGGAAGTAGCAGATATTCCCGAGCGCTTCAAGGGATTCCCGATAACTTTGACCGCAGCATCGCTTATAGCTATGGCATTTGCCGCGTTCTCGGGACTTACGTTTTAGGAGGGAGCTATGTTAGAGATTATTTTACCTGTAGTGATTCTTACCGGCATAGCTATAGTTTTTGCCATCCTGATAGCGGTCTGTTCGGTTAAATTTGCAGTAAAAACCGATGAAAAAATCGAAGAAATCGAGATGCTTCTATCCGGCGCCAACTGTGGCGCTTGCGGATATGCCGGTTGTGCCGATTTTGCTAAAGCACTCGTAGAGGGTAAAGCGGAAATCAGCTCTTGTAACGCCACTTCCAAAGATAACAAAATGAAAATAATGGGTATAATAGGTGGCGGAGAAGTCGGCGAGGAAACCATAGTAGTTTGTGCTTGTTGCGGAGGTAACTCTTGCCAAGATAAGTACGATTATCAAGGATACGGCGACTGCGCGAGCGTTGAGCTTCTTGCAGGTGGTCGTAAGGCTTGCTATCTTGGTTGCATAGGTATGTCAAGGTGCGTTAACCTTTGCCCCAGTCATGCTATCGATATAGTAAAAGGCGTTGCCATTATCAACCAAAAGAAATGTACTCAATGCGGTGTTTGCATCCTTCAATGTCCTAAAAAGATTATGAAGAGAATACCCGCTACCGCCAAATACTATATTGCATGTTCCTCTCTTGAAAAGGGTAAGGACGTTCGTGCTGTATGTAAGCGTGGATGTATAGGATGTGGTTTGTGCGCTAAAAACTGCCCCTCCGAGGCTATTGTAATTAAGAATAACTTGCCTGTAATCGATTATTCAAAATGTACCAACTGCGGTTTATGCGCAAGTAAGTGTCCGGCAAAATGTATATTGGAAGTTAAAAAAGATTAATTTAAAGACCTCATAAGAGGTCTTTTTAATGCAGTATAATCAAAAGATTTATACCAGTAGCCAATATATAGGTGCATAATATGGGTAAACATATAATCCATGCGTAGCGGGTGTTTTTGATATAAAACCACGTTACGTTTATTAGTATTACGACCGCGAGTATTAGTATAATAAGCCCAAAATAAGTCAGCTCGAATTTGAAAACGCCAAATCCCCATAATACGTTAAGTACTCCGACGGCGCCCCATTTTGGCAGGGCTTTTCTCAGACAACGATAATTTAATGATATGGTGATTAAGGTGACCGCAAGTACGTATACGGATATCCATATTGCGGTAAATATGGTAGGGGACGGGAGTTTTGGAAGGGTTAAAGAAACCGCTTTATAAAATGGCGCGCTTGCATCAATTGCAAGACCGGTAACGTAAGCTATCATAAAGGTAAATCCAAGCGCTATCGTAAAAGCAAAAAAGGTTCGGTAGGTGTTCATAATAAAGTTTATTCTGCTTTTTACAGCTTTTGACAAAATTATTCTTCACACAATATACATTGACTGTCACGCGCGCGTGTGATATAATTCAAGCATGAAGAAATTATTAGCGTTAGTTTTGGTTATAAGCGTTGTTGCGTTGGTATGCGTAGGTTGTGCCGGCGATAAGGGCGATAATCAAACTCCCAACATTTTTAATAATTTTACCTCTACTTCCGCTTACACTAAAGCCACTGAAACGTTAAGGCTTCCGAGCGGTACTACCGTCTACAGCTACGACGGTACTAACGACGTTTTTATTACCAGCAAAACTACAACGATCATCGAGGGGGTAACAAGAACTCGTTACGGTTTTTGCTCGGCTACCCAAGAGCTTATCGCTCCGCGCTTTACCCAAGTTATGGATATTAAAGGCGACTACGCGATAGTAGTACGTACTGCTTTGATTAACGGTCAAGAAGTTAACCACATCGGTATAACTAAATTCCGCGGTGAAAACTCCGGCTATGAATTGGGATTCTTCTATCCTTACGCACCGATGATTACGCAGTTCACCTTCCTAAACGATAAATATCTCATCGTTTTAGGATCTAAAAACGATACCGAGTTCACAAGTGCCGGTTATACTCACGCTACAATTTACGACTACGCTTCCTCCAACGAGCTTCTCGAGGTAGCAACCATTTACGGCATAAGTAACTCAACCAAGTTCGTTTGCAACGATAACTATTTGGCGGCAGTACACTCTGCAAAGGTTGACTTTTACGATCTTAACAAGATTGATGCAGACGGCCACTTCCAAAGACTATATACCGTAAATCTTCTAAAAGAAGAGGACGGTTATCCTGAATCCGGTTGTAAAACCGACGCATCTTACCTTGGCAACGGATGGTTCCTCGTATCTACCACCTATGCTTCGGAGGAAATGTACGATACCTATGAGATTCCGATCCTTGATGACACCGAGGGTAAAACCTATTACACCTTGATTAAGAGCGTAAGAATCTCGATGCAATCGGGCAAAGAGTTTGATGCAGAGCGCGTAACGCTTGTTGCAAATAAATATACAGACGGTCAAGTGCGTGCTATTTCCAATATGGTAAACGCCGAAGACTATACCGAAACCGCAAAATGGCAACAACCTTATATGTTGCCGGTATTGCCGACTTCCGCTTTAATACAAGAGGGGTACTCGATAGTTTACTATTACTATTATTACTACACCACTTCCGATCACTCCACACGCAGTTGGGCTACTTCCTTCCAAGTTTATGATAAAGACGCGGTACCGCTTACTGCAAGCAACCTTGTTTTACCTGTCGTGTACGTAGACGGCTACGGCTTGCAAACGGCAGACCCCAACTTTAAGCTTGCTATGCGTGACGTGGGCTATCACGAATACGAAAACGGCGCACGCAAAACTCTTATACCGCTAACCGAGAATAATGCCTTTGAAAACTCGTTTATTCATAACGGAGTAATACTATCTTACGAGCAAAGACGTAGCGAAAATGGTATGGTATCCTTTATGGGCGCAACCAAAGTGGACGGAACGCGCGTAGCACAATATGAATACGATGCAATTTCGCCCTTCTTTGGCAACTACGCAATGGCTACCAAAATAGGGGATTTAAACGAGGAAGACGGCAGTATTAAAACCCAAGCCTTCTACCGTATAGCAATGGACGGCACCGTCACCAGCGTAACCGATTGCTATCAAATGTTAAACGGAACTTATATATCGTTTTCAGATAAGAAATACGGACTAAAGTCCAACGCCGGATTCCAGCTTATACCCAACAAGTGCGAAAGGGTTTCGGCGGTTGATTACTTCTTTAAAGACGGCAAGACCTTCTATACGGTTATTGCAACTGAAGAAAACGGGGCAGGTGTCATATATGCCTTGTCGTAACGTTGTAACCCAAATAGGTGGTGTCGAAAAGATTGATGAGGGCGCCAAAATATTACGCGAAGGCGGACTGGTAGCATTTCCGACCGAAACGGTTTACGGCCTTGGTGCCGATGCTTTTAACGAAGAAGCGGTTAAACAAATTTTTATTGCTAAAGGTAGACCGCAAGATAACCCTTTGATAGTACATTTCGCTTCAGTTGAGGACGTAAAAAGGGCGGTCAAAGAAATACCTGAAGTTGCATATAAGCTTTGGGATAAGTTTTCGCCCGGCCCTTTGACTTTGGTTTTGCCTAAATCTGAAGAATTGCCGTTAGTTACGACTGCAGGTATCCAAACGGTTGGCATCAGGATACCTAATCACCCGATTGCGCTTGAGCTTATCAAAAAAAGCGGTACTGGTATAGCCGCTCCGTCTGCAAATACAAGCGGTAGAGTGAGCCCAACGCTTGCAGAGCACGTTTACGAAGATATGAACGGCAAGATACCGCTTATTTTGGATGGCGGTCAAACTGACGTTGGCATCGAGTCAACCGTGCTTGATTTAACCAAAGATACTCCGATAGTTTTGCGCCCCGGTGCGGTTACCGTCGAAATGTTAATAGAGGTGCTTGGAAAGGTTATTAACCATAAAGGCGAGGTTATAATTGCCGAGTCGCCCGGTATGAAGTACAAGCATTACGCACCTATAGTGCCTTGTGTTGGAGCAAAATGCGTGCAATCTGCAGTCGCAGAATACGATAAACATAGTAACGCAGTAATAGTTGCAAGAGAGTCGTTTTTAAAAGAAATTCCCATTGGCTATAACGTAGCGTCGCTTGGGGAAAGCCCCTCCGAGTGTATGCGAAGCGTATTTGGCTTACTGCGCGACTTGGAAAAGCAATACGATTATATTATAATCGAGGATTTTAGCGAAAAATCCGAATATTACGCTTTGAATAACCGCTTAAAGAAGACTACCGGCGGTATCATAGTATAGTAATACTCATCTAAACCCGTTAACGGGTTTATTTTTTTATTAAAGAGCTACGAGCTTTCTATTTCCTCTTGTCAAAACGCCCCGATTATTGTATACTGCTATTATAAGAAGTGCGCGCATAAGCGCGTGGGAGGTATTATGAAAGTTGCAATCGGTTGTGATCACGGTGGTATCGTATTGAAAGATAGCGTTATTAAGGCTATAGTTGAGCTCGGTTACGAGTACGTCGATTACGGCACTTATGATAACGCAAGCGTTGACTATCCTGATTATGCCGAAAAAGTTGCAAGGGCAATAATCGCAGGCGATGCCGATAAGGGTGTTTTGCTATGTGGAACAGGTATAGGTATTTCCATTGCGGCAAACAAAATCGACGGCATCCGTTGCGCTCACGTAACCGATAATTTTTCCGCACAAATGAGTGCAGAACACAATAATGCACAAATTATTGCTATGGGCGGTAGAATTACTAAAGAAGAAGATGCTTATACCTTCACCAAAACCTTTTTAACCACCGAGTTTGCAGGTGGCAGACACGCTATGAGAGTGGATAAAATTATGGCTTTGGAAAACAAATAGTAGGGATTGAATACGGAGATAAACATGAAGAAATTTCTTAAGTTTTTAATCGTAATCATGCTTTTGGCGAGCTTTATAACCGTACTTGCCGCTTGTGGCGGTACTCAAAATGGTGACGGCTCCACGGATGATGGTTCTGACGTAACAACCGGCGACGATACCCAAAACGGCGGTAACACCGACGGTGATAACGACGGCGATTCGGAGGATGAGGAGGTTACCACGCCGGAATATACCTATTCTCTCGTAGAAGACGGCACGGCTTACGAACTTATTAAAGTAATCACCGATGAAAAAATCATAACCATACCCGCGCTTTATAACGATAAGCCTGTAGTGGGTATCGGTACCGAAGTTTTCCGCAATACTCAAATTGAGGAAGTTAACCTTCCCGACACCTTGACGTATTTGAGCGAAAGAGCGTTTTCGCTTTGTATTTCCCTCAAAAAAGTTAATTTAACGACAAGCTCATCACTCCAAAAGATAGGCGAAAAAGCCTTTTACCAATGCGAATATTTGCATACGATAACACTTCCAGAAACTCTTGAGGAAGTAGGTGCCTCCGCTTTTGAAGGATGTATTGATTTAGTTAGCCTTAATATTCCTTCTTCCATCAAAGTCGTAGGGGAAAATGCTTTTGAGTGCGGTTGGTACCGTAATTTGACCGATAAAGGGGTTATTTACGTAGGAAAAGTAGCGTATTCTTATATTCAAGGTGAGGAGCAAACGGCAACCGTAACCTTGAGAAACGATACTATAGCTGTTGCTGAAAAGGCTTTTTACGGTAACGATATTATTACTGCAGTAACCATCCCTGCGAGCGTTACTTGCATCGGCGACCTTGCTTTTAACGCAATGAGCAAGCTCCAAACCATTACTGTAGATTCCGAAAACGCTAAATACAGTTCCGAAGGTAACGCGCTTATCGAAATTGCAACCGATAAGCTTCTTGTTGGTACTTGTCAAACCGAGATTCCTGCGTATATAGCAACGCTCGGTAAAGAGAGCTTTGCTTACATCGATAATGCAGACCTTACCACGATATTTATTCCGGACAGCGTAACCGCAATCGAAGAGGGTGCTTTTAGAGGGATCAAGAGCCTTAAAAATATCGATATCCCCATGGGCGTAACCTTCTTGAGCGATTATTTGTTCTTTGAGTGCAGTGCTTTGGAAAGCATTAAAATCAAAATGTCCGTTAACGATATCAGCAACACTTGCTTTGCAAGATGTACTTCGCTAAAAACGGTAACCATCGATTCCGACGACGTATTGAAGCTTTGCGCGCTTAAAGTTGATGCAGGTCATCTTTTAGAGTGGGCGACAACCGTTTACGTTATTGAGGGTATCGAAGCATCCAGTCATTATCTCGTAGCTTTCTTTGAGGTCGTAACAAGCGACCGCGCTGGCTACACCGAGTGGAATATAACTCAACAATAGGAGATCGTTATGAAATTAAGACCGTTAAAACTTAAACCGGCAGTTCGCTCTTATATTTGGGGCGGAACAAAACTCAAAGAGTTTTGGGGTAAAGAGTCAGACACCGAAACAATAGCGGAATGTTGGGAACTTTCAATGTATACCGACAGTAACTCTATCGTCGACGACCCTGCGTTTTACGATTACACACTCGAACAACTCCAACACAACTATCCGGAGTTCTTTGGTGACAAAGTAAACGATCACTCCAAATTCCCCATCCTTGTAAAGCTACTCGATGCATCTGCAGATTTATCTATTCAAGTTCACCCTGACGATGCTTACGCTATGGCTCGCGAGGGCGGTCAGCTTGGCAAAAACGAGGTTTGGTATATCGCCGATGCGGAAGAAGGGGCTGCTATTTACTACGGATTCAACCGCGATTTGACTAAAGAAGAGGCTATCGACGCAATAGTTAACGGCACGATTACCGAGTGTCTTAACCGTTGTCCCGTTAAAAAAGGCGATTACTTCTTTGTCCCGGCAGGTACCGTTCACGCACTTCAAAAGGGCGTAACCGTTATCGAAGTACAACAAAGCTCCGATATAACTTATCGCGTATACGACTATGGTCGTAAAGATAAGGCCGGCAACGCTCGTAAGCTCCATATCCGCGAGGCTTTGGACGTTATGAATCTTAAAAAGAGCGAGCTTCCCGAAATTGCACTTCCCAAAGTGCTTGAAAACGGCTCGAGTATCAGGATCTTGACAAAAAACGCATACTTTACAACCAAGGAAGTTAAGATTTCCAACGGAGAATACCTTATTTATAACGAGGAGAGCTTCGTAACCTTTACCGTTGCTGACGGCGAAGGCGAATTCGAAGGTGGCGAAAAGATACAAAAGGGCGAAACTTGGTTTATCCCTGCATACTATATGGCAAAAATTAAGGCGCAAAACCTCACTATAGTAGTTACGAACATTTAAGGAGAAAACTATGTATTATATTGGCATTGATATTGGTGGTATGAGCATTAAAGGTGGTCTTGTAGATGAAAACGGCACCGTGTACGTAAAAAAGACCGTAGTAACTCAAGCAGATGCACATTACTCGGTAATCGTTAAAGATATAGCAGATCTATGCTATTCAATAATCGCCGAAAAGGGTCTTACTATAAACGACGTACAAGCAGTAGGTATGGGCATTCCCGGTACTATTAACTCCCAAAAGGGAGTTATCACCTACTCCAACAACATCAATTTTGAAAAGGTTCCGATCGTTAAGGAGTTCCGCAAGCACTTTGACGTTCCCACTTTTATCGGTAACGATGCCAACGTAGCAGCTCTTGGTGAAGCTCGTTTTGGCGCCGGCAAGAATTGTAACGACGTTATAGTAATTACGCTCGGTACCGGTATCGGAACGGGCATTATCGTCGACGGCAAACTCCTTGAAGGCAAGGTCGGCGCAGGCGCAGAGGGCGGTCACATCGGTATCCGTATCGGTGGCGAGCCTTGTAGTTGCGGTAAACGTGGTTGTTGGGAAGCATATGCATCCGCTACCGCTTTGATCCGTCAAACCCGTAGAGCAATTGAAAAGCACCCCGATAGCTTGCTCGTTAAATTCGCAGAAGAAGAGGGTAAGGTAAGTGGTAGAACGGCCTTCCTTGCTGCTCATGCAGACGATGCAACCGGTAAAGCGGTTGTCAATACATATATCCGTTACGTTGCAGAGGGAATTATAAGCCTTGTAAACCTCTTTAGACCTGATTGTGTTCTTATCGGTGGCGGTATCTCAAACGAAGGCGATTACCTTATGGAACGCATCCAACGCCGTGTAAATCGCTATAGCTACGGCGGACATCGTAATCCTAAAGTCGCAGTACGCAAGGCAGAACTTAAAAACGACGCGGGTATGCTTGGCGCAGTAGCACTTTGCTTATAATCCTAAACACTTTTGGAAGCCTCCTGATGGGAGGCTTCCTTTTTTATATTACACTAAAGTGTATTTTTATATTATTTCATTTAAATATTGTTAATTTTACTTGCAAATGACTTGATTGTGTGGTATCTTATTATAAGCCGCTCAGTAGAGGTTTTTTAAGCACGCAGTTGCGTCACCTGGATGGCGAGTTCCTAAAGGGAGGTAAATCGTATGTACGCAATAATCGTTTGTGGTGGTAAGCAGTACAAGGTTCAAGCGGGCGATAAACTTAAAGTTGAGCTCCTTAAGAAGACCGAAGTTGGTGCTACCGTAGAGCTCGACGTTCTTATGGTAAATAAGGATGGCCAAGTTATTGCAGGTGAGGCAGCAAAAGCTTACAAAGCTAAAGCAGAAGTTGTTTCTTGTGGCAAAGGCCCCAAGCTTAACATTTTCACCTACAAAGCAAAAAAGAATATTCGTAGAAAGCAAGGTCACAGACAACCTTATAGCGAGATTAAGGTACTCGAAATCGTAGGTTAGTATGACCAAAATCAAGGTTTTCCGTAAAGAAGGGCACATAGTAGCGCTCGAAGTAAAAGGCCATACGGGCTACGCTGAAGAAGGTAGCGATATCGTATGCGCAGGGGTTTCGATCTTAACCCAATCGGCACTAATGGGACTAAAACAAGTCTTAAAGCTCGATACGGAAAGTAGTATAGGCGACGGTTACTTAAGCTTTAAAATCAGTAGCTATACACCCGAGTCAGATGCAATACTCGAGACAATGTATATAGCACTTAAGGATTTAGAGTCAGGGTACAAACGCCACATTAAAATGGAGGACTGCAAATATGTTTATTAATCTGCAACTATTCGCCCACAAAAAAGGTTCGGGTAGCTCCAAGAACGGACGTGATAGCCATGCGCAACGTTTGGGACCCAAGCGTTCCGACGGTCAATTCGTATTGGCTGGTAATATACTTGTAAGACAAAGAGGCACCAAATTCCATCCCGGTAACAACGTAGGTATCGGTAAGGATGATACTCTCTTTGCTCTTATCGACGGTATCGTTCGTTACGAGCGTAAAGGTCGTAGAGATAAGCAAGTAAGCGTATACGCTAAAGAAGCTTAATCTCGTATAGTCGGTTCATTTAGTTAAATGGACTATCAAATCATCAATAATAACATCTTAATAAAAGATACCTCTGAATTTAACCCAAAACACATTTTTGATTGTGGACAGGTTTTCAGGTACCTAAACTGCGATTCAAGCTACAAAATTTTTTCAAAAAAATCATTTTGTAGCTTGATTTATATACAGGGCTGTGTTACAATAGTCACAGAGGAACCCAAACTGTACAAAAAGTACTTCGATTTGGACAATAATTACGCTAAAATTAAACAAGAGCTTTTAAGCACCTTCCCGAAGATGCAAAAAGCAATCGAGTTTGGTAGCGGAATTAGGATACTCAACCAAGACCCTTGGGAGATGATAATAAGCTTTATTATTTCTTCCAATAATAACATACCGCGCATAAAAGGCATACTCGAAAGACTATGTGCAACAAGCGGACAACCGTTAGACGAAGGATTTACCTTCCCGACGGTAGAGGAGCTTAAGGGGCGCAGTATTGATTATTATAAAGGATTAGGCACAGGCTACAGGGCAAGTTACCTATATAAGACGGTAGACGCCATTTCGAACGGTTTTGAGCTTGATCTTGAGGGGATGGATACCTCGAGCGCTCGCAAGCATTTGATGCAACTTACGGGAGTGGGAAGGAAAGTCGCGGATTGTATATTATTATTTGGATATCACCGCACCGACGTATTTCCCGTTGACGTATGGACGGAGCGCGTATACGATGATTTGTTTGGCGCAAGTGCTATTAGCCCGGAGCGCAAGGCAGATATATTATGTAACCACTTTGGCTCATTGAGCGGTTACGCTCAGCAGTATCTATATTATTATTATAGAGAAAACAACGTAAAATAATAAAAAAACCTAATTCGGAGGATAACCATGAACAAACCCAAAATGATAATTCTTGCTGATATCGCCAGCTTGAGAGTAACCTGTGCAGGCTTCAAACAAATCGTTAAGAATTTGGAATCCAAATTTGAAGTTGTAACCTGTAAGTTCTACAGCTACGTAGCAAAGCGTAACCGTGACTTCAACGAGTACATCTCCGCTAACGGATTTGAGACCTCTCTCCCCAGCGCAAGCCGTCGTCGTAATAAGCTTGATTGCCGTCAAGTTATCGATGCAGCTGATATCGCAGCAGTTGGTAGCATTGATGCAGTAGGTCTTATCACTGGTGAAGGTGACATTCTTCCCGTTGTTAACCTCTTAAAAGGCAAGGGCATCGACGTTTACGATATCAACGTATACGAAGGCAAATACACCTATGCTTACACCGGCTTTATCGCTGTTCCCACCTCTGCATTAAGAGAAGGCTATGCAGCTCCCGCAACCAAGCCCGCTGTTAAGAAGGCTCCGAAGCCCGTTGTAGCTCCCGCACGTCAAGAGAACGCTTACGTAGCAGAAGCAAAGAGAATCGTTTCTCATAATGATCTCTTTAATAAGTATCGCCGTAAATAGTCTAAACACGCTATTTTAGCGAATAACTTCACAAAACTGTAAATCCCATCTCAGTCACGTACGCCAAGTACGCTCCTGTCGATGGGATTTTGTTTTGCTTGTTCTTCATCTAAACTAGCGCGTTTTGATCGCGCGGTACAACATTTGCGAATAACTTCACAAAACTGTAAATCCCATCTCAGTCACGTACGCCAAGTACGCTCCTGTCGATGGGATTTTGTTTTGCTTGTTCTTCATCTAAACTAGCGCGTTTTGATCGCGCGACACACTATTAGCGAATAACCTTATAAAACTATAAACCCCATCTTACTCACGTACGCCGAGTACGCTCCTCGGTGGGGATTTTTTTATTATACACCGTATCTTAACGGTCGGTTTAAATTTTTTTGCACAGACGATTTGTGCTGATTACCACTTAAATATGTAGCTATAGCTACCAAAACAACAATTTTATTTGGAATTTTTTAATTTACTCGCTTGTTTTAAAAATTTTTAAAACCTTTTGCATTTTCTTGCTATGCGCGCGTGTATGTGCTATAATAGGCGCATTAAAATTTTATTGGAGATGATAATTTTGGCTAAAGTTACTATTGCTAAAGATACCTGTAAAGGTTGTGGACTTTGTGTAAGAGCTTGTCCCAAAAACGTACTTAAACTCTCCGAGACGGAGACCAACAAATCCGGTTACTTCGTTGCAGAAGTAGCAAGTGAAGGTTGCATCGGTTGCACCGCTTGTGCAGTTATGTGCCCCGACGTTGCGATTACCGTCGAAAGATAGGAGGAAATTATGAAAGTTTTAATGAAAGGAAACGAAGCCGTTGCCGAAGCGGCAGTTAGAGGTGGTTGCAGAGCTTTCTTCGGTTATCCCATCACCCCTCAAAATGAAATTCCCGAGTATTTAAGCCGTCGTTTACCCGAAGTTGGCGGTTGCTTTATTCAAGCAGAATCTGAAGTAAGCGCTATCAATATGGTTTACGGTGCTGCAGCAGCAGGTGCAAGAGCTATGACTTCTTCTTCCTCGCCCGGCATCAGCCTTAAGCAAGAGGGTATTAGCTACATTTGTGGCGCAGAACTTCCTTGCGTTATAGTTAATATGGTTCGTGGCGGTCCCGGACTTGGTGGCATACAACCCGCCCAATCCGACTACTTCCAAACCGTTAAAGGTGGCGGACACGGCGACTATCATATGCTCGTTTATGCACCCAACACCGTTCAAGAGGCTGTAAACATCATGTACGATGCTTTCGATAAGGCAGATGCTTATCGTATGCCCGTTATGATCCTCGGTGATGGTATGATTGGTCAAATTATGGAAGCAGTTGAACTTCCTCCCATCAAAGATCCCGCTAATTTCCCCAAAAAGGATTGGGCAACCGATGGTACCGGCGTTGGTAAGGATAGACGTATTGTAAACTCTCTTTACATCGAACCCGACGTTTTAGAAGAAGTTAACCATCGTTTATTTGCTCGTTACGACGAACTCAAGAAGAACGAAACCCGTTACGAAGAGTTTATGTGTGACGATGCAGAAATAGTTCTCGTTGCCTATGGCACCGTTGCTCGTATTGCAAAGAGCGCTGTAAGCGAACTTCGTGCAAAGGGTATCAAAGCCGGTTTAATCCGTCCCATTACCTTATATCCCTTCCCCTCGGAAGCAATCAATGCAATTGCTGCAAAGGATTGCGTAAAGAGCTTTATCACCACCGAGCTTAGCATGGGACAAATGATCGAGGATGTTAAACTCGCTGTTAACGGCTTAAAACCCGTTGATTTCTACGGCAGAACGGGCGGTAACGTTATGACTCCCGAAGACCTCGTAAACTACGTTTTAAATAAGGAGGACAAATAATATGGCAGTTGTATTCGAAAAAACTAATATGCTCACTGAAACTCCCTTCCATTATTGTCCCGGATGCACCCACGGTATTGCACACCGCCTTGTTGCCGAGTGTTTACAAGAGCTTGGCGTTGAAGGTAACGTTATAGGTATTGCTCCCGTAGGTTGTGCAGTATTTGCTTACAACTATTTTAACTGTGATATGCAACAAGCGGCACACGGTAGGGCACCCGCCGTTGCAACCGGCGCAAAACGTACCAATCCCGATAAGGTTGTATTCGCATACCAAGGCGACGGCGACCTTGCAAGTATCGGTACCGCCGAAATCATCCACGCTGCAGCGCGTGGCGAAAACATCACCGTTATCTTTATCAATAACGCTATCTATGGCATGACTGGTGGACAAATGGCTCCGACCACACTTCTCGGTCAAAAATCCACCACCTCTCAAGCGGGACGTTCCGTTGCTTTGAACGGCAACCCCATTAAGGTTTGTGAAATGCTTGCTACCTTAGATGGACCTTCTTACATTGCTCGTTGCGCTTTGAGCGACACCGCCAACGTAAACAAGGCTAAAAAAGCTATCAAAAAGGCTTTCGAAAATCAAATCGCAGGCAAAGGTTTTGCAATGGTAGAGTTACTTTCTTCCTGCCCCACCAACTGGGGTATGACACCTACTCAAGCAGTAGATTTCGTTAAAGAAGAAATGACCAAGGTATTCCCCCTCGGAGTATATAAAGATATCGATAAGGAGTAATTTTAGTTTTTTATAAAAACCATTTAAAAATTACTATCTTCACAAAGTGACAAAATAGAGGTATAATATATATGGAAGAAAAAATTATTATAGCAGGCTTTGGCGGACAAGGCGTATTGAGTTTAGGTCAATTTATTGCTTATGCAGCAATCGCTGACGGCAAGGAAGTTACTTGGCTCCCGTCTTATGGACCGGAAATGCGTGGTGGTACCAGCAACTGTTCGGTAGTAGTTTGCGATAAAGAAGTAGCAAGCCCCATCGTTGCTCGCCCCGATTGCCTTATAGCAATGAACAAGCCCAGCCTTTACAAGTTTGTTAACAACGTAAAGGAAGGCGGTACCGTTATAGTTAACAGCTCTCTTATCCCCGATAAGGTAGAGCGTACCGACGTTAAAGCCGTTTACATTGATGCTCAAGAACTTGCTCTTCAAGCAGGCAACGCTCGTACTGCTAACATCGTAGTACTCGGCGCATACGTAAAGCTCAGCGGATTGTTCCAAAAAGAACTCGTTGCAGAGATGATTAAGAACAAGTTCGCCAACAAACCTAAAGTTATCCCCGCTAACCTCAAGGCATTGGATCTTGGCTTCGAGGCAGCAGGAAAATAATTAAGGAGTAAAAAATGTCGTTTTTTAATGAAATTGCAACGCTATTTACCGGTATGAGCTGGGTTGTAGCTCTTGCATTGATACTTGGTTACGTATTTATCGTAATCGAAATATTCAATACCGGATTCGGCGTATTTGGTTTCGTGGGCGCAGGCCTCGTGGTAATAGGCACCGTTTTACGCGTTTTGGTAGGGGATGGCAATATATTTGCACAAATATTCCTTATCATATTCATGGAGTCTATTGGCGCATTGATAGCCTTCTTCGTATTGGTTACCACCGCTAAAAAGGGTTGGGTAGCTCGTTCCCCTCTAAATGAAAGCGTTTTAAAGGCGCACGCAGAGGAAATGGTAGAAGTTATTAATGACAATCAAGATTAATTAATTAAACCGTGGCTTTTGGTCGCGGTTTTTTTATAAATCGTTAAAAATTAGGCAAAATATCACTAAAAGGAGATAAAAAATGGGCATAGGTTGGATCATTTTATTGGTTATACTTGGTATTCTTTTAATAGCAATCATTTGTTTAGTTCCCTTCAATATCTGGTTTAGAGCGTTGGTATCGGGCGCACCGGTATCCATCCCGAGATTAATAGGTATGCGTTTAAGGCGCATAAAGGTAGCAATGATAGTAGATGCATACATTACCGGTAAAAAAGCAGGTCTTGATATTGATATCGCTACCCTCGAAACACACTATATGGCAAAGGGTGACGTTATTAAAGTTGTTAACGCATTGATTTCGGCATATAGCGCAAATATCGAGCTTGACATTAAGACCGCTATGGCAATCGACCTTGCAGGTCGTGACGTTCTTAACGCAGTTAGAGTATCGGTTAACCCCAAAGTTATCGAAACTCCTATGATTTCCGCTATCGCAAAAGATGGTATCGAGCTTCGTGCTAAAGCAAGAGTTACCGTTCGCGCAAATATTGCTCGCCTTATCGGTGGCGCCGGCGAAGAAACTATTATCGCAAGAGTAGGCGAAGGTATCGTTACCACCATTGGTTCTGCGCTATCTCATAAAGCCGTTCTCGAAAACCCCGATAGCATTTCGCGCATGGTACTTGATAAGGGTTTGGATAAGGGTACCGCATATGAGATCTTATCCATCGATATTGCGGACGTAGACGTTGGACGTAACATCGGCGCACAACTTCAAATGGATCAAGCGGAAGCTGATAAGCGCGTTGCTCAAGCTAAAGCAGAGGAACGTAGAGCGCTTGCTATCGCGCAAGAACAAGAGATGAAGGCTCGTACTCAAGAGATGCGTGCCGCCGTTGTATCTGCCGAGGCAGAGGTTCCCAAAGCGCTTGCAGAGGCTCTCAAAAACGGCAAAATGGGCGTAATGGATTATTACAATATGCTCAATCTACAAGCTGATACCGCAATGCGCAATTCCATTAGCGGTGAAGTACCTCCGCAATCTGATAAGAAATAATGAGTACCCATGAACACCTCCGTTCAGAGGGGGAAGTTAAAGTTGAAAGCGTCGTAAACCTCCCTTATGCAGGGGAGGGTTGCGACGAGCATTACGAAGTTCGCGAGGTAGTAGAAGATAAGCAATACGCTATTAAAAAGACTTCCTTAAACAACCAAAACCCATATCTGCAAGCAATGTTGATAGGGGAAATTCTTGCTGAACCTCGTTCAAAAAAACCATTTTGGAAAAAGTAACCGAATAGGAGTAATATGAGAAAGGCTGGAGTGCTTCTTCCCGTATTTTCACTTATGAGTGAATACGGAATAGGCGATTTTGGTTCGAGTAGTAGATATTTTATCGATTTCATTAAAGGGATCGGTTTTAAGCTATGGCAAATTCTTCCCATCACCACCATAGGGGCTGGTAATAGTCCTTATTCAGGCGTATCCGCATTTGCAGGCAACTATCTATTTATAGATCTCGAATCTTTGCCGGAAAGACTTCTGACCAAGGAAGAAAAGTCTACGTTTAAGATAAATTCCCCTTATAAAGTAAACTATAGCGTGGTCGCGGAAAACAAAAAGCGTGCGCTAAATATTGCTTTTAGCAGATTAACTGCCGAAGACTATTTGGACGTTGAAGCATTTGTTAATAAAAACTCCTTCTGGATAGAGGACTATGCTTTATTTATGGCTCTTTCAGAACGCTTTGGCAGCGATTGGTTAAACTGGGACGAGGGCTTAAAATTCCGCAAGAAAACCGCCCTTGACGGCGCTAAAAAAGAATATAAAGATAGAATTTACTACTATTACTTCGAGCAGTACTTATTCTTCAAGGGTTGGAACTCCTTAAAAGAATACGCTAACGAAAGTGGTATCGAAATCTTTGGCGACATGCCGATATACGTTTCGTTTAACTCTCCGGACGTATGGGCGCATACCGATATATTTGCTCTTGATAAAGACTTGGTATCTAAAGAAGTAGCAGGTGTTCCGCCAGATTATTTTGCTGTAGACGGTCAACTTTGGAACAATCCTTTGTACGATTGGGACAAGATGAAGTCTACTAATTACGAGTGGTTTGTTCAAAGAATTCTACATAGTTTAAAACTCTACGATGTTTTACGAATCGACCATTTTAGGGGACTATGTGAGTATTGGGCGGTACCCAAAGGTAGCGAAACAGCCAAAACTGGCGAGTGGAAAAAGGGA
The DNA here is from genome assembly GCA_017504305.1 of Clostridia bacterium. GTDB lineage: Bacteria > Bacillota > Clostridia > Christensenellales > DTU072 > Stercoripulliclostridium_A. The sequence goes on along the minus strand of JAFVRJ010000010.1, from coordinate 70,108 downwards.
CCCGGCTTAGCACTTTGGGACGAGGTTTACAAATACGTTGATTGCCCCCAAATAGTTGCCGAAGACCTTGGTATTATAGATGATAAGGTGGTTGCATATCTCAAGGAAACGGGCTTCCCCGGTATGCGTGTTTTGCAGTTTGCCTTTGACGGAAACCGTGACAATATTCATCTTCCTTACAACTACGATAAAAACACCTTTGCCTATACCGCAACGCACGACAACGATACCTCCCTCGGTTGGTTATACTCTTTAGATGCAAGCGTTAGACGTGGCATCCTCGACTTTTTAGAAATCGACGAACACGTTTGGGGAATAGGCGGTAAAGGTTGTCTTTCCACTAAAGCTATGGCTAAAGCCGTTCTATCATCAAGTGCCGATACCGTCATCCTACCCCTACAAGATCTTACCGGCTACGGCACCGATACCCGCATCAATACCCCCGGTGAGCCCGACGGTAACTGGGAGTATAGGATTACCTTATCTACACTCGAAGATATCGACACTCCGTATTATAGCTATTTGATTTCCAAATACGGCCGTTAAACGCGTTATTTTGGCGAATAACTTCACAAATACAAACCCTCTCTCGGTCACGTACGAATTAGTACGCTTCCGTCGAGAGGGTTTATGCATTTGCTCGCTCTTCATCCAAACTAGCGTGTTTAAATCACGCTTAAATATTTTATCGACCAACTTTATAAAATGATAAATAACCATCTCGGTCACGTACGAATTAGTACGCTTCCGTCGAGAGGGTTTATGTATTTGCTCGTTCTTCATCCAAACTAACGCGTTTAAATCGTGTTTTAGCGAATAACTTTATAAACACAAACCCTCTGGCGGTTACCTGAAGTAAACTCCCGTCGCGGGGATTGCTTATTTTATTCGTCTTTCATCTAAAATAGCGTGTTTAAATCACGCTTAAATATTTTAGCGACCAACTTTATAAAACGATAAAAACCATCTCGGTCACGTACGCCAAGTACGCTCCCATCGATGGTTTTTAATTTTACTTGTTCTTCATCATAATAGATGAATACCTTGCTAAATAATAACGAAATAACAGCTTCCTTCGCCGACGACGGAGAGGGTATAGCCTTTTATAAAGTGATAGGTGGTTCCGGAGAGGGTGTCGGCTTGTTTTAAAGAGGTGGGGAGGTCTGTTGAGGTCAATTTTACAGTTGCTTCTGCAATGGTGAACTTTTTGTAGAACTCTGTTAAATCATTTGCGCTAAATCCGTACCGAGCACTGATTTTTTGATAGTCAACCGGTTTTTCTTCTTGTATATCTACTCCAACCTCATTGTTAGATAGTGCGATTACAAGATATTTTCCACTATGCGATACCGAAAGCTTTACCTCCCCTTGTCCCTTAACGTAGGGCTTGCCGTTTTCAAAATGGGATAGCTTTGCTACTTTTATCGGCATTTTAAATAGTTCCCTATATATTGATAGGGTTTTATTAAAAACTATGTTTTTGTCGCTGTTTTCACTTATGCCGAGTAGTATCATATGCTTATTTTAGCATATGAGTAATCCAATTGCAATTATCACCTAAAATTCAGTTTAAGATTTTATAGAAACCACCTTTATTGTTGACTATGCGTATTTATTCTATTATAATTATTAAGAATAATATATAGTAAGGTGAACGATGAAAAAATTTATTATCGCGATCATTTTGATTATAACAATCACCGCATCTACGTTTGCACTCGTTGCATGTAACGATAAAGGCGAAGATTCTACTCCTAAAGAGGCTCCTTCTTTTGAGTTTACCAAGCCCTCCGACTTACCCGATTACGGCCTCACCATCGAGTGGATCGGTATGGACGGCAATGCAACGACTTTTATTAAAAATCGCCCCGTTGCAATTATCTTCAACGGAGAATCCGATTATAATCGTAAGGAAGTTTTGAACCTTGATCCCGAAATCTATAATTCTAACGTTATGGAAAAGGATTATACTTTGAAGCAAACCAGCTTCTTCTGGAATAGACAAGGCTTTAACGTAGGTATCTTCCATTACGAAAACTTCGCAGACGATACTACCGAAAACGTCAACAAGAAGATTTATAATTCTTCCGCAATGACTTACATCAATAAGGATGGTAACACTGTTACCACCGCTCCCGACTTCAACCTAACCGAAGCTTTCATTTCCGCATGGCTTAAGACCGCAAGCTCCGATGAACTTGCAAAAAGCGGTGGCAAATACGTTCAAGAGGTTAGATTCATCGGTAACGGAGTAGGGGCTTGCCTTGCACTTTCTTGTGCCGATTATCTCAACTATCTTTACGAAAACGGCTGGGTTGGCGCAGGTTACCTCGCAGACCGCGTTGACATTATCGATCCTTACTTCAGCAACGCCGGCGCTGCAACCGTAGTTGATTTTTACGAGCAAACCACTATAGGCTCTGCGCTTGCATATAACGCTCAAATCATTAAAAACCTTACCTCTAAAGGCGTTATTATGGACATGGTTGAGAGCGATGCTAAATTCTATGATAGCTATGACAGCCGTTATACAGGCGTATCGGTTATCGATGGAGTTGCAAGCTTGACCGAAGATGGCGATAGCGGATTATATCTACAAATTAAAAAGAGTGTAGCTTACTTACACTTTACCGAAACTTTCTCTGAAAAACTACCCGAAACCTATCAAAAATACGAGCGTAGCACCCTCGATTGGTGGCTTTATACTATTAATGGATCTGACTGGAGCCAAGTTGACAAGCAATCGGAGTCCGATATTATCCCGATGATTGATGGATACGATAAGACCGGCACCACCATTGCAACTTCCGTAAAGTACGCAGTAACCGCCTGGACGCCCACCATTTATCTCCGTGCGGTAAGAGGTCACGAGTATAAGATGGCAAGGTACAGCAGAACCACCGGTAAGACTACCGATAAGGTTATGGATAGATTCCAAGCAGAGTCTTATCAAATCTCTGATTTGAAGATTGAAGAAACCTATTCCGTATGCGGTTACGTATATAAAGTAGAGGACGATAGTAACTTTGTAAACCTCAACAGAAACGCTCAATTGGGCGGTGTTAAGATTATCATCACCGTTACCGATGACGAGGATAAATCTACCACTCATACCGTAACCACCGAAGCTGATGGATTCTATTACTTCAACGTAGGTCACGAGAACTTGGGCGCATCCGTCAATATTTTGGCTGTAACTCCCTCTAAAGACTACTCATATACCGCTTCCGATGCAACCTCTACCAGCAACTATAAGTTCTTCAATAAGAACACCATCACTACTTCAAGCGGTTTAAATGCAACCCTTACAAGTACCAAGAACCAAAACTTCTACATTTACTTTGCTAACTGTGGTTTCAAAGTAAACTAAAAAATAGGGGACTAAAAAAAGCGATAGTCATTGACTATCGCTTTTTTGTCGCGGTGAACACCGATCGGGAATTAACAAACCCGCGTATGTGCAGGTGGGCGAACTGTCGCTCCCTTTTGTCTTCCCCTAGCGTCAAGCAAAAGCTCGGGGGGCTTGACATTATGAGCTGAACCCGTAAGCCCTTTTAGTTGTTAGGGTTCCGCATCGCCGACCGGCGTTCGCATATATATTATAGCATCTTTGGGGCGCATTGGCAATACCCAAATTTTTGAAGTGATTGTCTAAAGGATAACTGGCCTGTTTAATTAATATTTAACTATAATTTGTTACCTTTTATATGTTATAATTGTTATAAGGAGAAAAACATGCGTTTATTACTTGTTGAAGACGAAAGGGCGCTATCACAAGCTCTTGTAAATATGTTTGAAAAGGAAAAGATGGAGGTTACCGCCGTATACGACGGCGACGATGGCTTGGAATATGCCTTAACTAATGCCTTTGACCTCATAATACTTGACGTTCTTATGCCAAAGCGTAACGGCTTTGAGGTACTTAAAGTTATCCGCGAGAATAAAATCACCACTCCGGTAATCATGCTTACCGCCCTTTCCAGCGAGTCTGACAAGGTCAAGGGGCTTGATTTAGGCGCAGACGATTATCTTGCAAAACCCTTTAGCTTCAAAGAGCTGATGGCGCGCGTAAGAGCGTTGCTCCGTAGGGGACAAAGCACCCTTGCAATAGGTAATAGGCTTACCTGTGGCAACGTGGAGTTAGATATAACCAACTCCGCCATCCGCGCTAACGGCAAAGAGGTTCAACTTTTTGTTAAAGAACTTGGTATCTTGAAGTTCTTTTTCGAGCGTATTGGATTTGTTTCCGGCAAAGAGGAAATCATCAATAGGGTATGGGGGTTGGATTCTGATTTTACCTCCAATAACCTCGAAGTATACGTGTCGTTTATCCGCAAAAAACTAAATTACGTAGGCGCAGACTTTACCATTGATTCGGTAAGAGGGATAGGTTATAAGATCACTCTGAATAATGAAAGATAACGTAATTCTAAAAAAATTAAGACTTCGTTTCGTTTTGACTTGCGCGGTAACTGCAGGCATACTTTTGATTGTGCTTTTTAGCGTGCTTTGGATGATAAATTTGCGTAACCAAATCAACGAAATTAAAATAGGTCTTGATGCCGTTTTAGAGCTCCAAGGCTATCAAATTACCCCGCCAAAACACCCAAGCTTCGAGGATGACGAAGTGTCTGAAAGTCGTAGCTTTTATTCTCGAGCAGTATTATTTTCGGTATCCGAAAATGGCACTATAGATTACCAAAACATACTTGAAAACCATCCTTATCTTGAAGAAACCGACGACCTTAACGACGTAATAAACGCAACCGTTTTAGCAGCCAGCGCAGATCGCAATTTTTATGAGGTTAACGGGCATTTTTACGTCGCTTCCATGCGTGCATACGATCAGCATACCGACTACGTATTTTTCGACTGGTCGGCGGAAAGATCGCTTATTTTAAGAAGCGGTTTTTGGTTTATAATGGCATATCTTTTTGCTATAACAAGCGTTGCGCTAATTGCATATTTATTATCTGACAGGGTGCTTGAGCCGGTTGAGAAAAGTATGTCAAAAGGCAAAAAGCTCATAGCCAATGCATCCCACGAGCTTAAAACTCCGCTTACCATAATTTCTGCAAACTTAAGCGTTATTCAGTCGGAGCCGGAAAGCACCGTTAAATCAAACGAAAAGTGGTTTGAGGCCATTGAGGAGCAAGTTAATCGCACCAATGGTTTGATACTTGATATGCTTGAGTTGAGCAAAATGGAAGACGTCGGTGAAAATATCAAAGAGCCTGTTAATCTATCCGAAGTGGTTATGGCCGGCTCGCTCACGGTAGAAGCGTTATGTTATGAAAAATCCATTATAATCGACGATCAGATTGAAGAAAACGTCATTATAAACGGCATCAAGAAGCCTCTTGAACGCTTGACGTTGATTCTACTTGATAACGCGATCAAGTACACTCCATATGGTGGCAATATTTGCGTTAAGTTATATAGGCGCAAAAAGAATTACGTTTTATCCGTGCGTAACACCGGCGAGGGCATAAAAGAGGAAGATTTACCCCATGTTTTCGAGCGTTTTTACAAAGGCGATCGCGCTCGTACGCAAGGCGCAAACAATAATAGTTATGGTTTAGGACTTGCTATGGCAAAGGCTATTGCCGAGCATCACGACGCTAAAATTGATTGTCAATCCGTACCTAACGAATATACCGAGTTCCAAGTAACCTTTAGGTCCAAGGGCTAATTGACTTAACGGTATTTGCGTGATATACTTTCAAAAACGATAAAGGATTTATTATGAAAGCAGTCGTTCAAAGAGTAGATGGAGTTAAACTTTCGGTTGACGGCAACCTCGTTTCCGAAATTGGCAAAGGACTTGCCGTATATTTCGGCGTAGAAAGAGGGGACTCTGAAGATCAGTTGGAGTACTATGCAAAAAAGATTTCTCAAATGCGCGTTTTCGAAGATGAGCGTGGTAAAATGAATTTTTCCGCACTCGATAACGGCTACGAGATCATGTTAATTTCCCAATTTACTTTATGTGCCGATTGCTCCCGTGGCAATCGCCCCGATTTCACCCGTGCCGAAGCGCCTGATATCGCCAAAGCCTTATACCTCAAGCTCGGCTCACTCCTCGAATCTCGTGGATTATCGGTTAAGTACGGCGTTTTTGGCGCAGATATGCTTATTGAACAACTTAATTCCGGTCCCGTCACCATCATTATTTAAACCGCATATTTTAGCGCCATACTTCATAAACGATCAAAGCCCAACTCAGTCATGTACGTTCAAGTACACTCCTGTCGTTGGGTTTTGTGTTTATTTGTCTTGCATCTAAACTATGCGGTTTATTAAGTTCAAGCGCTTTATTTTGATAGCTTCGCTTCAGTCTAATTCCGAATATTTTAGCGCCATACTTCATAAACGATCAAAGCCCAACTCAGTCATGTACGTTCAATTACACTCCTGTCGTTGGGCTTTGTGTTTATTTGTCTTGCATCTAAACTATGCGGTTAATAACTTTGGATTTCGCGTTCTGCTCGCTTATCCGCAGTCTATATTCCACGCATAGGCTTGCGAGACTGTTATTAGCAAGTAAATTCATTATTACTGCATTTAGGGCAAGGGGGCATTTTGTCGTATTCCCCAAGGGTTACTTCAGTGTTACAATTGGTACAATTGTAAGAGCCTTTGCCGGGCTTTTCGCCGGTCTTTACAATACATTTTGATTTGCTCATGTCGGTTCCTCCTCTATTCTTTAATGTTATTTTGTGCACGTGATAACTTTTTATTCCGTTTGCACAAAATATTTTTGTCACCGTTACGTCACTCTTTATTAACGTAATCGTGCTTGACTTTAACGCGTGCGCGTTATATAATACCATCGAGGGAATAGGAGTAATATGAATAAGAAGTTTTTTGTCATCTTTCTTATCGTGATTTTATGCGTTGCTTTGCTCATCGCATGTAATAAGGATACGTTTACCGTTACCTTTAACGTCGACGGCCAAGTATATGCCAACGTTCAAGTTACAAAAGGGGGCAACGCCTCCTTACCTAAACCGCCCACTAAAGCGGGTTATACCTTTGATAACTGGTATCTCGACGACGGCGTTTGGACTCAACTTTTTACCGCATCTACCAAGGTTATTAACAACATTAACGTTTATGCTCACTGGGTGGAAAACGTCGTTACCGGTAACAATACCTTTATAGTTACCTTTGATACTACCGGCGGTAGTAGCGTTCCCGTTCTTCGCGTTAAAGAAGGCGACTCCTTTACCTTACCCCTTCCTCCCACTCGCAAAGACTTCAACTTCTCCGGCTGGTATCTCGATACCGCTTATACCACAGAATTTACCACTGCAACCAAAGTAACGCGTAATATCACCGTCTACGCAAAGTGGACGCCTGCAGATAGCGCTACCTACTTTGTGCGCGAAGGTGCAAGTTTAAAATCTTTAACCGACCTCGGTAAATCCGCCGCCAATATTGTGCTTCCCGATAAGCTCGACGGTATTACCATTTCTTCAGTCGGCGCAAACCTCTTTAAGAATAATACCAACCTAAAATCAGTAACGTTCCCTGCAAACTCCGGCTACGTTAGCATCGGCGCAAACGCCTTTAGTGGTTGCACCAATCTCGAAAGCGTTAAGCTTATTAACGGCATTACCACGATAGGCGAGGGTGCGTTTAGCGGTTGTACAAAACTACAAAACGTTCAACTCCCCACCTCTCTAAAGGCCGTTTCTAAACATATGTTTAAGGATTGTACTGCTTTAAGGTACTTCCAAATCTTCGACCAAGTAACCTCCATCGGCGAGGGTGCTTTGTACGGTTGCTCCTCTGTTATGGCGGTTAGAGTTCTTTCCTCCGTTGAAAGCATCGGCGATGAAGCATTTTACGGCTGTGGTAAGCTTTCGAGCGTAGTAATAGATGAAGGCGTCGAGACGATAGGGGCAAAAGCTTTCTACAACTGTGTATCGTTAGGTAGCATTAGCTTGCCGGAAACAGTTGCTTCCATCGGCGAATACTGCTTCTATAACTGTGAATCGATAACTACTGCAAATTTAAGTAGCGCCATTACCGAAATCAAAGATTACACCTTCTACAATGCAAAAAAGATGGAATCATTGACTTTCGGCGGTCAAAACGCAATCACTAAAGTGGGTGCTTCCGCATTTGCATATTGCTTAAAGCTCGGTAGCATTACCTTACCCGACGCTTGCACCGCAATAGGCGCTAACGCTTTCAACGCATGCAGATCGTTTACCACGTTTACCGTTCCCACAAGCGTTACCGTTATTGAGCAACAAACTTTCCTTAACTGTATTTTGCTAAACACCGTTAACTTGCACGCAGGCATTATCGAAGTTAAGACGTCTGCGTTTACAAATTGTAGTGAACTTAAATCTATAGTGGGTGCAACCGGCTTAACGCAAATCGGAAGCGGAGCCTTTAGAGGGTGTACTAAACTCGAAAGCTTTACCATCCCGTCAGGTGTTAAAGCTATTGGAACAAAGGTGTTTGAGGATTGTGTATCCCTTGCAAATATTACCATTTCCGAAGGCGTAACGCTTATAGATGCCCAAGCATTTAGCGGATTAACTTCTCTTAAAGAGATTTCATTACCGCAAACCCTTGAGCAGATTAACGAGTACGCGTTCAACGGATGCACCGGACTTACCTCCGTAATTATTCCCACCGGCGTAAAAGTTCTTGCCGCTACCGCGTTTGAAAACTGCACCAATCTGACGGCTATCGACGTAGATAACGCTAACGTTTACTTTGAGTCGGACGGAGCTATTCTTTTTACCAAAGGTAAAAAAGATCTCATTTTCTACTCCGATGCATTGACTGCAACCTCTTATACCGTACCCGAGGGCGTAGTTAATTTGAACGATAGCTTGTTCGTCAACAACAAGAGCTTAACAAGCATTACGTTGCCTTCTACCCTTGAAAATATCGGTGCCAACGTTTTTTACGGATGTACCGCTCTTGCAAATATTAACTTCCCGATTTCTCTCAAAAATATCGGCGTTTACGCCTTCCGCGAAACGGCTATTACTCAAGCAGTCTTGCCTATGGGTATAGTCAATATCGAGCAAAACGCTTTCCGCGATTGTAAAAAACTTACGAAGGCAGTTTTGCCTGCAACCCTCGTTGGTGTCGGCAAAAACGTATTCTATGGATGTAGCTCTCTCGTAGTCGACGTTGATATCGATGAAGACACGCTATCCGGCTGGAGCGGAAGTTGGAAAACTACCGGTGAAATCAACGCTATTACCATCAATTACGGCGGTACCAGAGTAACGTCCGGCGATTATCAATATATAGTCCGTGATAACAAAGCCGTCCTTACCGATTATTTAGGCAATGCAACCGAAGTTACCGTGCCTGCAACCATCGACGGATACCCCGTAATAGGCCTTTTAAAGACCTTTAACGGCGAGAGCACCATAACGAGCGTTACCGTTCCAAACTCTATAGACGTTATTAGCGAGCTTACCTTCAAGGGCTTGACTTCTTTAACCTCTCTAACGATTCCGTTTGCCGGAGCATATAGAGGAGCTACGGGCGCCGGCGGTTTGCTCGGTTACGTATTCGATTACTCCGAATCATCCCAAGTAGGGTTTACCCCCCAAGTAGCCGAGGGCGGAGCTCTATCAAGATATTACACTGAAGTCCCCAAAAAACTTCAAAGCGTAACGCTCACCGACTGCGAAGTGATTGCTTTCGGTGCCTTTAGCGAGTGCCATAATATCACAGAGATAAATCTCCCCGAAACCTTAAAAGAAATCAAAGGTAAAGCCTTCTACAACACCTCGTTATCTACCGTTTATATTCCTGTTGCAACGACGATAATAGGGGAGTCCGCTTTCACCTATAACTACAATAAATTCAACGACCCCGAAGGAAGCGCTACGCCTGAAGTAACCTTTAACTGCGCTATTTCAGCGCGTCCCGACGGTTGGCACGAAAAAGCTTTTGATATCGCTTCGATATTCAATTACGGCTTTACGTTAGGAGATTAAGCTTATTACGCATCGCGCGTGGTATAAAAAATTAAACTCTAAAGAAGGAGAAAAGATTATGAAATTGGTTTATGACGTAAGCGATAGACCGCCATTTGGAAAACTTGTAGTTTTCTCGTTCCAACAATTGCTCGCAATCATTGCAGCAACCATCGTTGTTCCCGTTATTGTTAACGGCGCAACCGGATTGAACGTACTCGACTCCGCCGCCGCTCTCGTTGGCGCAGGCTTCGGTACCATTACCTACCTCTTATTCACAAAGTTTAAGAGCCCGGTTTTCCTCGGCAGTTCATTTGCCTTCATTAGCCCTTTGATCGGCGCTTCATTGTTCGGCTACTTTGGCGTTCTTATCGGTGCTGCTTTTGCTGCTGCCGTTTACGCTCTTATCGCTCTTGCAGTTAAGCTCGCAGGAACTAAATGGGTTAACAAACTTATGCCTCCCGTAGTTATCGGACCTACCGTTGCTCTTATCGGTCTTTCTCTTGCCGGTACCGCAATGGGCGATATTACCAAAGCAAGTGGCTCGGGTATGGCTTACAACTTGGTAGGTTTACTCTGTGGCTTGATTACCTTCTTCACCATCGTTTTCTGTTCGATTAAGGGCAACAAAACAATGAAACTTATTCCCTTCCTTATCGGTATCGGCGTAGGTTACGTTGTAGCTTCTTTGTTCAGCATTATCGGTTACGCTGCAAACGTAGAGTATCTCCAAATCGTTAACTACGGCGCATTGGTTGATAATTTTACCAATATCAGCATCCAATCCTTCCTTGATTATCCCAAGTTCACCTTCCTCGCAACTTCGGGTAACGGTATTCAACCCCTCACCGGCGCGGACGTTGCTAACATTGCGCTCCTTTACATCCCCGTAGCTTTCGTTGTTTTTGCAGAGCATATTGCAGACCACAAAAACATCAGCTCTATCGTTGAAAAAGACCTTCTTACCGATCCCGGTTTACATAGAACCCTCCTTGGCGACGGCGTAGGCTCTTTCGTAGGCGCTTTATTCGGTGGCGTACCCAACACCACTTACGGCGAATCCGTAGGTTGCGTTGCTATCACCAAGAACGCATCTGTAGTATCTATCCTTGGCGCTGCAGTTCTTGCAATAGTTCTTGCATTTATTAGCCCCGTTATTGCTCTTATTAACACCATCCCCAGCTGCGTAATGGGTGGCGTATGTCTTGCTCTTTACGGCTTTATCGCTGTTAGTGGTCTTAATATGCTCCGCGGTATTGACCTCGGTGAAAGCAAAAACTTATTCGTAGTATGCTCCATCTTGATTTCCGGTATCGGCGGATTATCCCTTAAGTTTGGCGCAGATGCAAACGGCGAAAATCCCGTTATCACCATCAGTGCTATTGCAACCGCTCTTATTATCGGTATCATAGTAAACGTATGCTTCAATAAGCAAGAAGCAAAAGACAGCGCTCCCGCTGCTTATGCTGAAGTAAGTAAGACAGTAAGCGAAGAAGCTTCCGCAGAAGAAGAAATCGCTGAATAATCATCATACAATTAATTGCGCACACCCTTAATAGGGGTGTGTGCGTTAAGGAGAAAACTATGAAAAATTACGAAAACGTAACTATTTTTACCCATCCTTTGATCCAACACAAAATTGCTATACTCCGCAATAAGGATACCGGCATGAAGGATTTTAGGGAACTTATTGAAGAGATTACCGCTCTTATGACTTTTGAGTGCCTTAAGGACGTTCCCACTCGCAAGATAATGGTTACAACCCCTCTCGAAAAGACCGAGCAAACCATTGTTGTCGAAAGCTCTGTTGCGGTTATTCCCGTTCTTCGCGCAGGTCTTGGCATGGTTAACGGCGTTCATATGTTGTTCCCCACTGCTAAAGTTGGTCACATCGGTATGTACCGTGACGAAGAAACGTTAGAGCCCAAAGAATACTACTGTAAACTTCCCGACGGCATCGAAAACAAGATCGCTATCATCCTCGATCCCATGCTCGCTACCGGTGGTTCGGCTGTAGCCGCTATCAACCTTCTCAAAGCTCGTGGAGTAGAAGACATCCGTTTGATGAATATCATCGCTGCTCCTGCAGGCGTAGAAGCCGTTGCAACCGCTCATCCCGACGTTAAGGTATTCGTAGCTTGCTTGGATAGACAACTTAACGAAAACGGTTATATTCTTCCCGGTCTTGGCGATGCAGGCGACAGATTGTTCGGTACAAAATAGTTAAAATGAAAATCGATAAAAAAGTGGTTTTTAAAGAGGTAGGTTACTACTTCGCTCTTGCCGTGTTTGCATTTTTGCGTGCGATAGCCATTTACGTGTTTATCGTACCTAACGCATTTGCGCCGGGTGGAGTAGGCGGTATCGCATCGATACTATATAACTTCGTTGCGACATATGACCTTGAGCTTGCCGACAAATGGTTCGATCCCGGTATTATGTTGTTCATAATGAACGTACCGCTTGTTATTGCGGCGCTATTCAAGCTCGAAAAGCGTTATGCGATTACCACTTGCGTATGTGTAGCAATGTATAGTGGATTTACCTATTTGTTGAGCTTGGTAAATTTCCCCACCTTCCAAGGCGCGGGGCTTGATAGTGGTGTTACCATCCTTGCGGCGATTGCAGGCGGTGTAATAGGCGGTGTTTCATTTGGTGGAATGCTGTTGTTGAATACCGGTGCAGGCGGTACGGAAATTATTGCTAAAATAACTTACGAAGCAAAACCCGATCTAAATATCCAATGGCAATTATTTGCTTGCGATAGCTTTGTAGTATTGCTATCCGGTGTATTGGGCTTTGTGCAAGCAAGAGGGCAGGATGCAAACGCCATATTCGTTGGCGTAGCTACACCTGTGCTTTATTCCTTTATAACGTTATTCTTAACCTCACAAGTAGCTGAAATTATCACCAACGGCGTGCAGTCCAGCGTGGTATTTAATATCATTACGGATAAGCAAGACGAGGTTGCAGAAGCGATAGTTAACTCCATTAGAAGGGGAGGCTCTATCATTAAAACGGAAGGAATATACACCCACCAAGAACACGGCATGATTATATGCGTTGTTCGTAAAAAACAAACGACCGCTTTCAAAAAACTATTGAAGGAAATCGACCCTAAAGCCTTTATCTATATCACCAAGGCTAAAGAAGTTACAGGCTTGTTCCGCGCAGGCAATTAGGAGTTAAAATGGAACTTAAATTTTTAGGATACGTAGTTAACGAATCAAGCTTAAAACTCAATCAAATCCCCAAGGGTGTTACCAATTTTACGGTTAATCCCAATATCGGTTTTGATATTAAAAAGGATCCCAAAAAGTTTACTTTGGGAGTCACCGTTGCAGTAAAAGGAACGGATGAAAAACCTGCTCCCTTTGATTTATTCGTTAAAATTACCGGTAACTTTGATATCGTTCACGATAGTCTAAATATCGATCGTATGCGTATAGATGCATCTCGCATTTTATTCCCGTACGTACGTAGCTACGTAACCGCTTTTACCGCAATTTCCAATATGCCTCCCTATAACCTTCCCGTTATAGATTTTGAGCAAACTCCACTTAACAAGCAAGCACCCATCGATCCCCAACCCCCAAAGAAATCCAGTGGGATAGATGGGATTACGATACGGCCTCTCGACGAAGTCTAAACTTTAGACCGCGTATAAGCTTCGCAATACTTCATAAAATAAAAGCCCCCTGCAGGTCACGTACGCATTAGTACGCTCCCATTGGGGGCTTTTTATTTTAATTCGTCTTGCTTGCTTCTCCGCGGTCTAATTTTAAAAAATGATATTCTTATCTCACAACCACCCAATTTTGCCAAGGATGTTATTAATTTTGCCATTTAATTTTAAAATTCTATGTATCTGTTAAATTTTAGATAGTATTTTTAGGGAGGGAAAAATTTATGAATTTAACTTTAAAAAGGCTTATTAGTACTCTTTTATTGATTACAATTGTTGCTGGGGTTAGCTCTATTTTGCTGGCATGCGATGGAAATGTTACGGATTTAGGCGATTTTATTGTAGATGAAGAGGATAGCATAGTCACAGAATCAATTACAAAAGACGTTAAAGGTGGATCAGCATCAGATGAAGGGTATATTGAGGTAGGTGATATTGCACAAGATGGAAAGGCTAAAAAGATAGGTACGCTCATAGCTTCGCCTGGACTTAATTCTGGTTGGAAAAAGTATCAAGTAACCATAATACAAAATGGGTTATATTTACTATATCCTAAACTTGCTTCTGGTAATGCATCAAAAATTACCGTGCAGACCGAGGTTTATAAAGATAAAAATTTTAAAAGTAAATTAACCCCAATAGAATCAACAAAGTACAAAAGCTTATATAGATTTGTTGGATCTTCTACCAAGTATTATATTAAAATTAAAATTAGTAATGGAGATAGGAGAACCACCGCAAAGGTGCATTGGGGTTTACGTTTCTATCAAGATGCTGTAGCTCAAAATAAAGCAGGATCAAAAACCCTGTCTACGACTGCAACGATTAATAATCAAACTAAAACTTTACAAACTACCTTTGCGGAATCTGTTGTATGGTATTCTACAAAAGATAAAGTTTATAATCTTAATAAGAATAATTATATATCAGGGAAGGTTAACTTAAATAGAGATACCAAAGTTACTGATTTAGTTGTATATATAAATAGGTTGGATGCACAAGCATTATATGGTATGCTAACTTATATAACGAGAGAAAGAACATCAGAGTTGGCAAAAGCAGCATTAAATACTATAAAATCGGTTTATAAAAATGATGGAAAACAAAAGCAATATATTTCAGAGCTTAGTCAATTAATAAAAAAACACCGTGCACATATTGTGGCAACAGCGCTTGGCACAAGTATAAATGTAGTAAACCAGGCGTTGTCTTTAATGACAGAAAAACTCAATCCTACAGATGCTTTTATTAGCCAAATTGTCGATGCTATATCTCCGAACAAAATAGTTAGTACACTCTTGGAAGCATTTATAGGTGAGGTTACAAACGACAAACTTAGTTTATCTACGCCAAAAATTACTTTGACCGTGGATAGCTTTGATTATGTTTTGACAAAAATGAAGGGTATTTATAAAAACGAACTTAACTTGATGACACAGCAAAAAATCATTAATACTAATAGTTATTTTACTCAAATAATGGGAGCTAGTCCATTGCCTGTTATAATGTTTACCAAAGGCATATCAATGACGGTGGGTACACAATATTATCGTGCAGGCGGCATTTGGTATGATTATCTCACAATTAAAACATGGGATGATTCTTATAGTAAGACTAAATATTTTTACGGAGCTCTTGGCCAAAGAGGCAAATTTGTTAAACTAAATACTGTTGGTGGTGTTGAAAGCGTATATAAAATGTTGGGTACTAAACATAGAATAGATTTCAAATAAATAACAAAAATAGTCTCTTGGAAAAGAGGCTGTTTTTGTTTTGATGCAAACATACGGATTAATGCTATAATATAAATTAACTAGTTAATAATATTTAATCCATTGGCTTAAAGGAGCAATTATGCATTTTAATGAACTTCAAGTAGGTATGGCTATCGATATTGCACCGGCGGTTATTGAGAAAGATAAAATGCTTGACTTTGCAAGGCTATATGACAATATTCCCCTTCACGTAGATGAGGAATACGCTAAAAGCACGCCTTTTAAAGGCTTGATTGCACCCGGGGTGATGTCTTTTATGTCGGTGTGGGCTAACTATCTTGAGGTAGATTTTTTCGGAGAAGAATTACTTGCCGGTAAATCAACAAAAATCGAGTGGTTTAAGCCTGTTTATGCCAACGACGTTTTGAGCGGTAGAGCGACCATTACTAAATTAACCAAGCGTAACGATAAAAATGGTATAGTTGAAGTTAGTATAGATGCATATAACCAACAAGGAGTTTTGGTGCTAACAAGTATCACCGAAGCTATAGTAAAAATTAAGCTTTAAATATAAAATTATGAAGTTACACGATATTTTAGATAGAAAAGTTACAAGTCTTAAGTCGGATGACAGGGTGCAAGGTATACTTATTACCGGCTCACTTGCGCGCGGTACGGAAACGGAGTTTAGTGACCTTGATATCATAGTTTTGTATGATAGCAACTTCGTTGTTGAAGAGGTTATTGAGGGCGTTCCCGTAGAAACGCATTATAACAGCCGAGAAAGCATACTTTTGCGCTTTATGGATGACGTGCCGTCTTGTTACCTTTATACTTATGGTAAGGCTGTTTACGACCCGTACGGCGAACTAAGTGAGCTGACGGAGATTGCAAGACATACGCTTGCTGAGTTCAGCGTTAAAGAAAATCGCAAAGAGTATCTTAGGCATAAATTATTCGCGTTAAAGGAAAAATTAACCGCCGCCATCAATTTACATGACACGTTAAAGATAAGTTATCTTATACATAATAACTTTAAAGTTTTGGTGGAGTGTGTTTATGCGATTAACTCTTTACCTGTTCCGCCACAAGGATTATCGTACGAGATTTACGGCACGTTGAAACTTAAGCCGTCCGCAAATTGGCTAAAAGAGTTGATTACCTTAAATGGTATAGCTCAAGCCGAATGTGCGTTATATATAATTGATTTTTGCACAGCGCTATAAAAACATTGTAGTTATTATATACCATCTATGCAATAGTATAAGCTTATTGCATAGATGGTTTTTTTGTGTTATAATATATGTGCCTTACATAATAGAAAACACGTATACACGTATATTGGATGTTTTGTAGTTTTTACACGTAGGATTTTGCACCGTATAAAGTTTGTAAATGGGAGAAAAACATGAAAAAAACCAACAAGCCCATAATTATTATAATCATAGTGCTAATTTTGGTGGCTTTATTAGTGGCATGTACCCCTAATGGCGGTAATGATGAATATCAAGAATGTGATCATCAAAGCAAAACGAATTGTGTTTGCGATTTTTGTGGTGTGGCGGTTCACGACGTAGTAAATTGTGTTTGTTTGATTTGCGGAGAGACGTCGCACAGTTTCGATGAGTTTTGCAAATGCTCGAAATGCGGTTATGAAAATCACCAAGTAGAGAATTGTTTTTGTAAGATTTGCAAATCTACCGTACATACACCAAACGAAGATTGTCAATGCACGGAGTGTAATAGTGTAGCGCACCAAGTTGATGAGCATTGTTATTGCGATAACTGTGAGGAATACCATCATATCCCCAATGGTCTATATTGCAGACACGGCGATAAACTGTACTATGGATACTATCCGCAATCACAAATTGAAGATACTCTTTTGGTTATGTCCATTTGTACAACTACAGGATTATTGGAAAATGAGCCGAGTACATATAACGGTTGGACCTCTTACGGCTATTATTCAAACGGAATAAAGGGAGATTACGCCCTATATAAGGATGTAGAGTTATACGGTGAAAAGTACCGAGCAACCTATACTACGAGATACCGTCCGCACGCATCCGAGCTGGTTGGAAATCAGGCAAATAGTACGATGGATAACGTTGGGGTAAGACTCGAGCAAGTATTTTTATTCCGTTACGAACCAATTGAATGGAAAGTTCTTGAAGATAATGACGGCAGTATGCTTATACAAAGCGTTAATATATTGGATAATCAGGCTTTCCAGGATATGCCTAAAAATGAGTATGAACAAAAGTACGGCACACAAAGTGGCATAAGTTGGCATTATAATTGGAAAAATAGTACTCTTAGGGGTTGGTTGAACGGACATTTTTACGACTCATCGTTTGATTATTATGATAAAAAGCTTGCTTTAAAACAAACTATGAATAACGAGAGTGCCGATCAAGAAAACACCACCGAGATTGTTTCGCTTTTAGATGAAGATCAAATTCTGAACTATTACAAAAGTAATACCTCGAGAGTCAAAACGGCAACGCAATATGCTCTTGCCCAAGGGTATGGGATGAGCAATTGGGACGAAAACTCCATACAAGGCGATTACCAATTTGAAGGCTGTTGGAGCGTTCGTATAGCCAAAGAGACGTTACCCAACAATTACGAAAGAAGATTTGTGAGCAATTTAGGCAATTTGTTTAGCGATTCTTGGTATTATGATGCCTATGAAATATACGGAGTTGACGAGTACTTAATAAAAAGCCAACTCGGCGGAGTTGCTCCAGTTATGAGGATTCGTAAATTCATAGAAAGGGTTGCTGAAAAAGAGTATAAGCTAAATATTAAGGATGACGATGGCAATCCATTAAGCGGAGTTCGCGTTAAGTTTAGCTCGGAAGAAGAAGTCATAGGCTCTTATCAAACGGATGAAAACGGAAGCATTACTGTTTTTGCGCCCGATAAGCAAGTAATTAACTTATTGATTGAAAACGTATCGGGCGATTACAGCTATAAGAGCAGCTATAAGTTTGCATCCAAGCAATATGCGTTAGACCTTGTATTTGGTCTTAGGCGAGATTATACCGTATCTATAACCGATAGGTTTGGCGATTTGATAGGCGGCGCGAAAGTTAAATTAAGCGACGGCTTGACGGAAAGCGCAGAGTTTGCGACCAACGAACAAGGGGTTGTAACTATTCGAGAGGGCTTCCAAACCAAGAACGTATACGCTACGATTACCGGATTTAACAAAAACATTTATCTTTGGAACGAAAGCCTAATAAATAAGCCCGGCAACGATAGATACGAAAAATATTATTTTGATGAAAACAGGGAGGTCGCGATATTACTTAAAGATAGTTACCCTTACAACGGATACAAAGTAGGGGATAATATAAGTAGTGAAACGTTCCCGGTTGAAAATTATATAAACTCAACTAAAAGCTACGATGAATTGCTGGGCGGTCGTGACCTTTTGGTAATGGTATTCTATTGGTATTTTGATGATGCTCAACTTGAGATGCTTAAGGCATTTGATGCCGTTTATGAGGAAACGCCGTCGGTTGCCGTTTACGCTCTGGACGCTGAATACTTATTCCCAGCGTTAACTATAGATCAATGGATGTCGAATAATGGCATTTCATACGATTATGGATGCGGAAGGTATGGATTATACTACTCCTTATCGCAAAGAGTAGCGGATGATTATCCATTATTGGTAGTGCTTGATGCGGATGGTAATATTTTGGCCTTCCATACCGAAACGATTACTACTAAAGCAGGAGTTCAAAGTTGGCTTAACGAATATTTAGTTTCCTAAGTTACAAAACAACAATAAAAGCACCGCCATTGTCGCTCTTCCCGTAGGGAATTGCGACAACTAAATAAATCCTTACGGATTTGTGATATTCGTCTAACGACGAGTGATATTGCCTACGGCAGTTATATTTGCCTATGGCAAGTTAAGGATTTATTTAATATTACTTTGGCGAAAACCAAAACATCACGCAAAACTTGTTTTGCATACCACTTTTAGCCACAAGGCTAAAAATATAACTAATATGTTTTAATTTTTTGTGGACAAGAAAAGCACCGCCATTGGCGGTGCTTTTGATTTATGCGTTGTTTAATTATGAACGTTTGCGAAGGTTCTTCTTAAGCTTCTTAAGCTCTGCATAAAGCTCTTTGGGGAGGGTGTCGCCGAACTTGGTTGCGTAGAAGTTTTCGATATCAGCTGCTTCTGCGAGCCATACTTTCTTGTCGCAATCGAGGATCTTCTTGAGATCGTCGGTGGTCATATTGAGACCTTCGAGGTTGATGTCTTCAGGTTTGGGCATGTAACCGATGGGGGTTTCAACTGCGTCAACAGCATCTTCACAACGCTCTAAAATCCAATCGAGTACTCTCATGTTGTCGCCGAAACCGGGCCACATGAAGTTGCCGTTTTCATCGGTACGGAACCAGTTAACGTTGAAGATTTTGGGACGATTCTTGCATTTCTTGCCCATATCGAGCCAGTGTTGGAAGTAATCAGCCATGTTGTATCCGCAGAAGGGGATCATAGCCATAGGATCGTGACGTACTACGCCAACAGCGCCGGTTGCAGCTGCGGTGGTTTCGGAAGCCATGATAGAGCCGATAAATACGCCGTGTTTCCAATCGCGTGCTTCATAGACCAACGGAGCAGCTTTAGCGCGTCTGCCACCGAAGATGATAGCGGAAATCGGAACACCCTTTTTGTTTTCGAATTCAGAAGAGAGGCAGGGGCAGTTCTTTGCGGGAGCAGTGAAACGGCTGTTGGGGTGAGCACCCTTGATGATTTTGCCTTCTTCATCAACCATACCGCCGGACCATTTGTTGCCTTTCCAGTCGAGAACGTTCTTCGGAGGATTCTTATCGAGGCCTTCCCACCATACGGTCTTATCCTTGGGATTATAAACAACGTTGGTGAAGATGGTGCCCTTTTGAGTGGAAGCAAGTGCGTTGGGGTTGGACTTTGCGTTGGTGCCGGGAGCTACGCCAAAGAAGCCGTTTTCGGGGTTAACTGCATAGAGTTGACCGCCACGACCTTTACGGAGCCATGCGATATCGTCACCTACGGTGAATACCTTATATCCCTTTGCAGTGTAGCACTCCGGGGGAATAAGCATAGCGAGGTTGGTTTTGCCACAAGCAGAGGGGAATGCTGCGGTGATGTATTTGATTTCGCCATTAGGTTTTTGAACGCCAAGGATGAGCATATGCTCTGCCATCCAGCCTTCCTTCCATGCTTGGTAGGAAGCGATACGGAGTGCGAAGCACTTTTTGCCGAGCAATACGTTGCCACCGTAACCGGAGTTAAGGGAGTAGATGGTATTGTCTTCGGGGAATTGGCAGATGTAACGGTTTTCAGCATCGAGTTGAACTTTGCTGTGGATACCACGAACGAAATCACCTTCAACGATCTTATCGAGAACCTTTTTGTCAACGCGGGTCATAATAGCCATGTTGAGTACAACGTAAATGCTATCGGTAAGCTCGATGCCGTACTTTGCGAACGGAGAGCCGATTTTGCACATGGAGTAGGGGATAACGTACATGGTTCTGCCCTTCATGCAACCGGATGCGATAGCATCGAGTTTTGCATAAGCTTCTGCGGGCGCCATCCAGTTATTGGTGGGGCCTGCCATTTCTTTAGTGGAGGTGCAAATAAAAGTTCTACCCTCTACGCGAGCTACATCGTTAACTGCGGTGCGGTGATAAAGGCATCCGGGGAGAAGCTTGCTGTTACATTTATAGACTTCGCCGGTGGAGAGAGCTTCTTTGGTGAGCTCGTTAAGTTGCTTTTTGCTACCATCGATCCAAACGATTTGATCGGGTTGCATCAAATCAGCATACTTTTTGACGAAATCGAGTACGAATTTATTGTTGGTTAATTCCATAATTCGAAAGTCTCCTATTGTAAGATTTACCACATTATACCACAAGATATACCTAAAATCAAGAAGTTAATGCACAAAAGAGTGTGGTTTACCTATAAAATATATGCTCACAGGTGCGCGAGCGATACAATATGACGTAAATATTCAAAATGGGTTGACTCAAAGAGCCTACTAATATATAATAAACACAATAATTTTTAGAGGTAAAACCTATGAAGAAGCCGTTTGTAACCAAGGCAAAAGTTGAAGAAATATCAAGCGTATATCCCACTCCTTATCATTTATATGATAAAAAGGGGATAGTAGATAACGCACGTGGATTATATCAAGCGTTCAGTTGGAACAAAGGATTTAAAGAGTACTTTGCAGTCAAAGCAACCCCCAATCCCGCACTTATTAAGCTTCTAAAGGCTGAAGGCGCAGGCGTCGATTGTTCGAGCTACACCGAGTTGATGATGGCTGAAAGGCTCGGCTTTAAAGGTGATGAAATCATGTTTTCATCTAACGAGACTCCCGCTCAAGAATACGTATATGCGCGTAAGCTTGGTGCTATAATCAATCTCGACGACATTACTCACATTGACTTTTTAGAGGAGTGCGCCGGTATCCCCGAAAAAATCTGCTTGCGCTATAATCCCGGTGGCGAGTTTACCATCAACAACCAAATTATGGGAACTCCTGCAGACGCTAAATACGGCTTAACTCGCGACCAAATGTTCGAAGCAGTTAAGATTTTGATGGCAAAAGGCGTTAAAGAGTTTGGTGTACACGCGTTTTTAGCAAGTAATAACATCGAAAACGAGTATTATCCCGTACTTGCACGCACCTTATTTACTTTGATAGCTGATATCACTAAAGAAACAGGAGCCAAGTTCGTATTCGTAAACCTATCCGGTGGCATCGGCGTACCGTATCGCCCCGAACAAAAGAAAACCGATATCAACGTTATAGCCGAAGGCGTAAAGAAGGCTTATGACGAAATTATAACTGCTCAAGGTATCAGCGACCTAAAGATTTTTACCGAGCTCGGCAGATACATGCTTGCTCCTTACGGCGGTTTAATTACCAAGGTCGTACACTTCAAGCATACCTATAAAGAATACGCCGGCGTAGATGCTTGTGCTGCTAACTTGATGCGTCCAGCAATTTACGGAGCATATCATCATATTACCGTTTTAGGTAAGGAAAATGTAGCAGAGGATACCGTTTACGACGTTGTAGGTTCACTTTGCGAAAATAGCGATAAGTTTGCCGTAGACAGAAAGTTACCTAAACTTGAGCGTGGCGATTACCTATTTATACACGAGGCAGGCGCACACGGACATTCTATGGGATATAACTACAACGGCAAGCTTCGTAGCGCCGAAATCCTATTGAACGAGGACGGCAGTTTTGACCTTATACGTAGAGCGGAAACGCCGAAGGATTTGTTCGCGACCCTCGATATTTACGATGAGTTCAAAAATCTATAAAACCACTGATATACTTGCCACGCAAGCATATCTTATTTAGGAGATAAAATGAAAAAAGTTTTAGTTGTTACCGGTGGCGGTAGTGGCATGGGCCTTGCCGCAATCAAATACTTTGACAAGGAATATGCCGTAGTTATTTCCGGCAGAACGCTTGCTAAACTCGAAAAAGCCGTAGAGGAGCTAAAAGGACTTGGTTACGAGGCTTATGCAAAGACGTGCGATACTTCCATAAGGCAATCGGTAATTGAGCTTGTTGAGTATGCGTCGTCTATCGGTCAAGTAACCGTTGTCATTAACGCGGCGGGACTTTCGCCCAAAATGGCAAAGCCGGAAGATATCGTACGCGTCAACGCATTAGGTACCGTTTACGTTAACGAGGAGTTTTCTAAAGTTATGGATAGGGGTAGCGTAATACTTGACGTTGCGTCTAACTCCGCTTACGTTTTGCCCTCGTTTTTAATTAACAAGAAGGTTTATGCTTTAGCTGAAAGCGACGAAAGTAAATTCGTTGCCAAAATTGTAAAGAAGAGCCAAATGGCAAAGACCGACTATCAAAAGAGCGGTTTTGCATATTCTCTTTCCAAAAACTTTGTTGTTTGGTATGCAAAGAAGTGTGCCTTTGAGTACGGTAAAAAGGGGATAAGAGTGGTTTCGTTAAGTCCGGGATTGATTTCTACCGATATGGGTAATCTTGAAGCCGAAGACGGAGCAATGCTAATTCCGATGACTGCCGAAAACCGCATGGGTAACCCGGAAGAACTCGGTTACGCAATTGCAACGGTAGCCGATCCTCGTAACGGATTCTTGTGTGGCGTCGACGTATTGGCTGACGGCGGTGCTACTACTCGTATGAAAGAGTTTAAAAAGTAGTTTGCAGTTAAAATTTATCAAAACGGCGGAAACCGCCGTTTTTTTATTTGAAAATTTCAAATAAAATTAACAATTTAGCTGGGTTTTAACGTTGTTTTATTATTTGAAGTCTAAATTATTAAATAATCCTAATTAACGCGTTGTGCCATTTTTTGTCTAAAAAAATATGGGACTTGCCAATGCGCGCGCGTTATGTTATTATTAATAATGTAAAAAGAAAATTATGAAAGGGGTTTTAATGACAAACGATTTTTTGAATCAAGATAACTTCCAAGATAATGATACTTGCACCGAACTTCCTATGGAAGAAGTAGAGTTAAAGACCACCGATCAATCTGATAACGGTGAGGTTACCGTTCAACCGCAGGCTGAATTAACCGCACCCGAAGGCGATAAAAAAACAAAAAAAGTATTAGAAGATCACGAGCTTACTCACGAAAATATAGTTGGTAACGCCGAAGAACGTTTGGTACTACCGGATGAGGATGCTTATAAAAAACCTAAAACTAAAAAGGAAAAGCGTAAAAAGTTTTTAACTTCCGCGCTGTTCGTTGCCTTTAACGTTATCGCGGTTGCCGTTGTTCTTATACTCGAAATTAAGGATTCCAACTTTATGGGGTTCAAGGACATCATGCAACGCATAGGCGATCACTACGAGTGGCTTATACTTTTGATATTGATGTTTTTCGTCCATATGGCGGCAGATACCTTCGTCTTCTTTGCGTTAATACGTAAGTGCGGTTACGGCAAACGTCTTGGACTTTCCACAAGAGTTGCTTTGCTCGGCACTTATTACGATAACATTACTCCGTGGGCAACCGGCGGTCAACCCTTCCAAATGCTTTATATGTCCAAAGCGAATATCGATACTCCTACCGCCATTACGCTCCCCGTGGTAAAACATGCGATTCGAGTTTTTGCCATGGATGGACTTGCAATTATTTTCTTTATCGCTTTCCCGACTAAAGTTTCGCTCGCCATCCTTATTGGTACCATTATGTGGATTATCGTAACGCCTATGCTTCCGCTCGTGCTTATGATTTTCTCTAAAAATATACCGTTTACCCTCAAAATGACTAAAAAAATAGTAGGGCTCGGTAAAAAACTGCGCCTCGTTAAGGATTACGATAAAGCCGTAGCAAAAGCTCAAGATAACGTCGATAGCTTTATTGCTGCGTTTAAGTACCTCGGTAAGCATAAGTCCATTATCTTTATAGTAGGGGCTCTTTCCCTTATCGATTTATTTGCCGTAGCGACCTATCCTTACTTTATTGTTAAAATGCTCGGCGGTGAAGGTAACTTCGGCGAACTTATTTCCAAAGCTTTCTATACCACTTTTGCGGCTGGTTTAATACCCACTCCCGGTTCCTCCGGCGCATCTGAAGGAAGCTTCTACAACGTATTTGATAAAATCGTCCCGGAAGGATGTTTGTTCTGGGCGGTTATTCTCTATAGAATATTCACCTTCTACCTACCAATTTTATGTGGCGTAGCAGTACAGCTGTTCGACGCCATAAGAGGCAAAAAACAATACAAACTCGTTAAAAAAGAGATCTCTTGGTTTAACCAAAAGACCATTAAAAAACAAGATAGATAATTTTGCGTATGAAAAAATTTATATTGACTTGCGTAATTTTATTGCTCGTTGCTATGACGGCAGTTTCTGCCGTTTTAGCGCACGCGCCCGCCGGTAGCGAGCGCGCGGATGCGGAAAGCGAAACCGTATATATTGATTCGGAAGAAGCCTTCCTCCGTTACGTTATGAACGGAGTGTTGGATGATAGTAAAAATTACGTTTTAACTACCGATATCTATCTTGACCGCTACTATTTAGACAGGGACGTCCGTTCGGAAGGGTTTGATTTTAACGGTGCTTTAGACGGCAGAGGTCACGCGATAATTGGACTAAAAGAGGCGTTGTTCGGCACTTTATTTGAATCCGCGGTGGTCAAGAACTTAAATTTGATTGGTGTAGATATCGTTGCTAATCAAAATGCAGCCCCGCTTGCTATGGTTAACTTCGGAACAATAACTAACGTTAGCGTTACCGGTAACATCAGTGGATATAACGCAAGCGGTATAGTCGTAAGCAACTTCGGAACGATATCGGATTGTAGCGTTGTCGCCGATATTACGGCTACGGGATTATCAGGACTCATAGCCGTTACAAACAGCACTAAAGACGGCGTCGGCTCTAAATACGAAACCATCGAACGCTGTTCCGACTTGTACACAAGAGGGTTGCTTGGTAAAAACGGCTTGACTAATAAAGCGACTGTAAGCTACGACGACTGCAATCCTTTTGGTATGATTGCAGGAGACTTCGGCGAAATAACCGACTTAACTAAACATTCCACTCAAACGGCTTCCGCCGACGTTATTACCGCATTTAACACTTTTGGCGAGTTGTTTGGTGCTTTTATGGAGAATTTTGAAGTACCCACTAACGGAACGGAGTATTTGCCTGCCGTAAGTGGTGATGCGCTCACCGATTATACCGCTTTTTACAATAAAGCAATTGATATTTATAATAATTCATTTGTAACTTGGACTCAAAACGTTAGTGGTGATTTAACAAAGAGCGCCGTAATAGGCGTAAATCATCCTTATACCATGGCGTTTGGCGCAGAAGGTGACCTCGTTAATCCTACCTCTATTAATTATCAATTAGCTATAGCTAATATGTTTGGATTCGGCGATAAATCTGCGTTTATGGAATATGCCAAAACGCTTGCCGATACTTATGCCGAGCATAAATCGAATATAGTTAATTCATTACCGCGTAACGAAGCTCTCGATAACGGTTGTTTTTACACAAATAATGGCTCTTTTATCTTCCCGATAGCGGTTAAAAACACTTTGTCGTCTACCGCGTTAGCCTACGTTATTATCGATGCTGACGGCTTGGTTTCCGTTTGGGTTAACGACGTCACCGCCGTATTGAAGGCAACTAACTTTAACGACTTGTTCCATACGGGCACGGTTGTAGTTAACGAATTGTATTGCAAAAACGTACTATTCGTTACCGGTATTAACAAAGTACTTCCATCTAACAGTTTGATTATTACAAACAACTATGGTAGAGCAGTTGATGGCACGATAGCGCAAGTCAATGCCTCGTACGCAGATGGCTTAATTACGGCGGGAGTAGGTGACTTCGTAGGGGAAACGATTGATAATTACGTCGAACTCGAGTATTATCTTTTGACTTATGCCGGCACCAAAAAATCGCTCGGTGCAAGCATTAATCTTTATAATACTCCGCTTTTAGAGGATAATAACTTAAATCTTCAAGAGGAACTTGAAACCGCCGGGACCTACCTAAATAGGACAGGCTATTTGTTCTATAATAGTTTAAAGATTTCATCCGCAACGTTTACACCTCAAGCGTCTATGAATACGGTGCCTTCAGCAAGCACCTCTTTAAGCGGTAGCGGAACTAAAGCAGAGCCGTATAAGATTTCATCCGCCGCCGATTTTATGGCGCTTGGTACGTTGGAAAGCGGTTACGCAATTCTTACTAACCCAATTACGTTAGGGCTTACCGCATATGATTATTACGTAGATGCTCTTAAAGTTAATTTTGACGGCAACGGTTACTCGATAGACGGTGTTTCCAAACCGCTATTTAACTCTATTAGCGAGGGCGTTACGGTTAACGCTATTACGATAATCGGTAGCAGTGCAAATTACGTTGCTTTAACCAATAACGGTACAATCAGCGCAGTTAACGTAATAGGCGATGGTGGTTATGGCGTTAAGAATAATGCGGAAAACGGTTTAATTACCCGTGCAAGTATCGATATAACGTCCGGTGGCGTAGCAGAAACCTCTTTGGGCATGGTTGAACTAACTCGCAACCTTGGCGGCGGAGACTTTTTTGCAACCGAATCGACTGGTCAAGTACGCAATTCATATCAAATAGGCGATTGGAACGCAACTAACTTAACCAAATCAGTCAATTACGCAAGCGGTACCTACACTGTCAGTGATGGCACGCTATCGGAGCTGGTGGATACCAATGCCTACGTAACGATCGAAACGACAAATGCGGGATGGGCGTTTGCACAAAGTTTGAGCTGGGGATTTATAAAGGATGAGTCGGAAGACGTACCCGTTTTGGTCTTCCCAGAAGATAAACTTGATTACAAATTGATAACAAGGGTTAAAAATCCTTACGCCAACATTACCGAGAGTTTTGGGGTAAATAATGGTAGTATCAGTCGCGAGATGAGGACGCTACTCGACTACACCTTGGATGCAAATCCCGAAGCATACGGCGTGTTAGATGCTGAGAATAATCTTTATTACGACTTTGATGCCTTCTACCAAGTAGTTCCTTCTGCAATAACTCCATTTAGTCGAAAAACCGTTGAAAGTGCAATTAAACAAAGTTTTTCACGCGAAGTACGCGCAAAATTGGATCAAGAGGCAACCTTTAATTGGTCTTATCGTAAGGCTGACGGAAGCTATCAATCGATAGGAACGCAAGATGAATTGTCGCAAGTGGATGATACTCTTACCGAGTACAAGTTTAACTTTGCGCTATCCTATGCTTATGCAAAAGGAACCTTTACTGTTTATGATACGTACGCCGTTCTTACCATCGACTATACGACGGGTGCTTACGGTATGGTCGATTTGATTTATAAGCTTGGTTTAAACAACTTACAAAATACTTTAACCGATTTAGGATACACTCAAACGGATATTATCAATCCGTTAGGCTTTGAGGGCGTTACCGTAACCATTACGGATGACTTTGGCAACGTAATAGGGATAAACGAGTTGATATACAACGTTGGTAAATACACCGTAACGATTGATATAGCACCGCGTTTAAATACAACCGGATATTCATTTACCTCTACGTTTGTACTTACCAAAGGTAATTTAGATCTTTCGGGCTATGAAATCACTTCCTTTATCGGTGGCTTAACTCAAGCTACTGCATTAACTTATAACCCGAACGAGATTGTTAACGTTACCAATAATTTTAGGTTACATAACTACGACTACGACCATTACTCTATTTTGGTGGAAATCGTTTATTTAACTCGCACCGATTACACCGTAATTTACCCCACCCAAATACAAGATGCAGGCTCTTATAGATTATCTTTAACCATAAGAGTGCCGGGATATAACGATTGCATAAAGGAAGTTTATTTCTACGTCAAACGTCAGGTGGTAACGGTTTCAACCGCGGTCACAGAGAGCGTAATAGAGTTTTACGACGAGCATCCGCAAGTAATTTACCTTTCCACGCTGGGATCACAAGCATGGCTTACCGATAACCTTTCATATACAAGTGATTATTACGTAGGCGCGGATGCAAACGCGGAGTATACCGTATCATTATACGTTCCCAATCCCGCTCGCATCCATAATTATGAGGTGCAAACCGGCAGTAGTGCAACGTTTAAGGTAGTACCCGCAAGTATTGACCTTGATAACGTTGGTTTCAATTCTAAAACGGTAACCTATAACGGCGAGCTACACTCCATTATCGTTGACAAAACTAAAGTAGAGGTAAAGCCCTTCGACGTTACACCTTACGAGTATACCGTGACTTATAAGTACGAGGGAGAAACTTCGTTAGAACCCTTTAGCTTTAAAAATGCAGGTAAATATATTCTTTCTGCAATTGTTACTCCAAATACCGCTAACTATAAGGAAGCGGAAACTTCTTTAGTAACGTTGCAAATTAAGGGATTAAACCTTACGCTTACCGCCAAAGATACTAACGTTAACTTTGGGGATGATCCCGTGTACGAGCTTACCATAAGACCTACAAACCAAGAGGAAGACGTTGGCGAAGACTACTTGGCAAACATAGGCCTCGGCGAAGTAATCTATATGACTTCGAGCTACGTCAAGGGCGTCACCAAAGGTGGTAGCGTGCTTGTTGACGATATTGTATTCAAGCGTGTCGACGAAAAGATTATTTTAGGATCTGCAGTAGGAAACTATATAATTTCGGCAACCGAAAACGGCACTTTGACGGTCGGAAAACGCTATTATACATTGGATATGGTAAATAGCTATCCATATACGGGTAAAGCGGTTATACTCGACTTCAATGGTGAAAAGTTTAGCTATTCTGCCTCCTATAAACGTCATAATATTTTAGAAGATACCTATACCGATCTTGGCACGGACATTCCTATTTCCGCGTGCGCGCCTAACTATGAATACGTTGCCGTTATTGACGTTGCGGAAACCGATGAGTACTATGGTATCACTGCTCGTGAAATTGCCTTTACTATTACCCCGATCGACGTAAATATAAGTGGACTGTACGTAACAAACGGATCCACCAAAATGATTTTGACTGAAGATATGGAGTTTCCGTATAACGGCAAAGATTACGTTATCAATATTGACCAAAACGAACTTCCTTACGGAGTAAGCTTTGTTTGGGAATTCAGCTATAAGCTATTTGACGGCACCGAGGTTGTTGGCTCTAACGCCATTAAATTGAAGGACGTTACTAAAATTAAAGACGTCCGCCTTACGTTGACCACGACCGCAGGTAACTATAACTATAACGGCTATGATAGTAGTGAAAGTTTGAGCGTAACTCGCTTCGAAATTACACCTAAAGAGATAAAATATACCGTGCCCTCCAACCTTGTTTATCAAGGAGATGCGTTTAGTAATGCGCAAATTGAATCCGCAATCGGCGCACTCGATTATGCAGTAGGCTATGAAGTCGTAGAAGGCGATGATTTCGATTATTCAGTGTCCTTTGATGAGATGAAGCTCCCCGGCAATTATGCCGTTTCAGTGACCTCCAGTGGTAATTACATGGTTAAAGACGTCGTTTACTTTACGGTCACCCATGCAACTGCCACGATTAACTTTGACGACATCGGCATTTTAGAATTCTATTATGGCGAAATTAAGAAGATTGGCTCGGAAAGATACCCCAAATTTACAAGAGAAACGTCGTATACTTTAGGTTCTTATAATGGTATTGACGATATTCAATTTAGGGTTAATTGCGCAGAGCATCAAATCTTCTTGGTACCTGACGACGCATTATACGACGTCATTTCCGTTGATCCATTATATAAAGACGGCGTTAAGTGCGTAGAGTTTAGTTTGACTGGGGGAAATGATAAAATCAGAGTTAAACCGCTTGAAGTAACTTTTGATTGGGCTCAAGTTAGGTCCTCAAACGAAGGATTTAAGTTAGAGTACGTGTATAGCGGAGCACCAATTAGCTATTATGGTAGTTTTGATGTATCAATGGTTGAGTCTACTATAGCGGGTATTAGCGTTGTGACCGATCCGGCAATACGTATAACGCTTAACGGAAGCAATCCGTTTAAGCACGTAGGCGAGTATACTTTTACCGCAGATAGTAGGTATAAAGCCCTTAACGATAATTACCAAGAAGTAAGCTGCTTTATCGTCGATGATTCGGTTAAGAACTTTACAACCCAAATAGTTGCTAAAACTGTGGTTTACGAAGTTAATCCCATAACTATTTATATCGGAGATGACTTCCCGACCGATTTCAATCTAACTTATCCGATAGCTGACAACGTTCCGTTTGCAAGCGACGTTTTGTCTTATACTTATACCGCGACAGATTTTAGCTCCGCTGTTCCGCAAACTTTTGGCATATCGGTTAATGTATTAGTAGTAGATGGTGGTATAAGCTATGCAGATTATAATTACGTTAAGCGCGATCCTAACGCAAAAGAGTTGATCGTAAGCTACCTTAACTTTGAAGATGATATTATAGTCGAAAATTATTCTGCTATTTATACGGGCACAGCTATAAACGTTCCAGTTACCAATTTACCTCAAGGTGCAACCGTCAGCTATAGTCAGTCACCCATAAACGTTGGCGAATACGACGTAACCGTAACAATCCATAAACAAGGGTACATTGATAAATCATTTGATGTTATGCTTACTATTACTAAAGCAACGCCTTACGTAACTACGGGTAAACACGATGATGTTGCTTATAGCGGTGGATACGTTTTGTCGGCGCTGGATATCACAGCGCAAGCAACCTTTAACGGCGAGATGGTAGACGGTGTATTCTCGTTTACCGTTACCGAGCCTGAACAAACGTTGGTTTTTGGCGAGCATACTTATAAAATCGATTTTACACCGACGGATATGGTAAACTTTAACTCTGTTAAAAACGTTAGCTACAAGCTAACGTCGTCGGTTAGCGAGCAAGCTATTACCGTTACAACCGGAGCTGCTGAAATAGCCGAGGTGATAAACGGAATAGAGCAAGCGGTTATAGCCATAAATGCGCCAGAAGAACTAACTTCTAAACTTGTACTTTACGTTAACGGCGAAGAGGTGGCAAGTCCTTACGCGTTTACCGAATCCGCTGAAAACGTCGTAGTAGAGATTAAGATCGACGGAAACGTCGTATATTCAAAGACGGTTAACGTTGTTATCGGCATCGAAGAAACACCAGAAGAGCCGAGTGGCGGTGGTTCAAGTGGCAGTAAGCCCTCTACCGGCAATAAACCGTCCGGAAATAGTGGCGGTAAACCTAACGTAAGCGTTAATATGGACGAAAAAACCCAAAACACCCTCATCATAGTTGGTGCGTCCGTTGGCGGTGTCGCAGTAGTTGTCGGCATCGTAGTAGCTATAATATTTATCCTCAAAAAGAAGGGAGTCATAGGTAAAGATGAAAAATAAAAGAATAGGCGTTATTGCCGTTTTAATACTTGCAGTTGTTTTAGCCATCACCGTTTTTGCTTGCGGAGATAAAGGTGGCAATAAAGGCGACGTCGACCCAATGCTTCCCACCCTCATAAAGGTAAGGGTTTTGCCTCAAAGCAACGATTTTAACGGAGACGAGGAGCACGACGTTTGCTTGGCGCTTTTAGGCAAAACAGTTGAAAAGTTTACAATAGAAGTACTCTTGAGCAATCCTGATAATTACGAGGTGCTATCTTTAAAATACAACGGAAAGGAGTATCAAAGTAAAGATTTTGATTCTTCTTCTACTAACAAAGTGATTACGATTAGTAATCTTACCGTAGAGCCGACGATTACTGAATTTGAAGTAAGCATAACCGATATTTATTATGCTTATAAAGGCTCCAGACAAAAGGTAGCTAACTTAACCAACAACGTTAAAAAGGTAAAAGTAAACCCCACTTTCAAGCTGACTTTGGACTTATCGGAAACAAATCTCGGTGAGGGCGCAATAGAAGAAAGGGAGAACAGATACGCTTCAAAAATCGACCTTATCTATGAATACGCGATGAACGAATACAAGCAAAACGATTATAGCGCGGGATTCATATTAGGGATGCTTGGTGTAGATACCACTCTTTATGGCAAGGAAGGATATATTTTTGCGGGCTGGTTTACAGAGCCTAACGGCTTGGGTGATCGATATGCAACCGGTGATTTGTATACTTTCTATAGCGATATAACGTTATATGCCCATTATGATCGTCCGCTGGAGTACAAAGTAACTGAAACCGAAGCAATAGTAACCGGACTTTCTCCGGTAGGCAAGAACACCGAGTTTACAATAGTGGTACCGGAATCCTTCCAAGGTAAACCTGTAAAGAGGATAGCTCCGCAAGCGTTCGTTTCGGTTGGTGCAGGTAAAAAATATTTGCTTCCTGATAGCCTTGTGGAAATCGGTGACTACGCCTTCCATAAATGTACCGGTATCACCGTTGAAATGAACCGCGTTGAAAAGATTGGTAAATTTGCATTTGCCGAGTGTGGCGATATAACGCTTGGTAGGGGTGCTGGATTATTTAAAAATCCCGAAATGCTTCCGACAACTCTTAAGGAAATCGGCGATTACGCATTTAAGGGTTGTTCTTGGAACTCGGTTATCCCTAATCCTTTAAGACCGGAGGATGCGTTATTCGGAGCATATTTTTCCGAAGAAGATATGCTTGTTATACCCTCAAACGTTGAATATCTTGGTAATTACGCCTTTACGGAGAGCTTGTTCACAAAAGTATATTTCCAAAAGGATAGCGCATTGAATAATGGGTTTATCGGAAAATCAGTTTTCGAGGGCTCCAAGTTATTAAAGAGCTTGTATACGGCCTTTGAATATAGGGCAACCGGAACAGATCAGATAAACACATCGGTAGAAGGTGGACTCCAAAAGATAACCGAGAAGATGTTTTATAACTGCATACTTCTTTCTTGTGAAGAAGGTATGTTGAGGGTAAAACTCAACGAAGGATTATTGGAAATCGGAGAACTTGCATTTGCGGCGTCCAATACGGGAACGACCAAGTTTAACTACTTAAAATTACCCGATTCGCTTTTGAGAATAGGAACTCAAGCGTTCGCTAACAGCGGTTTGCGTAGGGTTGATTTTAGCCCCAACAGCAAGCTTCAAAACCTTGGTAAATGGTGCTTTGAAAACTCCGAGTTTGAGTCTATAAATATTTATAGCTGTAACGTCTACGAAGAGTCACCGTTTTGGGGCAATACGAACTTGAAAGCGATAAACATCTTAACGGATAACGTACCTACCTATAAAGTTCCTACGAGCATAGGCTTAACGCGTAAAGCAAAATACTACGTTAAAAAGGAAATGCTTGCTTCCTTCAGAGCACCTACAAGCACTTGGAATAAGGAAAGTACCATATTTGACGACTACATTTATATTGCTGCAGAGAATATACTTTGTTATGACTTTATAGCGACCGATGCAGAGGGACTTCAGCTTTGTTTTGAGCCGGTTAACGATGATGGATCGTTAGACACAACTTTCACGTCTAATAACGTTAGGGTAACCTCTGTATTGAGTACGGAAACCACAATCAACGTTCCTACCTATTTTTCGCATGGCGGAACTTATAAGACCGTAGTGGGTATAGGTAAGTTCTTTATTCACCAAGAAGTTAAAAAGGTATCTTTGCCTTGGACGGTAAAGCGCATCGAAGATAGTGCCTTCTATGCTTGTAATTTCCTTAAAGAATTGGTTTGGAAAAAGGACTCCGTAGAGTACGTAAAGGATTCGGCGGCAGGCATTGCGCTAACTCATATTGGCAAGCGTGCTTTCTACGCGACCGATCTAACCTACTTCTTTGCAAACGATGCCTTGACTAATATCGGTGGCGAAGCCTTTATGCTTTGTGATCAACTCAAGAAGGTAGTTTTGGATAAAGGTGAAATTACCGTTGGCGTAAGTGCCTTTTCACAAAGTGGCATCGAACTGCTTGTTCTTGGCAATTCAGTTAAATACGTAGGTAGAAGTGCCTTCCAAAACAATAATAATCTCAAGTACGTTTTGATTGAGCATAGCGCCGTTCCGTTTGCAGATGCTACCGAATCTTATTATCCCGACATTAGCCCGTTTAATAGCTGTGGCGGAATTGAAGCCGTATACGTATTCTCAAACAATGCTTTACGTAGCTTTACAGAGAAGAAGTTTAGTAACAACGAAGTTAATACCTATAGCGGTCTTAAGAAGGCAGACGGAATAACCAGTGCGTACGAAAAATATTCCAAAGGACTTGGCACGTGGACGGAAGCGATTGAAGAGTTTAAAGTCCGCGAGACAGAATAGCGTCGATTTATAATAATTAATATAGCCGTTGCTGTAAAGCGACGGCATTTTTTTGCAAAAAATTAATTGGATATCACGTTTATAAACCTTCTTTTCATACCATAATAAGGAATAAAAAGGAGATTGCCATGAACCCATTTAATGAAAAACCTATGCCAATAATCAACAGTTTCCAAAATTGGAAATGTCAATACCCACGCCAATATAACCCGCGTGAGGTGGATCCTTATACCAAATGCAGGATCATCTTAATGAACGGTACCGAGTTTGAAGCAAATTGGTTTTCACACCAATTTCAAAGACATACCGACAACATGGACCTTCGCAGAGAGCTTGCGCTTGTGCGAATGGTGGAAAAGGAACAGCAGTTAAAAGGAAGCATGCTTAAGCCAATTTCTGAAACCGCCCTTCAGCACACCATAGGATACGAGCAACTTGCGGTTGACTTGACTGCAGAACTTGCCAAACGTGAGCCCGATTGCTACGTCAAAAAAGCATTCGATTTTGCTTTGCTTGAGGACTTTGATCACTTGTATAGATATGCAAATCAATTGGAAATGGAGGAGGGGATCATAGCGGAGCGTTTGGTTGGTAGATATACTGAAATTATGCCTGCGCGTCCAACCCTTGCTCACCACCGATTCCCGACGGATAACGTTAGAAGGAATATCAATGCAAAGACAGCGGACAAGCAGACGGTTTTAAGTACGATGATAATAACGGCCGCCGAGCAACAAACCATGAACTATTATATGAACATTGCAACTTTTGGGACAAACGATCTATCGCGTAAGCTGTACCAAGAGATCGCGCAAGTTGAAGAAGAACACGTAACCCACTATGGTTCTTTGATGGATCCCAACGCAACGTGGCTTGAAATGCTCCTATGGCACGAGTACGTCGAGTGCTACTTGTATTGGTCGTGCTATAAAACCGAAACCAACAGTTACGTTCGCAAGTTATGGGAAGCAAATTATAATATGGAGGTTGCACACTTGCATAAAGCCGTTGAATTATTAAATAAATACGAGGGTAAAGAGTGGCAACAAGTTATACCTGACGGCGAGTTCCCCGCACCTTTGAAAATTGGTGAAAACATCGATTACGTCCGTGGCATATTGCATGATACCGTTCAGTTTACAACCATCAAGGAAGACTATGAAAAGGTCGAAGATTTAAGCCCGAATTCGGAGTTCTTCAAATGGCAAGAGATTCGCAATAATCCTATACAACAGGTACCTTCACATTGTGTTATTGGAGCCCATATTCGCCGTTATAGGAAAGATTATAGGTTCCAAGTTGCACCCAATCCGATCAAGGAATTGCGTCCGAGAACTTGCGATAATACAGCGGTTGGCAGAGTGCCTGGAGCTGCTGAAAGCAGTGATTTTATATGTAATTAGTTAAGACTTCAACTAAAAAAATCGCACCGATAATTCGGTGCGATTTTGGTTAAATGGCTTTGGACTAATACATATCTCCGCCCATTCCGCCGGGTGCTACCGGTTGAGGAGGTTCGGGTATGTCTGCTACCAAGCTCTCGGTAGTAAGCAGGGTTGCTGCTACGCTTGCTGCGTTTTGGAGAGCGGAGCGAGTAACCTTGGTAGGATCGATTATGCCTGCTTCAAGCATATCGCAGTACTCGTCGGTAAGTGCGTTATAACCGTAAGAGCTGTTTGCTGCGTGCATGATGTTATTGATAACAACACCACCGTCAACACCACAGTTTTCTGCGATTTGTCTGATAGGAGCTTCAAGAGCTTTGATAACGATATTTGCGCCGGTTCTGTAGTCGCCACTCAAGTCTTTGGTTGCATCCTTAACTTGGTTTACAACGCTTAAGAGAGCAATACCGCCACCGGGAACGATGCCTTCTTCAACTGCAGCGCGGGTTGCGGCGAGTGCATCTTCAATACGCATCTTGCTTTCCTTCATTTCGATTTCGGTAGCAGCGCCTACGTTAATAACAGCTACGCCACCTGCAAGCTTTGCAAGACGCTCTTGAAGCTTTTCTCTATCATAATCGGAGGTGCTTTCAGCGATTTGTGCTTTGATAGCCTTGATGCGACCTGCAATAGCAGCGGGATCACCGTTTCCGCCAACGATAGTGGTGTTATCCTTGTCGGATTTGATAAGCTTTGCGCGACCGAGTTGACCGATGGTAGCGTCCTTAAGCTCCATGCCGAGTTCGCTTGAGATTACTTGACCGCCGGTAAGTATAGCGATATCTTGGAGCATTGCCTTGCGTCTATCGCCAAAGCCGGGAGCCTTAACTGCAAGACAGCTAAATACGCCCTTGAGCTTATTTAATACCAACGTTGCAAGAGCTTCGCCTTCGATGTCTTCGCAGATTATAACAAGCTTTAATCCGCTCTTGATAACTTGCTCAAGTAGGGGGATAATCTCTTGTAAAGAGGTAATCTTCTTGTCGGTGATCAAAATTACGGGATTGTCGATTTCGGCTTCCATTTTGTCAGGATTGGTAGCCATATATGCGCTTACGTAACCTCTGTCAAATTGCATACCTTCAACTACTACGAGCTCGGTTTGCATCGATTTTCCTTCGTCAACGGTAATAACACCGTCCTTGCCGACCTTTTCCATAGCGTCGGAAATAAGCTTACCAACGTTTTCATCACCTGCACTTATGGAAGCAACGGATGCGATTTCACCTTTGTCTTCAACGGTCTTGCTGATGCCCTTGAGCGCTTGAGACGCGGCCTCGGTTGCAAGGGTTATGCCTTTGCGAAGTAGCATGGGGTTGGCGCCTGCTGCAACGTTCTTTAATCCTTCACGGATGATTGCTTGAGCAAGAACTGATGCGGTAGTGGTACCGTCACCGGCTACGTCGTTGGTTTTTACGCTAACTTCTTTTATAAGTTGAGCACCCATGTTCTCAAAAGGATCTTTAAGCTCGATTTCCTTTGCAATGGTTACACCGTCGTTGGTGATTAAGGGTGCACCGTATTTTCTTTCTAATACAACGTTGCGACCTTTAGGTCCAAGCGTTAGTTTTACAGTATTTGCAAGGGTGTTTACGCCAACTTCAAGAGCTTTACGGGCTTCTTCACCGTATTTGAATTGTTTAGCCATTTTTGCCTCCTTATTACTCTACTTTTGCCAAAATGTCGCTTTGGCGGATGATTACGTAGCTTTCGCCTTCAATCTTAAACTCCGAGCCTGCGTACTTTGAATAAAGTACGGTGTCGCCCGTCTTAACTATCATATTGATTTCTTTGCCGTCTATAACGCCACCTTCGCCTACAGCTACAACTTTTGCCATTTGAGGCTTCTCTTGTGCAGAGCTGGGTAGGAATATGCCGCTTGCGGTAGTTTCGTTAGCTTCGATGTGTTGTATCACAACTTTATCAAATAACGGTACTAACTTCATTAATTTGTTACCTCCGATTAATTCTGATTGGCACTCATTGAGGTAGACTGCCAAACTGATTGCATTATAGCATAGCATATTAAGTGATTGCAAGCTATAGGTGTAAAAATAAGCAAAATTTTTTGTCGAAAGCTAAATTATGTTGAATCTACTATGTAAATATGATATTCTATTTAAAGATAAAACCAAGGAGGCTCCTATATTATGGATAAATGGGACGTAAGATTTATGGAAATGACCAGACTTGTTTCGAGCTGGAGCTCTTGTTATAAAACCAATAGACAGGTAGGGGCCGTAATAGTACGCGATAAGCGCATTTTAACCACCGGATACAACGGCGCTCCCGCAGGAGTAAAGAGTTGTAAAGATAGATGTGAGTGCATGCGCGAAAAGCTCAATATACAATCGGGCACCCGTCAAGAAATGTGCTACGCAGTACACGCAGAGCAAAACGCAGTTATTCAAGCGGCAAAGCTTGGCATATCATTACAAGGCGCTACCCTTTATTGTACTCATCAACCTTGCAGTATGTGTACGCGCATAATTATCAATAGCGGTATCGAAAGAGTTGTTTACGAACAAGGCTATCCCGATGAATTCAGTTTAGAGCTATTTAAAGAAGCGGGTATCAAAATAGAAAAATTCCAAGCATAAATATTGTTATTTTAAAATCAAATTCAGGCGCATAGTTTATTATATGGACTATACGCCTTTTTTATTTTCATACAATAAGCGACCGCAACCTAAACAACGTAACGTTGATAGTGGTGGGGGAGGTCGTATTAGGAAAAATATCGGCTCCATAATGTTGATTGTCATCATTATTTCTTGCCTTATTGTATCGTTACTGCTTGCCGGCAAGTTTAGTGGTGAGCAACTTTTTGAAACGGCTATCGAAGCTTTGATAAAGGAAGTTTCATTTAATTATTACGTTGTTTCAAGGGCAGGGGTTTCGTCGGAAGAGAGCGCAAAAGTGCAATCGGCTATGGTGCGCGCCGGAGGAGGAGCCGGTTACATATATAGCCAAGATAACCAATATTTTGTAGCTATGGCTA
This sequence comes from Clostridia bacterium, assembly GCA_017504305.1. Taxonomy (GTDB): domain Bacteria; phylum Bacillota; class Clostridia; order Christensenellales; family DTU072; genus Stercoripulliclostridium_A. The sequence goes on along the minus strand of JAFVRJ010000010.1, from coordinate 30,525 downwards.
CATATATAGATAAAAATAGCGCAGATAGCGTTGCGGAGAAGAATAAAGACACTATCGTAATTACGTTAACGCTAAATCTCAATAAGGATTATGCATCTTCATTTGACGAGGAGTACTTGAATAAAACCCTTGAGCTTATGCAAGCTACTCTTGCCGTACTTGACGACACTATTTTAAAGTATGCTAAAAACGAAATGCAAGTAGGGGAAGTGGTAGCGCTAATTGAATCTGAACGCAATAAGCTACTTGAACTTAAGGCGCTTCTTTTGGATTCATCTTGCGAAGGGCGTGACGCGCTTGTTGCAACTATCGATCCATTATTTGGTGGACTCGAGGCAATTGTGAGCAGTAATACTAATTCCGGATTGCTTGCTTCCCTTCGATACGTCTATACGGCCGGTGCAGTTAGTTTATGTAAATTAGGTAATGAAAATCAAGAGTAATGAGGAGTGAAATTTTCTTATTTTAGTCGCGCACGCGGTATAATTAAAGTAAATAAACGCGCACGCGTTTGACACTCGCGCGTATATAGTGTATTATTTTTTTGCGCACGTTGGTGCGCGTTTTATTATTTTGTAACAATAACGTATACGTTCGGAGGTTCTTGATGCGTAAACTTACTAAGTGTTTTGCTAATAAATTTGGCATTTCCATCATCTTTTGTTTACTAATCGTGTCATTGGCCGTCGTTACCTTCACGGTGACGGCAGCTCCCGTTTCTAACGATAATCCCGTAGTCGCTCATGCGTTGGAGAAAGACCAGCCCACCATGCTCAAAGATGGGCACGGCTTACAATTTGGTACCAACTCTTTGCGTACTGCTTCAAGTGGAGATTTTTACCTTGTTTCGGGATCGGGTGTTACCTTTAATGACAGCAATATTTCGGTAACGGCAAACGCCACGATTGCAACGAGAGTTCAATTTTCAGAAGGTGATGCGATTTTCTCACGTGTCAAGTATGCTCTGCAATCTGAGTTTATTTCCGTTTCGTTTAGCGGTTCGGTATCATATCAAATTGCAAAAACAACAACTGGTGACGTAAATATTACCACCAGTATTTTGTATGCCCCGGCAGGGGATATAAGTGGTGAGGGCGTTGTTTCATCCGACGCTTCAGAGTATATTCTCACCGTACCAAGTGGTGAAGCTTTAAGTGAAAGTATTTCTTCAGTTGTAGCAGAAACGCCGATTGAAGATAACTCACCCGGTTCATCTGCTTGCGTTTACTTACAAATTGCTATTACTGGTGCAACCAGTAACAATAACGTTATTATTACAAAACCTTCGATCACCGCTACTGCAAATACTATCCACCAACAAATAGATAACACCAAAGGCATTAGGCTTAAAGTTAATGGCACCAACCGTGATGAAAAAGATATTGAAAACGTTTTAAGCACACAGGGAAGACAAGAACTTAAAGACGTATACGTTAAAAAGGGAGATAAGGTATCGGTTGAAGTTAACGTTGTTGACGAGGAGAACGAGACAATAGATTACGCAGGCGATCCTAACTATGCATTGGCTCTTGGTTTGGGTGATAGCTGTGTAAGGTGGCACACTTATATCAATAGCAACTATTCACTGGGTACAACCTATCTTTTGAAAGATACTACTGCTGAAAACTTATATTCAGGATTTAAGAGATCGTATTATGTAGCAGATAGCGTAAGCGGTGCTCAATCGGTATGTATTATACCTCGTTTAGTTGCATCATATAACGGCACGTCTTATACCTATACGTATCCCAGTGCCGATATGGATATTTCGGAAATAGAGATTGCTTTAAAGGTTGATACAACCGCACCTAAACTCCCAAAACTTGACGAAAAAGAAGGCAATCTTGGATGGTATATCAAGAATAAAAAATGGTATACAGAGACCAGAACGTTATTCTTAAATTACGACAAAGACAGCATTAAGCCCACGGCAGAAGTTTCTGCAACGGAATACGTATATGCGTTTATCGTTGATGCCAGCTTTAGACAAGCTGCGACAGGTTACAATTTTGCGCCTATGCGTGAAAATCCAAATATGATTCCAACGCTTTCATACTCAACGTATTCCGGCGCGTCTAAAGAAGCTAAAAGACAAGATTTAGGCGTCTTTAACAACACTAACTCGGAAAATGCAGGAAAATATAGGTTTAACTTTGGCGATTTTATTGAGGATAATAAAAATATAGGCTTGGTTTTATACGCTGTAGATAGCGCCGGTAACGTTTCCGGTGCTCAAGTATATTGCACGCAACAAGGTAACGCTATTAAAGTAGATTTAACTACCCGTGACGTTGGCGCTATCATAAGTAGTGGTGGTACAGATTACGAACCCAGCCCGACAAACTATAGAGAAACCTCCAAATATGCCAACATTTACGTTATCGGTAATGAATATCATAATGCAGACGGCTCGCTTAAAGACTCGTCGGCAGATCTTACCGGAGCAACTCCGGTAACCACAAAACTTATACCGACCAAGAGGGGACAATGGGTTACCGTTCGTTTGGTTATAAGTAAAACTCAAGCAGAAAGCAGTAACTTGATTAGATATGCTAATAGTTTGGGCGCCGGTCAAGAAAACCCGAGTTATAGACTTGATAAAAACGATGCTAAAGTATACGACGTTACTTATTATTTAGACGGCGATATTTGGGAATTATCAACAAATACTGCAACGGTAACGTTCTATTTCCATAAAATAGTTAATATTAAACTCGACAATACCGACTATACCTACACATCAGACAAGGTCAACTTGACAACCGATGATTTTACTCTTTCATCGGTAATCGATGGCGGTAACTTGGAAAATGAAGTTCGTCCTATTTTGTCGGTTGAGTATTTTGACTCGATTTCCGCGTATATTGACATTGCGGTTGAAGTTGATGAAGACGGAAACCGTAAGAACTTCTTGGATTATGCAAAACTGTGTTTTAACGATCACGCTAAAACGATTTTTAGCTTGACCGATGCGATGGGTGAAGCTTTGATAGGTCGTCCTACCGGATATATCATCATGTTTGTTGAAGGTGGAATAGGCTTCCCTCGTGGTGATAGCGAATACTGGGTTTATGGTAAATTCGTCAGCGAGAAAATACATACCGTAACGTACGATGGGGTTACTGCGAAATACGAACGCTTCAACATAACGATTTATGATAAGAAAGCCGGTCACGCAGAAGGTTTTGCGGATGCAGGTACTTATATTTATCGTGCATACGTATCTACTGAAAATAGCACTTATTACGATGGCGAATTGGTCTCCGACTTCACGATCAAAAAGGCGGATGCCGGAGTAATAAACGCACATAATGAATTCGCATTGACCTATGGACAAAGTTTAGAAAAATTATCCATTGTAAGCGATGGAATTAATGGTCAACCCATTAAAGGCAACACCATTAAATTCCTTGATAAAGAATACGTTGCAGTTGCAAGCGGAGTTTATGGTACGTTTGTAACTATTTCCCCTCAACCAGGTTCTGATGATTACCAACATCCGCAAGTTAATGGCAGATACCCCGTAACAATCGAGTTCCAACCGATGAACCTTAGTTCAATTACTTTTGATAGATTAAAAGGAGCGTTTAACGTTGAAGCGGGATACACGGAAGATGATAGAAAATTTATTTTAGAATACTTCAATCCCGTAACAACAGCAAATGGTGAGCTAATCGGTTTTGACCTTAAGGAAGGTAAAAAGACTGCAAAGAACTATAACATCCAAACCATCGATATCAGCGTTGAAATTCTTCATAAACCCATCGAGATTAAGTTCAATACGGTAGAAGGCGAAGATTTTGTTGCAGTTGACTACAATGGATTGGAAAATGGAGCAACGGTTACATGCGCCAATGAAGCGGATCTCGTAAATACAAATGATGCGCTTAAGTTCATTATTGAGTACAAAGTAAACGGCAAATGGGTGGTAACGCCTCCCATTAATGCTGGCGAGTATGAAATGAGAGCTCGTCTTGATACGATTAACTGTTCCTACACCTCCGACTTCGATCCTAACGATAGCTCCGATGACTACATCACAGCTCAATACGTTATCAACAAGCGTGTCCTTAAAGTCGAAATTCGAGAAGACACTCAAGGTTATAATAAACTTGATAATCCGCTTTACGTTGCAGAGTATCCCGGTAACGATAATTATAAATATCAAGATACTTTGACTTATATTTATAGCCGTTTAAGCAATGCACAATATGTAGCGACTTATTTAGAAGAAGGTGTAGTTACTCCGGTACAAGATCTCCTCTATAAGTTTAGTTTTTATAGATTTGCTTCTTACGATGGGGACGGCGTACCTGTAACCATTGACCTATCGGAAAGAGTATGGACTGAAGAAGTCGACGTGCTTACACCCAAAGCGTTAGATGCCGGACGTTATTTAATGAGAGTTGCTATTCACAATAGCAATAACACCGGATGGCTCAACGTTTACCTTGACGTAAAACAAATTCAACGTAACGACGCTGCAGGTTTAAGCATTTCGACCCCGACGGAAATTAAGAGATACGAAGTTATTAACCTTGATGGCTCTACGCTTGGTCAAGTAGGACACATTGAATATGGTCAAACGCTCTCTGCGATGTCTTCGGAAGTTTTGGCTTCAAATGGCGCTGCGTTCTATACCTCTTTAGGTGCGCTTACTCAAACCCGCATCGCAAGCACCTTTAGGTTTGAAACAGAAGCAGAGTTTTTACAAAGAAGCGGACTTGCAATCACCCTTGAAAAGAACGGTTTTGGCGAAGACGTGCTTCCCGTCCGTTACGACGGAAATACCATATTGACTTATCCTGTTGCAATAGTATGGCAAGCTGTTAAAGCAGACGGTACGCCGGATTATAACTTCCGTGTTGAAAAAATCGGCATTGAGTTATACGTTGCTCGTGCAAAGGCCAATTTTGACGAGTTTACGTTTAAAGGTATTACTTACGGAGAGAAAGCGGTTAACGAATATGAGGGTGTCATTACCTCTCATGGTAAAGCTTTCGATGCAAGCGAGTATACTTTAACAATTATGGAATCCGACTTTGCAACCAAGATTTACGAGGGTGGAGAAAACTTCATCAGCTGTGCTTTCTCACCGAAAGATAAAACAAGATACGTTGAGTCCAATGAACGCGTTAAATTGATAGTTGCAAAACGTGAGGTTTCGATTGCGTTTAATACCGCCAACGTGTCTGAAAAAGAATCTTTGGATGGGCAAACTTATAACGGTGTGGTAATTCATAAATACGGCTCAATTGTGTTCGAGCCGGAAGTAACCATTAGTGCAGTAGGTGCCGATTTAGTAGGGGCAACTACGTTACGTCCTCAATTCAGATTCTTGCGTGATTACGATCAAGACGAAGTCTTGGCAAACGGCGAAAGTTTATTCGAGTATGAAGGCACCACCTATGTATTGATGGGTGGAATTACCCCCTCTACGCCGGTTGGCAAATATTACGTACTCGCCGATATTATCGAGAGTGAAAAGAATTACACCGGATCCAACTTTAGCATTTATTACATAACTCGTTCCGAATTAAAGTTTGCTGGTGGCGAATTGCCTGATAAGGTCGTACAATACGGCGACAATCTTAATGAGGTAGAGTTTGGTAGAGTATCCGTTGACAACCTTAATAATGGAACCAAGAGTATCAGTGGCGCTTTTGCGCTTTACGTGATGGTTGACGGCGTAAAAGTTTACGACTTTATACCCGAAGTAACCGCGAATAGCGATACCATTATTTATATTGAGTTTATACCTATAACAAACGAGCAATCAGAATATACCAATAACTATATCGCATTTGATAAGCAATACACCGGCCTTGAAGTATTAAAGCGCAACCTCGTTGGTACGGAGTACTTGGTTATTGAGGATTTGGAGCAAGTATTCGACGATAGCATTAAGGAAATTAAAGTTACCGCGATTAATCCTGAAGATGGTTTAGAGTTGCCCATACACGTCGACTTTATTAATGGTTATAGTCCTCGTTTTGCAGGTGAACACCCCGTTAAGGTAAGCATTGATGCTTCGGTAGAGCATTACACCGCAGAAGTTGTGGTAACCCTCGTTATTAAGAAGGCTGAACTAAATATCGACGTAGTGGGTGACGTTGTTAACTTCAAGTATAACGGCTCGGCCATCGATTATAAGCCGGCGTTTACCATCGTTGATACCAATATCCCCGAAGTTTACTCTAAAGCAAGCTACAACTTCGTTATCGATTACGTACACGTAAGCGGTATGGATATTAGCTTTGTTCCTTTCGAAATCGGTAGCTACGTAGCATACGTAACCCTTGATGATCAAAACTTCTATATTGCTAACGGCGAATATGATGCAACTAAAGACGCTTACGTTAAAGAAGTTTACGTAGACATTACCCCGAGCTTTGTGGACGACGAGCCGTTTGCAAATCTTGTTCAAACTTATTGCGCTCCCGGTAGCGATAAAGCAATTATACCCGTTGTCGCAAATTACGATTTTGAAGATCATCCGTACGTTGAATACTTGGTAGAGTACAAGATCGGCGAAATCTATTATGACGACGTTATTCCCTTTAACGCCGGTTCTTACGACGTTCGCGTAAGATTTAGCCAAAACGGATATAATAGGGTATTTAACCTTACGATGGTTATCGAAAAGGCTATGCCTGATGCCGTACTTAACGCTCAATACGAGCGCGCATACACCGGTGCTGAAGTAGAATTTAGCTTAACTCGTCCGAGCGGCGTAGAAACTATCAACTACTTATATAGAGTAAACGGTTCGAGTGACGAGTATAGCGAAGCGAAGCCGATAATCGTTGGCGACTACGACGTAAAGGTAATTTACGAAGGCGCTAACTACTATGGCGTAAAGGAAACCTTACTTAAGATAGTAAAGGGCGACTTTGACGTCACCGCTTCGCCCAAAGCTGCACCCATAGCGTTTAGCTCTTTGAGCTCTGCCGTAGAGTTTATCGACGGCGTAGGCGTTGTAGAGTTTAACGGAATAAACACCTTTGCAAGTCGCGGATACTGGTCGGTAGTAACAGATATAAGCGAGTTTGAAGTAGGTCTATATAACGTTCAAGTTAAGTTCACTCTTAATGCAGACGACGTAGACTTCAATAACTTCAACGATGCATACGCTTATATGGATCTTAACGTTGTTAAGAAGGATATTTCCGATGCTATCACCATCGCCGACGACTACGTTGAAAGCGCAGGTGTTATGAAGGTAACGCGCAACTATATCAAAGAAAAAGTTGCAGTATCACCGGTTCTTGTAGATGCAGCTGAAACGTTGGTACCCGGCTACGTCTATAATCCCCAAACCTTCTTTACCGTTTACTACAATGACAACAACACCGTACCGACCGACGTTAATACCTATAACGTAACGATTTCTATTGCAGATTCTAACTACAGCGGTAGCATATCTAACGTTCAATTACAAATTATTAAAGCAGTACCGGTTTTAACCGCTCCTAATTTTAACGTTGTAAGAGTAGGTGACGTATTAAATACTGCAGCGCACATCCAAAACGGTAGCGGTTCTGCAAACGTCAAAGAAAACGGCTTTGCTATCAGCGGTAGCTTCCATATAGCTCAAGATTACGCCGTTGAAATGACTAAAGCAAACGTAAATACCATTGCTATTTACTTCTATCCCGACGACCTCGACAACGTATCCGTAACCTATATGGAGGTTGAAATTAACGTAATAGGCGATTATATCGAGATTAAACCCGAAGACGTTATAGTAGAAAAGACTGTATCCGGCGACGTTGTATACGGTATGCCCTTAAGTAGCTATAGCATCAAGTTGAGCGACTCTATAGCCGATAGATTGGGACTTTCTCTTGAGGAAATTGGTACCGTTGAGTGGGTAAACCCTGATGCGATTTTACACGTTGGCGATACCGCAGAATTCAGATTTGTTCCCGCCGACACCAACACAGTAACTATTACTTATCACACCACCGACCTTGCCGTTATCATCAAGAGTGATATGGATATCCAAGCCGATGATAAGATTTTGATTCTATACGAAAACGGTGCGTTAAGCGGTTTGGAGGTCGCATTAAATCTCTTTAACGTCAATGCGCCGGATATGGCTGTAAGCGGATATAACTATTTAATTACGTCATCGGATATCGACGTTGATTACGTAGCCACTGCTTCCGATATCGGTAAGTATTTAGAGGGTACTGTATCCATTACCGTAAGTCATCCCGACTATAACGATTTGGTATTAGACGGCTACAAAGTATTCGTACAACGCTTGGTAACCGACTTTAACGTAGCGAACGTAGGGAAGTACTACGATGGAGAAGCTGTAACCCTTGAAGATTTAGGCGTAACTCTTGCCGGAACCGACTACGTACCTTCGGCAGACGAGCTTGAAATCACCTCAATACTCTTAAACGGCAAGCCCGTAACTGAAATTAAGGAAGCAGGCGTATACACCGTAACTATTGAGATTAAGGAAAAAGAAATTATTAGTGGTGAGCAAGTATTGTTCGGTTCACACGCAGGTAGCTATACTTTCACTTACACCATCAGCAAACTTGATTTAAGTGATTTGATCGAAATCAGCGGTAACAACACCACTTACTTACAACCCAATAGATTGGTAGTAACTTTCGGTGAATATACCGTAGAAGGCAATACTATCGTTTACAATTTCTACTCCGAAAACTACGAGCATTACTATGGAGCGTATGCACCTAACAACGCAGGTAACTATAAGGTTGTAGTATCGATAGCAGATAGCAATCCGTATTACAAAGGTAGTAAAGAGTTCGATTACGTTATCAATAAGATGACGACGACCATCACCTTGCAACCTTCTTATACCTACACTTATAACCCCAAAGGTACTATCGTAAACGTCGTTCCCGAAATCGAAAATAACGTAACGGAAGAATACGTATCTATTAAATACGCACCTATCGGTAGCAGTATTTACACCAACGAAGTACCGGTAAACGCCGGCACCTATAGTGTAGTTGTTGACGTTGTAAACCATCCCAACATCATCGGTAGTGCAACCACTACAGTAATCATTAGACAAGCAACCGTATCCATTACCGTTGTTCCTTCAATCGGTCAAATCGGTTACGGCGAAATGCTTAAAAATGCAACCATTACCGGCGGTATTGCCGAAAACAACTATGGCGATGATATCTTGGGCCACTTCGAATTCGAAAACGGCGATAAGAACGATCTCCCCGTAGGCGATAACTCCGTTAATATCGTATTCGTACCGGCTAATGCAAACTATGCAAGAGCGATTTCTCCCGTTAACGTAACTATTGTTAAGGGCGTTATCGGCGTTGAGTTTGGCGAGGTCGCAAAATTCTACACCGGCAAAGCACTCTATCCCGAAGTTCTAACCGGTGTCAACGTAAGCTATGCTTTCCGTCAAAACGGTATCAACGTACCTAATGCAATTTCAGCAGGCGTATATACTTGTACCGTAACTGTTGAAGATAAAAACTACACAGGTAGTGCAACCACAACCTTTACCATCCATAAAGCAGTAGCATTTGCGGATGAATCGGTATTACCCGCTCCGAGTGGCGTTGTATACGGCAACGTAGTAGGTACGGGCGTATTGTCCGGTGGTAGTGTCGTTTACGTTCACGGCGAGAGTGGCGTACTTGGATCTTTCTCATACGTTGATAAGAGCAGAGTTTTAGGCGACGTAGGCGTTTATGAAGGCGTTCAAATAGTATTCAATCCCGCCGACAGCGCTAACTATGAACCCTTCTATGCAGAAATATCGGTAGAAGTCGTTAAGGCAAACGCGACCATAGCAGTATCCGCTAACAGCTTCGTTTACGGCGACAGAATCAGTAAGCCTGTATTTACAACCGATCCTCAAGGTTTGGACGTATCTAACTTGACCTTCGATACTACGATGCTAAATACCATCCAACCGGCAGGTACCTATATGTTCGAAGCAGAAATCAACGCAAAGAACTATCAAGGTAAAGTAACTTACGCCATCTTCGTAACCAAGAAGATGATTACCGTAAACTTCTACCGCAACAACGTCATGGTAGACGACTATAAAGCAGAGTTCGGCAATACCTACTACGCAGACGTTAAAGTAGTTCTTAACTCCTTGGTAGAGGGCGAAGATAGATACAACTACGCTCAATACGAAGATAAGATTATCTATAAATACGTCGCAGAAGAGGGTGGACAATCCAGCTTTATACCTCCCACAAAGATTGGTAAATATACCGTAACTGCTATACTCGAAGATTCTAACTACATCATCGATCCCGAGTGTGCAACCACGGTTTATGAAGTAACCAGAGCTCACGTAACCGCCATTACCTTCGACAGCAAGTCGTTGAGCGAACAAGTATACGGCTCGGTATCGTTGCCGATAGTCCTTACCACTCCTGCAAACGTAGGCTACGAAATCGTATTTAACCAATACGCAACTATGCCCACCAACGCCGGCTCATACGACTTCAAGGTCATTATAAGAGATGATAACTACTATGCCGACGAGCTTTCCGGTACCTTTGTAATTCTACCCAAACCTATTAGTATCGAAAACATCAAGGCTTACGACAAAGCATACGATGGTTTAAGCTCGGTTGAAGTAGTAGGCGACACAAAGGGTGTAATGAGTGGCGATAACGTATTCTTGAAGCTTACCGCACATACAAAAGACCACGCAATCAACGTAGGCGTTCACCCCGTAGTTATTAGCGGTTGGGAACTAACCGGCTTACATAAAGCCAACTACGTACTACGCGATCCCATCTATAACTTGTCGATTAAGATCACCAATAAGACCATAACCGATCCTAATACCGATTCCTATATCACCAGTGCAGACGGCTTCAGCTCCAATATCACCGTATCGTTCACTGAAGTATACGACACAATCGATAAGACCAATTTCTTCACATCGTTAGTAGGTCAAAAGGCAACCGTACAAGTTATCACCGTAAAGGAAAACGGTCTTAAGACCACCCTTGATAGCAAGGTTAAGTTCCACGTACGTATTCCCGATGAATACGTTGATGCAAGGAATCTTACCGTTGAAGGACGTGGCGCTCTATCAAGCGTAACTATTACTCGCGAAGGTGAATACGTAACCTTCTATGCCGACACCTCGGGCGAAATCGTATTCTATAAGAACGACTTCCCGTATTGGATCGTAATAGTAGCAGGCGTAATACTTATACTTGTATTAGGTGGAATGTTCGCACTTATCTTGAGCCCGGTACGCAGACGTAAACGCATCCCGCAAGGCGCAAGAAGAATGTACGAGTTTACCGAAAACCTTGAAGCCAACGAGGCGAGATACAAGGCAAAAGTTAAAAAACAAATCGAGGAAAAGAAACGCAGATGGAGATATTAAAATCAAGCAGGTACCTCGGGCGCAAATTAGCGCTCGGGGTGCTTGCGCTTACTATAATCCTTACCATAGCGGTATTTAGCGGAGTAGGGACGATTGCCTATGCCGACAGCAGTAGCGATATCGGCGAGGGCGGTGGTGCTCTTGAAATAGATGATATTACCGTTGGTGAAACCGCTTCATATAGCTCGGCAAAGACGGGACGGACGTTGAAAATTACCGTGCCACGTTCTACCGAGAAGCTTTATATTGCTTACGATCTTGACTCAAGCGAGAACGTCTGGGCTATTCGCGATGATGAGAATAAAGAGGATATACCATATTTACAAGTGACTGAAAAGGTGGATGAGCATAAGGTAACCACCAAAACTTTAGGTACGATATACTCGTCATGGAGCGCCATTAGTATAGTTGATGAAATGCAAGTTATGACGGTAACGGTCCATCAAAACGGAACGTTATACGTTAAAGCCGATCTTCCCGAAGAAAAATCATTGGAAGAAAGTATGATCATTGACGATATTGATTGCTTATCACCCCAACTTGAGGGCGGAAGACTTATAAGTGGCTTGCGCAATGAGAACGATAGGGCGATATTTGTATGTAAAGCGACCTTTGTGGACGTAACCGACACCTCGGGACAATTATATAGCGCACGAAGTGGTCTTGCTGAAATCTTAATTATACGCACGGATGAAGCTCTATCATCAGAAGCCAACAAAGATAGTATAAAAGGCGAAGGGATAGATACTATAGCTCAATGGAAGCCGTTATCTATGCATAACGTCACGCAACGTAACGTTATGGATTTTGAAGTAGACGAAGACGGCTATTATTACTATTTGCTTGTAGATAGAGTTGGCAATTTGTACATCGGTATGTTCTTTGGCGGTAAGTTTGTACGCGAAGGACAAGATACTACCGACGATAGATTTTACGTTAAAGATTTAAGCAACGGTATTCGTTATAGCATCAAGAGTGTTATGACGACTATCGGATCCGAGCTCGATCAATATGCAGAACAAGTGAACGGAAACGTTTATAATAATGCAATGGCTGCATACAGTGCATTGTTGTTAAAGTTTTATGCTGGTGCTTCCGAGACCGATATAGATGGAGTAAGTGCACAATGGTATAGCTTTTACAATAATGAATATACCGCTTTTAAGCAAGCATATAGCGGTGGAGCGGTATACTCGGTAAGTGTCACCAATAAAGATTTGTTGGACGGTGAATTAACAAGCAGAAACTTAAATAAAAACACCGTATCGGCCCTTGCCGGAGATGAAGTCGTTGCAAACTTTATCGTTGCACGTTATAATCTCGACGAGCTTGATTCTGCCATTTCAAACGCATCTGGCATAAACCTTGGTTATGCTTATAAATTATCCTATAAGCTTACGGTAAATGGTAGTGTTTCCGCTGTTCCCAAGTCAGATCTTGGTTTCTATATAGAAGTAGAAAGTCTTAACGACGTGGTTGTAATTGTTAAGACAGAACAAGGTTACGAGAACGTTAAGCAAATCCGTGGTCTTAACTTTATTGAGTTTTATACTATGCTAAACCAAGCGGACTTTTACGTTGTTTATGAGGTTGAGGAAGAAACCGATAACTTGTTACCGCTTTGGATAACGCTTGGCGTAGTAGGCGGAGTAGCCGTAATAGGTGTAGCCGTATACTTTATATTACTAAAGCTTAATAAGCTACCAAAGTGGCTTATGTTCAAGAAAAAAACAGTTAAAGCGGAAATTGCGACGGAAGTAAACGAAGCAGAAGAAGCTCCCGTCGTTACTAAAAAAGCAAACAATAAGAGTAAAAAGGGTAAGAAAAAGAGAGGCTAATATGATTTATCTCAAAAAAACCTTTGAATATCTTTTTAAGTTGGAAAAGGGCAAACGTTTTATCGTTTTGTTCTTGCTTGCGCTACCCGTTGGTTTTGCGGCATCCTTTGCATCTCCCAACTATATCTACTACAAGTGGCTATCAAACTACTCGGTAGGCAACCTTAACTTTTGGCATGCGATGTTCTATCACGGTACGGCCGATCCCGTATCTGTAGCAATAGGCGCCGCTTGTACGTTAGTTGCGTTAATGATATGTCTATCTGTTATATCGAGCATAGTATCGAGAAACTTGAGGGTAGGGGTATTTAGCATCAATAGAATAATAAGAGAGTTTAACGAGTGTATTTTTCCATCCTTCTATGCAATCGTTTTGTTTGCTCTCGTTGCCGTATTTGCAAAGCTTCTCATAGCAGTATTAATGGTATTGTTCCAAACACTCAAAGGCGTAGTGCTATCTGCAATACTTTCGGTCTTATCGCTTGTAATAGTCGTAGCTTTGGTATGCTTATTCATATCCTATGGTATACTATTCCTCCCATATATGACATTTAACGGCCTCCGTCCGCTCGTAGCGTTTACTCAAGCAGCAAACCGCGTCGGCGGTAGAACGCTTGGCAAAGTATTTACTGCAGTTTTCTTCCCGATTATACTTAATTATATAACGGCAGGCTTGGTAGGCATAGCTCAAGTTTATATAGCCTCCCTTGTGGTCGAAACCGTTTTATATACAGCTTCCATCGTTTACCTTGTAACGCTTTCGTTTATTTCTTATTACGAAGTTAACGAGCTTCCGAGAGAAGATTACCCGAGAGAGTTCTTCTACACCAAACTCAAAAGGAGATAAAAATGCTTTTACGACACTCTTTATCCCTAACTATATCTAACTCGCAGTTGGTATTCAAAACACTTATCTATGCGCTTATAGTATTTATTATAGTCGCGGCACTTTTCGTAACCATATCAACCCCCATATTGGAGGCTCTTGGTGAAGAATTGGATCTTGCTCAATCCGCCGATAAAGTAATTAACGAGTTATTTGAAGGTGAGGGTAAAATTTTCGAGCGAGTATTTAATGCAATCGAAAATATCCGAACCGATCATAGGACAGAACTTATAAAAGCCTCGATATTCGGTGCAATACTGATCGTGTTGGTTAAGTTCTTTATCGCGTGGGTTGTTTGTCCCATAGCTTTTATACTAAATAAAAAAATGGGCAGTAACTTCATTTCCGGTTTTTTACACTCCGTAGTTTCGGTTGGTTGGAAGAGAAGTTTAGCCTATGCCGCAATATATACGTTAATTTCAGCACCTTTTGATATTGCCGTAGCTTTAGGCGCTTACTATCTTGCAAAATGGATGGTTGGCGGAATTGGTTTACTGGGTTTAATCATACCGATAGTCTTTGCTTTGGTTATGATTACCTTACGTATGTCGGTAATGGGACAATGGATTTCCCATCTTGTAAATGAAGATATTAAGTTTAGCTTAATTTTCAAAAGAGCGTTCAAGGCAGGCTTTAAAATGCTCCCTAAAACCTTCACTCACATGTTGAGCTTAAACCTAATCATTTACGCAATAATGGCGTCAACCGCATTGTTTACGGTTGGAATTATTCCGATATTGATGATACCTTTTGCTTTGGTGGTGTCGGTAGCATTGCATCTTGTTGCATATTACCGAGAAAACGACAAAAAATACTACGTGGATGAACATATAGTAGAGGTCCCTCAGAATATAAATGAATAGTTAATAGATCGCAGGTTTTGCTTGTTTTCACCCGTAACTGCCAAAAAGTTGCGGGTTTTTTTATAAATGTAACCTTTTCGTTACAGTAAAATTGCTCAAAAAAATTAATTAACCAAGCCGTTGACATTGTCTTAACAAGGTGGTATACTTGCTTTGCAAACACGAACAAGTGTTCTAATTCGCCCCGATAAAAATTCTACCGAATCTTTAAAATCAAATTGATAGGAGGGAGCTATGCTTTCGTCTAAACTGACAGCAACCGTTTTGTATGCGGCACCGTCTTTTGGGCATTTAATTGGAACTTATAAAAGAAAACTGAATTACTTATGCAGTTTTGAGTGTAACGTAAAGGAGGTATGTGCTGACATAATATTCGATAAGATAATCGAAACAAGGAACAAAATTGAAGATTTAAAGCATCTGCGTAGCGCGGTCAACGTGGCGCTCAACTTGTTAAAACCCAAGCAACGTGAAGTTATAATAATGTTCTATTTTAAGGGCATGGAGCGCTCCAAGATTGCGAGTGCGCTAAACGTATCGGAAAGTGTGGTTGCATCCAGAAAGCATGCCGGCTTTACAAAGTTACGTACTCATATAGAGATGCTTGGTTTTAAAGAGGATAAGATTGTTAGCTCCTTTGACAATGAAGCTTTGTTTATCGAGTGTATCGAAAA
The DNA here is from genome assembly GCA_017504305.1 of Clostridia bacterium. Lineage (GTDB taxonomy): Bacteria > Bacillota > Clostridia > Christensenellales > DTU072 > Stercoripulliclostridium_A. The sequence goes on along the minus strand of JAFVRJ010000010.1, from coordinate 14,887 downwards.
GGTTGAAGCACTTACGCTTAAAAGCCGAAACTTTTCGGGAGGTAGTTATGCACGAGAGGGATAAACTTCTCAAAAGCCTATATAAAAAAGCGGAGGGTTATTGCGTGGAGGAAACGGTAACCGAATTCGTTTATGATGAGGATGGTTCAAAGAGGGCCGTAAGGGAAAAGACACAAAATAAATATATGCCGCCGGACGTTACGGCGGCAAAATTTTACCTTGAATTTATGGATTTTAAGTCGGAGCTTGACAATATGAGCGACGATGAGCTGGAAAAGGAAAAGAGGCGTTTGATAGCTTTAATCAAAGATTAATCGTTATAATCGTTTTCTTTGCGCTTACGCGTAGGGCGAAATAGCAAAATAACGATGGCAACGGCGGGTATGGCAAGACCAACTATGATAATGATTTTAAGTTCTTTATCACCAAGTTTATCGATTACGTCCTTTTCGCTATTTGGGGTTTCCTCTTTGAAGGTTTCGGTGGATGGCTCCGGTTCCGGTGAGAAAACGTCGATATTTGGCGTTTGCATCGACGTTCTTTCTGCGCGTAAGTAGCCGTAGTTTTCGCCATACTTAACGTAGTACCATAGATCGGTGTCGGTTGGATAACTGCCGATAAAAGTAAAGCTTTCGCCAATAGGTATAGATACGCCGTTATCAGCACCTATGTCGGGGCGAAGCTTAAGGTTAATGGCCGTAAAATCGGAGTAGGATGAGTTAAAGCATATCTCTCGCATAGTGCCGGTAGCGGTTGCGTGGTAACCTATTGCAGATACATTATTTTTATTGACTTTGGTAGCGACTCCATTAAAAGTGACGTAATAGTAGTTGTCATCGAGATTATTGATTCTCGCATAGTAAGAGGAGGGCATTTGGAATAGTTTTTCACCATTTTCATCATAAAGCCACACGTCGGCAGTAGCAACAATATGTGGCGTAGAAGTACTTGCAAAAGCGGTAAAGGACGTACTACCGCTAATTGCTATGCAGAAAAATATTAAAATGCAGGTGATAAACCGTTTCATACGCGGTTATTATACACAAACGTAAGCGCGTTAAACAGGATTAGATTGTAAAAAAGGAGCGAACAATGTTGATAATAAACGACGTTTTAGACGTTGCCAAACGACTTAAGGAAATCGATCCCGAATACACTTTGCACTACGATTTTAAAAAGCATCGTTTTGAGTTAAGAGGGGCAAGAGATCAGCTATTATTGGTTTTTCCGTATGATACGGTGGATGTAAGGATGATATACAAGGCTCGCGAAACGCGTATAGAGCGCATTAACGATATTATAAGGGAAATGGATGCTTATAACGAAAAATTGACGGAGCGCAGGGCGAGGGAGGCGGAAAACTACTATCAAGACCTATTAAAGGAAAAGGCGGAAAGGCACTATGCAAAAAAGCGATAGAAAGTTAATAGAGCAAATCTTGTACATTGAGCGGGAGCAATCGGCAAGATACCGCAAAAACAAGATTATGCGATATAACTCGGGCGAAAAGGTGCATTTGAAGCAAATGGCTTTCCATAAATGTCCAAAGCGAAACAGGTGGGTTTTTGGTGGTAATAGATCGGGAAAAACGGAGTGTGGCGCAGTTGAAGCGATATGGATGCTACGCGGTATTCACCCATTTAGGCCAAATAGAAAACGGGTGGACGGATGGGTAGTATCGGTTAGTAGTGAGGTACAAAAAGAGGTCGCGCAAGCCAAAATTCTCGACTACTTAAACCCCGATTGGATTGAGCGTATCGTAATGAGCGAGGGTAGTAAGGGCTTTCCGTCGAGTGGAGTTATCGATACCATTTACGTTCGTAACGTTTCGGGCGAAATAAGTTCGCTTGCCTTCAAATCCTGCGCCCAAGGTAGAGAAAAATTCCAAGGGGCGTCGTTGGATTTCGTTTGGTTTGACGAGGAACCTACCGAAGAAATCTATGAAGAGTGCAGGATGCGCGTGCTTGACAAAGTGGGCGAAGTGTTCGGTACGATGACGCCGTTAAAAGGACTCACTTGGGTATATGACGAGATCTATCTAAACGCTAAATCCGATCCTGAAATCTGGTGGGAAAGCATGGAGTGGGCGGATAATCCTTTTTTGGATAAGGAAGAAATAAATAGGCTTTCCATCGCCTTGTCCGAGGACTCTTTAGATGCTCGTAGGTATGGGCATTTTCGTGCCAACGAGGGACTTGTGTATCCCGAATTCGATGCTTCGGTACACGTAATCGATCCATTTGAAGTGCCCAAAGAGTGGCAGAGTATGGTGTCGATTGATCCGGGGCTAAACAACCCGCTATCCTGCCATTTTTATGCTCAAGACTACGACGGTACCATTTACGTTGTTGCGGAGCATTATGAAAAGGGCAAGGAAATTGCTTATCATGCGCAAAAGATACTTGAGCTTGCAGACGTGCTTAAGTGGTACCGCAGTGCGGAAGGAAAACTGGAAGCGCTTATAGACTCTGCCGCAAACCAACGTACCCTTGCGTCGGTTAAAAGTGTTGCGGAGCTGTTCTATGAACGCGGTATCGTAGTTAATACAAAGGTTAACAAGGATATGTTTTCGGGGATTGCAAAGGTTAAGGAATTATTTAGCCAAAGGCCACCGCGGATTTATATTTTCCGCAACTGCGTTAATCTTATACGCGAAATCAAGGGGTATTGGTGGGGCTCTGGTGATAATCCCATCAAGCGAGACGACCATGCTCTGGACGAGTTACGTTACTACGTTATGAGCGGTTTCGTAAATAAAGAAAAACCCATCCCATCCAACAAATTGGCAAAACACAAAGAGCGATTGATGCGCTCAAAAAAACAACGCACCGGACTTTAGTCCAAAGGAGGAACAATGACCGATTATAAGAGCGGTTTAGTCAAAGAAGTTCAAGAGGACTTTGCTCGTCGTCGCGAGGAGCGCAAACACTTGGAAGCAAAGTGGCTTTTGAACATCAATTTTATGTTAGGCAACCAGTATTCGGTGCTTAATTCTCAAGGCGACGTCGTGGATTACGGCAAGCGCTATTATTGGCAAGAGCGTGAGGTGTTCAATCATATTGCTCCGCTGATCGAAAGTCGTCTTGCAAAATTTACGCGTGTAAACTGTGCCGTCAACGTTAGACCGTCGAGCGGTGAGGACGGAGACGTCAAAGTTGCAAAGCTTGCGACAAAGTTGATCGAAGCTACTTGGCAAGATAACGATTTTTATAAGCTTTCAGGACAAGCAAACTACTGGGCGGAACTTACGGGAACTGCTTTTTACAAGGTAGCTTGGAAGGATGATAACGGTGGTGGGGTAACTTTGAGCGTATGTCCGCCGTACGAAGTCTATCCGGATAGCTTATCTTGCCCGGATATTGAAAGCAATAGAAGCATAATCCATGCAAAAGCCTATCCCATAAAAACGATAGAGGATATTTGGGGAGTTAAGGTAGAAGGTGGAGAGGTCAACGTTATGAGTAGCGATACCTTTGAAATCATAGGTAGTGCATCAATGACTCCCTACTTTAAGGCACAACCCAAGACGGAAAACGACTACGCAATAGTTATTGAGCGTTATGAAGCTCCATCTACCCAAAATCCTAATGGCAGATTAGTAGTGGTTGCCGGCGATCAATTGCTATATGAGGGCGAGTTACCTTACGTAAACTGTGCCGATGGCAAAAAGGGATTCCCCTTTGTAAGACAGGTAGCTTTTGAGCAACCATCCAGTTTCTACGGCATGAGTATTATCGAACGTTTAATACCCGTTCAACGCGCTTATAACGCGGTTAAGAATCGTAAACACGAGTTTATCAACAGGCTTTCGTGTGGCGTTTTAGCGGTAGAAGAAGGTAGCATTGATACCGAGGCTTTAGAGGAAGAAGGACTTTCTCCCGGCAAGGTAATAACCTATAGACAGGGTGCAAACCCGCCGATGCTCATGAGCGCCGGTAGCGTACCGAGCGAACTGCGTGACGAGGAAGATAGATTACTTTTGGAATTCAGAAGTATTTCAGGTATCAACGACTCGATAGGGCTATCTAACGAAAGCCTAAACAGCTTGAGTGGTTATGCAATTTCACTACTTATAGAACAAGATTACTCAAGACTTTCGGTAACAACCGAAGGCATAAGATCGGCAATAAAGGAGGTTGCACGTCAAATCTTAAGGTTGTATAGGCAGTTTAGCAAAGGCGAACGCATTATAAGGATTTGCTCTGATAACGGCAATATTGAACTTAAGAGCTTTATTGCTTCAGAGCTTAAGGGCGACGACGTAATAATGGAGTCCGACTCCACTATGGTCGAAACACCGGCAACCCGTAAGAGCATGATTTTAGAATTACTAAATTATGGGCTTTTAGGTGATGAAAACGGCAGAATCAGTAACCGAAATCGCGCAAAGATTGTTGAGATGCTTGGGTTCGGTAACTGGGAGTCAGCGCGTAGCGACGAAGAAGTTCATATTAAGAAAGCAAACCTCGAAAACGCCGAGATCGCAAACGAGGAGCGCGTAAAACCCGACGACGTAGATGAACATCAAATCCACGTAAGCGAGCACGTTACCGCACTTGTCGGAGGTAGAGACACCTTAAGCGATAAAGCCAAAAAGCTTTTTGCCGAGCATATCCGTCGCCACCGCGTGCTCATGTCGCTTGAGCGTGAAGCAGAAGCACTTAATACAACCGAAATCAATTTAAAACAATAGGAGATTAATATGGAAAATATAGAATCTATCGAGCAAAATGCAACGGTTCCCGCAGATACTTGCGATAAGGATCAAGCATCCTCGTATGGTAAATTTAAGACCGTAGAAGAACTAAAAACAGCTTACAATGCGCTTGAAGCAGAGTTCACAAGACGCTCTCAACGCATCAAGGAGCTGGAAGGGAAACTCCTTTCCCAAGAAAAAGGCGATAAGTGGTCTAAAAGAGTAAAGGACCTTAACGAGCGTTATCCTGTTTCTAAAGGACTTGGTAAGGAAATTACCGAGTATCTTAATGAACGCAAGGAGCTCCTCAATGAGGATAATTGCTTGGAAAAAGCTTTGCTCGACGTGTTAGCCAACCGTTTTAATCAAGTTTCTACTTCTTCTAAAACCCTTCAAGTAGAAAACAATCCATCCCAATCTGCAGGTGCAGAAGCTAACGAGGGGAATAAGGAAGTCTACTCGAAGTTATTAAGCGGAGGCGGTCATATTCCCGTCGTAAAGATCGCCTCGCCCAAGACGGTCGGGGAAGCTAACAAACTTGCGACGGAAAGATTAAAGAATTTGAAGGAGAAAAACTAATGTTATCAGTTAATACTATTGACGATATTTTAAAAACTTTTTATCTTGACGTAGTTGCAAAGCAAATTAACTGTGGTGCAAGTCCTCTTTACGATATGATCGAAAAATCATCTGTGAACGTTGACGGCAAAAACGCTACCGTTCCCGTATACTACGGCATTAGCGGTGGCTTGATGACTACCAATGATGATAGCGTAGAGCTTCCTGCATCCAACCCTTGCTTGCGTACAACTTTAGAAGTTCCGCTACGTAACGTTTACGGCGTTATCGACATCACCGATAAAGCCTTACGCGTTTGCAAGGATAATGCCGAAGGCGTTATCAACGTATTGGGTAATGAAATTCAAGCGATGATCAATAGTGCTCGCCACTCTCTTAACCGTATGCTTTGGACTACCGGTAAGGGTTTATTGGGTACCATATCTGACTTAACCGGTCATACCTCGCGTGCATTGTTCCCGGTATCTTCCACCACTCAATTCACTCCCGGTATGACGGTAGACGTATACCGTGGATCGACCAAAGTTTACGAAGCAAAGCGTATTGGTGCAGTATTGGTTGATGAAGGTCAAATTATGTTTACTACCCCTGTAGCAAGCGACAATCCCTTGCAAGCGGGCGACTTAATCTATGCACACAACTCTCGTTCGACGGAGTTACAAGGTATACCTTATTTGTTTACCACCGATGACGATTACTATTTTGGCGCCAACAAAAAGACCAATGCGGGCATGGCAGGCACCTCTCGTAGCCTCAACGGAGCTCTTACTACCGAAGCAATGCAAGATTTCCTTGATTTACTCGAAACTCGCTCCGACACCACCCCCGATCTTATCGTATGTGATAAGGCATTGCGTAGAGATTATATCTCTTACTTACAATCCAACCGTACCAATATCGATTACCTCAACTTGGACGGCGGATTTAGAACTTTAAGCTACAACGGCATACCGCTTTACGGCGAAAAGTATTGCCCCAGTGGTGAAATGTTCTTCCTCTCTACCGATAACATCAAGATGGTTCAACTTTGTGATTGGGAGTGGCTCGAAGGCAACAACGGCACTATACTTAACAGACTTGACAACAAGGCTGCATATCAAGCTGTACTTGTTAAATACGCAAACTACGTTGCAACCGTACCTAATAGCGTAGGTCGTCTTTACAACGTAACCAACGGTTAATAAAAAATAGCCCCACGCGAAAGCGTGGGGCGTAAGGAGAAAATATGACTTTAAGCGAGGTTATTAAAAGAGCAGCTTCGATAATCGGGCTGGAGCTCGAATACGATTACGATGCACCGAGTGCGGCGCTTACCAAATTAATAGATTGCGCAAATATGATATACTCGGAGCTAACTTTGGAGCACGTCCCGCTTAAAACCAAAGAGTACGTGGACGTTGTGGGCGGTGAGTGCAATTATAGTGACCTATCTAAAAACGTCCGTGAAATCTTGAGCGTGCGCTACAACGGTAATAAACTAAAGTTTACTCTGTTCCCAACCTACTTTGCGTTGACTGAAGAAATCGATGGCGAGGTAGAGGTTGAGTACCTGTTCCACATTGGCGAGCTTAACGAGTCGGATAATCTTATTCTACCCCCGCAGTTTACCGTACACGTAATAGCTATGGGTGTGGTAAGTGAGTTCTATTATAGGTCCGGCATGGTCGACGAGGCAACCTTTTATAAGTCGCGTTACGATAATGCAATAACTAATCTTACTCGTAGCTTAAAGAGCTTTAGAGTGCCCGCAAGGAGGTTTATATGATAGGTAGATTTAGGTCTGATAAGACCCCTTTAGTAAGTAGAGTTACCTATAACGTAAACACATTTGAGGGCTTTGACGCAGAGACTCCAGCAAGCGCTTTAAATACAAGATATTGTAGCTATGGCTACAATATCTTCATAAATTCAGGTAAAATTAAAAAGATGTTCGGTGTTGGTGATCCTACTTATAAAACAAGTGAAGGAACAGTTTTGCTACCTTCACTTGCGCCTTACTCCGAGCAAATTATTAAGCTTGCTTATTTTAGACGTACCAATCCTATTGACGATCAAGTTCTCGTCTACGGATCAGGCGGACATGTGTTTTATGCAAATCTTTGTAAGCCTCAAAGTAGCTATATTAAAATTGATGGCATCGAAAACGTTGGTGCGCCTCCTGAATTTATTAATTACTATTTTGAGGGTAAGGATACTATGCTTATCTTCTGGTCGGGTGGCTTAAGTGTTTTCGATGGTAGTACCGTCGTCACTTATGATACAGCCAAACCGCTGATTTCCGCCTGTATGCATTTTGATAGGGTGTTCGGTATAGATGCAAGTAATCAAAATACTTTACACTTTAGCGCACAGCTTCAACCGGATAAATTTCTACCGGAAGAAGGAGGCGGATCTATTTCACTAATGGATGAAGGTGGTAAGCTCCAAAAAATTATCTCTATGGGCGGATACCTTTATTTATTCAGAGAGTTCTCGGTAAGTAGGCTAACTGCTTATGCTAATCCCGAGGATTACGTATTGACGGGGCTTTTTAGAACGCACGAGCTTATTGTGCCCGGCAGTATTGCCGTAAATAACGATAGTGTAACCTTTTTTGCAGGTAACAATCTATATTTGTTTAACGGCTCCTCTTTACGCAAGGTTCACCCTGGGTTAACGGCACTGATTGATAGCACGGAGTATGCTTCTTCCTGCTTTTTTAACGGAAAATACTATTGTGCGGTTAAGCTAAAAACTGAAGGTGAGCTGATTGGCGATGAATCAACGCTCGGTGTTGCATGTAATAACGGAGTTATCGTTATCGATAGCATGACCGACGGGGAAGGAATATTCCGCGGGGCAGATATTGTGGGATTTTTGCCTGTTTTAAGCTCAAAAATCAATGAAATCTTCCTTGTGTATGGTAATGCAAGGCTTTATAGGCCAGGTAGAATTACCGATGACGGCAAGCTGTATGGTGCTGTCTTGCCTAAATTATGGCGAAGTCCCGCCGTTAATTTTAACGATCCCGCAAGAGTCAAGCACTTGAGGCGGGTTTATATAAAGACAAATACCGATTTAAGCGTCAACGTAAGTCAAGACGGTATTAATAGTGAAAAGAGTGCTTATGGCTCTATGCGCAATAGCTATATGATACCGTTTAACACCATAGGCTATGATTTTTGCATATCGCTTCGCGGTGAAAGCGAAGATTTTGCGGTGGACTCGATGCAATTGGTATTTGATTTCAACAGGAGGTATCATCCGTAATATGGAGTACGTTATTAAATCTATAAACGAAATGCGTGACCGCCTTATAATTTTAACCAAGAAGATAGAGGAGATTAACAAGAAGATCGACTCGTTGGGAGGTCAAAATGAGTAGTACGAAGGAAAAACTAAAGAATTTTGGTGAAAAAGTTGGTCAAAAGGCGGACGAGGCACTCGAGGAAATAAAAGATGCTTTTGAAGATTTAAGTTATACAATCAGTGGTAAGCATCGACCGAGTAGCGCCGGTGGTACCGTAGATTACTCTGCAAAGGAACACGGATACACCTCCGACGCGCTCATCAACACCCTTATTAACATGGACAATAGTTACCGCAAGGAAAACACCGGCGTTGATATTTCAATACCAGAGCTACCTGAAACGTTAGGGTTGGAGTCCAAGGAATATGTTGCTAAAACGGATGAAGAAATTGTTTCGGAGGCGGAAACGGAGCTGTTACCGGGATACGAAAAGAAGGTAGATGATGCAACTGAAAAGTATGAATCTACAATGAATAAGCAAGAAAAACTTCAAAAAGATGCCGAATTTAGTGAAGAAGAAGACCTTTTGGCTTTGGATTCCGCTCGTAAACGTACTGATAAGGAGTTCCGTAACGATATGATATTGCAAGGGCTTGTCAACTCTACCATTAATAGTTACGGGGTAGAGCAAATTGGCAAAGAGTACGAGCATAAAGTAGCGACGGTCAATGCGGAGTATGATCTAAAGTACCTATCGATCAAAAACGCCATAAGCGAAGCGCAAACAACCTATGAAAACGCCCTTAAAGAGTACGATTTGAGCTATGCGGCGGATTTATCAGCGAAGATCAGTAAGCTTAAGCAAGATGAGGAAAAGCGCCTTGAGGAAATAAATAATTACAATCTCAAGATCCAAGAGCGCGAAATGAAGTACCAAGAGGAGCGCAATAAACTCCTTACGGAGCTACAAAAGCAGAGACAGCAAGCTTTGTTTGACGAGATTGAAGCAGAGCGAGAGTACGAACGTGAAAACGGAGTAACACCTGAAAAGCAACAGGAATACGACAAGCGTTTAAGTATGGCGGAGAGCTTCTATGGCAACTTTGACAAGATGACAGCAATGTCGATGATGGCAGAGTCGAGAGCCGATCTTGAAAAACTAATGGGTGAGCTACAATTTATCAAGCTACTACAATGGAACGTAAATAGGTAGGAGGCGTATGGAATTAAAAAAAGTAACCGTAAGGACCAAATGTGATAACGGTGCATGCCGAAACTATGCCGAGTACGAAGTCTACCGAGCGGACACCATGCCGAGCGGTAGATTAAGATTGTGTAGGGAGTGCTTGAGCGCCGTAAAAAAGCTATGTTTAGAGCTTGAGCGAGATGAGCGCAAGCTCAATAAATTAAAAAAGGAGACTTGCAATGTGGGAGCAAATTTGGGAAGTGGCGCTAAATAGCGGACTATGGGCCATGCTGTTCGTAGGGCTATTTATTACGCAAATGAAAGATAGCAAGGCACGGGAAGAAAAGTACCAAACGCTAATTGACTCCCTTGCCAAGAAGCTCGAAATAGTAGAGCTTATACAAGAAGATATTGTCGAAATAAAAGACTTTATTTCCGGCGAAAACAAAAACGTTAAGGATTAGAGTAGGTGCGCTTATGCGCACCTATTTGTCATATATACAGGTAGAATAGGTAGCTGAAGCTACTAAAATAAGTAAATAATAAGTTTTTACAAATATCAAGTGTGGTATTGAAATATGGTGTAATATATGCTAAAATCTATTGGGAGGCAATATGAGCACCAAAATCAAAGTAATTAAATATTTATTATTGTTTACCTATCTTTTATTGGGTATTGTGCTTGTGTTTGAAGCGAGCCTTCCCGCCGAAGTTTCGTCCTCTCATAGCGGTGCTGTATCCGATGCAGTACAAGACGTAACCGAAGTAGTAGGGGCAGATAAACTGACTAATACCATCGAGCAAAACCTAAAAGAGTTCAATACCTTTATCCGTAAAGGGATAGGGCATTTTGGAGCGTTTTTCGTATTAGCAGTTCTTGGAACTTTGACAATAGGTCTTTTTAATAGTTCTAAACTTTCGACCATTGCTATAAGCCTTTTAACGGGTGTTGGCTTTGCAATATTGACCGAGGCTATACAAGTTACGGTCAGAGGTCGCTACGGATGCTTTGACGACGTGTTGCTCGATAGCATAGGGTATTTTATAGGCTTTGTGATTACTGCAGTCGTTTATGGTATTTTTGCTTTAGCTAAACGATCTCGATTGAAAGTCGCATAATAAAAAAAGAGGCTTTGCCTCTTTTATTTTTTTAAATAGTCTAAATACGCATTATATAACTCGCTTGAGCTTGGATGACCTGCAAAAGAGGGGGAATCCAATGGATTCATTATTCCTAAATATTGATAGGTTAGTATCTTGTCAACGTAGGGAGCGACGTTTTCAAGTTGTTTTCGAATTCGTTCGAAATCTGCAGGTATCAATGCGCTTTGATATACCATGCCTTCAAAGTCAAAAAGTTCTACGTCTGCCCAAATCTTTGATCTTCCTGCTATATCGTGAGCTTTGCGTAGCCTCTCATATATTTTTGCCGTACGCTTGACCTTTGTCTTTTTGACGCCAACCTCGTCTTGATATGCAATAAAATCGACGTCTAAATCGACAAGTTGCTTTACGTAACGATCGTTTGCTAACGTTAAATTGGTGCCAAATGGGGCAATCAAGGTCTTTTTAGTAGGGGTAAGTTCCTTAACAACGCGTGAGCATTCGTTTACGTAATTTACAAACGGTTTTGAAAACTTTAAAATTATGCATGTTTCGTCCGGGAAGTACCAACCGTAAAAGCTTTCGTGATCGGCATATAACGCCGTTAGTTCCTCCATAGCCTTAAATGAGCGGTTTATTACCTCCTTAGAGGTAATATTATAATTCGGTTTACGCCAATCTCCGTAAAACCCATTGCCTAAAAATACCTTAATTCCGAGCTTGTCCGCTTCGTTTAGGATTTCTTCGATAGGGTCTTCGGTGGGCATGTCTGCAAAAGGAAATACCGACGACTTGAAGTAGCATCTATCGTATAGGGCGGTTGCCATAATGACAACGTATTCCATGCCGAGAGAGTGGATTTCTCGAATTTTGTTGCGCCAGTCGGTTGCTTGGAACCTTTCAAGCGCGGGGTTCCAATACTTACCTTCCGCCGTATTATGATGCCTAAATTCAAAAAAGGTTCCGTCAATAATGCCTTTCATATATCCCCCGTAAATCTAATTAACCAATTACTTTATAGCGCAGGCGCAGGTAGGAGTTTTTAAGCGGTTTGCAGTCAATTAGCTCCAATACACCAAGTTTATTAAGTTCGCTCTTGTTTGTTAAAGACTCTCCGTCTACTAAAGTAGAGGTGTCTTTACCTCCAATCAATACGGGAGCTACGACAACGTCCACGTAGTCTAATAGCTTCTCGCGCAGGAATAGGGCGTTTAACGTACCTCCGCTCTGGATGGTTAGTCTGTCACATCCGAAGTCCATTTTTAGTTTCTTAAGAGCATCTTGAAGGGATAGTTCGTTTTGAAAGATTACGTGTAAGTTGTCTTCTTTAATCCCAAATGCAGGGTGCTTTGGATTGGTCGTAATCAAAACAAACTCTTTTGATAGGGCGCAAAAATAGCGCACTCCACGTTCAGTAAGGTGCTTATTATCTAAAATAACGAAAGAAACAGGTGTTTTTTGAGGGATTGGCTTGATATTCGCGCCAATTTTTGCTTGTACTCTACCTGTATTAAAGGACCACAAGTCGGTGGTTTGCTCGATCTCATAGTATTGATGCAAACCTTCTTTAACTCCCTCGATAGCAGGGAAGTCTTTATCGACGTCCATATTATCGGTAGAGCCGGTACTTATTTTACCATCCAACGAGGATAGCATAAAAAGAGTGGTAATAGGCCTCATGTAACCCTCGATTATACAGCGTCCGGTGTTGCTTCTTCCTCGACAATAGGAGCCTCGATAGCTTCGTTTGCCTTGTGGCGCTCTTCACGAATCTTTATGAGGTCGACGTACATCTGTTGCTTGGTTTCGCCTTCGACGTTGTACATTGTTTTTATAATGATAGCCTTAATGAGGTTTGCAAGTGCGTATCCGAATAGTAGGAAGCCAAGTAACCATAGACAGGTGTTCATATAGGTGGGTTCGGCTTGCATGGTTTCTACAAGGTTGCCTTCAGAAGAAGATTTATATCCAACCCAAGCAATCATAAAGGGAATCATAATGCTCTTTAAGTAGCCGATTGCGGAGTTTACCCAGCCGGGAATAATACCTTGTACTGCTTCAAGACGTTCACCGGTTTGCCACTCGAGGTAGTCGTAGTATTCGACGTCAAAGTGAGATTTGGATAGCTCTTGTACGCCAATGCCCATACCGAAGATGAAATAGAAGAAGTAGAAGAAGATACTGGTCCATCCTTCAAAGAACATTACTCCGGCTTTTGCTTCTATGAAGCAAATAAGGAATAGGACGCCCGCCGCGCACATCGAGAAGGGACCACAGAACTTCAAAAGCTTGGTGGGTTCGTACTTTTTAGAAAGTTTTGCAGTAATTAAATTACCGACTACGGTGCCTACTGCCGTGGGAAGGGTAAGTAGGAGGTTTTTAGATGAACCTACGGTGATAGCGGCAAGATAGGTAGACATTTGACCAAGCATAGCAAGGTTGTTTGCCCATTGGATATATTGATATGCACGGTAGTTTTTGTATTTGAATAATTGGAATAGGGTTTTTGTGACTTTGACTTTTTTGGCTTTGGGAAGCTCTATTCTTTCTTTACAGAACAATCCGCACATGAGGTTGCCGAGCATAGTTACGACAGCGGCAACGATACCTAAAGTCATGTACATAGCGTTTTTGTCATCGCTGAATAGGCCGTAAACGAAAGTCGCGATATAAGCACCGCCGTAGCCGATGTAGTATGAGAGTTGCCAAAGTGTTGCAACGAGCTTCTTTTCCTTGTGGTTTGGCGAAACAACTTGCATGATTTGTTGACCAAAGCCGTTGAAAGCGTTGAATATACATTGAGCGCAAGCGATTCCGTAGCGGAGCAAAGTCATTTGTTGTACGGTCCAGCCCTTGGGAACGTAGAAGTACATAACGGTAATTACGAACATAGGAATCAAGCAAATAATGGTCCAATGGCGGTATCTACCCCATTTAGTTCTCCATTTTTGTACGATTAATCCCGAAATAAAGCCGATTGCAATACCTAAAATGGTGGTAATAGTGGTTTGAACGGCAAGAATTTCAGCAATTTGCTCGGAACCAACGCCTACAGGTCCGAAGTAAAGCTCGTGCAAGAAGGCGGCGGCGAGGGTTCCGGTGAGGGTGGAACCGAATTGACCGCCAATGCGCGAAAGCATTATGCAAACGTATTCGAGAGGAGACATGTGTCTGCCGTCATCAACTGCGAACATGTTTTTAATTTTATTTTTTAACATTAAAAGAAGCTCCACAAATAAATATACATAAATTGTAACATAAGTTAAACTATCGTACAAGGGGCAAATTTTGATAATAGCTCATAGAAAAGAGTGAGATCAAACGTATAGGGAAAACTTGGTTATTGTTTGAAGCCTACTGTTAAACCAGCCGGTGTAGTCCGCCGATAACGAGCACAAAAAAAGAAGCACTACTTGAGTGCAATTATAAAAGCCGTTGATCGGCGCGCGAAAGAAGGGGTTACACCTTTCTCCATTGAGCCCAAAGAGGGGAAAAACATAAAACGTTCTATTATATTTGAACGCAAGCGTTCACTTTCGCCAGGTTGCGTTGCAACTTGCGCACCTGCTGGTTAAAACCAGCCGGTGTAGTTCGCCGATAACGAGCACAAAAAAAGAAGCACTACTTGAGTGCAATTATAAAAGCCGTTGATCGGCGCGCGAAAGAAGGGGTTACACCTTTCTCCATTGAGCTCAAAGAGGGTAAAAGCATAAAACGTTTTATTATACTTGAACGCAAGCGTTCACTTTCGCCAGGTTGCGTTGCAACTTGCGCACCTGCTGATTAAAACCAGCCGGTGTAGTTCGCCGACAAACGAGCACAAAAAAAGAAGCACTATTCAAGTGCTTCTTTTTTTGGTGCCGTTGATCGGGGTCGAACCGATACGATGTTGCCATCGAGGGATTTTAAGTCCCTTGCGTCTGCCTATTCCGCCACAACGGCATTTAGCTTTAACTATTCTATTACATTTAATTTCGCTTGTCAATCTGTTAACGATAATTTTTTGGTTAAAAATAATATTTTTCATTAGAATAATGATACTTGAAAAAGAATAGCTTTTGTAGTATAATCAATCTAAACAATTCTTAAGGAG